>PHDB01000043.1 GCA_002842495.1 Bacteroidetes bacterium HGW-Bacteroidetes-6
TACCTCGTTGTCCAAACGAAAAATACATGTCGAATTTCAGAAATCGCTTCACCGTTGCAATATTACCGGTGAAACCGTGCCAGATGTATCTCAGATTACGAAAGTCGGAAAAAATAGATTCGAGTAATTGCTCGCTCCTAACCACATGTAAAATAACCGGCAAATTCATTTTTTGTGCAAGTGCGAGCTGAACACGAAATTGTTTTTCCTGTTCCGGCAACGATACATTCAGCTTCAACGAATCGAGTCCGCACTCACCAATGGCTACGCAGTTTTTGTTTTCGGCAAGTTTTTTTAAGTCGGCGATGCCAAAATCGGATGCGTACCATGGATGAAAACCTGCAGAGAAGGGCGATTCCGGAACGGCTTGTCCCGGAATCACATTTTGAATACTGGTTACCAAAATACTTTGATTTCCGTTGTGAGAATGAATATCAAAGTATTTCATCTGATTGTAAGGTATAAAGAGAAGTCGCACTTCGTCCCGATTATTATTTGAACCGCTTCTTATGACACGATTTTGTAACACACAGATATTTTATCAGTTAGACGAATCAAAAGCCGTCCTTCGATACAAAAACTTCAACACATTTTACTCCATTGAGGCGTTGAAGTTTTCACTCAGGATGACTTTTGATTTCTTGTCATTTCTAATTAGTTTACAAAACGTATTTTACTGATGGATTCGGTGTGACATTACTGATTAATTGTTCTTGTAAAAGTTCACCAGGCCTTTATTGGCGAAAATGTTCATCAATTTTTCGGGCAGCGGACTGAAGGTGAATACTTGAGCGCCAACGGTGAGTTTTCCGGCAGCAAAGTCAAGTTCAACAGCATCGCCGGCTTTGTATGCATCGACAGCTTCGGGAAGCACAATAATGGGCAGTCCCTGATTGATAGATGAGCGATAGAAAATGCGGTTGACCGATTTGCAGATAACAGCTTTCACATCGGCAAAAGCGAGTCCAACAGCAGGATGTTCGCGCGAGCTTCCACAACCAAAATTGGCTCCGGCCATAATGAGTTGCCCGGCTCCCACTTTTTCGGCAAATGCTTCGTCGAAACCTTTGAACAGATATGGCATAATTTTGTCGCCTTCGCTGCTCTTGATATTGTACGTCAGGTTTCCGGCAAACATCTGGTCGGTGTTGAGATTGTCAACATCGGTATAATTCCATGTGTTTCCGAGCAGTCGGTTTTCGCCTTCGGGAATAGTCACCGTGCTGCTTTGTTCGATGCTGTAAGGAAATTTATCGTTCGATTGAATTCCTCGAGGATCAGTAATTTTTCCGGCGAGAGCCGAAGCTGCAACGGTTGCAGGCGAAGCCAGATAAATTGAAGTGTTTTTGTTTCCCATACGACCGAGGAAATTGCGATTGGCTGTCGAAATAACAGTATAGCCATCGGCAGGAATACCTTGTCCGGTCCCAAGACATGGACCGCACGAAGGAGTAAGAATGGTTCCACCAGCTTCCACAAAAACTTCCATCAAGCCTTCTTTAAATGCTTGCATATAAATCTCTTGCGAAGCAGGAATCACCAGCAACTGGAAATTGGCAGGAAGTTTTTTCCCTTTCATCACAGCAGCAGCTTCGCGCAAATCTTCGATGCGACCATTGGTGCAAGTTCCAATAACCGCCTGATTGAGAGGAGTCCCCAGCACTTCGCTTACAGCTTTCACATTATCGACATTGTGAGGAGCCGAAACAACAGGGAAAATAGTATTGAGGTTGATATTAATTTCGCGTAAATACTGAGCGTCGGCATCGGCCCAAACGCCTTCGGTTGGCTTTCCGAGATATTCCGACAGTACTTCATCGGCTGGAAAAACTGCATTTTTTGCGCCCATTTCCGAAGCAAGATTTGCAATGGTCATTCTATCGGCTACGCTAAGTGTTTTCACGCCTTCGCCATGGTATTCAATGCTCATGTAATCGGCACCAGCACTTCCAATCATTCCAATAATCCACAAAGCCAGATCTTTTGCATAAACTCCTTTTTGCAGCTTTCCGGTGAGCGTTATTTTAATACTTTCCGGAACACGGAACCAGGTTTCGCCGGCTTTCCAAAGACCGGCTGTTTCGGTGCGGTCGATACCAGCTGCGAACGAGTTGAATGCTCCTGCTGTGCAAGTATGACTGTCGCTTCCAACAACAATCATTTTGGGTCGTGCATAAAGGGCCATAATCTGATGACAAATACCTTTTCCAACATCGTGGAATTTGGTAATTCCCTGTTCTTCAACAATATTGCGAATTGCCTGATAATCGTTTGCCAGACCAGCACTTGTGGGAGGTGCATTGTGATCGAGCACAATAAGCAATTGGTCGGGATAAGCCACTTTGGCTCCATTCATTTTTTTGAAAGTGCCTGCTATACTGGCAGTGTTGTCGTGCGACAGCACAATGTCGGGTTTCGCAAAAACAATGCTACCGGTAGGAGCATTCAGAATTTTTTCGGCAAATGTTTTTCCGGCCATATTGGTGATTTTTGAAGTTAGAAATTCGGGTACAAATATCAGATTTTTTCGGAGAAAAACAGAAGCCGGATATTTATACAAAAAAAATTCACAGATAATTTACACGAAACAATCTGTTTTATTATTTAAAAAGCCGTATATTTGTGTAATACGATGAAAAACAAAAGACAAAACACCTTCTTCCTCTTTTCTCCGGAACGGATTACTCTGTATTCACAGAGCAAATACAGTAATTCACTGAAATCGGAAAGCAATCTACCGAATTCCTTTGACAAACAAAAAGGGAAGTGGTATTTTCGTCCGGTTATTCTGCACTTTTTTCAGAAACAAAAACAAAAAAAATGAAAGCTTTTACTTTTCTGATTCTTTTATTTGCTGCAATTGCCACTTCGATGGCACAAATCAACAACGAGACCCTGGGCACCGGGGCTGGAGTAAACATTACAACCGGTGATTACAATGTAACTATAGGCGACTCTTCGGGCTATTATCTTTCAAGTGGATCGTACAATGTTTTTCTTGGAAATTGGAGCGGATTCTCCCAAACAAGCGCTTATGACAATACTTTTCTTGGCTTCCAGTGCGGATTATTGAATACTACGGGCAACGACAATGTATTTGTTGGCTGCAGAAGTGGTATGAATAACACAACATCAACCGATAATACATTTGTTGGCACTCAATCGGGAATGAGCAATACAACCGGATACGACAATACCTTTGTTGGAGAAGAGTCTGGCTTGTACAATGAAACCGGACACGATCTTGTCTTTATCGGCGAAGATGCCGGATATAATAACACAACCGGTTCCGATAACACGTCTGTCGGCTCATCAAGTGGCAGATCAAACACCACCGGATACCAGAATGCGTTTTTCGGAAACGAAGCCGGATATGATAATACAACCGGGTACAGAAATACATTTGTTGGCGATTCGGCAGGAATTGATTGTAGTATCGGACATCACAACACATTTCTGGGGCAGGCTTCGGGTGCTGCCACAGAATATGCAAGCTGCAATACATTTGTGGGTGCTGATGCGGGATGGGACAATAACCGAACAAACGTTACTACAAATGCCAACCGAAATACGTATTTGGGTGCATTTACAGGTTACACAAACAGAGACGGAGAAGACAATGCAGGATTTGGGGCATTCGCCGATTTTAACAACACAGCAAGAAGTCGTTGCACTTTTATTGGTTCGTATGCAAAAGCAGCCAACAACGATCAGATTATTATCGGGTACTCATCTTACAATTCTGGTGCATTCTCGGTAGGGATTGGCAACGACATTGACACAAGGGGAAATGGCTCAATTGCAATAGGATACCAAACCAATCTGGATGCCAATTCGGATCATTCAGTTGGGATTGGTTTTCAGGTGGACATAAACACTTCTGATTACTCAGTGTCTATTGGAAGCTTGACTGTAGTAAATGCAGACAGTTCAATGGCCATTGGAGCTTTTGCCCAAGCAAACAAAAAATACGCATACGCAATTGGAACAAATGCAATTGCTGACTCTGCAAACACAATGGTTTTGGGAGGCATAAATTCTTTCGACAGGGTCTCGGTTGGAATTGGCACAAAAGCTCCTAACAGCAATGCTTCACTCGATCTGGCTGAAAACAACAAAGGATTTCTGATTAGCCGAATGACGGATACCGAAAAAACAGCGTTCGGAAGTGCTTTATCGCTCAACGAAACCGGGATGATGATCTTCGACACAACCAATAATGCCCTGTTTGCATGGGACGGTACTGCCTGGATGAATATTAATACCGATGCGCAGACATTAACACTCGCCACCAACAATCTCAGTATTTCAAACGGAAACACGATCGATCTCAGTGCTTTCATGGATAACACCGACAATCAGGAACTGGCCGTTGCTTCCGATATTCTCAGCATCAGCGGTGGGATTAATACCATTGACCTCACACCGTATCTTGATAACACTGATGGACAAACTCTTTCGCTCAGTACCAACGATCTCAGTATTTCAAACGGAAACACAGTCGATCTCAGCGTTTTTATGGATAACACCGACAATCAGGAACTGGCCATTGCTTCCGATATTCTCAGCATCAGCGGCGGGATAAATACCGTTGACCTCATGCCGTATCTCGACAACACCGATGAACAAACATTGACTCTCACCACCAACGATCTCAGTATTTCAAACGGCAATACAGTCGATCTCAGTACTTTTATGGATAACACCGACAATCAGGAACTGGCCGTTGCTTCCGATATTCTCAGCATCAGCGGCGGGATAAACACCGTTGACCTCACACCGTACCTTGACAATACGGATGATCAGGAACTTTTACTGGCTTCCGACATACTGAGCATCAGCGGGGGAAGCAATACAATTGATCTGAGTGAATACCGCGACAACACCGATGAGCAAGCACTCTCTTTGAGCGGAAACGATCTGAGTATCAGCAACGGGAACACAGTCGATCTGTCGTCTATTCTGGCTCCGCTGGAACAAATGATCAGCGATCTCTCCGACAGGGTCGATTCACTTCAGGCCCAGCTCGACGCATGCTGTAATGCATCTGCTCTTAACGATTTCGATAGCAATACCGACAAAGCCCGTTTATATCAAAACGCTCCAAACCCGTTCAGCGAAACTACAACTATCCGCTACCATATTCCCAATAGTACTAAAAAAGCTTATCTTATTTTAAGCGATATTGAAGGACACATGATTAATCGATTCGACATCAGCTCCACCGGCGATGGACAAATTCTTATCGGTGTCGGATCCTTAAATGTTTCCGGGGCTTATCTTTATACCTTGTACTGCGATAATATCAAGATCGACACCAAGTCTCTGATTTTGCAAAAATAATGCTCCTCCCCAAACAAAAACAGCTTTGAAAAACCGAAGCTGTTTTTGTTTGCAACTTCAATACAAATCGTGAATGCTATTTAAAAACAGAATAAACAGAGTATTAAAAACAAAACCTCTAAAAGAAATGAATTTCATATTTTTACAAAAACAGGCTTGTGAAAAATAAATCGTTTTTCCGTCAGTGGTGGTACATCATTTTATTTATACTCTTTATTGCCGGATATTTCGGGTATAAATTCTATTCGGATAAACAAAGAAGCAATAATCCCCGATACACCATAGGCACAGCCGACCGAACACGTTCACAAAACCGGGGGAAAGCACAACTCGAATATTCGTACAGCGTAAACGGAAAATACTATCACCAGTATTGCGAACAAAATCCTGCATGTGTGATAGGACAAAGCTATCTGGTACAGTTCGAAGATGGAAATCCTGGCAATTCCGAAATGCTGTTCGACCATCCGGTTGAAAAAGGAACAGAGGCTCCACCCAAAGGTTGGGAGGAAATGCCCTAAATGATGTTCGTCGTTTTAGCTCTAATTGTCGCGCTAATTGCCGGCGTTGTAGTTTTTCTGCGGCTACCCATGTTCGGCAAACGACCTTCGGGCGAAAGGCTGAAGCGAATTGAAAAATCGGTCAACTACAAAAATGGTGCTTTTCAGAATCTGAGTCCAACGCCCAATTTCGCCGAAAATGTTGGCTTTTTCACTGTTTTCAGGAGTATGGTTTTAAAAAAACGAATCGACAAAAAACCATTGTCAATTATTCCTACCGAAAAAACAGATTTATCGACATTGGATGCCAAAAGCGATGTGGTGGTTTGGTTCGGACATTCATCGTGCTTTGTTCAGCTCGAAGGCAAAAAAATTCTGATTGACCCTGTTTTCGGTGGTAATGCATCGCCACTTCCATTTATGTTGAAAGCATTCAATGGTTCGAACATCTATTCGTGCGACGATATTCCGGAAACAGACCTGCTCGTAATCACGCACGATCACTGGGATCATCTCGATCTCAAAACCATCAGGCAGTTGAAAACCAAAATCAAACATGTGGTTTGTCCGTTGGGCAACGGAGCACATCTCGAACATTGGGGAATTGATAAAAACATCATTTTCGAACAAGACTGGAACGACCAGTTCGAACTCTGCAACAATTTGGTTGTTCATACGCTTCCTTCGCGGCATTTTTCGGGACGTGGACCAAAACGAAACAAGGCTCTTTGGGCTTCGTTTGTGCTACAAACCCCCAACCTGAAAATTTTTATCAGCGGAGATGGGGGCTACGATAAGCATTTTGCGGAAATTGGCGAAAAGTTTGGGGGGTTCGATCTTGCTATTTTAGAAAACGGACAATACAATGTTTTTTGGCGATACATTCACTTGCTTCCCGACGATGTAGTGCAAGCTGCCATCGATTTGAAAGCCAAAAGAGTTTTGCCGGTTCATCACTCCAAATTTGCCCTTTCGAACCATCCGTGGAATGAGCCTTTGACTAAATTGGCCGAAAACAGCGTGCACAAAAACATCCAAATTATCACTCCCAAAATCGGAGAAATGGTGAATTTGAACGACCCGAATCAAGAGTTTTTGAGGTGGTGGGAAGATGTGAAATAGCTTATAGCTGCTGAATTATCTCAAACTATTTTAATGATTGGCTGTTCGAAAGTTAACCTTCGAACATTCTCATTATTAACACAATCAATTTAATACCCTGATTTTCAAATTATATTATCTTAGCAAATCAATTAAATCAATATGAGACTCAAATTCATCTTTGCAATTGCTATTCTCGTAACTTCTTCCTCATGTTTTAAAAGTCGCCGAAGCGACAAAGCCGGCGAAAAAATGCAGGAATTCATCATTGATATTTCCAACTACGCCAAAGCTCAAAAACCCGGATTCATTATTATTCCTCAAAACGGAGCCGAACTGGCTTTCAACTATTTGTATCAACCCGATGGCACCTATGCTGCATACCTGAGTGCAATAGATGGATTTGGCATTGAAGAATTGTTTTACAACTATAGTTACGAACCCGATCAGGAACGAATTGATATGCTCCGCGAGTTGGTTGGCAGCAAACCCGTGATGGTTTCCGAAATGGTTACCGACCCAAACAGCATTGGTCATGCATATCAGCTCAATGCCAACGAAGGTTTTTTGTGTTTTGTGCGCGATGCGAACAACTACGATTATCTGAACATCCCCGACACCATAGTTGACGAAAACTCCGACGATATTTTTACTCTGGCCCAAGCAAAAAACTACTTATACCTGATAAGCACCGATGCTTTTTCAACAAAAGCCGAATTTTTGTCGGCAATAGCAGCCACCAATTACGATGTAATTTTAATCGATTTGTTTTTTGGAGACGATGTGCTCACCACCACCGACCTGCAAAGCATTCGTCACAAAGCAAATGGCGGCCAACGGCTTCTCATTTCATATATAAGTATTGGCTCAGCCGAAAACTATCGCTACTACTGGGAAGAAAATTGGAAACTACACCATCCGTCGTGGCTAAAAAGAGAATACGATGGCTATCCCGACGAATTTTGGGTAAAATTCTGGAAAGACGAATGGCGCGAAATCATTTTTGGCAACGACAACAGCTATATCAAAAAAATCATCAATGCAGGTTTCGACGGAGCTTATCTCGATAATGTGGAAGCTTATTACTACCTGTATTTCGACGAATAATGGCATTTTAAAAAGCATTCAAATGGTTTGAGGTTTATAACATCTGAAAAATACAGGATATTACAAAAAACGCCACGGCTAAAGCAGTTTATTAATCCTAATAATCAAGCACTTATGTCGTTAAAAAATATTTTTTTCACAATGATTTTTTAGTCGCAAAATAGCATACATTTGTCGCGTTTATTTAATAAAAAATGGGAACTGAATCGGCCGATGTCTCGCTTGAGACACTCATTAACGAAGACAACTCAGAACCTCCAGGTCTGGGTAGTTTCACTATCGGAAGTGCTTCGCGTGCTTTTGCCGCAACATACTTCCCAAACGCCACTACTGCTCAATGGAACAATTGGCAGTGGCAAATCAGAAATAGCTTCACTTCAATCAGAAGTTTATCGCGTATCCTTTCTCTTCGCGACGAAGAAAAATGGGTTCAGTTGAACGATTCAAAGGTTCCTTTGAGAATTACGCCATACTATGCTTCGCTGCTTTTCGACAAAGAATTCGATAATCCTTTACGCAGAAGTGTTGTTCCGTTGATGGATGAACTTCTGACAAACCGTGGCGAAAAAGCAGATCCGCTTAACGAATTGAGTCACAATACCACACGATGCATTGTGCATCGGTATCCCGACCGGGTTTTATTTTTGGGAACCGGCTTTTGCAGTACCTATTGCCGCTACTGCACACGGACTCATATGGTTTCGAAAGCCGAAAAGAAGCACTTAAAAATAAGCGATTGGCACAATGCAATCGATTATATTGCATCTCATCAAGAAGTTAGAGATGTATTGCTTTCGGGCGGCGACCCGCTTACCATGTCCGATAGCAGATTGAAATATTTGCTTAGCCGTTTGCGCGCCATTCCGCACGTCGAAATCATTCGCATCGGAACAAAAGTGCCGGCTGTTTTGCCACAACGTATCACTCCTGAGTTGGTGAATATATTGAAACAATTTCACCCATTATACATCAGCTTGCACATTACGCATCCCGACGAATTCACTGCTGAAATGAAAGAAGCCTGCCTGCGTCTGGCCGATGCCGGAATCCCACTGGGAAGTCAAACGGTGCTGCTCAAAGGCATCAACGACACGCCAGAGGTTTACAAAAAACTCACCCACGAAATGCTGAAAGTGAGAGTCAGGCCTTATTATCTGTATCAATGCGATCCGATTCCCGGCTCTGCTCATTTCAGAACTCCCATTTCGAAAGGTATTGAAATCATAAAAAGCATGCGGGGATTCACTTCGGGCTATGCAGTGCCTCAATATGTGGTTGATGCACCCGGCGGCGGTGGAAAAATCCCTATGCTTCCCGATTATTTCAAAGGACACGACGAACAACACAACGCTATGCTCGAAAATTTTGAAGGGAATCTGTTTAAGTACCCCGATTATCTATAATTTTCTCTATGAAATTCGGAATCACATACGACCTGAAACAGGATTATATTGCTCTGGGATTCAGCACCGAGCAAGCTGCCGAATTCGATGGCGAAGACACAGTAGAGGCTATTGAACAGGCATTGCAAAAGATGGGCTTCGAAACCGAAAGAATTGGCAATATCCGACATCTAACCACAGCTCTTGCCAAAGGCCGAAGCTGGGATATTGTATTCAATATTTGCGAAGGCGTGAGTGGCTTTGGCCGCGAAGCACAGGTTCCGGCACTTCTCGACGCATACAATATCGCCTACGTTTTCTCCGATCCATTGGTAATGTCGCTCACTCTTCACAAGGCTATGACAAAGATTGTTGTACGCCATGCAGGTGTTGCCACTCCCGATTTTGCTGTGGTTGAAAATGAAAGTGATATCGAAAAAATCGAGCTCCCCTATCCTTTTTTTGTGAAACCAATGGGCGAAGGAACCGGCAAGGGAATCAGCTCAAAATCGGTTGTTCACAATCAAGAAGAATTGATGTTAGTTTGCAAAGAGCTGCTAGCCGAATTCGCTCAGCCAGTGTTGGTGGAATGCTACCTTCCGGGACGTGAATTCACGGTTGGTATTGCCGGAACAGGAATCAAAGCCCGAACAACCGGAATCATGGAAATTGCCATGACCCAAAACACCGACCACAACTTTTATTCCTACAAAAACAAAAGTGAATATCACAACAAAGTACGCTATACCGTTCCGGAACCAGAAATGACTGAAAAATGCTGCCAAGTTGCCATTGATGCCTGGCGCGCCCTGGGCTGCCGCGATGGAGGCCGTATTGATATTCGTTGCGACGAAAGCGGAATCCCGAATTTCATTGAAGTGAATCCACTTCCGGGACTCAACCCAATTGATTCGGATTTACCTATGTTAAGTCGCTTTTTCGGCATGGATTTCCAAACCCTGATGGAACAAATTGTTGAATCGGCCATTGAAAGAATACACAAATGAAAGCCCTCATCCTCATCAACGAACTGGCACCCGATGCCAAACCCGACGAACTCGATGTGCTCGATCAAGCACAAATTGTTGAAGAAACGCTGCATGAAATCGGCTACGAAACAGCACGTGTATTCATGGGACTGAATCTTGAAAAAGCCCGAACAGAAATCAGAAGTATCAATCCCGATGTGGCTTTCAATTTGTTCGAAGGCATCAAAGGAAATGCCGACCTCATCCACCTTGGCTCCGCACTGCTAAAAAGCATGAAAATTCCCTATGCCGGCTGTAGTGTCGATAGCATTTTTATTACCGCCAACAAAGTGCTGACAAAAAAAATGCTGCGCACTTATGGCATTCCCACAGCCGATTGGTTTATGCCGGACAAAATGCACCAACTCAATTCAGCCAAAAAGTATATTCTGAAACCATTGCTCGAAGATGCATCGGTCGGAATCTCAGCCAAAGGAATCATCAACGGCTATCACAAAGACATTGTGGATGGTTTCCAACAACAATTCGGACTCAACTTTTTTGCCGAAGAATTTATCGACGGGCGCGAATTCAATATTTCGGTTACCAGCACTCCAAATGGTCCGCGCATGTTGCCGCCTGCCGAAATGCAATTCATCGATTTCCCACCCGACAAGCCGAAAATAATGGATTATACAGCCAAGTGGCTCGAAGATACTTTCGAATACGAAAACACAAGTCGTACTTTCGAAATGGCAAGCGAAGACAAAAAACTGATTGAACAAATCGAAGCCATCGTACTCAAATGCTGGGAAGTTTTCGAGCTCCGCGGATATGCGCGAGTCGATTTCAGAGTTGATGGCAACGGAAATCCATTTGTGCTCGAAGTAAATGCCAATCCTTGCATCACCGAAGGCTCCGGATTTCATGCTGCAACGCAGCAAGCCGGAATTCCCTTTACCGAAGCCATGAAAAACATCATGAACGACCTGAATCTCTGATTATGGAAGAACAAAACATTGCTCTGCGTTTCGAAGTTCGACCTGGTGACGAAAAAACTGTTGAAGATATGATTCGTTCCACCGGTTTTTTTCGCGACGATGAAATTGAAGTTGCCACCGATCTGGTAAAGCAACGTCTGGCCGAAGGACCTTCGTGTGGCTACGAATTTGTTTTTGCCGAAATCGACAACAAACCAGTGGCTTACACTTGCTACGGTTCCATACCCTGCTCGCTGGTTAGTTTCGACCTCTATTGGATTGTAACCCATAACCATTTTCGATTCAAAGGACTTGGAAGTCTTGTTTTGAAAGAAACCGAAAAACGCGTTGGCGAGGCTGGTGGTCATTTCGTGTATATCGAAACTTCGTCGAAAGAGCTTTACAAACCAACGCAACAGTTCTATCTCAAAAACGGCTACGAACAAAAAGCCCTTTTCGAAGATTTCTATGAAATTGGCGATGGGAAGATTGTGTATGCAAAAAAACTGGCTCAATCTTAATTCAGGAAATATTTTATATTTGCACAAAACACAGCGTTATGAATAAATTTTTGCTTTTGGTCGTACTTTCGTTGAGTTTTTCAACCTTATTCATTTCTTGTCAAGACGACGACGATGACTTCGCCATTGAAACCTCATCGTGGGGAAAACTCACATTAACTTTGTCCGAAACCGGCGGAACAACCAACGAATGGTATTTTGCAAGCACTGCAAGCTCGGGAATGGCTGCCCTTACAGGTGTCGACGATTTCTCGTTCACTTATTCCAAAACAGGAATCAATACATCTACAATTATCTTTACGGTTGCAGGCTCCGATAAATACGAAATGACCTGGACCAGCGAAACAAAAGGAACCTTTCAACAATCTTTTAATGGAGTAAGCGGAAATTCAGGAACATTTGTGATAGAGCTTGATTGATTTTAAACTTCACAAATGGGCAATCGCCGTTTTTGAGCAGTTATCTTCCTTCAAAACTCGTAAAAAAATTCTGTTTTCCTAATAAAAAAGCCTCCGGGTTACGAAGGCTTTTTTGAATTGTTTTTGCTTGATATTATCCGGCAATAACCTTATGTACAGTAGTCATGATTTCAACTTCGGTTTTCATGGTATTTTCCTGAATAAGTTCTGCTTCGGCAATAATGCCTGCAGCCCATTCTTTGTCTTCGATGCCCGAAGCATTAATAATTACATTCAGGAACGCACCGCGAACACCAGCTGTAGCTGCCAATGCTCCCACTCCTGCATCGCTCACCGAGTTCGGATTTCCAATTTCGGCCATAGCCTTGCAAATAGGTAGCACTTCGAAGCATTTCTGCATAGTGCGGAAAGGAACTTCGGTTGCATAAATGGTTGCAGCCTGAATTGCAGCCTTACGTGCTGCTTTTTCGGCATCGTTGCCTTTGGGTAAACCGAATGCATCCATAATTTTATTGAAAGCGCGTGTATCTTCATCAACCAGATGAATAAGTTCGTCTTTGAGTCGCTGACCAGCTTCGGCCCAACGGCTGAATTCTTCCCAACGCTCGTCCCAACCTGCTTTATGCGAACTAAGATTGGCTACCATTGTTCCCAAAGCAGCACCCAAAGCGCCCATGTAGGCAGCAATAGAACCACCTCCCGGGGCTGGCGATTCCGAAGCAGTTTCGTTGGCAAAATCAGAGCAAGTCATATCAACCAGCTTTTTCTCGGTCGATTCAGCTTCGAGCAGATATTCAATTACTTTTTCTTGTGGATTAAATGGTTTAAGATCGTCGAGTCCCATGCTTTTTACAGCAATTTTCACCAGCTCCTGCTCCGAAACACCCAACGAGCGCTGTTGTTTCGCCAGATAATGTTTTCCGGCATTAATAAGAACACGTTTGGGGACCAGACCAACAATCTCAGAGCCCGACACACGTACTCCACGGTTGGCAGCCTTAGCACAAACTTCGTCGAAAGCCACATGAACAGGCGTGGTTGAAATATTGGTAATATTCATACTCACCTGAGCTATTCCGTATTCATCGATAAACCAGCCCATGGCTTTAGTAGCTTTGAGCGTACCGGGAATGGTAATATCTTTCCCGTTCTCGTCCTTCATTACTTTTCCGGTAACAGAATTACCTTCGCGCATCGGACGTCCTTTTTCGCGCACGTCGAAAGCAATCGCGTTGGCACGGCGAGTACTGGTTGTATTGAGGTTGTAATTGATGGCCACCAAAAAATCGCGTGCTCCAACAGCTGTAGCACCACTACGTGAATTGAATTCGGCAGGACCAAAATCGGGCTTCCATTCCGGCTTTACAATTTTATCGCGCAAACCTTCGTATTCGCCGGAACGGCAAAAAGCCAGGTTGCGTCGTTCTTGGGTAAATGCTGCATCTTCGTAGCAATACACTGGAATCGAAAGTTCTTCGCCAATGCGTTGCGCAAGTTTACGGGCATACTGAACCACTTCTTCCATTGTGATATTGGCAACAGGGACCAACGGACAAACGTCGGTTGCTCCAAAACGAGGATGAGCGCCACTGTGTTTCGACATATCGATAAGCGAAGCCGCTTTTTTAACAGCCTGAACGGCAGCCTCAATCACTTCGTCGGGAGTCCCAACAAAAGTTACCACAGTACGATTGGTTGCAAATCCAGGATCAACATCGAGCAGACGAACGCCGTCGCACGATTCAATGGTGTCGGTAATTTGCTTAATAACGGTTAAGTCGCGTCCTTCGCTAAAATTGGGAACACATTCAATGATTTGTTTCATATCGGGTGGTTTAGTAGTTTTCCGGAACAAAGATATGGCCTTCTACCATAATCTGATCAATTTTATTGAATCCATAATAGTAGGGCATAAAAGCAATCGATGGAATTTCTTTTGTAATCAATAAATTGGCAATTTTACCGGGACAAACAGAGCCGTAATCGTTTTGCAATTCCATAGCAAATGCCCCGTTGAGCGTAACGGCATGCAAAGCTTCTTCGGGAAGTAATTTCCCATAAATACAACCCAACGACATAATAAACTGCATATTTCCACTTGGACTCGAACCCGGATTGAAATCGCTGGCAAGCACTACTGGCAAACCTGCATCCACCATGCGACGTACAGGAGCATAAGGAATTTGCAAATAGAAGGAAGCTCCGGGTAATGCCACAGGCATGGTATCGCTATTCAGCAAAGCATTTATCTCTTCACGATCGATTCGTTCCAGATGATCGACCGACACGGCATGGTGTGCAATACCTACCTGTACTCCGCCGCTGTTGGCAAGTTCGTTGGCATGTATTTTTGGCTTTAAGCCATATTTAGCAGCAGCTTCAAGAATAGCAGATGTTTCTTCAACCGTAAAAAAGCCTTCATCGCAAAATACATCAACAAAATCGGCCAGCTTTTGGTCGGCAACGGCAGGCAGCATTTCATTCACAATCAAATCAATATATCCGGATCTATTATTTCTGTATTCAAGAGGAATAGCATGCGCTCCCAAAAAAGTAGCTTTAATTGCAATAGGAAAGTGTTCCTTCAGACGGCGAATTACACGCAATATTTTCAGCTCACTATCGAACGAAAGGCCGTAGCCACTTTTAATTTCCAGCGATGTTGTTCCGTGCATAATAACCTCCAGCACCCTTTTGCTAGCCGCTTCGAAAAGTTCATCTTCGTCCATGCGACGCAATTTTTCGGCACTATTGAGAATTCCTCCTCCACGTCGTGCTATTTCCTCATAGCTAAGGCCATTGATTTTATCAACAAATTCAGCTTCGCGAGAACCGGCAAAAACAATATGGGTATGCGAATCGACAAAACCGGGCAGAACAAAACGACCTGTTGCATCTATTTCTTCGGCAATCTCGTGATTTTTTAAAACTTTTTCAAGCTCGTCCATCCTTCCAAATGAGTGAATTCGCTTTCCATCAATCAATATATAAGCATTCTCAATTATTCCGGATTGCGCCATAGCTTTACCACACACGGGTTTCTGACAGGGCGCATTTTCTACAACAAAAACGGTTCTGATATTCTTGATGAGTTTCTTCATACGTCTGTAGCCTCGTTAATTTTGTGCGAAAGTAGAAAAACTTTTCAGCTTGCTGCAACAAAAAACAATTATTTTTGTCTGCTTACTACCAACCAAAATTATGATGAGAATATTAGCACTCCCCATTCTTTCGCTCTTTTTACTGTTTTCGGCAATGAACTCCAATGCTCAATCGGTAAATGAAAAATCTGCCCGAACTGCGGCATTCAACTTTTTACAATCAAAGAATGTACAGACAGCTTCAACGCCAGATGGTTTAATATTAATACCTGTATCCGGAACAACAATTGCCAATCCCGAGTTGTATGTTTTCAATAACCCATCAGGTGGTTTTGTGATTATTTCCGGCGAACAATCGGCCGTCCCTGTGATCGGTTATAGCTATACCGGAAGTGTTCCAACAGGAAACTGGAATTCAAATTTCAAATATTGGATTGATAACTCTATTGCTCAAATGCAATTTTATCGTCAAAACAGCACCAAAGCCGTTGGCGACATTGAAACACAATGGAATTTTTTACTCACATCGCAAGGCACAAGTCCATTCACCAGTTCGAAAGCTATTCTTCCTTTTATTCGCAGCACATGGAATCAGGATGGAGCATACAACGATATGTGCCCCGAAGATGCTCAGGGTGAAGCTCTTGTTGGTTGTGTAGCCACAGCAATGGCTCAGATAATCTACTACTACCGTTACCCGACAACAGGAACAGGCAGCCACTCCTATTATGCCAGTGGCTATGGAAATCAATCGGTCAATTACGGTGCAACTACCTACAACTACGATGAAATGCTGGGCGATCTGACTTATCCCGCACCAGAAGTGGCAAAACTTTCATATCATTGCGGTGTTTCGGTTAACATGAGCTATGGCTACGATGGCTCAGGTGCTTTCACTATGGATGTTGACGATGCTCTCGAAGATTATTTCAGATATTCAACTGATGCATCCTATAAAACAAAATTCTCGTACACAACAAGTACTTGGGAAAGTCTGATGCGAACCAATCTTGATCTTTACCATCCCGTATTTTACTCAGGCTCAGGAAGTTCAGGTGGACACGCCTTTATTGTGGATGGCTACGAAGGCACTAATTATTTTCATTTCAACTGGGGTTGGGGAGGTTATGCCGATGGATATTTTTATATCAATTCGCTCAATCCTGCCGGTAGCGATTTCAACAGCGACAATCAGGCTGTTGTAAACATTTATCCAATTGCGACTTCATATCCTTACGGTTGTAGCGGAACAAAAACTTTGACAGGAACATTTGGAACCGTTGAAGATGGCAGTGGACCAATGGCAAATTATGCGGCCAATGCAAACTGTTCGTGGTTAATTAGTCCTGTAGCAACCTGCGATTATTTCAAAATAAACTTTGAGGAGCTGAATATTGCCAGCGACGATCAGGTAACCATCTACGAAGGCAACAGCTCTTCAGGCACCGTGGTTGGAACATACAACGGAGCCACAATTCCGTCGCAAATAACAGTCAATAGCAGTCAGGTTTTCATCACATTTACAGGCAATGCCACTAACCAAGACAAGGGTTTCCTGTTAAATTACAGTGGACATGTTCCTTTATCCTGCTCTGGTATTACCAACCTCACAGCAGAAACCGATACTTTCGATGATGGAAGCGGAACAAATCACTACGGCAATGGAAGTTTCTGCCGCTGGTACATTGCTCCTCCGGGCGCAACATCAATCACTCTCCATTTTCTCAGCTTTGCCCTTGCCGATGAGTACGATTACATCAAAGTAATTGATGGAGTTGGAGGCACAACCATGGGTGAATACTATAATGGAGACAATCCGTCTTCGATAACAGTGAATTCGGGCAAAATGACAGTTATGTTCCAGACAAATTCATCTGTCACCGCCGATGGCTTCAATGTATTCTACACCATCACTACAGGAATCGAAGATCAACCAACAGGTGTGTCGATGCGTGTTTATCCAAATCCGGCGTCCGATTTTCTCAATATTATTCCCGGATCACAAGTCGAACAATCAACAATCGTCATTTACGACTTCAGCGGACGCTGTGTATTCCGCGCCGAAACCAATGGCGACGCATTCCTAATTCCATTAAACAACTTTGCAGGCGGAATTTATCAGGTTGGTCTTATTTCGGACCATGGAAACGTTTGGCAGAAAGTAGTTGTTGAATAGTATTTTGTATCTTTACATTCTCAATTTGCATCCATGAAAAAGATTCTCAGCTTTTCTATTCTGTTCCTATGGGCAGTTATTATATGGGCAAAACCAGTTTCTCCCGAAAAAGCAAGATTGGTTGCCCAAAACTACCTGATTATTAATGGTATTTCCTTGCAGGTAACCACGATTAACGATTACACAATGCCCGGTAAAAGTATTGCCGGGTCGGATGCTTATTATATTTTTAATATTGAGGGTGGTGGTTTTATCATTATTTCAGCCGATGATCTGACTCAACCGGTACTGGGATATTCCACCGAATCTGCATTTGGAGAAATGCCTTTGCCACCGGCTTTTGAAGATATGCTCAATAGTTTCTCAGCAGAAATTGAAACGCTAAAAAACAGTCACATTCAGGCCGGCGAAAGCATTTCTTTGCTTTGGGAACAATATGAAGCGGGTGTTGTAAAAAGCAGCATAACAGGAACAAAATCAACCTCGGTGGCTCCACTTCTCACTTGCCTATGGGATCAAGGTAGTTTATACAATGCACTTTGCCCGCAAGACCCTGCTGGTCCCGGTGGCCGTGTTTATGCCGGATGTGTTGCAACAATGATGGGAATGACTATTTATTACTACAGATATCCAACACAACCAACAGGTACTCACAGTTACAATTCAGCCTATGGCCCGCTCAGTGTCGATTTCAGTCAAAGTCATTATTCCTTTGAGCAAATGCCATATAAATTGCAGTCGCACAATTACGATGTAGCAAAACTGCTTTACGACTGCGGTGTTGCTGTTGATATGATGTATAGTCCCCACGGCTCAGGAGCCTATATGGACGATGCTCTCAATGCCATGAAAACGCATTTCGGCTACAATGCTGCTGCGACAATTGAATACAAAGACAATTATACCGAGGCCAATTGGATAGCATTATTGAAAACACAGCTTGATGCAGGACATCCGCTGCCTTATGCCGGTTACGACCCAACTGCAGGCCATGCTTTTGTATGCGACGGCTATGACAGCAACGACATGTTTCATTTCAATTGGGGATGGAGCGGAAGCTATAATGGCTATTTCTATATCAACAACCTTAACCCTGGCTATAACTTTTCTACCGGACAACAGGCTTTTGTAAACTGCTATCCTACGGCAGTTTCTTTCCCCGTTGCCTGTGGAAATTATACCATGACCTCACGAAGTGGAAGTATGGTTGTCGGGCATGGACAATCGGGCTATCTGAACGATCAAAGTTGCTCATGGCTGATAACTCCTGTCGACTCGGTGAACAATATTGAAATTATATTCAGATATCTGAATACTGAAAGTGCAAACGATGTTGTAAATATATATACTGGCATCGACGCAACAGCTCCCCTGGCTGGCACTTATAGCGGTAACAACATCCCTGCATCAGTTAATATTAATGGGAACAAAGCGTTTGTTACCTTTAGCTCCAACAGTTCAGTCACCGATTTAGGTTTTCATGCCGACTATTATGGCAATGTACCTCAGTTCTGTACAATTCTCCAAACACATACCGATTCGGCAGGTACAGTTACTGACGGCAGCAATTCATATCTCTATAGTAATAATGCTACATGCCGCTGGAAAATTATGCCAACCGGAGCAGCTGGAATTCAGTTTGACTTCACTGAATTTAGCCTCGAAGACGGAATGGACTTTTTGTATTTCTACGATTATACCACCGAAACTTTGGTTGAATCGTTCACCGGACACAATTTGCCCCAAACCTTTTTCATTAATTCTCCGGTAACCATGGTCATTTTCCGCAGCGATGGGGCGAATGCCGATAATGGCTTCAAATTCAACTACAGATCTTTAGCTACTGGCATCGAGAGTTACCCTGAAGCCACCATGTATTTGTATGTAAACGACAATAACCACGCAGTGCTCCACTTCGAGAAATTTCCTGAAACCAGTTATTTAATATCGCTTACTGACCTTACCGGACGTATTTTGTACAAGACCAATTACATCATAGAAGGTACTCAAAGCGAGTTGGAGATTCCTTATATTCCTTCAGCAGAAGGGATGTATCTGATAAACCTGAGCAGTTCGGAACTAAACAAAACCATCAGGTATTTTACCCGATAGTCGTCGTAATAAACAAAACTATTTTCTGTTTTACGCTGTGGTTTTATGGCAGGTCGGCCTTTGCACATTGTAGCAATAAGACCATCTGTAACCCTAACCTCAATTCGTACTTATTTAACTCATAATTACTAAACAAAAAAATACCACCCCCAGACAGGAGTGGTAATAGTAGAAATCTTTTTATACAGATACGTTTACGCCTGTTTTACAGACACATACGATTTATCATCGCGGGTTTTGCGAAACTCGACAACACCATCAGCCAAAGCAAACAGGGTGTGATCTTTTCCAATGCCTACATTTTCGCCGGGATAATGTTTGGTTCCGCGTTGACGTACAATGATATTACCATTTTGAGCAAACTGACCACCGTAGATTTTAACGCCAAGACGTTTGCTATGCGATTCGCGACCGTTTTGCGTACTACCGACACCTTTTTTGTGAGCCATATCTGAAAATTTTAATTATTAACGGTTTCAATCGGGATTATTCGTCCTTCTTGGTTTTTTTAGCAGCTGGTTTTTTCTCAGCCGGCTTTTTTGCAACAGCTTTTTTTGTTTCTGCTGTAGTTTTCTTTGCTGCTGGTTTAGCCGGGGCTTTTTTAGCCGCTGGTTTCTTCACTTCAGCAGTTTCTTCAACTTTAGCAACGGGTTTTGCCATCTTTTTGGCCTTTACCACTTCAACTGGTTTTTCAACCTGAACCGAAGGAGCATTTTCGCCGGTAAGACTAACACCGTCCTTCATAATCGAAAGAATATTAAGACGGGTAAAATACTGACGATGTCCATTCATTTTCTGGTATCCTTTGCGGCGTTTCTTATGAAAAACAAGAACTTTGTCGCCTTTCATGTGTTCAACCACTTCGGCCAAAACAACAGCGCCATCCACTTTAGGTTTACCAACAGTGACATCTTTGCCATTGTCGAGCAACAAAACATTATTGAACTCCACCTGACTGCCTTCTTTGGCTGCGAGGCGATGAACATACACTTTTCCGGCTTTGTTCACCTTAAACTGCTGACCGGCTATATCCACAATTGCGTACATGGTATGTGTTTTCTGGTTGATAATCTGATACGTTTTCAAACGGGAGTGCAAAGATATAAAGTTTTTTTTATTCAACAACTTATTATTCCTTTTTTATTTGCATATTCTTGCAAAAAGTTCGAACAGAGTATTATTTGCGGTAAAATCATTGAATGGTTATGAATATTAAACCGTCTTTTAGGTAAACCAGAAATTTTATTACCTTTAATCCATCAATTTCGGGAATATGAAGCATTTGAAAGTCAGTGGAATGATTGTTCTGCTGTTCATTTTTTCATTTAACTTGTCAAAAACGATGGCTCAATGCGATCCATCCAAATATGGAATCGCTCCTAACTGGCCAATAATATGGGATTTACAGGAACAAGCCGACTGGTTTCAGGAAATGAGCAATCATGGCATGGGATTTCTGCATTCTGCATACAACTGGCGGCAATTGCAAGAGATGGTTGATAGTCACCAGTTCATTTCGTTTCGCGATCGGATTGCATACGAAAAAGCAAACTATGGTTTCGACAAATATCTCTTTCAGTTTCAGAATCCGGCAACCGTTTCGAATTCAATGCCTCCTGTATATTGTGGCAGTCCCCTCACCAACCCGGGTACCACCACTGCCATGTATAATTTTGTCTGCATGTTTCTTGATTCTATGCATGACGTAATTGACTATTTTGCTTTTGGAGGCGAAACCGATGTTTACTTCAAAACACGGCCAGCTGAACGCGACTCGTTTGTTGTGCTGGCTAACCGGATTTCGAACTATATCGACAACAATTATCCTTCAATAAAATTTGGAGTTGTTGTCACTTTTCACAATGGTATTCAAAACGATCCAACAATCTGGAATATGGTAAAGCCTTTCAGCGACATGCTTGTGGTAACTTATTGGCCCATTTCCAGCAATTTTGTTCTCGATCCTGCCAACCTCGACTCGGTTCAATACGACATTTCCGATTTACTTGCGGCAGCCGGAAGCATGCCGGTTGTCATCAAAGAATGCGGATTACCAACAGCTACTGAACTTGGGAGCAGCGATTCGCTACAAGCCAAGTTTGTGAGAGAAACATTTATTCACACCATGAATATTCCACAAATAGAAGCTGTTGGATTCGATTTCCTGTCCGATTTCGACACTACAAAGATTTACTGGTATCAAAATTACTACATCACATACGATCCTGATTTTTACTATTACATTTCGTCGCTCGGATTGATGGACACACTCGGAAATCCCAAATATGCATATCCTGTTTATCTGGCAATGCTCGATACTGTTTGTTTACACAATTCCTTAGCCGAACATCATTCAGCAAAAAAGTTTCAGGTGTATCCAAATCCATTTTGCGGCCAGGTGAACATTCTGGCTTCCGAATTCCACGCAAAGACGGAATATATCATACGGAGTACAAACGGAGCCATTTCAGCGCAAGGTCGGTTCCGGGATTCCAGGTTGAATAGCATCGATATACAACAACTTGAAAACGGCGTCTATATGCTTGAAATATCAATTGACGAAAAATTCGAAACCGAGCGACATATCATCATTAAAAGCTGCATCCCTTGAAAGCAATGATTTTTGCCGCAGGATGCGGCACCCGATTGAAGCCAATCACCGACACAACTCCAAAAGCCCTGATAGAAATCGGAGGACACAGCCTGTTGGAACTGGTTTTGCGAAAAATGGCCTATTCGGGAATTCGCGACATTGTTGTGAACGTGCATCATCACTCACAGCAGATAATCCGCTTCTTACTTCAAAATCGGTTCCCGGGACTCAATATTTCGATATCTGACGAAAGTGGAAAATTGCTCGACACGGGTGGAGGACTCAAAAAAGCCGCATCATTGCTGGCTGGCGAAGAACCCATCCTGTTACATAATGTCGATGTTATCAGCAATATTAGTTTTAGCGAACTCGAAACCGCTTTTCGTCAATCGGGAGTTATGGCAATGATGGCAGTAAAAGACCGCCCGTCAACAAGACAGCTTGTTTTCGACGACGACCTCATACTCAAAGGGTGGATAAATCATCAATCGGGCGAATCGATCAGTATTGGTGTACAACCTGAACACCCACACTTATTGTCGTTTTCAGGAATCAGTATAGTTAGTCCCGATTTGCCCCATACTCTTCCCATGAAAGGGGTTTTCGGCCTCGTTCCTGCTTTGCTAAAACTAGCCGACAAAAATCCCGTGAAAGCTTTTACCAAAGACCACAGATGGATCGACGTTGGCAAACCCGAATCACTCGGGCAAGCTGTTTCGCACATCAACACCTATTATAAAAAATTCCTCTGATGAATTTTATTGATCAATTATCGGAGAAAATACTCAGTGAGTATCGTAACAGCATGCACAACCTGACAATTGTTCTGCCAGGACGTCGCAGTGGTCTGTTTTTAAAAAATTCGTTGGCCAGACTTGCCGGAAAAACCATTTTGCTTCCGCAAATCATGAGTATTGAGGACTATATTTTCGAGGTTTCGGGACTTCGAAAAATGGAAGAAACCCCATTATTAATTTCACTTTACTCCGTTTACAGGCAAGTAGCAGGAGCCGATGCTTTTCCGTTGGATGAATTTCTGAATTCAGGAAAGACACTATTGGCCGATTTCAACGATGTTGACGATTACATTCTCAATCCTGAAGAAGTGTTCACTTATCTCTTCAGGATCAAGGAAATTGAAGGCTGGATTCCCGGAGAAGCCGATACCGGACTGCAACAGCAATATATGGCGTTTTATTCGTTACTGAATCCAATCTACCACGAATTCCGGAAAAACCTGCTCGATAGCGGCATGGCTTATCAAGGATTGGCTTCGCGAATGCTTGCCGAGGCCGATGTGGTTGACTTCCGGTTCCAACATGTAATTTTTGCCGGACTTAATGCCATCACACCATCGCTGGCACAACACACCGACAAATTGCTGATGGGAGGAAAAGCCACCCTGATTTGGGATACCGACAATTATTACCTAAGCCGGGAAAACCACGAAGCTGGTCACTTCATGCGTATGAACCGCCAGCGTTGGCCATCAACATTCGAAGAGCCCGAAAACCTGCTCGAAGCAAGTGCAAAAAAAATCAATTTCATTGGTGCTCCGCTTGGCTTCTCGCAAGTACAAGCAGGATTGAGCATTCTAAGCAAAAAATACAGCCATGCTTTTGCTGACACCGTACTGGTTCTGGCCGATGAAAGTTTACTGATGCCATTGCTCAGCAGCTTGCCGGAGGAATGGGCCGAAATGATAAATATTTCAAGTGGTTATCCGCTAAAAAACACATTGGTCGGACAATTACTCATTTCGTATCTCGAGCTTATCACACGTGCGGTACCCGATACCGGCAACAATAAAGCCTTTCATCGCGATAATCTCACACGTTTTGTTTTTAATCCACTACTGCCATTGATTGTGGAAAAGGACAAAGCGATTGAATTCAACGAAATATGCACCGAAATTGCCAGTGGCGATACCCGTTTTTTCCGTAGTGAAACAAACGAAGGAATTATTGGCCGCCTCAACACGTGTTTATTTCAATTGATGAGTAAACCCGACAACTGGTCCGATTGTCTGCAAAAGCTGCAACTCATTGCCAGTCGTGTATTCGATATGAGTCATCAGGTCGATCTCGAACACGAAGCAGCCTGGATGAGTGCTACCATGATCACCGGATTGAACAACAACCTGGCAAACTATACCCACAATCAGGAAATAAGCATTGATGCAGCATTGTTTTTTGTAAAAAAACAACTTTATGCACTCAAAATCCCATTAAAAGGAGAACCTTTAAAGGGAATTCAGATTTTGGGAATGCTCGAAACCCGGGCTCTGGATTTTAAAAATGTAATTATGCTTGGCGTCAACGAAGGTTTTTTACCGGCGTCAGGTCACATCGATTCATTTCTGCCATACGATGTCCGTCGCGAGCTTGGCCTGCCGTTGCCTCACGAGCGCGATGCTGTATATGCGTTTCACTTCTATCGGCTCATGCAACGGGCAAACGAAATAACACTCATCTACAATACCGAAAGTGATCCGGTTTTTGGAAAAGAGCCCAGCCGGTATCTGGCACAAATTGAATATGAGCTTTGCCGAAAAAACACATCGATCACACTCGAAAAACAAATTTTAGGTATCAACTACAACCGCGCTGCAAAAGGTCTGTTTGTATTACCCGAGCAAAGTGTTATCGATATTGCTCTTCGAAAAATTGCAGAAAACGGTCTTTCGTTCACCGGCTTTTTCACTTTTGTTGAATGCCCGCGGAAATTTTTAATTGAAAGAATTCTGGGCATCAGAGAAATACGTGAACAATCGGCCGAGATGGGAAACGATGTAATGGGAAACATCTTTCACAAAGCCATCGAAACATTGTCGCGCCCCTATATCGGCAAACAACTTACCGAAGCCGATATCGACAAAATGATCTCCGAAGCACCGGGACATTTGCAGGATTCAGTTGCGATAAATAAAGTTGTTCGTATCGACCGCGGGTACAATTATCTGGTTACCGACTTGCTTAACGATTCGCTCATTCGCTGGCTCAAAGGGCTGAAAGCTGCAATAAAACAAAATTATACCATCGTTGACGTAGAATGCAATCTTTCAACTGAAATTGAATTGCAAGGAAAACGGAAAGTGAAACTGATTGGATTTGCCGACCGCGTTGAGCAGACTAACGATGGTGTCAGAATCATGGATTTCAAAACCACCCATAAAAACCCTGAACTGGTCATCAACGGAAAAAAAGAGTTATCGGATTATTTTGTTTCAAAGCACAAATATCTGATACAAGTTCTTTTCTATGCATCGTTGTATCTCAAAAAACAGGAAATAAAAAGTATTACAGGCGGTATCTATACCGTATTTGGCAACAAAAATCACATTCCCTATCTCATCAACGATGGAAAAGGAGAAACAATAGTACTGGACAACATGCTGATAGCAGAATTCAACCGCATTGTTGAATCGATTATTGAGGAAATATTTGACGAAAATCAGAACTTCGATCCAAAACCTGCACCTGCAGTGTGCAATTATTGCTCCTACAACGGCGTTTTATGTTTTGAACAAGGATTAAACAACAACGAGGATGAAAACGAGGATTAAATATATTGTTGTATTTGTAATATTTTTATTGATGGGCGAACAGATGGCATTCGCTCAGCAGCCACATGGTATTTTCTGGTCGCCCGAACTAAGACTCAATCCGGCTTTCACAGGAATGATGAACGCGAAATGGAGGATTAACGAAAACTATCGACGACAATCGTTCGAAGACGGCAATTATCTCAAATGGAGCACTTTATCTGCCGACATCCGCAAAGACATCACCAAAGAGGTCGGAGGCTACGGACTCAAAGTACAGGAAGCGAGCGGCAACACATTTGGATTTGGGATCATGGACGACCGCCGAAGCAGCGATAGTCTGGGAGCCGATTATATTGCCGATTATTTTTCGCTTTCTTACCATCGCGCACTAAAAAAAAGTGGAAGCTCAATCGGAATTGGCATTCAACCCGGCTACATGCGAAACGAAAATGAAAAAAAATTCGACCTCAATGCCGGATTTCTTTGGGGAAAAGGAGTAATCAGTTGCTGGCAGGAAGATCAGTACTTCAAAAATCAATTTGGATTTGCAGCCTACAATATTTTCAGCAACTGGGCCGATTCTGCCATTTTTCCGGGCCGCGAAGTACAGGCTCATGCAGGATTTCTGATAGACAAAGTTGAACAATTCCATTTTGTTGTTAATGGACTTTATCGCTACAACGGAACAAACGATTTTGCTTTGGGAACCGATGTATTGTTTTTCCCTATTGTGCATTATGCCTACTGGGATCGTGCAAGGCTGGGATTACATTACCGATCGAGCAACCACCTTACATTTTCGGCAGGCCTGCGCTTCTATGGTCGGGGCAAAAAAACCCTGACTTTAGACGGAACCATCAGCTACGACATGCCCATGAAGTTCATGGATTTCGAAAGCAAATACAAATCGGCCTGGGAAATAGGTATCGTAATTATTCCTTTCGAAAAATGCTGGAGCCTCAATAAATGCGGTAATTAACTTTTGCAACTGATTAATTTCTGCTCCTGTGATGAAAACCCCGGGAAAGGTTTCCGCTCATTGATTTCGGGGAACACTCCTTCTCAAATACGAACAAAAAACTGTCTTCCCGGTCGGCAACACAGAATCGGGTTTAAAATGGCATTCCGGCCCCGGGTTAAAAAACCCGTATGACGAATATCATACACAAAATAATACTTATTTCACATTTTAATTGAGTGTTTTATTATTTTATTTCGTATTTTTAACATTCTAAATTGACAACTATGAAAACCATACGTACTTTAAAATCTGTATTCTTGTTTCTTTTGGCAGGTATAACGCTTATTTCCTGCGAAAAAGATTCCCCTTTCGATTCCGATCCTCCTCTCCGGTCGACAACAGTTACCCCCATTATACTTACACAAGGCAGCAGTATCAGTATCAATCTGCTGGCAGGGCAAACCATTGACGCAGGAGATATAACACTCTCGTTTGATCAGACCAATCTCTACGTAACCTACACAACCACCGGGGGCTGGTATCTCAGCGAAGTGCATTTATGGATCGGAACCAGCCTTTCGCTCATGCCCCAGACTCCTTCAGGCAACCCGAAGATCGGGAATTTCCCCTACAAGGCCACAGGTCTTGACGGACAGACCAGCTATCAGTTTGTCATCCCGCTGTCGGATCTGGGAGGCTACAGCACAATCTGCGGATCGACACTCTATTTTGCCGCCCACGCTTCGGTGTACAAGTATAACACCGACGGAAGCATCGATTCCCAAACCGGCTGGGGCGAAGGCCCGCGTATTACCGACAAGGGCAACTGGGCAACCTATTTTGCCGTAACATTCAATTGTACTACCACTCAAAGCCCGGAAAACTGCGAAACAGCTTTTGGCTACGGAGACCTCACCCTTATTGATGCAGGACTCACCAACAGTCGCTGGGGCTGGATATACACGGTTGATGCTCCGGGAACCTACACTACACCAATATATGCCGGAGCCGGGCAAAACAACATCAGCAACGGCACCCATGCAGGAGACCTGACCATCAGCTACGACGGTTATACACTGATTGTAAGCTACACTATTTTCTCCGGATATGTGATGAGCGAAACACAACTGTACGCATCAACCACATTCCCGACTACCATTGCTCCGGGGCAGTTCGGCTGGCAACATACACTCAGTAATGCCACATCCGATACCTACTCCATAACCCTCAGCGGAACCCCGGTGTATATTATTGCTCACGCGGTCGTCTGCGAGCAATGACCTGTTCGTTTTCCGAAAAGCTGTCCCGTTGCGGACAGCTTTTTTTATGCCTGCACGGATAAAGACTCAGAACTGTGATATACAGTGTTTTAAACAAAAATTGCAACCCTCTGTGTTTTCCGGCGACTTTATCCGAAAAATTACGGCGCAATGAATAAAATCTTCCGCATCGTTTTACCCGCCCTATTTATTCTCTCTGCACAGAACATATACGCGCAGGAAATACTTCAAACCATCAGGGGAAACATTTTTGATATTGAAACACAGGCTCCGTTGCCCGGTGCTACAGTGATTGTAGCCGGAACAGATCCGTTGATGGGCGCCACCACCGATGCTGACGGTAATTTCAGAATACCGGATGTACCCTGCGGCCGCTACAACATACAGGTCAGCTACATGGGTTACAACCCGGTTACCATCCCGGAAGTCCTTGTTACTTCGGGAAAGGAAGTTGTGACCCATGTCGGGCTGAAGCAATCCGTCACTCAAATGCAGGGCGTAACAATCAAAGCAGGAACGAGTAAAGACCAGCCGCTGAACACCATGGCCACGGTAAGCGCCCGAAGTTTTACGGTTGAGGAAACCCGCAGGTATGCCGGCGGCTTGGACGATCCGGCCCGGATGGCATCGGCCTTTGCCGGGGTAACGGTCGGAAATGTACAGGACAATGCCATCATCATCCGTGGTAATTCGCCGAAAGGCGTATCGTGGCGGCTCGAAGGGGTTGAAATTCCCAATCCGAACCATTTTGCCGGTGGAAATGTTGCCGGCGGCGGAGTTGTTACCATTTTCAGCAGTCAGTTGCTGGCCAATTCCGATTTTTTCACCGGCGCCTTTCCGGCCGAATATGGCAATGCACTCGCCGGAGTATTCGACATGAAACTCCGCAGCGGCAACAACGAAAAACGGGAACACACGTTCCAGATCGGAGTTCTGGGCATCGATGCAGCATCGGAGGGTCCCCTGAAATTCAGTAAAAATTCCACCTATCTGTTCAATTACCGCTACTCGACGCTGGGTCTGCTCTGCGAAGCAGGCATCATACCGTCGCAACAGGTTCCACGCTATCAGGATCTGTCATTCAAACTCAATTTCCCGACGCAAAAAGCCGGAATCTTTTCGGTTTGGGGTATCGGAGCCATCGACAACAACAATGAACCGGACGAAACAGATTCCACTTTGTGGGAAAGCAATTGGGACCGGATAAGTTACGACTGGAATCTGAAAACGGGAGCCACAGGAATCACGCATAAGCTGATGTCCGGGAAAAACACGCTGATAAATACTACCCTTGCGGCTTCCGGCACACAGAATATCATGGATGCAACGCGGCTCGACGACAACCTGGAACAACGTCCCAACTGGTATTTCGTCGATAAATCAGGACGGATCACATGGAGTTCCTACGTCAATCATAAATTCAGCGCAAAACATACTGTTAAAGCCGGGATCAGTTGCCATGAATTGTTCTATTCGCTGGACCTGAACAGTACCGTCAATGAAGTTCCCGGAACTTTTCAGAATTTCGTGAACGAAAAAGGAAACAGCCTGTTTTCGGAATTCTATGTACAGTCAAAATACGACATTTCGGAAGATCTGTCGGTCAACAGCGGTGTAAATCTCAATTATTTCGTTCTGAACAAAGAGTCGTCAGTCGATCCCCGTTTGGGCATACGCTGGGAATTCAGCCCCCGGCATTCCCTAAGTCTCGGCTACGGGAAACACAGCCAGCTGGAGGAACTGAAGATCTATTTCATTCATCAAAACGAACAGGGCTACACAGAATATCCAAACAAAAATCTGGGATTCTCCCACGCACAACACATCATTCTGGGCTACGACTGGCTCATCAACGAACATCTGCGCCTGAAAATCGAACCCTATTTCCAATACCTGTACAACATTCCCGGCATTGCCGACAGCAGCTACTCCATGATCAACTTCAAACAGGACTGGTCGTTCAACAGCACTCTCGAAAACAACAGCATCGGCCGCAATACCGGCGTTGATATTACATTCGAGCGCTTTCTCAACAAAAACTTCTATTATCTGATCACCGCGTCGGTCTTCGACTCTAAATACCGGGCCGATGACGGCGTATGGCGCAATACGCGCTACGACAAAGGTTATGTTTTCAATGTTTTGTTCGGCAAGGAATTCTTTACAAAAAACAACCGTGTGCTGGGACTCAACATCCGGATGAACTACATGGGCGGGGAACGGGTCAGTCCCGTACTGATGCAGGAATCGATTCTGGCTAAAACCGTCATCTACGATGAATCGAAGGCCTTCGAAGATCAGCTGGGCGCCACATACTACCTCGATCTGTCGGTCACCTGGCGTGCCAACAAGAAGAAATATTCGGGGGTATGGGCTCTTCAGATCAAAAACATGCTGGGATCGCCGATGCACGAAGGATATGATTACTACTACAAAACACAAACAATCCAACCGGTAGAGACCGTCGTTGTACTGCCGACACTGAGCTACAAAATCGAGTTTTAACAGGAGTAAGAGGCAAGGAGTATAAGGATGTGTGTTCCTTTTGTCTCAGTTACCTGATCCCGCAGCCGCTACCGATAGCTATCGGTATCGACAGGCTCAGTGTGACTGCGGGATGAATATCCTGTTGCAATGCCGGGCTAGGCCTACCGGAAAAAGATCCCTTTCTCAACCTGAAATAAATAAACAAAAACACATCCGTCCAAAAAATTTTCTTAAATGTTCCCGCTTTTGTGTTGAACACAACAATACATTTTTATGATCGTAAGGGTTGAAAAAAATCCCAGACAGCATTTGCTATACAAATTCTCTCCGGGACGCCGCCTTAGCATTTCGCGTAAAAAATCGGGCGGGAAGGGCGGGAATAAACGCCGGAAATCCTGTTTGAGCTGCAAAAATCGATCAGAAAATCCTTGCAGCGAGTTATTTCCGGCTGTGGCAGGCAGGCCGATTTTAGCGAAATGGTTCAGCGGCATGTTTTTCTTTTGGTAGCTTTTCTTTTGGCGCCCAAAAGAAAAGTACACCCGGCCGGGAGGCTGTACTCAAAAGCCGAAAAACCTGTGCTTCTCAATTTCTGATTTTTTTGAACAGAGATGAACCCAAAACAAAAAACCACCCTGAGCGAGCTTGCCCTGAGCGCAGACGAAGGGAAGTCGGCTTTTCGTTTTTACTTCCCCTTTGCAGATATATCATCCATAACAGTGAACAAGAAATACAAGGATAGGTGTTTCTTTCCCTCCGCAGATTTATTCATAGATTGAATTATTTCAGTTGTATTCATGAGCTCGTT
>PHDB01000044.1 GCA_002842495.1 Bacteroidetes bacterium HGW-Bacteroidetes-6
CTTCATCAATCAGCGTTTCGAGCAAACGACGAAGCAAACCAAGATGCGTTGCAATTTCAGCTTTATCCGATTTGCCTATTGTTTGTAAAACACTGAGGAGCAATTCCTCGTCTTCTTCGTCGAATCGATTCTGAACTTTTGCAAATACAGCTTCAAATTCTTCGCGCACAATGGTTTCGGGCAATGCTTTCAACAAACCTCCCAAATGCTTAAAAAGCAAATCGTGTTCTTTTTCTTTGGCAAATACTTCAGCTATCCCCATCATATCTTCTTTGAAGTCGGCAGGCGTTTCGGTATTGATACAAAAAGGAATAATACGGTTATAGTCGTCTTCTATTTCGCCTATTTGTCGTAAAGCATGCGACACAAAATTCGAACGTACAGGTTCTTCTTTACTTTCGGTAAGAAAGCAGCGTCCATCGAGAATAACAGCTTTAAGCTTACGACTTTCGCGAAGCATTTCCATACCATCTTCCAGATTGTCGGCAATCACAACATCGAAACCAAATAATTTTGCCTCGGCTTGAAGTTTTGTAGAATAAATGGAATCGTCGTCGATCAACAAAATTTTTGTACTCATAATTTGCAAAATCAAATATCGGATAAAAATAGCAATAATAAGTTGATATGCTGCTTTGTTGATGAAACAGAAGAGACACAGCTTAATCGGTTGGATGCCTATGTTTTTTTCTGAAACAACGTGACGCCCATCGTTATACAAAAAATCATTGCCATAACAGGGACAACATAGTAGCGGTTTCCGGCATACACAAATACTGCCTGAATACCAATAATATACAATGGAAATATTAAAATGAACAATATCTGCCACTTCTGAACAAATTGAATTTTTGTTTTAACCCATTTGTACATCAAAAACAGAGATGTTGCTATCCAGAGATACAACAACAACCTGTATGTATTCCCTTCGGCACGAAAAGAATACTTACCCAATCGCCACAAGTAAGCATGCAATGCTCTTCCGGGATGTTGAAGTATAAATTCCTTCTCTTTACTTTTTAAAACAGCATCGCGGTCTTGCCAGGTACCACCTGAGGCAATTTGCAATGGCAACACACCTTCGCTTTTTCGTTGAGGCGACAACTCATTCCAATTCTCCGATTCGTATGTTGTTTCAAGATAGATGTACTCATTGAATGCACAATAAAGAGTTATTCCACTGTAAGTTCCACTTGTAAAACGAGAATCGCCGTATTGCATTTTCGATATTCCCAACACAACACCATAAATGACGGCAACTGTTGCAAATACCGGCCATAGCAAACGGAAAAGCGATTTTCGGTAAACAACAACAATAACTGCAACAGGAATAGCGAGAACAATAGCCGGCAACAACAGGGGTCGAATCAGAATAAACAATGCTATGCTCAAGCCCAATAAAACTCCCCAAAGCATCGTTCGTTTAATAAAAAAGTTCGAAAAGACAAAAAACATGAGCGAAACCGAAAACACCAACGATACTTCAACACCATAAATATTGAAAGGAGGCAACAAAAATGGAATGAGAAAAATTAATAATAGTGAAACAACAAGCGAAAAGCCCCGATTCTTGAAAAATCCGAATGCGCATATCAGGCTCAAAAACAACAATAGAAAATTAATTCCGACTCCTGTTAATTTAAAAAAGCTTAGAACAACAATTAGCAATGGGTGCCCAACCGGAGGTAAAATAAAATCGTTTCGGATATTATCGATGTAACCTGTTCCATCTACTAAGTTTCGACTTAAGCCAAAGTATAGATTGGCATCGGGGCCCGATGGCAGAAAATTCTCGAACAACAAAATTGTAATGGCAACAATTGTGGCTGGAAGATACCAGAATACGTTACTTTTAGGTTTGTAGGTCAATAAAAGCATTGCCCTAGTCATCTTCTTTCTTCTTTTTGGGGATAGAATTGATATCGATTTGAATAGCCTGAAGAATAAACTGAATGCCTAGAATAATTGGCAATATGGACAACATTACTGTACCGGTAGAGTTCACTTCTTGGTGCACTACTCCATATATCCATCTATAAATACCATAAACAGTTCCAAACAAAAACAAAGGCATTCCTGTTACTATATACACCGAAGCCATGTTGAAATCGTATATGAAATACTTATAAAGAATTCGTTTAAAAAACCTCTTTAATAACAGGAACGGAAATTTCAGTAAAACGTTGCTGATTCTCAACGAACTTTTCTCGTCGCCATAGATGGCAGGCATAGCAATATCGCGCACAACACAATTATTGATATTTAAATGTATAAGCATGTCGGATTCGAAAAAATATCGTTTCGATATCTTAGTCAAATTCAACTTTCTCAGCGCTCGTTCAGAAATTGCCGTAAAACCATTGGTCGGATCCATTATATTCCAATAGCCCGAACAAACCTTAAGCATAAACGACAATACACTGTTACCAAACAATCGAATGCGCGGCATACTTTTCAGTGAACCCGGCTCACTAAAACGATTTCCTTTTGTATAATCGGCCTTATTGCTAACCAATGGAGCAATAAGAGCTGGAATAAAACCCGGATCCATCTGTCCGTCGCCATCTACTTTCACAACAATATCGCTTTTATTTTCGATTGCATGTAAATAGCCCGAAATTACTGCACCACCAACACCTGCATTTTTTTCATGGAAAATCACATCTATTTTCGAATTGAGGGTACTCATTTCTTCAGCAATCTTACCGCTTTGTTGCGGACATTTATCGTCGACTACAACAATCCGATCAATCATTTCGGGCAAAGTGTTTATCACTTCAGCAATATGAGCAGCTACCTTGTACGCTGGAATCACAACTGTAATGGTGAGATTCTCAATCATAATAAAATCCGGATTTGTTTGATGAGTACAAATATAAAGAATATTTTACAGCCTAAAACTCAAAACATGTTGACAACTCAAATATATAGTTGATAACTATATTTGCATTCGTACAACTGTTTGTATTATATTTACATTTCATAATATCACACCACCCAATTTAACTGAATGAGCCGAAAATATTCACAAAAAGATCTAATAAACGATGTACTTCGAAGCAATTGGAAAGAGAAGAATTTCCATCCAAACAAAAGAGTTCAGTCGCTTCGAATAGTTAGCTTAAACAGACGAAATATTGCCGAATTTTCGATTTGCATTATCAAAATGAGGGACGGAACAGAGCACACGGTTACTAATGGCAATTTGATTGTTGTTCAGGATGCTCAAACCAATATTATTTATAATGGTGAAATCCTCAATGAAAATTTGGAATCGACCGGGATTGAGCTCTTGAACATAGAAAGTATTCATCTTAAGCACGACATAAGTGGTATTGATGTTTTCTACAACATTGAGAAAGGCGAATGGGATTATGAACTAAACAACCCAATACCCGTTCAACTCTCGTTGTGGTAAATCCCTATATCTGATTGCCTTCCATATTATTGGCTTGATAGGATTTGCAAACAGTCCATAATGTTTAAGTACGCAAAGTTTTTGTTTTCTCATAAAAAACTTGTAGGTTTGCCCTGAAAAACATCAAAAAATATGAGTATAAAAGGAACACGCACCGAGCAGAATCTGCTTAAAGCATTCGCTGGCGAATCGCAAGCTGCACGACGCTATCGTATGTTTGCCAAGGTCGCAAAACAAGAAGGTTATGAACAAATTTCAGCTATTTTCGAAGAAACCGCTTTGCAGGAAGATCAGCATAGCAAACGTTTTTTCAGTTTTCTTGAAGGAGGAGTGGTAGAAATAACAGCATCGTATCCTGCGGGAATAGTTGGAACAACAGTCGAAAATCTCGAAGCTGCAGCTGGTGGCGAAAACGAGGAATGGACCGAGTTGTATCCCGAATTTGCAAAAATAGCTGAAGAAGAAGGTTTTAAAAAAGTTGCAAGCGCTTTCAAACTCATCGCTACTGTTGAAGCTGAACACGAAAAACGTTATCGGAAACTGCTGCAAAACATTGCCGAAGGAAAAGTGTTTGCCGAGGATGAAGAAGTTGAATGGATGTGTCGCAAATGCGGCTATGTACATAAGGGCAAGAAAGCTCTCAAAAACTGTCCGGCTTGCGAACACCCCGAAGCTTACTTTGAACGGAAAGCTAAAAATTACTAAACACCAATGAATTCTGCATTCAGGGAGAAAAGAAACAAACTTATTCTTTTCTCTTTTTTTATTGCAATAACCATTGCATTTTGTATTGGATCGCCCTACCCCGAGCTCATGCTACTGCATCATTCAGCAACAATTCTCACTGCTGCTTTTCTTGTTTTTGTAATAATCCGAAACAACTTAAGCAATATTTCGTTTGCTTTTATTATTGCATTTATTCTGCTCCATGTTATTGGTGCCAAATGGACTTATCTGGATGTCCCCTACGACCAATGGTGGAAATGGCTCACGGGCAATACTCTATCGTCGGTGTTTGGCTGGCAACGAAACCAATACGACCGATTGGTTCACTTTGGTTATGGCTTGCTCATTTGGTTTCCTGCACGCGAAATTCTGCATCGCTGGTATGGCTATAAACCCCGACATGCAGCCTATGTTGCCTGGGAATTCATTGCCATGAGCAGTGTTGTGTACGAAATGTTCGAATGGTTACTCACAATAATTGCACCAGCCGACCAAGCCGACAATTACAACGGCCAGCAAGGCGATATGTGGGATGCTCAAAAAGATATGGCACTCGCAATGCTTGGTGGAATAATTGCCTGGATTGCGCTTAGTATTAAAACAAGATTTTTGCGTAAATTGGAGAAATAGCGCTGCTTAATTCTAGATGTTTTAGGTATATCTGATTCACTTTTACGGAAAACTTCTCTAATTCAATATACCAATAAAAAACTCAACAGCAATTAAACACACAAGGATTCAATCGGGCTACAATCGATATTTCCGACCTTCCTGTAGCAACCTGTTTCCTTCAGGTAAAAACAGGCAACTTACTTATTCAAATTCAAGAGTTTATTAAACAGAGAGACAATCTAAACTCTGTTCCAAATCGGCAATTAATGTTTCTGGCTCTTCGAAACCTATACTGAATCGTACCATTCCTGAATGTTTTTGTTCGTCCCACAAAGCATATGGGAGCACCAGCGATTCGTGTCCACCCCAGCTCACCGCCATTTGAAAGAAGCGCAAATTGTTCACAAAAGCTTCCATCACTTCGGGCGACTTGTTTTTGAACTGCACCGAAAAAAGGCCCGAGATACCTTTCATTTGACTTTGAAACAATTGCATTTGCTGCTCCGAAATACTTCCGGGATAAAGCAATTTTTCAACTTCGGGTCTGGATTCTAAAAATCCGATTACCTGTTTGGTGGTAGCAGCAATTTGTTTTAACCGGATTGGCATGGTTCGCAGCCCGCGCAAAAACAGCCAGGCACTCATAGGACTCATAATGGCTCCGAATGCCAAATATTCGTTTTTAAATATTTCAGAATATTTTTCGCTGCCACAAATCAATACTCCCCCAACAACATCGCTATGCCCGCCAATATATTTGGTTGCACTGTAGAGAACCATGTCAACACCAAAATCCATTGGTCTTTGCAGCAGTGGCGTCGAATAGCTATTGTCGATCATCACTACTGCTCCGACAGCATGTGCTGCATTGGCAATCAATTTCAAGTCGAGTAATTCAAATGTTTTCGTAAGCGGACTCTCGATAAACACGAGCCTGGTTAATGGTGTTATATTTTCAATTAACCGGGCAGCCGGCACCATATGGGAATCGACTCCATAATGCGGCAAAATTTTCGTAAAAATAGTATGCGTCCACGAGTATGCTCCTTCAACACAAATAGCATGATCGCCAGATTTAACAACCGATAGAATAGCCGTTGAAATAGCTCCCATTCCCGACGAAAACAACAAAGCCTTTCCACCTCCTTCCAGTGCAGCTAGTTTTTCAGCCAATACACCCAGAGTTGGATTATTTCCTCTACTATAAATCAATGCTTTTTCTTCATCGGCAAGAGCATCTCGAAATGATTTGAAATTACGAAAGCGAAAATTACTGGTCTGAAAAATCGGAGGTGAAACCGACTCAAGATTCTCTTCTCCAAGAATATTGAAAATAAAATCTGTGTTTTTCATTTTTTTCGCTGATTTTTGGTCAAATATAAAAAAAACGGCGTATATTTGCACTTCGTTTTTCAAAAGTAAAAAAAGGAAGGCTATGAACAAGGGAGAATTGATTCGTTATGCAGAAGAGCAACTAGTTGCTACAAAGCAGTTTCCAGTCTTTAAAGCTGGCGATACTGTTACTATTAAATACAAAATCACTGAGGGAAACAAGGAACGTCTCCAGGCTTTTCAGGGTATTGTTTTGCAAATTTCAGGTAAAGGAGTGAACAAAACTTTCACGGTACGTAAAATTTCGAACAACATTGGCGTTGAAAGAATTTTTCCCGTTTCGAGTCCTTTTGTTGAAGCCGTTGAAGTGAACAAACGTGGTGTTGTTCGTCGCTCACGCATTTTTTACCTACGTCAGTTACGTGGAAAAAAAGCCCGTATCAAGGAGAAAAAATACTAAAAACATATTTTTCAAAAAGCCGGCAAAAAGCCGGCTTTTTTATTGAATGCTATTATAAAAAAACCACACCAGAAAAGATGTGGTTTTAATGACATATTTTAATTGTTTTCCGGAAGCTGCTCTTTTAATTTTTCTGCTTCCATTTTACGCAGATTAAGTTCGTTGATATAGGCTCTTTCTTTCTTGAGCATAAAATCCTTATAGGCTTTGTTGGCCCACTCGAGTGCAACATCTAGCTGTCCTTCCATTTCGGCAGCCAAAGCCATGTTGTGACATGCACGACCGGCAATTTTAGGATCTGGATTTTTGGCCACTTGCGACCAGAGCACAACAGCCTCTTTCCAGTTGTTCACTTTCACAAATGCTTTTGCTCGCTTCAGACGATCGTCGCCTTTCTTATAGTAGTAACGTGCAACTCGTACCCAATTTGGCGAAATACGCACACCCATCATTTCTCCGGCAAAATAGCCGGCATCGTTAATTGCATTTCTTTTACTTGGCAATTTGCGCAAAGCTTCTTCGGGCGATGCCCCAACACCATTCCATGCTTTATCATCATAAAAAACATTCTGATCAATAATCTTTTTACTCAAGTTATCATAAATGCGCCATCCGGCATTAACTCTAATCTTAAGATCCGACATGTATTCTGTTACCATCCGGGTTTCCCCATTTACAGTACGTTCAACCTGGCGCGAACCATGTGTAGTATTTATATCGCTATCGAATGTTTCAAGCGTAACAATAGCATCTACATTATATTTTTTGCATAAGGCATCAACCTGATCCCAGCTAAGTGGAACTGGAAATTCTTTCGTACCAGTACCTCTAAGATCTTCGCCTTCCATCAACTGGGCTTTGAAACGAGGGTTGGTATTCACCTTAAATGCCAAACCCTTGCAAACATTATACGATCCTTCGCGGTCGGCCATAATAGACTCACCCGTAATGAATCCTTCCAAAAAATTCATAAATCCTTCACCTTTTGCAGGCAAACTGCGATTGAGTACTCCAATCGACTGAATATGTTGAGGAATAGTGATTTCCGCTGGCACCAATACATTGGTGTAAACAGTCGAAGTTTTACATGAGCCCAAGGCTACTAACAAAGAAAACAAAAACAGATACTTAAAATATTTCATGGTGCTGGTTTTTACTCGTTGAGACCAAAATTATACCAAAAAGCCGGTTCAAAAAAACATTTTAACAATTTTGTTCAAAGATATTTCCTGATTGCCGTATTTTTCAATTGCAGATGCTACAGTTTTATCTATTGACGACGGACTATGAACTTGACCAATTAATAAGCTGCATAATTCAGTAAAATAGATTTCATCCATTCCTAAATTGTTTGCTGCTGCAACTTTTCCTTTTTCTATGCAAAATTCGAGTGAAAGTTTGCTATCGAGATCAGAAACAATTACATTATAATCGGCATGATATGCCATGTTCCAATTCCAGGTATTGTATTTCTCTGAGCATAATTTATCGACTTTTGCATCCAATTCAGTTGAAATTGAAAGCGGTGAAAAATTTTCACTATCAACCAAAAACTCGACCAGATGACCAACAAATTCTGCAGTGCTAAGTGGCTTTTCAAGCATAGGAAGTATGTTCCCAACATTTCCGGGAACCGAATCGACAGCTCTATCGCGATACTTTTTATTTTTTAGCCGAAGCGATTTTTCAAGCACAATCAAATCAGTATTAAACAGTAAGGTTCCATGATGCAAAACTCGTTTCCTGTGAATATGTTCGGCATTACCACTCACTTTATATCCATTCACTAATATTTCATGACGTTTTCCAAATTGCGCATCGAGATTGAATGTTTTTAAAAATTGAATAATTGGTTCCGTATATCGCTCAAAATCGACTATATTTTCTCCATCGGTATTTTGAATGATCGAAAAATTAATATTTCCATCATCGTGATAAACAGTTCCACCACCACTTATCCGGCGAAAAATGGGAATGTTGTTTTCGAACAGGAATGGGAAGTTGGTTTCACGCATGGCATTTTGATGCTTCCCTACAACCACACAAGCATTGTTTTGATAGATAAGAAAAAAATTGTCGACGTAATCTTTCAGCAGAATTTCTTCGGCTGCCAGATTTTGGCAAGCATTGCGATATGGTAATTCGATTATTTGCATAAAAAAAGCCGACTCGAAAGCCGGCTTAAAGATAAGAAGGTTTATTCAATTATCGTTCTATAACGAATGTAGTATTGATAACTTCTGATCCAGAAAGAATTCGGATAAAATAAACGCCATTGCCCAAGTCACTGGTATTCAAATTCAATGTATTGTTTCCAGTATTCATCCACGATGATGTGCTTAGAACAACTTCACCCAATGTGTTCATTACCGAAATGTTTGCATTTGCTGAAACTCGGCTATCAACGCTAATGGTTACTAAATCACTTGCAGGATTGGGATAAACACTAAGAGCACCAAACGATTCATTTTCGTTGATTGAAGCACCCATAGCTAAATTGATATCATCAAGGAATAAGTTATTTCCATAAGCACTTGTAGAACGGAAACGAACCAATACATCGGCTGTATTGTCATAAGCAGACAAATCAACCACTTCCTGACGCCATTCGCCTGCTGTAGGAGATGTAAAGCTTGATGTTGTTGCAGCTCCGGTCGAAAGCGATGATCCCGACTTTGACCATTTTGTTGTCCAGGTTGTTCCACAGTTGGTTGAAACGTCAACCTGTAATTTATCACTTTCAGTTTGGTACTGACGATAAGCTACCCAGAATGTAATAGCCATATTACTCATGCCTGTAAGATCGAGAGGAGCAATAATCAAATCGTCTTTTTTGCCTGACGAAATACTGTAAAAATTCATAAAAGCAGAACCAGCGGCAGTATGTCCAGCTGTTGAACGACTCCACAATTTACCATCAACATCGGCATCAACAACTGCAAAATTAGTTGGAGGGAATGTAGTGCTTGTAAAGCCTTCAACAACAGGAGCACTTCCATTTGAAATAAATGCAGCAAAAGTCCCAATATAAATATCATTCACTAGATTTCCATCAACAGTTGAATTTGGATTGGTTGTTTGTGCAGTAAATGTATGTGAACCATTACTTGAAATAGTAATTGAAGGTAAAATAACATCTGCTGTCTGACCGGTAGTTAGAGTTCCTGTCCAGTTATAAACCGCAGGAGTCTGACTATCTACAAAATACTCAATATCAACCGATGTCAAATCATTTTGTCCCTTATTTTTAATAGTAACAGTTGGAATAAATGAATTGGCACAAGTGAAGGTTGGTAATCCGGTTATTGTAGAAACTGAAGCATCTACAGCCGGAGGAGGCACAGGCATACCTGTTGCCGTAACAACTTCTTGCTTACCTTCGGTTATAAAAGCAACAACATCAAGATTAGGTAATTCAGCAGGAATTGCGCCATATGTTGCAGGGACTGTAACTGTAAATGTTGAATCCCAAAATGTGCCGGCGGTTGAAGCTGGAATAGCAATACCCCATTGTCCGGTAATAAGATCACGAAGCATATGCATGTGATAATAATAGCCGTCGGGAGTAATATAGCTTGTGTTATAAGGACCATAATTGCTTTGAGGCCCTTTCACCCAATCCTGAAGAATCGCAACATTAAGCGAATCGGCTGTCGAATTTGCTGTATAATAAACCTCTACTAAAATTGTCAATTCACGGGTTGCATAATCGAGATCCACATCAATTGCAATGTTTACAGGAGAAGCTTGTCCCATTATTGTAGTACAAGAAGAGCTCCAAGCACTACGACTTAATGCAGTAGTACTTCCAGAAAAAACATGACGATTCACCGTTCCAGCAGGATAACCTGTTAATCCCGTTTGACCAGCAAGTGCATCACCGTAAATTGTTCTGTAATCAGGTTCTCCGGTTGAAGGGACTGCATACGAACCCTGATGAATATTGATAGCATACGCTCTACCGGGATTTGCTTCAATAATGGTATTCGAAATTTCATGTCCGTCAGGACAATATCCACAATGAATGCCTGTGTACTCTTCGATTAGAGCATTTTTGTTGGCAGGAGTAGTGCTTACAATTGTTTGAGCTGTCATTGACAGTGCAAAAGAAAATAGGATTAAAAAAGGAAAAAAGTGTTTCATGGGTGATTAAATTTGGTTAGACAAATATATTTATTTTTAGACATACAACACATAAAATAGTTGCTTTGTGAAATCATTTTATGTTTGTTGCCACTTTTTTATTCAAAATGCAACTAACGAAAGCATCGCCTGTCACATTCACAGAAGTTCTAAGCATATCCAAAACCCTGTCTACTCCAAGAATGAGCGCTAACCCATCCCCGGGAATACCAGCAGAAGCCAAAACAACCATCATCATCACTATACTTCCACCAGGAATACCGGGACTCCCGATCGAAGATAGCAATGCTGTCAACAATATAGTCAATTGCGCACCAAAAGTTAAATCAATTTGATAAACCTGCGCAATAAAAATTGCGGATACTGCTTGATACAAACTTGTTCCATCCATATTAATAGTCATTCCCAACGGCAAAACAAAACCACTTATTTCTTCCGAAACACCAAGTTCGTTTTGAACCTGTAATGTTGTAACAGGTAGAGTTGCTGCACTAGAACTCGTTGTAAAGGCAACCAATTGAGCTGGGAAAATGCCTTTCAGAAACCTGATTGGAGAAATCCCTTTAATTACATAAAGAATAGTTGGATACACAACAAGCAACATCAGCAGCAAACCGCCAATAACGGTCAACATATATTTACCAAGTCCTAAAAAAACACTGCTATCTCCGCCATATTCAACAACAACAGTACTAATTAAGGCAAAAACACCAATTGGAGCTATATACAGAATTATCTTGATCATAGCAGCAAACATATCGGCAGCTTCGATAAATAACATCGAAATTGTTTTTCTTTTTTCTTCAGGGATCAATTGTAATGCTAATCCCATCAACATAGCTGCAATAATAATTTGAAGCATCGCTGAATTATTTGATGCTGATAAAAAGAAATTCTCCGGAACCATATCGATAACAAACCCCATCACACCTTCTGACTTATTCGGCGAATCAACCATTTCCAGTTTATTGTATCCACCTACACTAGACTGAGTTGTGGTAATCCCAACCCCCGGTTTAAAAACAGAAGCGAGAATTAATCCAATACTTATTGCAAAAAGGGTTGATATTATATATAAAGATATTGTTTTCCAGGCAAGAGAAAACAAACGACTCATGTTTTTGAGTGAAATAATACCTGTGACAATTGAAGTTACCACCAAAGGAACCGCTATAAATTTCAGAAACCGTAAAAATATCTTACCCCATGGTGCAATCCATAAAGAATGGAATTCTGTTAAATTATTTCCTACAACTATTAGTCCCCAAAAAATTCCAAAAATCATAAAAATCAGAATCCAGACAAATAGTGGAATTTTTTTCAATAGGGAAAGCACCTTCATCATATAAAAAAGTTTTAATTTGGTCGAATTTCGAAAAAATATTTGACATATGCATCTTTATTTCGTAAATTTGTTCATATTTGCAAAAAAAATAAGTATGAAGAAATCTATATTTATCATTTCGATTCTTGCAGTCTTTGCGTTTTCATCTGCATTGGCCCAAAACCTAACGATTAGCGACGCTTCTGGTGTCCTTGCTCCTAACGCCTACATTTATGTGTGGGGTGATTCTGGCACATACACAACTATAGAGGCTCATCTTTCAGTCACCAATAATTCAGTTTCAAATCTGGATGTTAAATTAAAAAAAGCAGAAGTATCTGTTGTTTCCGGAACCGAAAATTCATTTTGCTGGGGTCAGTGTTACATCCCTAGTGTGTTTGTTTCACCTGATCCATTAACTATAGATGCAGGTACTACCAATACCGGTGGCTTTCTCGGGGAATACAAACCAAAAGGGATATTAGGCGTTTCGACAATTCGATATACCTTTTATGACAGCAATAACGTGAATGATTCTGTTGCCGTTTATGTTGTATATGGAGCTACTCCGGCTTCTATTGCAATAAAGCCAGTAACAATTGAATTTTCAAACGCATTTCCAAATCCTGCTACTTCCGTTGTAAGTTTCAATTACGATCTTCAATCAGTTCAGGGATATGGAGAACTTGTAATCACCGACTTGTTGGGTGGTGAAATGCTAGTATCGCCTCTTTCAAACGATAAAGGAAAATTATCTGTTGATGTTTCGGGCTTTACCGGAGGCGTTTATTTTTACTCATTACGTGTTGACGGCAAAAGCCAATTCACCCGCAAACTTATTGTGAGGCATTAAATTAGTTTTAGAATTTTCATATTTCAAAGCCGGATTTTCCGGCTTTTTTATTCCGTTCGAGACAAAACCACAATGTATCCATATCGAACCTGCTTACGATTATTGCTGGAAAATCGATAATGAAAGATATAAGAATAAACACCCTGTTCTACTGCAGCCCCATTGTAAATACCATTCCACCCCATCATTGGATCGAAGCTCAAAAACACTTCCTTTCCCCAGCGATCGAATATTCTTAATTCAAAATCATTGAATGAACAAGATGCCACCGGAATAAAAATTTCGTTTCGTTGATCTGAATTTGGTGAAAATGCACTAGGAATGTACAAAGCACACGAACAGTCTTTGAACGACATCAATATAGTATCGTAAACTGTTCCACATCCATTGGTTACAGCAACAAATACTTCTTCATCATGGTCGGAATAATAGAAATCGTTAACAGAGCCATCTTGCCACAAATACGTTGCACCGCCAAAAGTAGCATAAAGGACCTTAAATTGTCCCAAACACAACGTTTCGTCGGGGCCCAAATCGACTTCCGGCAAAAACAATTGATTTATCGACACAGCATCGTAACCTGAACAACCATTTTGTGTAACTGTAACAGAATAATCACCTGCCGCTCCAACAATAATTGATTGGCCAATTTCACCGTTGCTCCACAAATATGAGGCTCCGGGATAACCAGCATTTAAGGTGATAGTTGTATTAGGACAAATAGCCTGGTCGGCTCCTAAATCAACAATTAATGCCGGGAGAAAATCTACAATAATTGTGTCGGAACCAACGCAAAGACCTTGAATAACTTCAACCCAGTAAGTTCCGGAAGTATTAACCTGAATTGTTTGCGTTGTTTCCAATGTATTCCACAAATAACTTGCAGCTGAGATTGTTGCGTCCAACACAAGAATATTACCATCGCAAAGTGTTGTATCTTGTCCTAAATCAACAACAATACTGCTTAGCACATCTATATGGATTGTATCGCTTGCACTACAACCTCCTACCAAAATCTCGACCCAATAATCGCCTGACGCTGAAACACTCAAAATTGCCGATGAACTGCCATCGGACCATAGGTAGGTAGCACCGGTTGTAGTTGCATCGATATTGTACGACATTCCCTGACACAAAACCTGATCGGGTCCCAAATCGATACTTGGTACTGGATTCACTGTCAGATTAACATTATCAGTTCCGGTACAGCCTCCGACAGTAACCGTAACAGCATAATTGCCGGTGGTTGTTGGCGAAATTGTTGCTGAGGTAGCCCCTGTTGACCATGAGTATGTTGCTCCGGCTGTTGTTGCATCAAAAGTACATGAAGAACCTTGGCAAATAGTTTGGTCGGAGCCCAAATTCACTGTTGGATTTGGATTTACTGTCAGATTCACATTATCGGTTCCGGTACAGCCTCCAACAGTAACCGTAACAATATAATTGCCGGTGGTTGTTGGCGAAATTGTTGCTGAGGTAGCCCCTGTTGACCATGAGTATGTTGCTCCGGCCGTTGTTGCATCAAAAGTATATGAAGAACCTTGGCAAATAGTTTGGTCGGAGCCCAAATTCACTGTTGGATTTGGATTTACTGTCAGATTCACGTTATCGTTGGCAGAGCAGCCACCAACAGTAATTGTGACAGAATAATTGCCCGATGTTGTTGGCGAAATTGTTGCTGTGGTAGCTCCTGTTGACCATGAGTATGTTGCTCCGGCTGTTGTTGCATCGAAAGTATACGAAGAACCCTGACAGATAGTTTGGTCAGGTCCCAAATTCACGCTACATGGTTGAATAACATCGCAACAGAAACTTGAAATCAATCCTGAAGTACCTGAAGGTTTTGTTCCGATAATAATCCAATTGTGACCATTTTGGCCAGCAGCAGCTGTGAATGTAAATGTGTTTGAAGTCCAAGTATAACCAACAGCAGGCAAAGTGCCCATATTGAATGCTCCTGTCATAGATCCAGAACTATTTGTATAGATATAGGGTTCAAAACTACCTGTTGATCCAGTTCCATGGCTAACATAAGTAATTGGAATTGAATAAGAAGTGCCAGCAACAAGTGGCGTAAGCAATCTAAACCCCATCACTTCACCACCTGAAGTCCAAGACGAACTATTTCCGCAAAAAATCGCGCGACATCCTACACTACCAGTATATGGAGGAATGGTGAGATTGGCGCCAGGCCAGCCACCAGTCCAAGAACTCCCGGTCCATTGCAACAAATCGGAATCTTGCCCCCATAAATTAGTTCCTCCAGAGAATGAGGTCCCTGAAGAGACTGATGAGTAACAACTATCAACAACTACCTGAGAATTAACATTATAAAAAAGAAAAAGAAAAGCAATAGCGAATAAAAGTCTTGCCATGGCAAATGTTTACTTTTAGACACAAAAAATTATAAAATGTAAATTGTATTTACCATATAGTTCACCTTCATGCAAAAAAGCATATCCTACCAATAACCAACTATCCGATAAATAACACTTCCTACTATTTCGTGCAGTAATTCCTCCCAAATAACAAAAGCTTCTGCCTTTGGAACAATTAAATTCATAACATCCCAACTGCGTTCGCCGGCAGTAAAATCGACAGGAAAAGGATCGGCTTCAATCCCTTCGTGGTGAAAACAACCCAAGCTCCTACGCATATGCGAAGCAGAAGTGATGAGCAAATAATTTTCACCTGGAAGCGAATCGTTCAACAAAATTGCCGTATTTACTGCATTTTGATGTGTATTGTCGGACAAGCTATCAATAAGCATATCGTCTGCAGGAATCCCAATATCGCATAAATAATGATACAAAATACTTCCTTCGAGCATATTTCTAAACTGCAGCGACCCAGAACCGCCTGAAATTACAATTTTATCAACTACACCATTATTGTACAACCAAATAGCCTGCATTATTCGATCGGTATTGTGTCTGAAAGAGGTTGAATTGTATCGCGAGTCGGCAGTAACCATACCGCCCCCCAAAACTATTGCAGCAGAATAGTGTTTTTGCAAAGAGGTTACAGGCACAGGAGATGGTTCCCAAAGTCGCATAAACTCTTTTGCTATAAATGTGTTTGAAAAAAACAAAGCCGATGCTAATGCAGCGATTAAAAATCGTTTTTTTTTCTTCGGATTTTTCAAGAAAACGGCCAAAGCAAGTAATGCCAAAATCCATGTGAATGGACTGAATAAAAATGACAATATCTTGCTGATCACAAAAAACATATGTCAAAGATAATGCTTTTCATAAACTCCTGTACCAAATAATGCAAAATCGAAACGAGCTGGATCAGAAGAGTCGATGCTTGCACAAAAATCTGAAATTTCAATCACAGCTTTATTATCGTTTTGCTTTCGCTGAAGGATACCTATATTACGTGCAACCCTTGCCGAATGAACATCGAGCGGCATTAACAGACGGCTCATCGGAAAAGTGTCAGTCCAGAGGCCGAAATCAACACCTCTGTCGTCGCGGCGCACCATCCATCGGAGGAACATGTTGAGTCGTTTGGCTGCACTTCCCTTTTCGGGAGAGCTGAAGTGCTTCTCGAAGCGTTTTTCGTGTGGCAAAGTCAACATCAGCTTTCTAAAATATGTAATTGCATCAAATGCATTTAATTGCTTGTTTTTCACCAATGGTACAGAAAATGCATTTTGCAATCCTTTGTGCTCGCAATATACTACTTTTAGCATCGAAATAATTGTTGCTGCATCGGAAGCATTGAACGTACGATGAGCAAATCCGCTAAAGCAAACGAGATCTTTTTCGGAATGATTTACCACAAAGTCAAATGGTGTATTATCCATGAGCTGAAGTAATCGACTGGCCGAAGACAGAATCGACTTTCGATTACCCCATGCAATGATAGCTGTTATAAGACCAGCTATTTCAATATCTTCTTTTTTCGAGAAACGATGAGGAATCTGAATCGGATCGCTTTCGATAAAAGCCGCCTGATTATAAAAATCAGCTTTTTCAATAAGCCAGGAAACTACATTCTCCATATTCAAATCAAAAAAAGGCTCTTCCCACCAAGGAAAGAGCCTGTATTAAGCATTTCATCCCAAGAATTTATACAGTATACTCCGACACTAATTCCCTCCCGATTCCAACGGCTTTAACATTATCGGGAATTAAAGAGTGATGACGAGTAGGCAACGACTTTTCGAGTCCAGCCTTGATATACTGATCAGTAACCACAGGTTTCACTTTCAGATATGACCCCAAAACAATCATGTTGAAAATTTTAGAGAGTCCCAGTTCTGAAGCTTTTTTTGTAGCATCAACTGTATAAATCGTAATATCCTTACGAGTGGGTGGCTTTACGATACCGTTTGGATCGTAAATCAATACTCCACCTGGTTTCACAGCACTTTCAAATTTATCAAGCGACTGTTGGTTGAGGATAATGGCTGTATCAAATTCAGCAAGAATAGGTGAACTGATTCGGCTATCGCTGATAATTACAGTTACGTTGGCAGTTCCACCGCGCATCTCAGGGCCATAAGATGGCATCCAGCTCACTTCGAGTCCTTGCATCATTCCTGAATAAGCAAGAATTTTACCCATCGACAAGACTCCCTGTCCGCCAAAACCTGCAATAATTATTTCTTCTGTCATAACTTTCGGTTTTAAAATTATACTTCACGAACAAGTTTGCCATCAACCTTAATATCGCCGAGTGGATAGAATGGAAACATATTCTCTTCCATCCATTCGTTCGATTTAACAGCTGTCATTTTCCAGCCCGAGTTGCAGTTGGAAACTACTTCGATAAACGAAACACCTTTGTTTTCTTTTTGATTTTCGAAAGCTTTGCGAATAGCTTTTTTCAACTTACGCACATTACCTGGCTTATGAACCGAATGACGTGAAACATAATAGGTTCCGGGTAATTTGGCTACTAATTCCGTAATTCTAAGTGGATTTCCCATAAGAGAGGTTTCGCGGCCATAAGGGGATGTACTGGTTTTCATCCCCGGCAAAGTAGTGGGAGCCATCTGACCACCAGTCATACCATAAATACCATTGTTCACAAAAATGATCACAATATTTTCGCCACGATTACAGGCATGAATGGTTTCAGCAGTTCCAATAGCAGCAAGATCGCCATCGCCCTGATAAGTAAAAACATATCGATTGGGCCACAAGCGCTTAATAGCTGTTGCAAGAGCCGGAGCACGACCATGAGCAGCTTGTTGCATATCAAAATTGAGAAATTCGTATGCCAAAACCGAACAACCTACAGGTGCAACACCAATGGTTTCGCTCTGAATTCCCATTTCTTCAACAACCTCAGCAAGCATTCGGTGGGCGGTACCATGGCCACAACCAGGGCAATACGATAAAGCCTTCTCGGTCATCACCGGAGTTCTGCGATAAACCTGATTTTCAGGAGTAATGAGATCTTTCCAAATATCTAAAGTTACATCTGCCATAGTTTTACCCTCCTATTATTTGAGATTTAAGCGCTTCGACCACCTGAGTAGGAGAATGAATCATACCACCAACGCGACCGTAGTGTTCTACTTTTGTTTTTCCGCAAACTGCCAATCGAACGTCTTCAACCATTTGTCCCAAGCTCATTTCGACTGTAAGCATACCTTTTACTTGTGAAGCAAGACGAAGCAATTCAGCCTCGGGAAAAGGATAAAGCGTGATTGGACGAAGCAAGCCTACTTTAATTCCTTCTGCACGAGCCATATCGACAGCTTTCTGACAGATACGCGCACTCGATCCGTAGGCAACAAAAAGATACTCGGCATCATCTGTCATGATGTTTTCAAACATCACTTCTTTCTGCATTGCTTCATATTTGGCTTTCAGATGCATCACATGCTGTTCTTGTTTCAATGAGTCAAGATCGAGCGATGTGATAATATTACGTTCGCGATCAGGTGTTTTGCCTGTTGTAGCCCATGGACATTCAGCAATCACTTCAGCATCGGTGCGACGAGGAATCGGGTCAAAAAGCTCAACTTTTTCCATCATTTGACCAATAACACCATCGCTAAGAATCATAGCCGGAGTACGATATTTGAAAGACATATCGAATCCGACTTTCACAAAATCCGACATTTCCTGAACACTGGCAGGAGCCAGAACAAACATGCGATAATCGCCGTGTCCACCACCTTTAACGGTTTGGAAGTAATCGCATTGCGAGGGCTGTATGGTTCCAAGACCGGGACCACCACGAACCACATTTACAAGAAGACAAGGCAGTTCAGCACCAGCCATGTACGAAATCCCCTCCGCCATTAAACTCACACCGGGACTTGATGATGAAGTCATCACTCGTTTTCCGGAACCAGCACCACCATACAACATATTAATTGATGCTACTTCACTTTCGGCCTGAAGAACCACCATTCCAGTAGTTTTTTCGGGTTGGGCCATCATGAGGTATTCAATAACTTCCGATTGAGGAGTAATAGGATATCCGAAATAACCATCGCAACCAGCTCGGATTGCGGCTTCGGCAACTGCCTCATTTCCCTTCATTAATTTTAATTCACCCATTTTTATGGTCTTTAGGATTATTCAACTTTTTTTGAGTAAACGGTAATAACGCCGTCGGGGCAAACAATCGCACAATTCATGCACCCGATACACGCATCCTGATAAGGCTCGGCATAAAAATATCCTTTGATATTAACCGTGTCGGCCATTCTGATGACATTGGACGGACAAGCTCCTACACAAACCTCGCATCCCTTGCAACGGTCCTTGTCAATCACAATCGCTCCTTTAACTTTTGCCATATTGCATTTTTTAGAAAGTTTCACTGCGAAATTATAAATATTTTTTTTAGAAATCCCTTTTTTCACTTTTTTCTTTTCCACAGTTTTTGATTGACAAAAATCAACCGAATCACTTTGCAATTCAATGAAGTGAATTTGTCGTACCTAAATGCATTTTAGTTATATAAATACACTACACGTATTATTCCGATAGTCTAATAACGAACAAACCACTGTTCAATATTACAGAAAAAGAATTCTCAAAAGCAGCGCTATAAAAAACCCCGTTGATAAAAACGGGGTTCCATTTTGGGGACAAGCAAACAATATTGCCTATAAGAGCTTTATTTTTATTTAATTATAATCCGAAACGTTTGCGGATATCATCAACACGGTTGAGTTGCTCCCAAGCAAAAAAGCGAACAGTCTTGAAATATTTGTCCTCGCCGTTTACCTTTTTGATATAAGTACCCTGATGACGGCTGCTCACTTCAACTTCCTGTTCGTAGCTATCACGACCAAAATGACCATAAGCAGCTGTAGGAACATAAATAGGATTGCACAAACCATAATCGCGAACAATGGCAAACGGACGCATATCAAATAATTCGTTTACTGCATCAGCAATTTGCCCATCGCTTAGATCTACCTTTGCTGTTCCATATGTGTTTACATTAAATCCAACAGGTCTTGCAACGCCAATAGCATAAGCAACCTGAACCAGAATTTGATCGGCAACACCTGCAGCCACAAGATTTTTAGCAATATGACGCATGGCGTAAGCAGCCGAGCGATCGACTTTTGAAGGATCTTTTCCCGAAAAAGCGCCACCACCATGAGCTCCATGTCCGCCATAGGTATCAACAATAATCTTACGTCCCGTGAGACCTGAATCGCCATGTGGACCACCAATAACAAATTTACCGGTTGGATTCACCAGCAATTTGAAATCATTTTTAAAAAAAGCACGAACGCGGGCAGGAATAATTTCCATCACACGTGGAATCAAAATATTGCGAACATCGTTTTCGATAGTACGAAGCATTTCATCATCGCCTGCAAAATCGTCGTGCTGGGTTGAAATAACAATAGTATCAATACGACTGGCCATTTTGTTGTCGTCGTATTCAATTGTCACCTGCGATTTTGAATCGGGACGCAAATAGGTCATTACTTTTCCTTCTTTGCGAATAGCTGCAAGCTCTTGTACAAGAATATGAGCCAATTCAACCGACATCGGCATGAAATTATCCATTTCGTTGCTGGCATAGCCAAACATCATTCCCTGATCGCCGGCGCCTTGCTCTTCATCGATTTGACGAACAACACCCTGATGAATATCTGGCGACTGACCATGAATAGCCGACACGATTCCGCACGAATTGTGATCAAAACGATATTCAGGTTTGGTATATCCAATCTGTTCTATAATTTTCCGTGCTGCTTCCTGCTGATCAACCCAGGCTTCAGTTGTTACTTCTCCCGCCATAACAACCAAACCAGTTGTTACCATTGTTTCGCAAGCCACTTTCGATTTCGGGTCCTGACGCAAAAACTCATCCAACAAAGCATCGGATATCTGATCGGCTACTTTGTCCGGATGTCCTTCAGAAACTGATTCTGAGGTAAATAAAAATCCCATTGTCTTTAGTTTTAAAGATTAGCAATTCCGTGAATACATGAATGGGATTTGATTGCAGGCAATAGCTAGTTTTTTAGCATTTTTTAGCGTGGTTGCAAGCGATCAAATCTTTCCACAGCGCAAAGGTAGAAAAAGTTTTACAATTGAAAAAACAATTATTTTGTCAACTGCTGGAAAAGCTCTTCGATAGAATGTTTCTCTTTGGCAAGCGACAACACCTTATAATTATTACGAACAGCAAAATCGAACAGTTCTTTACGAACATCGGTTGATTGGTCAACTTCGAGTTCCCAATTGTGGCCTGGTTTCGAAACGGCATTTTTCACACCTTTGACCGTCTGAATAGCATCTTTGCTCACTTTTTGGTCGAATTCAACCAGAATGATTTCGGAGCTAAAAAACATATCTCGCAAATTCTCTGTTTTATTGTCGGCAACAATTTTACCCTTATCAATAATAATCACACGACTACACAGGGCTTCTACTTCCTGCATAATATGTGTTGAAAGTAATACCGTTTTTTCAGCGCCTATTTTCTTGATTAATTCACGAATTTCAATAATCTGATTCGGATCGAGACCGCTGGTGGGTTCATCCATAATAAGCACATCCGGATTATGAATAAGAGCCTGAGCCAGCCCTACTCGTTGTTTGTATCCTTTCGACAAAGCTCCGATACGTTTGTGCATTTCCGGTTTTAACCCGGTTATTTCAATCATTTCATCAATCCTGTTTTTTTTATCTTTCAGATGATGAAGACCTGCTACAAAATCAAGAAACTCCTTCACATACATGTCATAATACAAAGGATTGTTTTCGGGTAGATATCCAACCACACGCCGAACAGCCATACTATCGGTTGCTGTATCATGCTCGTTTACAAACGCCTCACCTTTTGTTGGTGGTAAATAACAGGTGATTATTTTCATCAGGGTTGACTTCCCCGCCCCATTGGGACCTAGCAAACCAACAATCTCTCCTTTTTCAATGGTGAGTGAAACATCATCAAGTGCTTTTTGAGAACCGTAAAGCTTGGTTACGTTTTTTACCTGTATTGACATGCGTACGTATTTTTCACAAAAGTAATTGATTTAAAAATACTGCATGAAGATTTTTAGTTTTAATTCTTATTCTGTGAGAGAAACTAAACTATTTTGAAAAGTGGTGAACAAAAAAAACAGGTTTAAACTCAAGCATTAAAAATACCCAATGAGCCGGGTTGCTTTCAGGTCGTCCGGTTAACAATTCCAGGGTGTTACTCCCTAGTAGTACCGAATATCCTGTTGTTAAATTAAAATTGTTGGAGAAATTGAATTTCAATGACAAATCGGCTTCGTGAGCCAAAAAAGGATCTATACTTGTTCCACCTGCAAGTGTCGTTTGCTGCGTGGCAAAATAATGATAATCGAATTGCAGCTTCCATATCTTATGAACTTTGTACGACAGTTTTAGGTAATTATCAATAAGACCAGTTCCCATGGTACTTTTCTGCATATTCGAGAAATAATCCATACTGCCATTAAAAGCATGATTTGAGCAATAGAGCGGAATAAACTGATTATAGGTTGCAGAAGCTGACTTTACATTGTCGCCACTCATAATCTCGTTTCCGAAGAGAATTGAGTATTTATCGGTATTATATCCGATTTCAGCGTTGAAATACCAAGCAGATATTTCAGTACCTATAGATGTATGGCCATTTTGATAATATCCCGAAGCAAAAAAATTTATTTTTTTTGTTTTGTATTTGATTTCAGTTCCTTCGGTGGCCCTAACATAGAGCGTTTGTGAATTCAATGCCTGAAAACCATCGGCAACACCCATAGCTGCAACATTCAGATTGGCAATACTCTTTGATATCCTTACAAAAGACATTGTTTTATAATTATCTTTAATTGTGGATACAGAGTTGATGTAGTCGGTTCCAAAAATATTTTCTGTTGTTTGATTAAACGCTACTCCAAAATCGATCGTATTGATTCCCGATTTCCACTGAAGTACTGCGGCATCATGAACCTGACCTGTACGCGACCAGTTGTTTTCGCTGAAAAGCCGCTGATTGCCATAAATAAGTTTCTGACGGCCTGTTTTCAGTTGCAATGAATCGCATAGTTTTATACTCACCCAGCTTTCGAGTACTCCAATTGTTGATTTATCGCTTTTGAACAACTGATCGCCCCAAACACGGGTTTCCTGCAAAGTCAGTTGCACTTCGTAACTATCCGACAAATAGTGCAATCCCAAGCGGTTACGCTGAGCCACAAAATATGCGGATTCAGAATTGCTGTCGGGCAATTGCTTATACCCTTGCCTGAATTCGGGACGAAACCTGAATTCGCCCTTCAGATCGAATGTTTGTGCCTGTATTGCACATGCAACAACGACTGAAATCAAAAAAAGAAAAATCCTATTCATGGTTTAAAATTTTATAATCAGCATATTATCAGCAAGTTATTCTCTCGTTTCTACTCTACACACTTTGCTCCTTAGTCATATTTTCAGGTGCTATATCGCGTCTCTACCTACTCCTTATCTCTTACTCCTTTCTCTTAATAAAAGACTCCCTCCAAATATTTCTTTGTCATTTCCTGGTTTGGATCTGAAAATATCTGTTTGGCCTCGCCACATTCAATCATTTGTCCGAGATACATAAAAATGACATGATCGGCAATTCGTTTTGCCTGGCGCAGAATATGGCTCACCAACACAATGGTGTAATCGTTTTTGAGTTGCATAAATGATTGCTCGATGGCCTGTGTGGAAATGGGATCGAGTGCCGAAGTAGGTTCGTCGGCCAGAATCACTTCGGGGTCAACGGCCAATCCACGAGCCAGACAAAGTCGCTGCTGCTGACCAATAGACAATGTACCGGGCGAATGATACAGACGATCTTTCACCTCGTCCCAAAGGCAAGCAAGTGTAAGATAGTGTTGAACCTGATTCCTGACTTCGGCTTTGGCTTTAACGCCCTTGAGTCTGACGGCATAAGCCACATTTTCAAAAATACTCAACGGCAGTGGATACGGACGTTGTGACAATAAGCCCATTTGCTGCCTCATAGCAGCAACATCGTATCCGCGAAGCTTCATGGTATCGCGCTGCTGAAAGATAATCTCGCCTTTCACTTTCAGGCCACTTGTATCGGTAAGCCGGTTGAGAGATCGCAATAATGTTGTTTTACCACATCCGCTGGGCCCCATAATTACAGTGATACTTCCTCGTGGAATTTTGACCGAAATGTCGTGAAGCAATTGCTGTTTTCCTGCAAAAACACTGAGATTCGAGATTTTAATAACCGGATTGTCTGTTGTCATGTTATTTACTGTGTTTATTGTAGAGACCCGAAAATAAACGGGCAGCAATACTGATGATAAGAATGATGACTGTCAAAATAAGCGCAGATGCATAAGCCCTGCCCTGAACTTCTTCGACCGGAGAGCCGAGCTGGAAGAAAATAGCCAGCGGAAGGGTAGCCACAGGCTGATTGAGCGAAGTGGGGATATAATCGGTGTAGCCGGTAGTTAGCAATACAACTGCCGCATCGCCAATAGCACGACCAAAAGCGAGCAAAATTGCCGTTACAATTCCCGGTGCAGCTTTGCGCAAAAAGAAGCGAAATGCCGTTTCTGTTTTTGTACAACCCATACAATATGCAGCTTCGCGGATTCCGCTTGGTACCGTTTGAAGTACTTCGTCCATGGCGCGGATCATAATGGGTGCAATAAAGACTCCTACAATGGCAATTCCGGCCATTAACGAGGTACGGATTCCCATTGCCAGCATCATCGTAAAACCAAAAGCACCGTAAACAATTGAAGGAATACCCCACAGTACATCAAGAAAAAAGCGGAAAGCCGAAACGGCTCTGCCGTTTTTCCGCAAAAACACATTCATATACAATGCAACCGGTACACTCATGAATAATGCCAGCAAGGTTGCTCCCAGTGCCAGATATAGCGATCCAACAATGGCATTGAGAACGCCTCCATCTTTACCGAAATAGTATCCACCTTTGGGTAGCGACGAAATCATATCCCAATTCATATATGTAATCCCTTTGTGCACAATGGTAAACAGAATTGAGCCAAGTGCAGCCACAATAATAATGGTTGCTGTTATCATCGCTGCTCTGAAAAAAGTCTCCTCAATTCTTTTCAGTTTCATAGCGATTTGTTTTTCGAAAAACGGGCAATCAGTAGCCGCATCAACACATTAAAAACCACTGTAATAATGAGCAACAACAAAGCTGCCAGCATAAGAGCACTATCGTAATCGGGAATACTCATCATTTCGCCGTAATTGTTGGCAATAAGAGCCGGAAGCGGATAGCCCGGACTCACCATCGAATCGGGAATTTTTACTGTATTACCAACCACCATAAGCACGGCAATAGTTTCGCCAATTGCACGTGCCCACCCCAATCCAATGGCCGACAGAATTCCGGGAGCAGTTTTTCGCAAAACAGACACTTTCACCATTTCCCATCGGGTAGCCCCCATAGCCAGAGATGCATCGCGCAGTTCGTTTGGTATGGTTGAAAAAAGCTCAAGTAAAATATTCAACACAAAAGGAATGACCATCACAGCCAACACTAGTCCGCCAGCCAGAATAGAATAGCCGGTGCTTTCCATACCCAATGCCGGAGCCACAACATTACGAACAAAAGGAACTATAAATAAAATTCCCCATACACCATACACTACCGACGGAATTCCGGCCAGAATATCAATTACCGGCTGCATTCCTTTCAAAATACGTCGATGAGCATATTCCGACAGATAAACAGCAGACAAAACACAAATGGGTGCTGCAAGTACAATTGCCAACACAGAAACATACAATGAACTAATGATAAATGGCTTAAATCCAAAGCTTCCGGCAGTTGGTTTCCACTCATCGCCCGAAATGATATTTAAAAAGCCGTTGTCGTTCAGGAGTGGCAACGACTTGTCGAATAAGACATAAATCATGATTGCAGGAACAGCCAGAATGATAATTTTAGCAACCACCATCCAGGCTTGCCCCGAATAATCTCTGATATGCCGGACTGAAATCATTTTTCTACAACTTGTTAAGTTCTGCTTCGATGGTTGCAGCAGGAAGTTTCACATAACCACTTTCTTCGACCCATTGCTGACCCGTGCTCAACACAAATTTCAGAAAGGCTACAACAATGACATTTTCCGGCTTACCTTTGCAGATAAAATACAGAGGCCGTGCCGGTGGTTCGGGAAATTCACCCTGGGCAATAGCCGCAGTGAGAAATTTCATATCACTGTACAAATCTTCATTCTGATCAATTTTTCCGTTTTCATTGATGTCGATCGGAATAATTCCGATTCCATCCTGAATTTTACCCGTTTGATTGTTGTAGGCATAAATAATATTGTTAAAACCAACACCCTTTACATCCTGCTTTACGGCATCGGCTATGCCCGGATCGCCGAAAACGCCAACACCCTTCAAATCTTCCTGAGCTCCATCCATGAATTTGGCCCACATTTCGGCAGCACCACATGCATCGGAGCGCGTGAAAAGACCAATCGGTCCGCCTGTTTTCATTCCCAACTGCTTCCAGTCGGTAATTTCGCCAGTGATATAAATTTTCCGGAATTCATCTTTGGTGAGACCACGCATTTTCAACTCGGCATATACCGGATTCGATGAATTAATGGTTGGTAACACCACATCTTTCGCCACAGCAATTTTCCATGCACCCTTGCTTTCCTCTTCGGCCGAAACAGTACGCGAAAACATCGCCATGTCGGCCATACCGGCCAAAACATCGGTCATACCCTTCCCTGCTCCACCTGCCGATATATCGATGCGAATATCAGAATTGACTTTCATAAATTCTTCGGCCCATTTTTGAGTAAGCGGATACAAAGCAAAAGCACCCGAAATAGTAATGCTTCCCGAAAGCTTTTCGTTCGATTTGGATTTATTGTCATTATTTCCACAGCCAGTCAGCACAATTGCTGCAAGAAGGTAAAAAGATATTTTTTTCATGATTTTTTCGCCAAAAATACATACTTTTCCTATTACTTCGATAGGGAATGTAATTAATAATAATTATTTAAATCTATTTTAACAACACAGACTTGATTATTAATTTAGAATTGATGCATAATGCAGTATTCAAAACCTCCAAAAAAATTACCTTTGCAAATCATGTCAGAACCGAAAATTCTCGTCATAAGCAACTACAGTGGGCTCAATTCCTCTCGCCCCGAAGCCGAAATAATGATCGGTCTGGCAAAGCGTGGAATTGAAATAACCATCATGACCCCGCCAGAAGCCGAATACGTTGCACGCTTCGAAGAGGCAGGCATTCGGGTCATTGGATTTCAACCCAAAAAGAAATTCGATAGAAACGAAATCGGTTTTATTCGCAAAGAACTGATTGCAGGTGAATATAATATTATTCATTTATTCAATGGCAAAGCTATTATCAATGGAATGAAAGCTGCCAAAGGTTTGCCTGTGAAGGTAATTTTGTATCGTGGTTATTGCGGCAACATTCATTGGTGGGATCCAACTGCATATTTAAAATTTTTGAATTCTCGCGCCGATGGCATTTGGTGTATAGCTCCGGCGGTTGAAAAGCTGATCAACAGAAATCGGATATTCGGTAAAAAAACAGCATTTACCATCGCAAAAGGTCATCATCCCGACTGGTACAAAGATGTAAAACCAAAAAGCCTTTCCGAATTCAACATTCCGCAAGGAGCTTTTGTTGCTACCATGGTTGCCAATGCACGTCCCATGAAAGGACTGAAGTACCTTATTAAGGCAACCTATAAATTGAGCAGCAATATTCCCGTTTATTTCTTACTTATTGGAAATGGGCTTGAGTCGGCTGAAATAAAAAAGCTGGTAGAGAAAAGCCCTTTGAAAGACCGAATTATTTTTACAGGTTACCGAAACGATTCGCTTGAGTTGGTTAAAAGTTCTGATGTTTTTGTTCTGAGCTCCCTGTATGGCGAAGCAATCAACAAATCGGTTATTGAAGCCATGAGTGTTGGTGTTGCACCTATTATTACCGACATTCCAGGCAACCAAGGTCTGGTAATTGATGGCGAAAGTGGATTGGTGATTCCACGCAAAGACCCGAAAGCAATTGCCAAAGCCATTGAAAGACTTTTCCGAAATCCTGACGAAAAGAAAAAACTTGCATTTGGGGCAAAGAATCACATTGCTTGCAACTATCACATCGACAAGTCAATTGATCAGTTACACCGTTATTACGTCGAACTGCTGGGGAAGTAATCGATACCTCACTTGCTCAACCTACTGTTGAATGCAAAAACAGAACGTTTGGGTCTGCTTCTGAAGACGCCATCAGACACAGCCCTCACATCTTCCACCGTATAAAAAGCATTGGGATTAAATTGATGAACAGAATCAAGAAAAGTCCGCAAATCTTTACGTTTGATAATAGAGAATATTATTTTCACCGGACCACGTGCCCCCTCAGCATCCATAATGGTAAGGCCAAAATTTTGCGAAGTCAGATGCGCAATCAGCTCTGTAACATCTTTTTTGGGAACAACGCGCACTATCACTGTCCCAATAGATAGTTTGTCGTCGATAACCATTCCTATAAAATTGCCAGCAGCAAATCCAGCCCCATAAGCAAATATTGCAACAAAATTGGTAAGATCACCAATAATTTGTCCAACAGCTAATAACCAAATTATTACTTCAAAAAAGCCCAAAATCGGAACCCAAAGCTTCATTCCTCTAGCAAGAAAAATGAGTCGTAAGGAACCCACGGTCTGGTCGGCAATGCGAGCAAAGAAAATCAGAAGTGGTAAAAGCACCCATTCATACCATTGAAAGTCCATAGTCGATTTTTTTTGCAAAGGTATTGAATATTGAATTGCAAGTACAGTCATAAATAATCGAAAAAACAACGGTTTCTTTCAAATAAAGCTTATCTTTGGGCTGATTATTAATTGATTAAACATATCGAATACACATGTTTTTGGATTTGAAAGGAATACATGAAAATAGGTCAAAAGAAAGATCAACTGTTGGTTGTGGATATATTAACCGATTCGTTTTTCGAAAATCCTAGTGCAAACTGGGTTGTAAAAAGTGATTCAAAAATCAGAAATAGGATTCGTGAGCTTTGCAAATATGCCTTTAAAACATCGTTGATGCGCAGAGGAGTTTTCATTTCGTCCGACAGAAAGGGAGCAGCTCTTTGCTACAAATACAATTTTAAAAAAAACAACTTGCTTGATTATTGGAATCAGTTGGTTTTGGCTATTAAAGCAATTGGACTTTCCCGTTTACCATCAATTCTTAAGCGCGAAGCATTTCTGAATAGCAAAAGGCCCAAATCGGGCGAGTATTTGTATATGTGGTTTTTAGGCGTAAGTCCAGGTTTCCACGACGGACATGCAGCAAGTGAGCTAAAAGACACCGTATTGGAACTATCCGACAAACAAGGCTTGCCCATTTATCTCGAAACATCGATTGAAAAAAACAGACGGGTCTATGAGCGTTTTGGCTTTGAAATTTTCGATACATGGCATGAAGAAGACCAAGGCGTTTTGGTGTATTTCATGAGGAGGATGCCAACTATTCAACTGTAATTGTATTAATTGCAGATTGCATTAGATCATAATCAATTATTTGCTTTTAAGTCACGCGTCATGCTAACGAAAATTCCTTTGCCAGCATCTTTGAGGAGATGCACGACAACAGGATGGTATTTTGGACAAAAAAATAAAAAAACCGACTTGCTCAAACAAGCCGGCCCCATTAAATGAACAAAGCTGGTTAAAGCTTTATTTTCTTTTCTATTTCTTCAACATAAACACGAAAATGTTTATCAGTATCTATCAGGTTTTTAACCGTACGAACTGCATGCAGAACAGTAGCATGGTCTTTCCCTCCTATTTCAACTCCAATGCTGGCCAAAGAATTCTTGGTAAGTGTTTTGGCAAAATACATCGCCAATTGACGAGCCTGAACTATTTCGCGTTTGCGCGAAGCACTATGCATTTGATCAACAGAAATATTGAAATAATCGCAAACCATTTTCTGAATATAGTCAATCGAAATTTCGCGTTGTGAATTTCGGACATACTGATCGATCATGGTTTTGGCCAGTTCGATTGTTATAGGTTTTCGGTTGAATGATGAATGAGCAACTAAAGAAATGAGTGCTCCTTCGAGTTCCCGAATATTTGTAGATATGCTATATGCCAGATATTCAATAACATCATCGGGCATAGAAAGACCGTCTTTATGCAATTTTTTATTGATGATTGCAATACGGGTTTCTATATCGGGCACCTGTAAATCGGCTGCAAGCCCCCATTTAAAACGAGAAAGCAAGCGTGGTTCAATGTCGTCGAGCTCAACAGGTGGTTTGTCGGAAGTGAGGATGATTTGGTTTCCCTTCTGGTGCAATGTATTGAAAA
>PHDB01000045.1 GCA_002842495.1 Bacteroidetes bacterium HGW-Bacteroidetes-6
TTTACGTTTCCACGATGCCAGCACACGAGCCACTTCAAAATTATCGGCATTCATCACCTTGCTACGATTCGATTGCGGAATATAGAACTTACTGTAGTATTCGTCGAGCATACGTTTCATGGTAAAATGCGGTGCAATAGCTGTAAAGTTTTTCCGGATATACGAAATCCATTCGCAAGGTATATCGTTGCTAGCTCGTTTGTAGTACAAAGGCAACACATCGTCTTCGAGCAAATTGTAAAGTGTTTCGGCATCGAGTTCGTCCTGCAATGTCTGATCGTCGTATGTACGAGCTTCTTTCAGAGCCCAACCGCCTTTTGGAATAAAACCCTCGGCCCACCATCCATCGAGTACACTGAGGTTGAGGGCACCGTTCAAACAAGCTTTTATACCACTGGTTCCACTGGCTTCGAGCGGACGAGTTGGCGTATTGAGCCAAACATCGACACCTGAAACAAGAATTTTGGCCACCTCCATGTCGTAGTTTTCCAGAAAAATAATCTTTCCTGCCAATTCGGGCATACGCGAAATCTCAACAATATGTTTTATATAATCCTGTCCTGCTTTATCGGCCGGATGCGCCTTGCCCGAAAACACAAACCGGACCGGACGTTGCTTATTGTTTACAAGTTCTTTAAGCTTTTCGATGTTTTTAAACAGAAGATGTGCCCGCTTATACGTTGCGAACCTGCGTGCAAAACCAATATAAAGTGCTTTTTCGTCGAGATTTTCGAGCACACTGATAATATGCCGTGGAGCTTCCTGACGTTTGGTTAGATCGCGGGCAAGTTTGTTGTTGAGAAAATCGACCATACGTTTTTTAAGCGTTTTTCGAATGGTCCAGATTTCTTCGTCTTTCAATGTTTCGAAAAAACGCCAGTTATCGGCTTCGGCCTGATCGCTTTCGAGTGGGTCGAGTCCATTTTTTTTCATCAGGTCTTGCCAGTAAACACAACTCCAGGTGGGTAAATGAACTCCATTTGTCACATAATCAATATACAATTCGTCGGAAAAATAACCCTTGTATAAACTCGTAAACATATCGCGCGTAACACGACCATGAATGCGGCTTACACCATTTACATTCTGCGAACCACTCATTGCTAGAATGCTCATACTGAATTTTTCGCTTTCATTATCGGGATTCATTTTTCCGAGCGACATAAATTCCTTCCAGCTTATATTAAGTCTTTCGGGATAATGAGCCAGATACATACGCATCATATCTTCGCTGAAACTATCGTGTCCGGCCGGAACCGGTGTATGTGTTGTAAACAACGTTGCTGCACGAACAATTTCGAGAGCCTGACTCATCGACATCACTTCGTCCTGAATTAAATCTTTCAATCGCTCAAGAATGCTGAAAGCTGCATGTCCCTCGTTGCAATGATACACATCGTGTTTCAAATTCAGTTCATTGAGAACCTTCACACCACCAAAACCGAGCAACAGCTCTTGCTTTAAACGATTTTCCCAATCGCCACCATACAATTGATGCGTAATTTGACGATCGGCCTGGTTGTTTTCGTCGATATCGGTATCAAGCAAAAACAATTTTACGCGACCAACATTTACTTCCCATACTTTTGCCGTAATGCGACGTCCGGGAAAACCCAACGTAATTTTAAGCCATTCGCCATCCTCTTTCCGCACAGGAATCATCGGAAGATTACTAAATTTTTGAGGCTGGTAATTGGCAATCTGATCGCCAAACGAAGAAAGTGACTGTGTGAAATAGCCATGACGAAACAAAAGACCAATCGCGGTCATCCGAACACAGCTATCCGAAGCTTGTTTCAAATAATCGCCTGCTAAAACCCCCAGTCCGCCCGAATAAAGTTTCAGTGAAGAGTGAAAGCCATACTCCATGCAAAAATAGGCCACTGATGGGCGTTCCTGATCGCGCTCTTTGCTCATGTATGTTTCGAAATCAGCCGAAACCGCATCGAGTGTTTGCAGAAAATCGTTGTTTTCGGCCAAGGCTGTTATTTCGTTAAAACTCAATAGTTCCATCATTGTAAGCGGATTAAAACCGCTTTTCTCCCACAACTGAGGATTGATTTGACTAAACATTTTCTGGGCCGGAAAATTCCAGGTCCACCACAAATTCTTAGTCAGTGCAATAAGCTTGTTGAGTCTTTCAGGATAACTGGGACGAACAAATACTTTTCGCCAACTGGGACTCGAAGTCAGCATCTTTTCGGCAGGATGAGCCTGTGGAGTGGTTTTATTGCTGAATAACTCGTAACGTTTCTGTGTTTGAGTAACTGCAATCCGGTAAGCATCGAAATAGTACTGGCTGAGATTTTGCCACAAAGCTTCGCGTGAAGCCTTAAATGCACTTTCGCGATGTATTGATATTTCTTCGTCGCTGTATTGCAACCATTGCTGTAATATTTCGGTGATTTTTGTTGCAACATCAGATGCATTGAAGTCGTCACGGTCAATTACCTTCACACCACCGTTTGATTTTCCGGAATCTTTCATCCAAAGGCCAAAGCCCGCAAGCGTTGTTGTAATTGTTGGAATATGAAAAGCAACACTTTCCAGTGGCGTATAGCCCCATGGCTCGTAATACGACGGAAAAACGGACAAATCGCAACCAATAAGCAAATCGTAATAATGCAAATTAAGTAAACCATCGTTACCATCGAGGTAGCTAGGAATAAAAATAATTGACACCTTCGAATCGGCGCTGTTTTGCAGTTGGAATTGCTCAACAGCTTTCACTATGGGATCATTTTCTTCGTTGAAAAGATAGTGAGTCACATGGCCCGGAGTTGCAGCTGCATCACCCGAAAGCATACACTGGCGCACTTCGTGACGAACCCCGGCATTGTTGGCAGGTACGGCAATAATGGCTACCACATCACGGCCATCGGTATTAAGATTACGGAGATTAGCCAAAGCTTCAATAAACACATCAATTCCCTTGTTACGGTATTCGTAGCGACCCGAATTGATCACAAACAGAGTAGAATCGTCGGCTTCTTTTCCGGAGACCGCTTTTAATAATCGTTTCAATAAATCGCGCGAAGCGGCACGCCGATCGGCAAAATTGTCGGCAGAAGGAACAAACGAATCCTCAAAACCATTGGGGGTAATAATATCGGGCTTTTTCGACAAAAAATGACTGCATTCGCGGCCTGTAATTTCGGAAACAGTTGTAAAAACATCGGCATGTTCAGCCGAAAGTTTTTCAAGACTAAATTTAGAAAGCACATTCAATTCGCGGGCAATTGAATCGGGATTGTATTGTTCCATTTTTCCGTACAACGGCATATTCATCCCTGCAACCGAACGTCCAAGCACAGTTGCATGCGTCGTAAATACACAGCCAGCTTGGGGAACTTTGTCTTTTAGATACAGAATACCTGCACCGGTCATCCATTCATGAAAATGAGCTGTAAGCCGGTCGTCGGCTGTAAGGTTGAACTGATAAAAATGCTCAATCAGCCTTGCTGCCTCGTAGCCAAACAAAGCCGGTTCCACATAATCCCATCCGCCATACAGCGAATCGAGCTTAAATTTTTCCCACAAATCGATAAAAAGCACATCTTTTTTAGCAAAGAGCCCGGTAAAATCAATGAGAATAGCTATCGGATTGCCTGCCACATTCCACCTTCCAATACGAAAACGAAACCCATCAAGACGAGCTTGTGCCACCCAATGCGGGTATAATTTCGTATCTTCGGCAAACACATCGGCCGGCAGTGGTTCTTTGTGGATATCGGGGCCAATCATAAAATAGGCGTTTCCCAGATGTTCGCAAATTTTGAGTGCCTTGGTGGCTATTACGGTATTGATTCCTCCAACCTTGTTACAGACTTCCCAGCTTGTTTCAAAGAGAAAATCAGGTTTTTCCTGAGTGTTCATATATGTCTATATAGTTTAATTAGCAAAAAAGGTTTTTCGTGACAGCGCAAAACGCTCCGCTACAAATTTACTATTCTGAAACGAACCTGCGTTTAAATTGTCGATAAATAGTGTTATTGGTTGATAACTAATACCTACGCCAATTGTATTTCGTTCCACTATTGTCAGATAAAATTAAACTACAATTTCTCGTCCGCAGATCCGCCAGTGGTCGAACAAGTTTTTGCGGATAACGCAGAAAACAGCGAAGAAACGGTTTCGGGCTTGCTGTTAGCCACAGTTTATAGTATTCATTGGCTGTTCGGCTTACTTTCTATAAAAATGGATCACAGGATCATCTCCTTCTTTATACCATTTCCCTGGTTTAAAATAAATACGTGATTTATGATACCAAAAGAAATAATCACGTTTAATTCCATCTGTACTCAACATATATATCTTCTGGTTTCCAAGTGCGGCTAACATTTGCTCTCGGCTAAATTCGATTGAATCAGGTATGGAGTGAGGAAATCTCAACTCATAATGTGTCCCATAGTCATAATCTTCTTCACGTACTAACATCCAAGTACCGGCTAGTTCAGGGTAATTGACTCCGTATTTTTCCATAACGTTCAAAATACTATCGTTGAAGCTTGTTCTTAGATACTTTTCTTTAAAATATCCGGGTTCGGATCTTAAAGGTCTATAAAGTACCAAAGTGTCATTAACAAGCTCTACTGGATAAGCATCTGTTTTGCCTTTCGGCCCGACGTGCAAATAACCCGAATCAAGAAAATAGTGAACAGTTGTAAATGCCTGTATTGGGTAATTGACCATATACATAGAGTCTGCTTCAAAAACCAAGTCGAATTCTGTATATGAATCCCAAGGGCTATCTTCAAAAACCATATTCATAGGATTTGGATTGGGAGCTTGTAGGTTTAAGAATGGGACTTTGTCAACAATTTCTGTATCATATAGTTTCCAATGACCTTTTAAATCAGGTTTGGTCCATTTTAAATCACTTTTTTGCGCACCACCCGGAGTGCAACTGCAACACAATAGTGTTATAAAAAGATATTTAATCATAGTCATTCTAATTGTGGCTAACGGTTGTTAGCTGTTCGTTGTTTTGTCAAATATTAGTATTTTTTGTTGTCCCATTCTCGTTTCAACATAGCAAATTGAAATTCACTTCCCCATTTTCCCTTAAAGAAAATATTTTCAATAAAATGTCCTTCTTGCCTAAAACCTGTGCTTTTCAACAGGTTAATTGAAGCAACATTTTCAGCGTCTACAATTTCAACTACTCGGTGTATTTTTATTGTGTCAAACAGAAAAGTTAGAATACCAAGTAAAACTTCTTTTGCAAAGCCTTTTTTTTGTTCGTGTTGCGAAATAGTTATTCCAATTTCCGCAATTCTTGTATCGTATTGGTCAAGTTTAATTGCACAGTCTCCTATGAGTTGTTTTGTTTCAATATTTTCAATTCCGTATTGTATCCATTCTCCTGCTTTTCCAAAACGTTTTGTCGAGTTGACTTTAATAAATTCTTCGGCTTGTTCCTTTGTCATAGTATCAAAACCTTGATATTTTGTAACTTCTGGATTAGAACGATAAATATAAAAATCAGATATATCAGATAATCCGAGGTGTCTAATTTTAAGTCGTTTCGTTTCAATATTTAATATTTCCATTGTCTGAATTCCTTCTGTTTGTAATTTGCGAGGTCGTGTTTTACAATGACCGCTAACGTTTGGCAGCAAGAAAAGTTGCCGATTTTGAAGCACTGTCATATCAAGTTACACAAATATTGAAGCGGACTACCACCCTTGAATAAGCTACTGTCCCGGCAATTTTTTATACCGCATGTTAGCCACTGTATGTTTTGATTTTCAGTTCTATAATTTTCCATTATACCACAAATAATGTAATACTCTCATTGCGTCAATACAATGATTTCCCCAATGGTGATTAAATCCAAATTTTAATTGCCATAAAGCGTCTTCAATTGCTTCGTCAGTTCCGATTTGGTCAATCTTGGTTAATTCTTCTTTAAGGTCAGCATAAATGTCAGCAAAGTCGTCCACTAACCAACCTTGTGTCGGTTCTTTGTCTGAAATTTTCCAACCTAGTCCAGGCTTTCCATCTTCTTCTGTATATGTCGGGTCTAAAATTCCCCAATAAAAGCAGTCTTTACCAAGATTAGAAATCAAATTTTTATTCATTTTTCTGAGTTCGTCATGGTCAATTTCTTTGAATTCACTTTCTGGGCTAGAGTGAATTAATTCTATTGTCTCAAGTTCCAAAGCTGTCCTATATAATTCAGACAACGCTTTATGAGAATCCTTATGAAATTCTTCTTGGTCTAAATCACCATTTTCCATTAAAGTCACAAACTGTCGAGCAGCATTTAAGAAATCAGTTGTTGACTTCTTATTCAGTAATTCAGTTATTTCAGTCGACAGACGTTTCATTGTTCTTTAATATTGGTGCTAATGCGTGTTAGCAACTGTTTTTTTATTTAACATTGGAAGCTGATGTTTTTCGTCCTGCGTCAATAAGAATTATGTTTGGTTTGTTGTCCAGCTTTAACTCCTTTAAAGTTTTCGTCACTTTTCTAAACTCACTGTTGTCAAAATAGAGAATGACCTTTATTGAATTCTGTGTTTTGTTTGCCTGCTCGTAAATTTCTACTTGTTTGGCTAAATTCTGTTTAAGTTTAGAATTAGAAGCAAGTTTGAATTCAATTAATGTCTTGTCATTTGAACCTTTTGAAACTGCGTAGTCAACTGGTCCTCGTCCGTTGTTTGGCTCTCTGTTAACGTCAAAATCCGAAGCGTACCAAGTCAATCTATATATGATTTGCAAGTCTTCTTCTCTTTTGATTGGTTGGTGGTCAATGTAAAATAGTCGGTAGCCGTCATTGTTTTCAATAACTTGTTTTAAAAAATTCACTCGTTTTAATGCCTCGTCAAATGATGTGTTTGGATTGATTTTATAAAACTCTGTCTGTTTGATTAAGGTCTCAACGAATTTACTTATTTGAAGGATAAACATTGTTTCAACTTCTTCAACTCTTTGCTTTGATATATTTTTAGCTCCTTCCTTATTTCCCTCTTTCTGTTTTATATACCACTTAATGATTTCAGGGAAATTTCTAATTGTCTGCTGAATTGCAAGAGTGATTTCCTTTTGGGTATTTTTTTTGTTCTTTTGTGGTTTCGGCAACGTTTTTTGGAAATAATTCAAAATCTCATTTCTCAATTGGTCATTCGGAATGCTATTACAAATTCTTCTGAAGTCGCCTCGCAAATCATTACAGTTAATCCAATTATCGTCCTTGGTTAGTATATCTCTTGGAGTAAGTAGAACATAGTCGTTAAAAATAAATGGAAGCGTAAACTCCTTTGGCATCCAGCGTTCCAATTCGTAGTCAAAATATACTTTGTCAACCATTACAACCCGTAGTTGTTTTTGGTCAATGTTTGCTATTGCAAATTTTTCTGTATATGATAGTAAAAAATCCTTTGTTAAGTTTGTTGTGAAATCGCTTATATTATCTTTTCCAACTCCAATTTCAAATAGTCCCGCTTTTTCTAAATGTGAACTTTGGGTAATTCTTTCTTTTCCTAAGTCGTCAAATACGATATGCATTGACGAGGACATTGCTCTACCAAATTTCTCTCCTAAACCACTTCCGCCATTTCCAACTTTGCTGTAACCAAACCAGTTTTGTTTAACCTCTGGAAATAAATACCAAGATTTAATTTGCGAAATGTCAGTTATCCCTGCTTCCGATTTTGATTTAAGAAATGTCAAGTAAGCCAATATACTTTTATGCAGTTCTAAATATTCTGGCTTCTTGCTCCCAAATAATAAAAACGGGTCAATAAAAAGCGGAAGGTCGTTGATAAGGGATAAGTTAAATGCGCCATAGTTTTCCAAGGTGTCTGTCGAGATGTTGAAAAAGTCAGTGAAGTATATTTTCATTTATCTGTATTTATTGGTTAGGTACTCGCACTAATATTGCCGTTAACGGTCATTTGCATGCGGGTCTGATAGTCAGTCCCCCCGCTTGCCATATACAAATTGTCATAACACGTTTTGTCTATTTTTTATTCTTTTTAACAGTTTGTTTTATTTCGGCCTCCGCTTTGGCTTTGGCTTCTTCCTCTTCTTGCTCAAGCTCAGCAATTAAGGTTTCGGTTTTTTTTATTATTTCGGTTTCATTAGCTGTTAAATTCTCGGAGGAATAGTTTACAACAAGTTGTTTCCCAAAATTTGATTTACTTTGCCTACTTTCTAAGTCATCATTTATAAAATTGAAAAATTCAAACCTATCTTCTCTACATTTTAGTGAATCAAAAATTAAAACATATAAGTCGTTAAAATCTTTATATTTTGAAACTGAAAGACCTTTCATAAAGCTCCCAATTTCTTCTTTTTTAGGTTTATATCCCATTTCAACAATAGCATTTATAAAATCTTGTGTTGATTTTACTATATCATTTTCGAAAGAACAGGCTATTCCGGTTTTATAAAATTCAGTAAAATCTTTTCCAATATCTTTATCTCTAATTGCTAAATCCAGAAAATGTTGAAAGAAAACTAGTTTATATGAATCAGGATAAGACATTTTGGTACTAAATAAAGGTCGAGGTTCTGATGGCAATTCTTTAATTTTCAAATACGCCAATTTTAATATTTTAAAATCTTCTTTTTCAAGTTCTCTAGATATCAGAGGCTCTAATAAATTATTAATATCCTTTGGTATTTCGGATAATCGATTTAACATGTGGACTGTTTCTTCTCTCTTGATTTTTGTAAATAAGCCATAAATATCTTTCTGAATAAGATTATTGATGGCTACTACCTCTTCTTTACTCTTTTCAGTTTGATTAAGCAATGTTTTATTTTCTTCACTTAATCGTACTACTTTACTTTCTATGCGAGTTATGTAAACTCCTAAAATGATTGCTGCAATTGCGAAAAGGAGTCCGAATATTGTTAGGTTATATGACGCAGCTTCTAATTGTCTTGAAACTCCATCTAAAATTCTTTCATTCACTTTTTCAAGTAATTCCAATTCATTCTTGAGTTCATCTAGTTCCCTTTTGTTTTTATCAATATTGTTTGCATTATTGTTAAGTTGACCTACAATGTGTTGTCTGCTAAAAACTGAGGAGTCATTTTTTTCTTGCGCCACTATTATTAGTGGGAAAAAGCATAAAATAGTAAGTATTAATTTCATTTGGTTCAATGTTAGTCTATGTCTATTTAAAATGTGTTATAACTCCTTATATAACCCAACCCCAATTCCCCCAAAAGTACTGTTACTCACCCAAATTCGGTTGGGTAACCGTACCTTTTTGAACAAAAGTGGTTTGTTTATCCATTATCAAACAAGGTCGAAAAGCCATTCTTTGTTGTTTTGTATTGAAATGGGCCTGATCAAACGCAAATCTACAACATTCCCCTAATATTTCAAATAAAATCCTTTTTAATGGGTTTTATTTTGTGTTGTAGCGCTTTTCGATTTTTCAAATTCGTTGGTTATCAGGGCTGCCAGATCATCGTATTTTATTTTTAATCTGGAGGAAACTATCAATATGGGAGAACCATAAAAGTGAAGGTTTTTTCTCATTTGTCGTATTGATGTTTTTTTTGCCTTGTTGATATATTTTTCAGGATTATTAACATGTAGAATTATAAGCTTTATTGGACCCACTTTTTTTGCTTCAACCTTTGTTATATCATTCCATTCAACAAGACCGGTATATGATGCGTTTGAAATATCCGTGATACCTGATTTATCTATGGTGAATCCGGTTTTCCTGGTAAGCCATTTTCGAATAATAAGTATTAAAAGTAAAAGTCCTACAACTCCACCAGCAATCCCCAGTAGTTTTATTTTTCCCAAATCGTTAAACGATGGAGAAATGAATGATTCGGGCTGTAGAATGGCAAGAAAACCTGAAATAAGGAGAAATATTGGCACTATTAACAATAATGCCGTTTTTGTTTTACTTAGGGGTATTTTAATTCTGTTATTCATGGTTCTTGTTTTAAATTGAAATGGATATGATCAAACGCAAATCTACAACATTTCACAAAACCTTCCAAAAAAATACTCCGACACAAGATGGTTGTATCGGAGCAAAAATCAGAACATGTGTATTCTTACAACCACAAAGCTTTCAACAAAGCGTCGTATTCGCTTCGGATAGTCTTGTTTTCCGACAAAGATAAGACAACGGGCTCCGATTCGGATACAATTTGCCTGCGCCGACGAGTGAGTAATTCGAGCATGGCTTCTTTTTCATTCGGTTTCAGTGCTGCCCAAAGTCGCTTCAGGTTAATCAGGCTCATCGTCGAAATCACTTCGGCCAACTCTTTTCCTTCGGGGACAATAAACTGATTTTTAGAAGTCAAAGCTTTCTTCTTCGGTGTAGCCTTTTGTTTTTTCCGGACAGTTGGTTCTTTCTTTGCCACTTCCGTTTTTTTCTTTGCCGAAACAGCAATTTCTCTGGCCGGTTTATGATTACCACGAACAGCTTGCTTTATTTCAGGACTAAGAGCTTCGGACTTCTTTTTTGAAGCCGTTTTTGGGACGGCCTTTTTTTTCGCAGTTGATACAGAACGTACAGTCTTTTTTGAAGCCAATGGCTCCACAACTTCTTTTTGCACTATTGATTGTGATGAATTCAAAAACGAATGGCGGCTCAAACGAAGCATGAAATCGCTTAAAACATTCATGTAGTTGATATAAGCGTCATAAGGAGTTCCATAGGGATTGAAATACTTATGCACATCGCCATCGGCAAACCATTTGGTACACATGTAGTAGAAGTGATCGCTGGTTTGCAGTTTCAGCCAATCGTCGTGTAAATTCCTGAGTTCTTCCTGAGCAGCAGGATTGTTGCCCGATGCCGACAAAAGCATTTCGCTCACCGACTTTGAATATTCCAGAATATTATTCATTGTATCGCGCAAACTATACAGTGTATCGAAAGCATCGTCCTGCAAATCATTGCCCAGCCACGCCGTAAGGTCGCGTTCTTCGTCGGCCCACGAAATAGGCTCAGGAACATGAACCGGAGCAACCGGTTGCATAGCCCGGCTTAATTCGGATGGGGTTGCAAAACCAAACAGACTATTGGCAAAAACCATACGTGGCAAAGCGCGCATAAAGTCAAAAATTCCGGTTTCCTCCCACTGATGTTCGCCAAAAGTTTCATAATCCATAAACAAATTCACCACTTCTTCTTTTGGATCGATCTGATTGAGCCAATCGACATATTTTTCGGCGGTAAGAGGCCAGCCTTCCCAGCTACGTTGCGAAAAACGAAAAGCTATATCGTCGCTGAGGCGAAAATTCTTGAGCAACAACTTCAACTTTGGATTCGATGCATTACAATACATGTAGTTTGGGCTTTTCCAACCTAAAATATGCTTTGCCCCCTCAGTGAGCATAGTATCGAAGCCCATATTGTAAACCATCTGACCGATTTCATCGGAGTAAATCAACTCGGTGTTGCGAAACGTCGAGCTTTTATAACCAATCAAATCGCTTAAAAGCTGCTGTTGACGATTAACCTGCAAAGCAAATTCTTCTTCGCTGCGCAAAGCAGCAAGCGAGTGACCATAAGTTTCGGCAATAAATTCGACACATCCGGTATCGGCCAAAGCCCTGAAACTATCAATCACCTGTGGAGTATATTTACGAAACTGCTCGAGTGCAACTCCCGAAATGGAAAAACTCACCTTAAACCGCTGTCCGAATTCGTTTATCAAACCGAGCAAAAGTTTATTCATGGGCAGGTAGCATTTTTCGGCTACCCTTTGCATAATGTAGCGATTCTGATATTCATCGAAATAGTTGTGGTTGTTACCGATTTCGAAAAAACGATAATTACGGAGCCTGTAGGGCTGATGAACCTGAAAATAAAAACATATTGATCGCATAGTCAATTAAATAAGTTGTTGATAAATATTCAAAACCGAAGCTGCAGCATTGTCCCACTTGAGCTGTTCAACCTCTTCGCGCCCATAGCGCGAAAACATGCGCGATAAACCCTGATAGTTGAGCAAACCATAAATACTGTCGGCCATGGCGTCCACATCCCAAAAATCGACCTTCAGGGCATGGTGAAGAACTTCGGCCACTCCTGATTGCCGTGAAATAACAACAGGTACACTGCTTCGCATGGCTTCGAGTGGCGAAATACCAAATGGTTCCGACACACTGGGCATCACATATACATCACTGTAAGCAAACATTCGGTCAACATCACCGCCTTTCAAAAACCCGGTAAAATGAAAATTCTGTCCCATGCGATATTTTGAGACCATCCGGATAATTCGTGGAAGCATATCGCCCGAACCAGCCATCACAAAGCGAACATTTTTATCTTTTTGCAGTACTTTGCGCGCGGCTTCAACAAAATAATCGGGTCCTTTCTGGAAAGTTACACGGCCCAAAAAAGTAACCACCTTTTCGGGAAAAGGTTTATCGACCTTCTCCATAACCGGTGTTTGAAAAGCATCTGCTCCGTTATAGACTGTAAACACCTTATCGGGGTTGATTCCATAATGCTCAATCACAATCTGACGTGTAAGGTTCGAAACCGTGATAACCCGATCGGCTTTTTCCATACCTTCACGTTCGATATCGTACACTTGCTGATTCACATTTTCGCCCGACCGATCGAACTCGGTAGCATGAACATGAACAACAAGTGGTTTTCCGCTTACCGTTTTTGCAGCAATGCCAGCCGGATAAGTCAACCAGTCGTGTGCGTGAATCACATCGAAATTGTTCGAAGCAGCAATTCCACTTGCTATAAGTGCATAACGCGAAACTTCGTAAAATAAATTCTGTCCGTACGAGCCACTGAATGTGTAACGATGCGAAAAAATACTATTATTGCTGAATTCTTCTTTCAGCTTTTTTATATCGATTTTGGAATATTCCACCGGTCCCACATACGGAATAATATCGGAAGCCACAGTCATATATCGGATTCGCTTCCAAAACTCGCTGTATTCCGATTTTTCCAAATCGACTGTAACATCCGATGCATTCATTAAATTGATAAGACTGGTATCTTCGTCGCCATAAGCACGGGGAACAACAAAAAGCACATCGGCTTTAAGCCGGGCAAGCGACCTTGTCAGGCCGAAGCACGCAGTGCCAAGCCCACCTGTGATATGCGGAGGAAATTCCCATCCAAACATTAATACTCTCATATTCTCCTCCGGATTATTGTAGTTGATCGAGCATTGATTTAATACGAATAATTTCAGCTACACTCCAGGCCTGCGAAATGGCACCCCCGGCCTTATGAGGTGGATCTCCGCTGTAAACTTCGCTCACCGAACCAACTCCATGTTCAAAAATAACTTCTTCCATTCCATTATAAATACCTTTGATATGGCTAACACCCTCTTTTCCATATATTTTGAGATAGCCTTCGGCATAATGGCCGAGTAACCATGGCCACACGGTTCCCTGATGATATGCCAAATCACGATTTCGGATAACACCTTCGTATGAACCCTTGTATGCAGAATTTTTTGGCGACAGCGTACGTAAACCCCGCGATGTAAGCAACTCCTGCCGAACCTTTTCAAGAATCAGCTGCCTGATTTTTTCACTCAATGGCGAATAGGGCAACGAAGTTGCAAAAACCATATTGGGTCTAACACTCCAATCTTTAAAGTCGCCATCGCAATAATCGGCCAAATAGCCTTTTTCCTTGTCCCAGAATGTTTCCTTAAACGAAGTAGAAATGCTGTTCCCAACAGGTTGCCATGTTGTTACAAACAATTCATCATTAGCATTTCCTGCCATCTCGAGCGAAAACATAATAGCATTGTACCACAAAGCATTTATCTCAACCGGAAGCCCTGCACGGGGAGTAACTGGTTTACCATCAACAATGGCATCCATCCATGTAAGTGCTTTTCCCGGAATTGAAGCATAAAGAAGTCCATTTTCCTGCATATAAATTCCATTCACCTTCCCATTGCGTAAGCCATTGAGAATAATTTTGAGGACCGGCCCATATTCGTTCCATATCGCCGAATGGCTTTCGGCACCCGACAATGCATATTGTTGCAAAGCCCAAAACAACCAAAGCGGAGCATCGATTGAATTGAATGCGGCAGCATCGCCATGTCCAACATTGGGCAGCAAAGGACCATTCATATCAAGCAGAAGTGTATCCACAGCCGATTTAAATATTTTTTTCTGCCCACGTGCCAGTGTTAAGCCAGGAAGCGAAATAAGTGTATCGCGTCCCCAACGTCCAAACCATGGATATCCGGCTACAATTTCTGTTTTCCCTTCACGAACCACAATAAACTGATCGGCCGAATTACTCAAACAATTTTCGAAATTATCGCGCGGTGTACGTTTAGCGAGTTCGCGAGCAAACAAGCGACCTAAATTCCGGGGTTCGGTTTCGCTGGTTCCGACCGACAAAATAAGCGATGTCCCTTTAATGATATCGATTTCGAAATAACCGGGAGTGAACAAATCTTCGTGGCCTTCGTATCCTCGTTCGAGGTCTTTGATGTATTCAAAATTGTTGTACCAGTCGGGCACATGAACGTATTCGGCATCACGCGAAAACTGAAAATGCAAATAACTGTATCCCTGGTACATACGCGTTTTAACACCTCCCTTTATATTCGAGAATTTACGCTCAACAAAACCATTGGCTTTGCTCAGTTTGTGGCGCGAGCGATAAGCCATAAAAGGACGCAGGCGTAAGCGGGTTGGACTGTGAGCATCGAGCAATGTGTAACGAATCAGCATACGGTCGTCGGATGCAAGAAGCAATTCTTTTTTCAGATGCACTCCACCAACTCTGTAATACAAAGCCGGAATAGGTTCCGAGTCGAAATCGACAATATACTTATGACCTCGAGGCGACCATGTTTCGGGAAAACGATGCAAAGCCAGATTAAATTCAGCATCGTGCTGAATAATAGTTTCGTCGAGACAAGACAACAGAACATGCAACTCGTCGTCGATAGCAGGTTGCGGACTTACCAGCAAACCATGATATTTACGGGTATTGCAGCCAATAATAGTTGTAGATGAATATGCCCCTGCCCTGTTGGAACGCAGCAATTCCTTACTCAAGGCGTATTCGAGATTGACAAGTTGTTTTTTATCAAATTGTATATAACCCATGTTTATACTTCGTGTTTATGAAACCGTTTTATGTATGCAAAAGTACAATTTTTAATCATATAAATCAAGCTATTATTCCCATTACATTTATTTAATACAATGTTAATAATAATTATTAAGCATCTGTTATTAAGATATATAGATTTCTATTTGTTTTTATTTCAAAACTATCCGGATAAACACTTTTTCTTAATTATTTACTAAACAAGAGAAAAAGCAAGAAACCCACTGTTTTATTTATTTTCCAAGAAACTGTATTGAAATTCTTGTTTCTACTCACAGGCTGACACGACATTAGTCTGTAAATAAGCAACAATCCAAGACATTAAAATCAAAAACAACTTCAATTAAAAATTAAGATAGGTGAATATTAATACTTGATTATCAACTTAATGTATTTTTTGTTTGATACATACACAAGAAACGGATAAAAAACATTAATATGAAATCGGCTCCATTTTTCATCTGAGATTCACGAACAAAAAACATAAGTTTTCAATCAATTCTTTTGCCCATGGGATTTATCATTAACTTTGGAACAAAAATGCCTTTTTCAGTTACTTCAATACAACATAGGGCTGCATGCAATGTAGGTCCCGATGCCGATTTCTACGACGAAAATGGAAATATCAATAGTCGCTTATTGTATTTCAGAATGTTCAACAGCATCGGACATGTTCAGATGTTTTACAATACCGCCGACCAGCCCGAAAGCATTCAGGAACGTCTTATTTCGGAGTTTGGCGCAAACAATATTGAACTCATTTTCAGTTTAACTATCAACAAAAACAAAGCTTCGGCCGATTTTCCAGAAGAAAGTGGTTTTTCGCAGGAGCGCATTTGGATGGTTGAAAAAAACATTCTTCTTCATCTGCTCGACGATAATTTTGCTTTTATTTTTGCTGCCGAAACCCCCACGGCTACTTTGAGCAAATTGAAAGAACTGGTAGAAGGAAATGCCGATGAGCGAAGCAAAAAGAAGTTGCACAAATTCAGCATGGTCACACATCAGTATGGTGTTTTTGAGCTCGAATATTTCGATATTAAGAAGTACGAAATAGATATCAACAAGCAGTACAACGAAGGTTTTGCCAAAGCAGATGCGCGGATTCGTGAATTTCTGGAGCAGAAATACAAATCGGGGATTGTGTTGCTGCATGGCGTGTATGGCAGCGGAAAAACCACCTATATCCGCCATTTGATAAACGAGACCGACAAAAACTTTATTTACATACCCATATCGATGGTGAGTTCGCTCAACGATCCCGATTTTCTGCCATTTATTACTCAATATCGCGACAGTGTACTCATTATCGAAGACTGCGAACATCTTATCCAGGCTCGCAAACAAGGTTCGTCGTCGAGTGCGCTGGTGAATTTGCTCAACATGGGCGATGGCTTGCTTGGCGATGCGTTGCAATTGAAAATTATAACCACCTTTAACTCCGACCTTAAGGACATCGATCCGGCTTTGCTACGCAAAGGACGTTTAGTGGTGCGCTATTTTTTCGACAAACTCGAAAAAAGCAAAGCGGTGGCTCTTCAGAAAGAACTTGGACGAAAAACGGTACTCGATGAAGCTATGACACTTGCCGATATTTACAACAACGACGACAATGACCTTACAGGCAACGGAGAAAGAACAAGTATTGGTTTTAAAAGATAAATTATGAGCAAAGCGCTTTCAGCTATCATTATAGCAGCTCTTACTATTGTAGCTTCTATTGCAGTTATAATTGCATATAAACAAACCCAGAAAATTGCTGAAACAAAAGCAAATGTGCAACATCAAATCGATTCGCTTACTTCAATAAGTGAGAAATATGAATTGGTTAGGACCGATTTCCATTCCACGATTATTGGATCATCGAGCCAGTTTAAAAGTCGTTCAATTGCACTTGGCGATACCATGATGGCTGAAATTTTTATTAAAGCCTACGATATACATAGCTTAGATGGCAGAAAAACAAGTGTATTTTATCAAATACTTCCAGAAACGGAAAAACGAAACGATTTGGACTCATTCCCCTCTTCTAACTTCTTTTCAAAGTCTTTCCCAATCGATTCTTCAGAATACAATCCCAATTTGCCAGTAATAAAATATATTCCTAAAAACAGAGGAAAATACTTTCTCAGAGGCTATTTTGATGTTCCATCATTAGATTTTTACAACACACCTCATCGGAATAAATATCCTTTCGAACATACATTTGAGGTTTATTAATTTATCAGTATCTGCGAGGAGACGCGCGACAGCAGTAGCAATCCAAACCTTCAAGATTTGAAGTTGAAAAAATAAAAAGTTCTATTTTTGTTGGAAAGAAACACCGGCATGAAGATAAAAAATGTTGTTTTAACACTGCTGTTAAGTCTTAGCTCTTTTGTTTTGTTTGCTGGCAGCGCTAAAGTCGATTTCATTGAATGCACTGTCGATTTGAAAGACAATGGCAAGGCTGTGATAGGATATTGTGTTCGCTACACAGTAACTTCGGGCGAGCTGCATGGTTTCTATTTTCAAGGAAACGACAAATTGATTATAGAGTCGTGGTCCGACAAAAACTACGCAATCGACAGCAGAGGAAACGAATACGGGCTTTCAATCACCGACCTTGGCGATAAATACGACATTGTTTTGGCCGATGGCAAAGGTGTTGGGAGGGGATTTGTAACGTATTTTTTCTGGTTCGAAACCGACATGGCTGCTGCTGGCTACGTAGATACCACTACATCGGCCGATGGCAAAAAACTGGTTGTATTCGACTGGTCGCCGGTAGTATGGGACAGCGATGCCAACAGCATGAGTCATTATTCTTTGCGCATTCTGATGCCTTTTGTTCCCGACTTCAAAGCCAACGTGCGCGAGCGGGTGTATGCCGACAGTTTAATTATGACTGAAAAATGGATGAACGAACAATACTTGATCGATTTTCAGATAAAAGAAGCTGGTCGTTTGTCGATGTTGATTAATAAAAATTCACCAGGTCCTTCATTTTCGTTACGTGTTCAATTTTACATGCCCGAAGGCTGGTTCAACACCAGAACTTTTTCCGAAAAAGCAGTTCCCGAAACATACAATGATACCGGCAACGAAGATGATTACGACCCAGACAGAACCTTTAGCAACAATACGTTCATTATAGCATCAATTATTACAATATTGATTTTTATTTTCTATTTTATTCAAAAAAGTCGCAATTTGGGCAAAGCCCGATTGCAAGCCGATGGTGTTGGATGGGATGTGCTCGACTGGACACCACCCAAAGTAGAGTTGGCTACATTTTCGGTTCCCGGTAAAATATGCGACAATCTCGATTATGTAGAAATAGCTTTCTATCTGGAATTTCCTATTAAAAAGATTTTCAGCGCCATATTGGCATCGTTCGAAAAAGAACAATACATACACATACTTCGCAACGATCCACTCGAAGCAAAAATTCTGGATCGGCCCATCGATTTCAACAACGAGTATGAAAAAATGTTTTTTGAAGCACTCGAAGACGATGGTATGTTCTCGCAAGATGAATTGAATTCGATTATGAACAAAGCCATTGCCAATATTCGCGAAAAAGCCTGGGATGCCGATGTTGATGCCACGAAAAAACACTATCTCGAAATGATGCAGGGACGCATCGACGAACAAGAGCAACAGCGTCCATCCGAAGCCATTTACACAAATGAGACCGATACCGAATTTGGTCGATGGATGCGCTACTACTACTATATGCATCCTTATTTCCGGCAGAATGGAATTCTTGAGCCTGACCGTTACGAACAATATTTCCCTGTAAGTTCCGATCATATTGTTTACAACAGCATCAATTCAGATATTATCCCCAATATCAATGCATGCCATGCTGCTTGTCACGATGCCTGCCACAGTGCATGTCACAGCGCTTGTCATAGTGCCTGCCACAGTGCATGTCACAGCGCTTGCCATAGCGCATGTGTTAGCGGAGGATCGCATTAATGAAAAAAGAGAAACAAGATATTCGTTTTGTGTGGGTCGATGAGTTCATTGCCAATGTGCGGCCGTATATTGCAGTCCGCACCGAAGACAATGTGCTCATCAAACGTCCGAATGTGGTACAAAAGCTTAATAGTGGCGGCGCCCAAATTCTGGGTGGCTTGCTTTCGGGCTTAAGTATCGGATCGCTGCTCAAAAAAATCGGCAACGACGAGCAAAAACGCAACGAACTTTATCTGTTTTTGATTGCCATCAAAGCTTCGCTCGAAGATACGCTCGACGTATTTACGATGAATCCGGCAGTTTTGCTGAAACCATTCGAAGCTCCCTTCACAACATTGCCTGTTTTGAGCGAAGTGGCCATCACCGGAAAATGCAATTTCCGCTGCTCTTTTTGTTACGCCGGGATCAACAATGGTTGCAGCAGCGAAGGACCCGATTTGAGCTTCGATGAGCTCAAATCTATTATTAAGAAAATACGATACGAAGCCAAGGTTCCTTCTATCAGTTTTACGGGTGGCGAACCAACATTGCGTAGCGATTTGCCAGAGCTTATTGCATTTGCAAAAAGCATCGATATGCGGGTGAATCTGATCAGCAATGGATTTTTGATTGATAAAAAGCTTGCTCTCGATTTAAAAAATGCAGGACTCGATTCGGCTCAAATAAGCATCGAAGGTTGTACAGCAGAAACACACGAGAAAATAACGGGAGTAAAAAACAGTTTCGCACATGCTCTCGAAGCGGTTGGCAATTTGAAGGAACTCGATATCTGGGCACATACCAACACTACCCTTTCGAAACAAAACATGCACGAAACAGCTTTGTTGCCTGCATTTCTGAGCCAAGAGCTTCAATTGAAAAAATTCAGCATGAATCTGATTATTCCATCGGGAACAGCATCGGAACACGATGAAAATTTGCTCTCTTACAGCGAAGCTGGAGTTGTTATCCGATGTATTCAAAAAGAAGCCGAACTCAATAATATTGAACTCATGTGGTACTCGCCTACTCCGCTTTGCCTGTTCAATACAATCACAGAAGGATTGGGCAACAAAGGATGTGCTGCTTGCGACGGATTGGTGTCGATCGATCCACAAGGAAATATTCTTCCATGTTCATCGTGGAACGAGCCGGTTGGCAATTTGCTTAACCAAAGCTTTTCGGAGATTTGGAATTCTCCACGAGTCGAATATATTCGCAACAAAAAAGAAACACCTGCTGTTTGCGGTAGTTGCGATAGCTTTGCACTTTGTCAGGGCGCCTGTCCGCTGTTTTTCAAACACAATTTCTGTAACGACGAATTATTGTTAAAACCACGCTTTACAACAACACAAAAAACAACAACCATATGAATAAAATGTTGTTTCATTTATTTCCGCGCATGGCTATAGTCCAGCGAATCACGCTGTTCCTGATTCTGGTTGCTGGTGGCATCGGAGCTCAGTTTTTCTTGCAAATGTTCGTGCCCGGTTGTTTTTTGGTGCTTGCCGGAAGCGTACTTATGTTTACCAAAGGCATCGACAAACGAATTTTTCCGGGACGCTACAACCAAAATGCCGATTGGAAAAAATCGACTCGCGAGCAGGTTGAATCTATTGTGAAAATGGATCGAAAACTCAAAATATGGGATCGTTCAGCTTTCGAAATAAGTTCGTGTCTGGGTATTTTTGTTTTCATACTGATTCTTGTATTTTCGCTCTACTTATTCATTATTGGCGATGACTCCTACAGAAAAGAGCTATCGTATATTGGAGGTAATATTCTGATGTTGTTTATTCCTCATTTTTTCAGCGGACTTAAGAAATACGACACCAGCAACAAGGTTGTTATTTATGCCAAAGAATGTTTGAAAGCATCTGATATAATTCATGAGCAAAAACCGGATGCAGAGATTTCGTATCTCACATTGCTGGCCCCTGCTAAAAAAATTGACGCCACTTTCCCCAAAGAGGTGAAACTCAAAATTATGGTGCCCAACGCACCTGATGATTTCATGGGAATTTACGGACAGTTGTCTCTCAATTCGGTTGGCTCAAACATTTATCCGTATTTCTATACTGTAATAATATACAAAGAAGGCGCTAAACTTCAGAATAAAGCCAAAGGACTTAAAAGATTGTATCAAGCAGTTATTGTTGAGTTTACAAGTGAAGCTGGAGTCGAAGTGATGGTTATCCGACAAGCTACCACAAAAACAAGTGGATACAATACCAATACAAAAGCTGTTATTAAAATTATTGAAGAAACATTGAACATTTACAAGCAATTAAGCTGTAAATAATTTTTTTAATCAATTTATTGATCAAGCGAATCCGGTATTTTGTAAATTTGCTGAATAATCAAATCTTATGTCTGTTTTTAGTTTTGGCTACTATATCGAAGGAAAGAACTTCAAGGTTCTTGAGGAAAGACGCATGCGTGCCAGCGCCGGTATCATGTTACTTCTGGGTGCTATTGCATCCATCAATGGGTTTATTCTCCGTCAATACGAAATCATTCCCTATATCATGGGTTTTTTCGTTTTCAATTTCATGATTGGCCTTTTTATTAACCCGAAATTTTCGCCAACGGTTCTATTGGCCTGGATTTTTGTAAGAAAACAATCGGCTTTGCCTATTGGAGCTGTACAGAAAAAATTTGCGTGGAGTATTGGACTTATGCTATCGACAGCAGTTTTTGTATTGTCGTTGTTTCTACAATCTGATGCAAGCTATTTCGAGCCGGTTTGCATGCTTTGCCTTATCTGCTTGCTGATGCTGTATCTCGAAACTGCTTTTGGTATTTGTGTTGGTTGCAAAATCTACAATTTATTCATCAAATTGCGGATTCTACCAAAGCCAAAAGAGCGCCCCAATTGCATGGGAAACAGTTGCGACATTTAAACTAAAAAACGGACAACTCTTATTTCTTTTGAAGTCCTTTGAGTTTGGCATCCCATTCATCGTAATTCACAGGACGAATTAGGTGTTTTTCGCCAACCTTTGTGGTGATTCGAATGTCGTTTTTGCGCGGACGTTCCCACGAAAAAACCTCGGTAATTGGAATATCGAGCTTCAGTTTTGGTTTTGTAATACCGGTAGCTTCGGCAGCCAACGCACCAATAAGTCCTACGCCAACAACTTGTTTTTTCTCTATAAAAGCAATTCGTTTGTCAGTAAGAATTGCAGTACCCATTTTGGATCCAAAAAGACCTTTAACAAGAAAACCTTGTACTTCAGCAATAATGGTTTCGTCGGGGAAAAAGTTCTGATATTTGCTCATAGTGTGAATTTTTAGATTGCAATAATACAAAAAAACAAATTTAATCCACTTATTTTGGCATTGATTAAGTCCGAAGTGGCTTCAATAAATATTCCAACCCGTTCAGCTGAATTTCGTACATCGTCTCAAGCATCATCCCCAGCTTACCTTTTGGAAACCCTTGCTGTTTGAACCAAACCAGATACGATTCGGGTAAATCGGCAATCATACGGCCTTTGTATTTTCCAAACGGCATTTGGGTTTTTACAATATCGAGAAGAACAGAATTGTCGGTCATTTGTTTGATTTATTTTCCAATACAGAAACGGCTAAACACAGAACCTAAAACGTCTTCGTTGCTCACTTCGCCGGTAACCAGGCCAATATGATGCAATGCCTGATGCAGAAAAGATGCAGTGAGGTCTTGCGGTAAACCAGCTTCGATGTGTTGAACAGCTTGGGTAAGCAAACCCGAAATAGTGAGAAAAGCATCGTAATGCCTCACATTGGTGAGAACAATATCGGGGGCATTTTCGGAAATCTGAACAGCTTCGGTGAGTTTTTGCATTAGCTCTTCGATGTTCTCGTTTCGCTTGGCCGAAAGAAAAACCAAATCGTGGTCGAGCAATTCGCGCAAATGTTTTGGTGCATTCACCAGCAAATCGATTTTGTTGATAACTACAATCAGCTTTTTGTCGGCGAAATCATCGACCTGACTTTTCAGCGATTCGATTCCAGACAAAATGCGGTCGTTTTCGCAATCGGCAGCATCGAACAACAACAAAATAATAGATGCTTCAGATGCTTTCACCAGCGTGCGCTCAACTCCGGCCAATTCTATCTGATCGCTCGTATTGCGCAAGCCCGCAGTATCAATAAAACGGAACGTGATATTTCCAACATTGAAAGTGTCTTCGATAAAATCGCGCGTAGTTCCCGGTATTTCGCTCACAATAGAGCGTTCTTCGTTCAAAATGCGATTGAGCAAAGTCGATTTTCCAACATTGGGTTCACCAATGATAGCAACAGGAATTCCATGTTTAAGTACGTTGCCGGCTTTGAACGATTCGCTCAGCAACACCACTTCGTTTTGCAGCGCTTTGCAGGTTTCGAGCAAACGACTTCGGTCGGCAAACTGAACGTCTTCTTCAGAGAAATCGATTTCGAGCTCGAGCAATGCAGTGAGGTCGATAAGTTGTTGACGAAGCTCGCGCAAACGAGCCGAGAAATCGCCACGCATTTGTTTTACAGCCAGTGCATGCGCCATTGGGTTGCGACTACGAATGAGATCATCGACACCTTCAGCTTGCATGAGATCGAGTTTGCCATTCACAAAAGCCCGCAGCGAAAATTCGCCGGGAGCAGCCATGCGTGATCCTTTTTCGGCTAGAAGCTGCAACAATCTATTTTGGATGAATTGCGAACCATGGCAGTAAATTTCGGCTGCATCTTCGCCTGTGTACGAAGCCGGACTTTTAAAAAACAGCACAACAACATCGTCGAGAATTTCGTCTTTTTCGACAATGGTGCCATAGTATGCACGACGCGCTTCGGGATAGGCCTCGGGTTTTGTTCGGGGAACAAAAATTTCGTTGAGCACTTTATGCGACTGTGGTCCACTAATGCGAACAACAGCAATTGCTCCTGTTCCCGGAGGACTTGCAATTGCACATATGGTTTGCGACAGGTCTGGAATCATAGCTTATTGAGTTTCCTGACACAAAGATAGGATTTGTGTGGAAGTAAGTGGTTAAAAAAAGTTGCTGTTCGACGGAGTTCACTCCGCAGTTACATACTTCGACAAGCTCAGCATGACTGCGGGGCTCAGCTTAACTTTTGCTTTTTTGTTTTTAATATTTATGTTGCAAAACGCGTTTGCAAAAAAATGCAGTCACATTGAGCTTGTCGAAATGCGGCTGTATTTTTTCAATCATCTGTTTATATACATATTGTAAAACATTGTCGTTAGCTGACCACCATATATCAGTTTTGAAACCAAATAAACTCGTTGGCATCAGATAACCTTGCAGGTGCCAGACACCTGATTAAAGATTACAAACAAAACCGGTTTTGCTTAAAGTATCTGAATGACTGCAATTTTTTCAATAATCTAAATATATTGAACAAGCAGTTGTGTTTGATCAAAAACCAGCGATTCCATATACTACAAGAAATTCATCTCCAAGCGATGAAATATCACAAACTTCTTCATTTTTTTTTACTTTTGCATATCAACACCTAGCACTATGAGTATACTGGTAAATAAACACTCCCGCATTATTGTTCAGGGATTTACGGGTAGCGAAGGCTCGTTTCACGCTTCGCAAATGATTGAATACGGTTCGCCTGTGGTTGGCGGCGTCACTCCCGGAAAAGGCGGCACCATTCATTTGAATTTGCCAGTTTTCAACACCGTTTCCGATGCAGTAAAAGATGTGAAAGCCGACACTTCGGTTATTTTTGTCCCTGCAGCATTTGCAGCCGATGCCATTCTGGAAGCTGCCGAAGCTGGAATAAAACTCATTGTTTGCATCACCGAAGGAATTCCGGTGCAAGACATGGTGAAAGTGAAAGAATATCTGAAAACATCCTCAGCGAGACTCATTGGTCCCAATTGTCCGGGAATCATCACGCCAGGCGAGGCCAAAGTTGGAATTATGCCCGGTTTCATTCATACTCCAGGACATATAGGCATTGTTTCGCGCTCGGGAACCTTGTCGTACGAAGCAGTTGACCAAATAACCAAAGTGGGCATGGGACAATCGACCATGATTGGAATTGGTGGCGACCCCATTATTGGCACTTCGATGAAAGAAGCTGTTGAATTGTTGATGAACGACCCCGACACCCACGGAATTGTAATGATTGGCGAAATTGGCGGAAATGCAGAAGCCGAAGCTGCCGAATACATTCAGGCACACGGAAACAAGCCTGTTGTTGCATTTATTGCAGGTGCTACAGCTCCGAAAGGTCGCACCATGGGGCATGCCGGTGCCATTATTGGCGGAAAAGCCGATACTGCCGAAGCCAAAAAAGAGATTCTTCGAAACTGCGGCATTGCCGTGGTTGATAGTCCTGCCGATTTAGGCAGCAAGATGGTAGAATTGATGCGATAGATTAACTGAATGTGTGTAATCGTGTATTGATGAATAATGACAAATCGGTATAGACGTTGCATATAAAAGCTATGCGGATTTCAAACAGGTTTGTTTTTACTAAATACAAAATCGACCGTTGCTCCCCTGCCCAATGCTACCGAAACAAGTTCTTCGGTTATAGCAATGGGTAACAAGACAGCTGATAAAATCAGCAGCAGCAGGAACAGCAAAACATTGAATGGATTGCGGAGTTTTTTCCGGTTCCGGAGCATATCGAACAACACATCGCGCTTTCCAGTTACCAGATTGAGAGCGCTCAACACAAAGCCCGGAATATTCTGCACCGGATTGAAATGTCGGGCTTTACGGAACATAAATCCTTTCGAAAGCATAGTCGATTTAATAAAATCGGGATGAATGAAATGCAAATGAAACTCAGGATCGAGATGCAGCCAGTATCTTCCGAACAGTTTGTATTGAAACGAAGCTATATTGGGAATTGCAATATATAGCATTCCATCAGTTTTCACCAATCGCGAGGCTTTCTCCAGGTTTTGCTGCGGCTGAGCTATATGTTCGAATGAATGAATGGTAACTACCGCATCGAAAGAGTGAAGAGGCAAATCAACTTCCTGAAACGGTTTACTAATTATTGAAAGCTTAGTATTTTTCGAAGCCCGGCGAGCAGCAACACTATCCATCTCGATACCAATGGCATTGCAATTTGTTTTTTGTTGAATGCGAGTTAACAAAGCTCCGTTTCCGCAGCCAATATCGATTACCGATGTATTGGCCAAAGGGATTCTTTTGGCAATATAGCGTGTGCGACTCCTACGTTCGGAATTGAGCATCCAAACTATAGGTGCAAACCAGAATTTCTCTTTTTCGGCATCGCCATAATACTCTTCGGGATATTCGAAAGCTACAACAACATGAGCATCGCTGCGAAAAACCGACTTACAATGATTGCAATACAAAAACAAAAAACCTGCAACACCATGCTGCTTTTTCGAATTTGTGCTACTACAAAAAGGACAATTCAGACTTTGGTTTCCGAAAGTCTGAATTGGATTGAGTGTTAAATTGTCGATTGTTGACAATTGACAGACGTAAATTAATGGCTATTTTTCACCTTCAGCAAAGAGATCGGGTTGGTCAGCAGCTGCTTCTTTTTTGGCTTTGGCTGATTTTGCCGGAGCTTTTGCCGTTGTCTTTTTAGCCTTGGGTTCTTTCACTTCAGCAGCTTCTTCAACCTCGGCTACAACTTCTTTTGCCTTAGACTTGGCTGTTGCTTTCTTTTTTTCTTCCTTTACTTCAGCAACAGCAACATATTTTTTTGATTTAACCGGACGGGTTTTACCATGTGTACCACGATGTATTTTGCCACGTTTCGATTTGATATCTCCTTTACCCATAACTGTATTTTTTTTGCAAAGGTACAAAAAACATGAAATTTCGGGTAATTTCTTTTTGTTATTCTGCTTTTTTAAGCTGAAAATCGACAATAGAAGCCATTTTATAATAAAAAAATGAATATATTAATTTATGTAAAAACTATTCACTTCTGGCACAACTCCAGTTTTAATGATTTGCTATATAACGCACATAGGATCGAATCTGCACCGGATAAATGTTTGGTATCTGTTTATTTGGTAAGGTATTCAAAATATTGATACAAAATGATTACTCTCACAATCTATTGACATCTGCCAATTTTGTCAGACCCAATCAGGATACATTCAGGTGTTTATCATCTAATTTCAAAAAAACTGCGTGTGCCTTCCGACGTATAATGATAACAGAGCTGGTAATTACTGAGAATGTATAAATCAGCCGAATTCTTTCTACTGAAAGAAACAAACAGTTCGTTGAGACCAATTGGCAATTCGTTGAAAAAGACTTCTTATGCAAAAATAAAGGCGCAACTTTACATTAATATTCTCTGACTTAATCATTAAGGAATTGTTATCGAAAATCAAATTCCTTAATTTTCAACAACCAATCAAAACTATTCATCATGAGAACTATTATTGCCATGGCCTTACTAACGCTAACAATTGTCTCAACGCAGGCTCAACAGTGGGGTTTATACACTTTTTACGCAACCAAAAATGGAACTCAGGCCTATCTGATTGACACCAACAGTACAAATTATCATACATGGACATTCAGTTCTTCAGCCAAATCGGCATATTCGGCATATCTAACTGAAGACAAAACCATTGTACGGACATATAAACCCACTGGTGCCTGGAATGGGGGTGGTTGTACTGGTGGCGTACAAAAAGTTGACTGGAATAATAATGTGATCTGGGATTTTCAATATTTTGCAACCAACGATTACTGCCTGCATCACGACATATGTCCTATGCCCAATGGGAATGTTCTGATGATTTGTTACGACTACAGATCGTCAAGCGAAGCTACCCAGGCTGGCTCGTCATCAGCTTCGGCTTTTTATTCTGAAAGAATCATTGAAGTTCAACCCACCGGAGCAACCACCGGAACCATTGTTTGGGAATGGTATCTATGGGATCACATGTGCCAGAGTTATAATTCATCGAAAGATAATTATGTGAGCAATACTGCTGCTCACCCCGAACTGATGAATATAAACTATGCCGGAACAGGTTCGTTGCCCGACCGATACCACATGAATGGAATCGATTACAACGAAGATCTCGATCAAATTGTAGTAAGTATGCATTTCATGAATTCGGCCTTTGTGATTGACCATAGCACCACAACAGCCGAAGCAGCCGGACACACTGGAGGAAACTCGGGACATGGTGGCGATTTTTTATATCGTTGGGGCAATCCTGCATCGTATGGAGCCAGCGGAACAACTTTTTTTAATGTAATACACGATGCTCATTGGGTTCCAAGCGATAACCCCAATTACCCCGATTATTTATGCGGATATAATAACCAAGGCGGTACCAGTGGAAAAACTGCAGTAACCATCTGGAGTCCGACATACAACGGGTACAATTACACTGTTACTTCGGGAGTTCAAACTCCAACAAATTATGCATACCAATATAATTCTTCTTTTAGTTCTTCAAATGAAGGTAATTCGCAACAGCTTCCGAACGGCAATATGATAGTAAACAATCCATTCGGCTCTATCTACGAAATCAATTCTTCAGGAACAACCCTTTGGACCAAAGCAAGTGCAAATTCTTCACACGCATACCGATATTCAATGTGCTATGTACGTGGACCTGTTGCATCTATCGCTGCCGACACCGATATTTGCGATGGCGATGCTGTGACACTTAACGCCTCAGCCGTATCAGTAACCGAAAGCAGCCCTAACTATAGCTATGCATGGACATCGTCGCCAGGCGGATTCATTTCAGGAAGTCAAAATCCAAGTGCAACACCAACTTCAACAACAACATATACTGTTATTATAACCAATACCAATATTGGTTGTAGCGACAGTGCAACAATTACTATCAATGTACATCCGCAGCCTTCAGCGCCAACTATCACCAACAATGGTTTCTTCATCAGTTCTTCGGTTGCAACATCCTACCAATGGTATGCAGATGGAAGTCCGATAAGCGGTGCCACTTCGCAAGATTATACTCCAACGCAATCGGGATCGTACACTGTGATGATTACCGACGCTTATGGTTGCACAGCCACATCCGACCCACTGGTATTTACCTATACCGGAATAGAAACCAGTAATAGCTCCCCGGTTTTCAGCCTTATGCCCAACCCAACAAGTGGAATAATTTCGTTGGTTGGCAATTTTTCGGACAATACCCGAGTGGAAATCCGAAATGCCTTTGGAATGGTTATTCTTGAAACAGAAAACACCGAATCGATTAATTTGTGCGACTTTGCCGATGGTCTGTACTTTGTAGTAGTAAAAGAAAATAATAGCATTTCGCATATCCAGAAAGTAATTCTTCACAAATAAAACACAGCAAAATGAAAAAATATTCAAATGGGGTGATTATTGTTCTTTTTATGCTTTTTATAATGACAGGAAGTGCACAAACAATAACCAACTACACTACAACCGATGGTTTGCCCGACAATTTCATTTGTGGTGGCGTTGCTATCGACGGAAACAATCATGTTTGGGTTGGCACTGCTGCCGGACTATCGGAGTACGATGGTAATACATGGACCAATTATACCACGACCGACGGACTTATCGACAACTACATTTTATGTATTGCTGCCGACAGTCTTGGCAATATTTGGATTGGCACCAACTCAGGAGTAAGTAAATACGACGGCGCAACTTGGACCAACTACACTACAAGCGATGGATTGGTTGACAACAGCATTATTTATATTTATACCGATGCTACAAACCGTATTTGGTTTGCTACGGGCATTGGAATATCAATGCTCGACGGTTCGCTCTGGACAACTTACACTACCAGCGATGGTTTAGCCAGTGATGTAATTACCTATATAACCGGAGATGCAGCCGGCAACATTTGGATAGGAACACAAATGGGTGGTTACTCAAAATTCAATACCGGTTTTACCAATTATACCACTACCGTTATCGATAGTCTGGCAAGCGATAATGTGTTTGCCTTATCGGTCGAAAATTCGGGAACACAATGGGTAGGAACATGGAGCGGAATCTCTAAAATAGACAACAGCGGAAGTTGGATGCAAAACTACCGAATGGCCGATGGATTGTATAACGATTTTGTGCGCGACCTTAAAAATGACAACGATGGCGATTTGTGGGTGGCACTTTTTGCCGACTACAATGGTGATGGTGGCATTTCGCAGTTCGATGGAGTCATCTGGACTTCATACAGCATTGGAGAGGGACTTGCCGACAAACAAGTAATTCGCATAGCCATTGATGCCGACGACAATGTGTGGGTTGCTACTGGCAACGGAGTATCGAAACTCAGTCAATATTCAGGCATCAGCAGCAATACTATTGAAATCGGTATTTCGCCCAATCCGGCATCCGATTTTATACAAATCGAAACCGAAGAACAATGCGATGCAATCAAAATACTCAATTCACAAGGTCAGGTTATTTATGAAACAGTACCGGAATCGGCTACAACCAACATTGAAACAAGCTCATTTTCGCAGGGTATATATATAGTTCAGGTTAGCTCGCAGCTCAAGGTGGGTTGCAGAAAATTAGTTATCAGATGATAAATTGGGTTGGCCGGGTAGCAAAACGTATCGTTCTGTCCTTGTGTATATTCGCATTCACTGCAATAGCACAGGGACAGGTTACGTTTTACAATC
>PHDB01000046.1 GCA_002842495.1 Bacteroidetes bacterium HGW-Bacteroidetes-6
CTCTTAGTCAATAAAACAGAAATGATTTCACTGAAAATGCTGCGGTTAAATAAGAAATTCAGACAGTTACTTATGCATACATGCCCGGCTGGTGAAAAAACAACAAAACGCTTGATGTTTCCTGACTTAAGCCGGTGTGTATCTGCTGAAAGTGATTATAGGAAATAGAATTGCTGTGCAAAGTTTGTGAAATTATAATTTAAAGAATCAAGGATAAATATTATTACTGTATTTTCTAAAATACATGATTATAGTGCCTATGGAAAATAAACATCACTTATCATACAAAAAATAAATAGCTTTGCAAAAACTCACCTCATGAGACAAACCATTTCTTTTACTCATCAACTGCCGATAAACAAACGCAAAGCCAGAAAAGCCCTTTTGGGAATGATAGTATTCGTTTTTATCTGTATTATAGCCTGGATCCTTTCGCAGGTATTCTGGGATCAGTTTACCGAATGGAAATATTCATTGAGATTGCAGCGTAATGTTATAAAAGGTTGGCCTGTACTGGTTCAGAACTGGAGCATTTATCTCGGAATCGGAACGATCGTTTTTATGCCGTTCATATTCCTCATGCAGGATCCGAAAAATCCTTCTCTGGCTCTTACCGGGAATGCCCTGTTCATCAATCAGCAGATGATGCGCAATAAGCTTATCCCATTTACACTCATAGAAAAAGCCGAAAAAACACCATCGGGCTATAAACTGTATTTCCGGGATCAGAAAGCTGTCGTTGCTATGCAAAAAGGCATATTCAAGCCTTTTGTGAAATACAATCTGGAAAATAATAACTTTTTTATCAGCGACACACACACTGTTGGTGACCTCGACGAATTCTTCTCGGTACTTTCCAAAAAGCTCAACGAAAACCGCTAAAACTTTTATTTATACCATCATCTGTGATCGGACTCCACACTTCCACGCGATTGTATCGCGTGCACAACGGGAGTCAATCCTGTGCCTGCGCCCTGTTATCTCGTTTTTTTGAAATATAAGTGGACAAATAAACACTTTTCAGATCGTGATAAGAACGCACTGGATGGGGTGTTTTTTCCCCGAACAATAGTAAATTTTGCATTTCTCCAATTGATCAGAGGAAAATAAAAACCATTATTTCAGTACTTGTTTTGGATACTTCATTTACCGATTGATGTTTCGATTGTGATGTAGCATTCATTCACATTCAGGTATTTTCACCCCCTTTTAAATCTGCAAAAATACCGCTGTTCTTAGTGCATATAAACACGAATTTTACTGGTATTCAAATCCTAACTATCATGAAATTCATTGTTTTATCAATTATTATTGTATTGGTAGTGTTTAATACCAAAGCACAGAATTACTGTCTGGAACTTGACGGCGTGGACGATTACATACTGTGCGATGCCAATCCGGCGGCCAATATTACCGACAACACCATGTCGATAGAGGCGTGGATTTACCCGACAGCTTTCGACGATGGCGTTTACAGAAACAGCATTAGCGGAAATGACTACTGGGGCAATGGCATCAGTGAAGGTTATGTTTTACGGTTTGGCGGCCCGACAGGTGACCTCAATTTTACTTTCGGATACACTCCCAGTGCATGGTATTCGGTAACGGCAACAAGTGCCCTGGAACTCAACAAGTGGCAACATGTGGCTGCTGTTTACGACGGTTCTTACGTGAGAATATATGTCAATGGTGTAGAAAAAACATCGCAGGCCGTGTCCTACAATATTGTTTCCGCAACTCAAAATCTCAATATCGGCCGATGCCCCAGCGATCCAACCGGCCGTCTTTTGAATGGAAAAATTGACGAACTGCGAATTTGGGACGACGCACGAACAATAGAAGAGATTCAGGAAAACATGTACCTTGAGCTGAACGGAAACGAGCAGGGACTTGTAGCCTATTATCCGTTCAACGAAACATCGGGCACAACCACACCCGATGCATCGGTAAACAGTGGTACCGGCACATTATATAATATGAATGGCACCGAGTGGGAACCCTCGCCGGTGTTGCATGGCGCCAACAACTGTCTGAATTTTGATGGTACCGACGACTATGTTTCCACTCAAATCTCACGGGAGGATTTAGGATCTGCATACACCATTGAGCTCTGGTTCAGGTATTCAGGACAAGCCACCGATGGTTACCGGGCAATAATTGGCTCAACTGACGGAGCAAACGGCACAGAGTTCTTTATTGGAAAAAATTCGGGAAACAACGATCTTGGTATTCAGGATGGGGACTATTATTCAAATGCTATTTCCGGAACCGACATGTTCAACGGGACCTGGCAACACATCGCATTTTCGAATGATAATGGCACCGGACGCGTTTATTTAAATGGCATTTTACAAAATACCTTTACGTTTTCGGGAACAAACCCCGAAGAGCAAATTCTGATAGGTTGTGAATCAGAAGGAACCGGATATTTTTTTAAAGGCGATATTGACGAATTGAGAATCTGGAACGATATAAGGACCGAAAATGAGATTCGTCAGAACATGTATCGCGAGCTTCCCGAACCTTCAACCGAAAGCAATTTAGTGGCCTATTATAAATTTGACGAGGAAAGCGTAACTACACTCACAGACTACAAAAACGGACATACAGGAACATTAACCAATATGACCGGCTCCGAATGGCAGACTTCGGCAGCCATGTTTGGGTCTAAAAACTGTCTTGATTTTGATGGGGTTAATGATTGCATTAACATACCAACATTGAACACTGCTTTTACACAAGGAACAATAAGTTTTTGGATAAAACCAAAAGCAATTCCCACAACACACTCCAGAGTACTTTCAGATGCCTGGGATGATGATGAAATCTATCTCGTTAATGGCGTAGGAAAAATAGCTACATGGTATATGATTTCCGGAGATGAATTAATGTCTTCAAATGCTTTGCCTGTTAACCAATGGACTCATGTTGCAATTACTATGGATAATACAAGTTCAAAATTGTTTATAAATGGTGTCTTAGACGATGAGTCAGGGCCATCAGATACTTACATTCTGACCGATTTCAGAATCGGTGGCTTTTATGGAAATTTTTGGGAAGTCGTAAACGGTCAGTTGGATGAGTTCTGCATATGGAGTGTAGTTCTTACAGAAAAAGAAATACGTGAATTCATGTGCAATAACCTCACAGGAAATGAGAATAATCTTCTCGCATATTATAATTTTAACAATATATCAGGGACAGTTGTTCAGGATTTTTCAGGAAATGGAAATGATGGAGCACTTGTGAATATGGATGGCAACTCGGACTGGGTTGCTTCATCTGCATTCAACACCTGGCTCAACACATCAACTACCGACTGGACAACTGCTTCGAACTGGAGCCTCGGGAATGTTCCATCAGCATCGGATAATATTGGAATTTATGGATATTCCGGTGGCAAAAACGCTGTTATAAGCTCAGTTCCCACTGTGAAAAATATGCTCATTTCATCTACGGCAAATCCTACTTTGAATTCAAACATCAATGTGAATGAACATTTAATCCTTGAATCGGATGTAGATCTAAATGGAAATACAGTTAATTTGGGAAGTTCGGCCTATCTGATTGAAGATGCAGGGTTGTTTTACGGAGCAAGCGGAAAAATAGCAACTACAAGAACACTTAATGGAAGTGTAACGCCCATTAACGAAAACATTGGCGGAATGGGTGCTGAAATCTACTGCACTGCAAATATGGGCAGCACGGTAATTGAGCGGCATCATGCACCCATTGGCAGTCAGACAGGTCCCGATGGAATTCTGAGGTATTATATAATTAATCCAACCAATAACAGCGGGCTTAATGCAACACTTACCTTCCATTATAATGATTCGGAGCTTAACGGGAACACAGAATCGGCATTGGTTCTGCATAAATCTACCGATGCCGGTTTCAGTTGGAATGAAATCGGAGGAATTGTTAATACTACTGAAAACACAATCACATATAGCAATATAAATGGTTTCAGTTGGTGGACTGCCGTTCAAAGCGGAACCTTGCTGCCTGTTGAGCTAGTAAATTTTTCTGGGCAATGGATTGACAAGGATGTTCAACTAACATGGGAAACAGCTTCAGAAACTAATGTAGCAGCATTCAAGGTTTACAGAAGCAACAACAATTCCGATTTTACACCTTTTGCATTCGTACCAGCCTCTGGCAACAGCAATTCATTGAGCCTTTACAACACGACCGATCAGAACATTTACAGAGATGAAGTTTTGTATTATTATTTGAATGAAGTAAGCTTTGATGGCGTTGAAACAAATTGTTCGCCGGTAATTTGCCTGAAAAAAGCCAGCAACAACACGCAAAACACCGATGTATATCCCAACCCGTTTGACAATTATTTTACTGTCAAGAGCCAGGATACAATACTTTTCGTAAAGCTCCTTAATTATCTAGGCGAAGAAGTTGAACTCGAAATAGATGAAACCGGGAACAATTGGGTACTATCACCTGCAAAATCGATTGCACCGGGAATATACTACCTGGAAATCAATCTTTCCGGTACGGTTGAGACAAAGAGGATACTGAAAAACTGATAATCTTAATGATTGCAGCTGTGTCCATCTTCGCCATGACCATGATGGTGTTCGTGCTGACTGCAACTTTCGCCGCTGTCAGTGAGTTTTCCATCAACAAAAAGCTGAACAGCATCGGCTGCATTTCCCGCGCAACCACGAACTACGGTAATTCCCACCTGAGCTAAAACATTGATGGCTCCACCGCCAATTCCACCTGCCAACATGATCGATACACCTTCGGCAGCTAATGTGAAAGCTATATTCGATTTACAGCCACATCCTTGCTCGGCAGGAATGGTTTTGGTGTCAACTATTTTGTTGTCGTCCGAAATCGTGAAAATGCTGTAAAATGAGCAATGACCAAAATGTTCGTCAATCTGTTTATTCTCTGTAACGGGTACTGCAATTTTTTTCATGTTATTTTATTTTGAAGTTTGAAATTCGTTTTCCTTGGCCAGTGCCACCACCAGCCTTTCGCTTTTTGCCCATCCCGGTGCCCAACCTTTTGAGCATTTCTTCATCCGATTTGGGTATACATTTTCCAAGTTTTCGGCCACTTTCGTTGCCTTTGCCATCTGGACCTGTTCCATCGAGTTTTGGCATTGTTTATTGCTTTAGAAGTTTAATAATATCTTCAATACAGTTGTTGTTTGGTGGAAAAATGATGATTCTGATTCCCAAATTGCTAAGCAATTGCTTCACTTGTCCACCAAATTCGCATGCAATAACTTGTTTTATATTGTTGTCGGTCAGAAACGTTACTGCCAATCGGCCTGCTCCACCATTGATATTGTGCCCGGGATTGCTGGCAAACTGAATTTGGCTCTTTTCGCTATCGAATATGCAGAAATGCGTGGAGCGCCCGAATTTCAATCCAAGCTCCGACTGTAGGTTACTTCCGTTCGATGCAATGGCAGTTCTCATTAATTCTCCTGTGCTTTTCGGTTCTTAAATAGTGGCTTGTTACAATCGGGACAGGATTGCTTTCGACATTGCTTCCCGTGGCGATGTGATGATTTGGTTCCGCAAGACGGACAAACACATTCTTCGTTGATAGTGTTGTGATGAATCGTTGCAATATTGTCCGATGAGCACAAAACGCATCTTTTTGGAACTTCGCCGGCAAAGCTGCTGAACATGCTTCCGCATTGGTTGCATTTCCACCAGTTTTCTTTCATTGAGTATTCGCCGCCTTTGAAATGAATTGACAAGCCTTCGGCAAATGCAGTTGCTACTTTGCGTCGGGCACTTTCGTAAATACGTGCAAACGTCGCTCTCGAAACACTCATCAATTCGCATGCTTCGGCGTGGTTGAGATGATCGTAATCGCAAAGACGAATACTTTCGTACTCTTCGAGACTTAAGTCGATTCCACTGCCCGATTTAATTTCTATGCCAATAGGATTGAAGCCATTACAAACGGGAGGGCTTAAAATGGTTCTGTTTCGTTTCGGTCGTGGCATACTGTTGAATTGGATGCAAAGATAATGAGAATATTCTCAAAATAAAAATATTTTCAATTTTTGTGATGACTGTTGCCTATTTGAAAAGACTAAATACACTTGTATTGTTAGCGCGCGTTTCCCAACGTATGCAATAACAAATTTGTTTGTTGAAATAGCTTTATCCAAAAACACATAATATGAATTAATTGGTCAAGCGTCGGGAGACGCGTGACAGCAATTGGTTAATGAGTAAATAGATGTTTAATTTTGGTGTAAAAACAAAAACCCCTGAAGTTTTTACAATCAGGGGTTTACAGAAAGAAATGTTGAATTATCCTTTTTTCGAAGGAATATGTCTGTCGAGAAAAGTCTGAACAGCGTTGTTCCAGGTTTCTAGCGCTTTGGAACGCCCTGTGTTTAATTCTTCGTTCACCTTGTTGTAGTCGGCAATAGCTGCATTGTATTCGGTTACTGCTTCGTTAAAATTATCGACATCTTCTTGGGTTCGTTTGTTTTTGGGAATTGCGTCGATGGCAGCTTTTTGTTTTTCGAAGTTCTCTTTTTTCAGGTAGAAATCGAGAATGATTGGAATTTTTTCGTTCCCTTCTTTTTGTGTGAAGGTTAGATACTTTTTCAATGCAGTCACCAATGTAATATCGCTTTTGAACGCTTTTATCGTATCAAGACGGGTAAGACCTTCGCCTGAAAACTGAATCATTGCGTTTTTGTTTTGTTCGGCTGCAGCAATATCGCTTCCATTAATAGCTTCCATCATAAACATTTCCTGTTTATATGTCTTGAAAAAAATCAGATAAAGCTGATTGTAATAATCGAATACAGGTCCTGATTTTTCAATTTTCTGATCAATTTTATCCTGATTTTCAATAAGATTAATTCCATTTTCATCGGCAAATTTACGTTGAGCTGCTTGTAATCGATCACCAGCATCCTCAAGTTTGTTGTTGGCAACTTCTTTGGCCATCAGATAAGCCTCCATTGCATCGTACGACTGTTCGGCAATGTCTTCCATGTCAACAATTTTTGCAAAATCTTCTTTCAGAACAATAGTGCAAAGCTCAAGATACGAGGCAACCGAATCCCGGTATTCGGTGCTCTGATCCCATGCACTCATTTTGTTTACTTTTTTTAACGAAGCTTCAGTTGTTGAAATTAATTCTTGACGTTTTGTCTCTACTTTGCGGGCTCCTTTGCCATGTGCAACAGCGGCCAAATAGTTCCAGAGGTCTTTTTTGATTTTGTTGTGCTCGTTCGAAATGTATTGCATGTATTCGCCGGCGTTGTTAAACGTTTGTGCTTTTATTTGATTTTGGAAAGCAAACACAAAGCATAAAAGAAAAATAAAGTAGCGTTTTTTCATATTTGGGATTATTGGTTTTTCATTTTAATCAGGTTTTCCATTATTTGAAAAGCCTGTTCCAGCTCAAAATCCTGTTGAATATTTTCCATTGCGTTTTGATTTACAATTTTAAAATATTCATCGGATATGAGCAATTGCCGGTCGTAAAAATGGTTTAAAACTTCGTAGTTTGCTTTAAAACCGTCTTCAATGTCCTCAAGCTTTTCGTATAATGTGAGTACTTTTTGGTAATAATCTCTGTACGATTCGAGATCGAACAAAACATACTCATCATTCACAATCAGGTCCATAGAATCAGAAAGAGCATTCATTTGCTGCTCATATTCACTTTCGCCCAATCGTTTCTTTTCAAGCAGGTTCAGTGTATCGAGGTGGAATGCAGGTAGTGGAGTGTAATAGGTCTTTTTAATGATGGTGTCTTTACACAACGAATACTTATTGTCGCTTTCGGTTTCGCTGCTTCCGCCCATTGCATCGGGTATTTGTATGTCGGGAATAACTCCTGATCTTTGATGACTAGTGCCATTTATTCTGTAAATCTTCATGGTCGTAACCTTGATGAAACCATTCTTTTTGCGCGAATCAGCCATATTCGATAAATCTTCGGCAATAGTTGAATCGAGTGGCAGGACAATTTGACCCGAAGCCTTTCCATAGGTGGTTTGCCCAACAATCAATGCGCGGTTGTAGTCTTGCAAAGCTCCTGCAAGAATTTCGGATGCCGAAGCACTGTAGTTGTTAACCATCAAAACCAACGGGCCATCCCACGCAACACCCCTGTTTATGTCTTTTAGAGTGAACGGTTTTGAGTTTCGCTCGCTGTAAATACAAACGGGACCAACATCAATAAATATTCCTGCCAGATCGAGTGCTTCCTGAATTGAACCACCTCCATTGTAGCGCAAGTCGAGAACAATCCCTTCAATCCCTTCTTTTTTGAGTTTCAGAATTTCGCGGGCAACATCGTTGGCGCAGCCAGGGTTGCTTTTACCTGCTTCGGTGTAAAATGCAGGAAGAATTATATAGCCGACTGTATGTTCTTTTTGAAGTATAAAACTGCGAACAATCTCTTCGTTCTGCCTTATTTTTTCTTTTTTGAGAACAACACTCTCGGTTTTTCCATCAGCTTTCCTGATTTCAAGAGTCAGATATTTATTCACACTACTTTCTAAAAAAACATCAACTTCATCTGCACTCATGGTTGTAAAATCGGCTTTTTCGCCACCTTGCCACGTGCCGCCAGTTAGAATGTCGCCTTTGTTCATCTGATTCGAAATCCAAGCCGGACCACCAGGCAACAATTCACTGATTTTGATATTTCCATTGATGTCTTCTTCTGTTTCGAACCCGAATGTGTAATCGGAAGCACTGACTATGGCCTGAAACTTTCTGTTGAGTTCCGGATTGAAATAAGATGTATGCGGGTCGAAACACTCAGCCAATAAATTGAGGAAAACCACTTTCATTATTTCGTTGTATCCCATCTGATGCTTCACGAATCGGTCGAGTTTTCTGTTTTCTCTTACTTGCGAACGCTCCAATGCTGCATCGATAAGCGGTTCGAGTTGTACTTCACTCATCGTAAAAACAGGATCGGTTGCCGAATCTTTATCGAACAATTGGTTCAACACACGATACTTTATGTAGCGAGTCCATCGTTTTTGCAATGCAACACTATCCGATGCATATTCGGGAAATTCGTCCCCTCGAAACCAAAGGGTGTCTTTCTTATAAAGGTCGAGAGGAAGCGACAATGTGTTTTTTAGAAAATCATGCGCATTCTCAACACGTTTTTTATAGATAGAAGTGAATGTGTCGAAGAAGAGACCGGAGCCTGAGAGCATTTCGTCGTCGAACTGATATCGAAATTTAGATAACGAATCAAAATCGCTTTCGAGAAATACAAGTGCCATTGGGTCGGTTAGCAACATCAAATCTTTGAAAAAATCGGCCGATAAACTATCATCGATATCTCTCGGCGCTACATGATGCTTGGTAATCATTACTGTGAATTCTTTCAAATCGTCTCCAAATGTAGTTTCTTGACATTCCGCTTGAACAGAAAATGCAGTAAAAATGAAAAACCACAGCAGCTTCAATACTCGCATAATTTGAAAGATGGTTTGCAAATATATTAAACAAAATCTTAAACGAATGGTTCATCGGGGTTTTTGTGCCGTTTTCTTATTGAAACATACCATAAACAAAATTAGAGATGGGAAAATAGAAAATTTAAATTTGGATATGTATATTTGCGAATTGAAAAATGATTGTCAAAAAAATAACTGCAATATTACTTGTTTTGATGCTGTTACTTAACAGCGTGGGGTATTTTTTTATTTTTGAAACAGCAAGGTTCTGGGTTCAAAAAGATGTGAAAAAGCAAATTAAAGCAGGTGTTCCCGATTCAGAACTCAGTGTAATATCAATAAGCGAAACCGATATACTTCAAGGGAACCTGGGCTTTCGCTGGGTGAAGAAAAACAAAGAGTTTGTGTTTCAAAACCAAATGTACGACGTTGTTCGCTCAGATTTATTTAATGGTAAATATATTTTTTATTGCATTCACGACGAACAAGAAACTCAACTTTTTGCGAACCTAAACAATATGGTTCAGCGCGAATTGGCTACCAACAGCAACATTCCGCTTCAGGCAAAAAATGTTTCAAATTGTATAATTCGCTTAGCATTACCAGTAGTTGATACAAATGCGATTGAAAAAACAGTATGTTTTTCTTTTCAATATCCATTTAGCAATGAACTGAAACCAACTTGTCTTTTTATTGGGGTCGAAAAGCCACCACCTGAAGATTACTCTTAAAACACAATTTCGGTTCATGATTGTACTTGGCTATAAGTAGTTTAAGTACTCTTATTGATGTATATTTTCAAAATTCAAATTTTAAATCGTATGAAAAACACTTTTCATTTGATGGTGCTGATGTTGCTATGCACATCGGTATCGTCGCAAATTGTACATTCAGATTATGCCTTAAAAACGGCAAAGGCATATTTTAACGCAAAAATGCCGTTACAATCGAATATCAACCTCAATTATTACTTGATTGAAAGCACCGATACGCTATTGTTTGTTTTTAACAATGGAGCAAATGGGTACGTTGTTATGGCTGGAGATATGTCGGTAGACCCAGTTTTGGCCTATTCAGATGAAGCTGCATTTGATGCGGACAATATTAACCCCGGGCTCGAATTGTGGCTCAAGTGGTATGCTTCTCAGGTGTCGCAAGCACGAAGTAAATCCACAAAATCAGCTCATCCAAATTGGGCTGTTATAAACAACTCATTATTGAGTTTAAATAATGGGAAAGCAAAAGATGTGACTCCCTTAGTAGCAGCCAGATGGAATCAGGACAATTTGTACAACTACAATTGCCCCGAACACCCAAACGGGCCTGGCGGGCATTGCTATGCTGGTTGTGTCTCTACCGCTATGTCAATGATTATGTATTATTATAAATACCCTGAATCGGGCTACAATAGCCATGCTTATTATCATCCCTATTATGGAACGATATCTGCCGATTTCGGTCAAACCACATACGATTGGAGCAGCATGACGAATATCATTAATACATCCAGCAAAGAAGCCATTTCTAAACTGATGTATCATTGTGGTATATCAGTCGATATGTACTATACTCCTGTTGGTTCAAGTGCATTCAGCGAAAATACTGTTTATGCATTTAAGCATTATTTCAATTATCGATTAACGGTTGAAAGTGTTGACAAGGATGCATATGACTATCTTGATTGGTATGCTATTATACAGAACGAGTTGGATGAAGGCCGTCCAATATTATACTCTGGTTCGGGAAGCTCTGGTGGGCATGCCTTTGTTTGCGATGGTTATCAGGATACCCTTTTTCATTTCAATTGGGGTTGGGGCGGGGCCAACAATGGTTATTTCAGAGTCGATTCACTGGATTCAGGAAACGGCGATTTCACTGTGTCTCAAAGTGCAGTTATTGGTATTATTCCTTACGATGCACCTTATTGTAAAACCAGTCGAATATGTACCGACTCATCTGGAAAAATCTCTGATGGAAGTGCTGAATCGTATTATTGGAATAATACCAATTGTGGCTGGCTTATTCAGCCCAGTAATGGAGATGTTATTCTGAATTTCACTTCATTCAACACCGAAGCAGGCAAGGATGTTGTAAATGTGTATGACGGAACAAGCACTTCCGGAACACTACTTGGGGCATTCTCAGGCACAGCAATTCCTCCTCAGGTTGTTGCTTCAAGTGGCTCTATGTTTATTGTTTTCACTTCCGACGGTGTTAATCAGGGCGAAGGCTGGACTGCTACTTATACCTGTGGTCATGTTGGGCTTCAGGAAAATCAGTTGTTTGGAAGTTTCTTTTTCCCCAATCCAACCGATGAAAATATTCAGTTTTCATCGCCGGAGAATGAAGAAATACTCATCTGCAAGATTTTCAATTCAAGCGGACAGCTTGTGTTTTCGGACAAGAATCTCATTGGCAACAACATCAGTCTGGCCGGGTTGCCACAAGGTTTGTATTTTGTGACAGTTGAAACCGCATCAGGGTTTTTCTCTGGGAAAGTTCTGAAACAGAAATAGTACACTTGTTGCACTTTGATTAAGGCAATACTGGAACATTATACATGTATTGCAACAATCGGCCTGCAGTGTCAATTTACATCATGGTCGGTACTCAAAACCGTGGGCCAGACTTGTTCGTTTTACCCCACACCTGTATTGTTAACTCAGTACAGGTGTGTTTTTGTTACTCAATATTTCGCCTTTCCAAATTCCGGTTTTTAATATAATCCCCCATTTTTCCATACCTTTGTCATCTAAATTTATCACCATGGGAAAAGTCCTTATAATTGGCGCAGGTGGCGTCGGAACCGTAGTAGCAAACAAATGTGCACAATTGCCCGAAGTTTTTACCGAAATAATGTTGGCCAGCCGCACCAAATCGAAATGCGATGCCATTGCAGCCCGCATTGGTGGTAACCGCATTCAAACAGCAGCTGTCGATGCCGACAATGTTCCCGAACTCACCAAGCTTCTGCTCGAATACAAGCCAAAATTGGTTATTAATGTAGCATTGCCTTATCAGGATTTACACATTATGGATGCCTGTTTAGCTGCCGGAGTAAATTATCTCGACACAGCCAATTACGAGCCAATCGACGAAGCCAAATTCGAATACAGCTGGCAATGGGCCTATCAAGACCGTTTCAAAGCTGCCAGACTCACTGCAATTCTTGGTTGTGGATTCGATCCGGGCGTAACCAGCATTTATACTGCCTATGCGGCCAAACATTACTTCGACGAAATGCACTATCTCGATATTGTCGATTGCAATGCGGGTGATCATGGGAAATACTTTGCTACCAATTTCAATCCCGAAATCAATATTCGTGAAATCACGCAAGACGGATTGTACTGGGAAAATGGGAAATGGGTAGAAACCAAACCGCTCGAAATTCACAAACCTATCGAATATCCAAATATTGGACCCCGCGAATCGTATCTGATGCATCACGAAGAGATTGAATCGCTGGTAAAAAATTACCCAACACTCAAACGAGCTCGTTTTTGGATGACTTTTGGTCAACGATACATCACTGCTCTCGAGGTTCTGCAAGAAGTAGGGCTTACTTCAATTAAACCCATCAATTATCAGGGAATGGACATTGTTCCTCTGCAATTTCTGAAAGCACTTTTACCCGATCCCGGTAGTCTCGGCGAAAATTATGTGGGCGAAACATCTATTGGTTGCCAGATTCGAGGAATCAAAGACGGAAAAGAAAAAACCTATTTTGTGTGGAACAATTGCAGTCATGCCGAAGCATACAAAGAGACGGGAGCTCAGGGTGTTAGCTACACAACGGGCGTTCCAGCAATGATTGGTGCAAAAATGTTTCTTGAAGGAAAATGGTCGGGAGCTGGTGTTTTTAATGTCGAAGAATTCAATCCCGATCCATTCATGGCCGACCTCAACAAATATGGCCTGCCTTGGAACGAAGAAATTGATAAACCGTTATCAGTTGAGAAATAGCTGTCGCTCCGAGATGACCAAAAAAACATGTTCTACAACTTCTCTCAAATGCTGTCGTAAAAATTGACAAAAATGGCAGTCATATTGAGCCTGTCGAAATACGGCTGCCATTTTTAATTTCTTTGATTTTTTCAATAAAGTCGCACTTCGACAAGCTCAGTGTGACTTAGGCAGAAGAATTTTAGCTGCGTGTAAGAAATTGGTTTTTCACATTAGTCCTCTGAATCTGAATAAGTAACAAAACCTTCAAAATGCTAAATATAATCCCTTCTCCCTGTTTTGTGATAGAAGAAAATAAGCTTCTTGATAATCTTCGATTACTCAAGAAAGTAAGAGAAGAAGCAAGTGTTGATATTTTAGTAGCCTTAAAAGGAATGGCTTTTTGGCATTATTTCCCTCTGATGAAGCAATATTTGAGTGGAGCATGCGCCAGTTCGGTAAATGAAGCCCGATTGATTTTTGAAGAAATGGGCGTAAAATCGCACACCTACGCTCCGGCGTATTCCGAAGCCGATTTTGAACAACTGCTTGGTCTTAGTAAAACAATTAGTTTCAATTCGCTCAGTCAGTGGAAAAAATTCAAATCGAAAATGCTTCAGCATCCCGAAATAAAAGCCGGATTACGCATTAATCCTGGCTATTCGGAAATTGAAACCGACATCTACAATCCTGCTGTTCCAGGCTCACGACTTGGCATTCCAATAGAACAAATGCCACAAACGTTGCCCGAAGGAATTTCGGGATTGCATTTTCACGTAATGTGCGAGCAAGATTCGTTTGTACTCGAACGTGTGTTGAATGTAGTCGAAGAAAAATTTGGTCATTTATTGAAACAGGCTAAATGGCTCAATATGGGCGGGGGGCATCACATTACCCGTTCCGATTACGATGTGGAGCATTTAATTGCTTTGCTGAAAGGCTTCAAATTGCGTTATCCAAACCTGAAAGTCATTCTGGAACCTGGCGAAGCCGTTGGATGGCAAACTGGTTTCTTGCTGGCAACTGTGCTCGATGTGGTTGAGAGCGGAGGCGTAAAAACCGCCATTCTCGATGTTTCATTCAGCGCCCATATGCCCGACACGCTCGAAATGCCCTATAAACCTGTTATTCGTGGAGCTGGTAATCCGGACGAATATCCCTATACTTATAGAATGGGGGGAGCCACTTGCCTTGCCGGCGACTTCATGGGCGATTACAGCTTTCCAAAAGAGCTACGGACTGACGATCAGCTCATATTCGAAGATATGATTCATTATACCATGGTAAAAACCACCTTATTTAATGGTGTAAAACATCCACATATCGGGAAGATTGATTCTGATGGCGAGTTCACTTTACTGAGATCGGTTGGCTACGAGGAATATAAGTTAAGACTATCGTAGCTACAAAAAACGTATCCAACAACCTCACAGTCCACACCACCTGTAACTTTTAAGTGCTTCCTGCAATATTTTCTCAGATATTTCAGCATATTTCATGGTACAAATTTTGCTTCTGGGAGCATCCTCTATGAAAAAATTTCTGAATACATTTTTAGTCTTTCTTATTTTCACGACAGCAACCTTGTTGTGTAAAGCCCAGGACAATATTGAAGGATTATTTCATCCGCGGATGCCGCAACAGATTGATACCATCTACTATCCTTTTTACAACGGTGTTCAAATGATTGAAGTGGATCATCTGGCTTATTGGGACAGGAAAATATTTTTTCTCGAGCAGAGTCAACCACGCGCACTGTCATACAGCATGCTGGAACCTCCTCCTCCGCCAAACGAATATTTTTTTCGCGACTGTACGGGAACCATAATCAAGGTTTTCAATACGGAGGCATCGTGCGAAAATCTAACTGCTTTCTTTGCCAATATTCCTCTCGACAAGAAGAGCAACAATATAATTCACAACTTTATTACTACTCACGCAGGCAAAGCTGCTTTTTCGGATGGAGCATGGCCTTACAGTCCGCAGCCCATGAACTTTTTCAACGGATATTATAAAGTTTATGACTTTGTAAATGTTGACACCACATCCAAACCAGACCTGTACTTTCAGGGGAATTTCAGCCCGTTTGCAAATTGCAAAGTCGGGCTGATCGACTCATTCGGCAACATTAAAATTCCAATTAAATACGAAGCACTCTGGCCGCTGAAAAACAATCTTCTTGTCGAGCTGAACGGTAAATGGGGCGTAATGGACAAAGAGCAGAAAGTGTTGATTCCATTGGAATACGACTCTTACAATTGGGAAAGTCAGGAACTTATTTCATTTATCAAAAACGGTAAAGTAAAAAAGCACTACCGCATCGACAAAAGCTCAGTCAAGGACATCGGCGACTACGATGAAATCATCAATCCGGAATACATTGACCAATATCCATTGACAATGGTTAAAAAAGATGGCCGCATCGGGTTCATCGACTCATCGTACACAGAAGTAGTGCCGCCAATCTACGATATCTGCGAAAGTTTCTATGCTTGCGACATGAAGTTGGCAAGGGTTTTACGCAACAATCGGTGGGGATATTTGAACAAATATGGTGTGGAAGTAATTCCTTGTATTTATGAAGATGCCGAAACATTCGATCGCGATGGAATTGCATTTGTGCAGTTGGATGGAAAACAATATTGCATCGATACAACAGGAAAAACAATTGAGAATTGCACCAAAAAGCCCACCTGGCAAAGGAAGCAAAACGCCATTGTAGAACGCAGAAATCTTTATGGACTTGTTGACAGCAAAGGAATGGTGATTGTACCTTTGGTTTACAGCCAAATTTACAAGGTGCAGAACGAATCGTTCTACCGAGTTTACCAAAATAAAGAATTGGGTATCATAAGCAATTCGGGCCAAATTTTGCTCCCAATCGAGTACGAATACATCAGCCAGTTTTGGAAAGAAATGAACATTGCCACTGTTACACGCAACGAGAAGAGTGGCGTCATTGACAGCAATTTCAAAGTAATTGTTCCATGCAATTACGAAAGCATACAGTTCGATTTAACCGGATTTATAGTTTTCAAAAAAGATGGATTGTGGGGAATGATGGATACAGCCATGAACATCAAGATTCCAGCAAAATATCAGCAATTCAACGGATTCAGGCAAATGATGTATCGTACCGATCCAAATCCATATTCCATGGTAATGCGTGATTCACTGTACGGCTATATTGACAAAAATGGTCGAGAGGTAATTCCATGTCGGTTCAAGCAACTTGGCTACGAAATTCATTACAGCCGAGTATGGTTCAATGAGCGCGAGAAATATGGATTTGTAGATACCACAGGCAAGGTGGTTATTCCAGCCATTTACGACCGCGTTTTCGATTTTGGCAACGAAGCTACAGCTGTTCAAAAGGAAGATAAATGGGCGCTTATTGACAAAAAAGGAAAATTAGTTACAGATTTTATTTACGACAATATTGTCGGGCACACGTGGTACGATGAGCAATATGTTGTAGTCTATCAAAACAACAAATGCGGCGTTATCGATAAGAAAGGGAAATTGATTCTCCCTATCGAATACGAGGCCATCCATGATTTCAGTCAGGCAACGGGGCTGAAACCGGAATTCAGGGTGACAAAAAATGGGAGTGAATATTGGGAGAAGACGAAATGATAGCTGCAAAATCTATCCGATCATGGATAAAAATTCGGGTTCATCAATAATTTTCACTCCAAGCTTCTCGGCGGCCTGTCGTTTGGCTGGACCCATGTTTTCGCCAGCCAGCAAATAATTTGTTTTGGCAGACACCGATGAGGCCATTTTCCCTCCGTTTTTCTCCACAAGCTCCTTCAACTCATTCCTCCTCGACGGCGAAGAAAAAGTTCCGCTAATCACAAAGGTCAAACCATTCAGTTTTTCGCTCAGCAATTCTTCTTTTTCGGCTTCGAATCGCAATCCGGCAGATTTCAACCGCGAAATCAGATTCATGTGACTCAAATTGTTGCTCCAATCGACAATACTTCGGGCAATTACTTCGCCCACATCGCCAATTTGCACAAGTTCTTCAGCACTCATTTGCATCAAAGCATCCATGGTTCCGGCATTGCGTGCAATTTTAGCTGCCAGCGTTTCGCCAACATGACGTATTCCTAAAGCAAACAACACTTTTTCGAATGGTGTTTCTTTCGATGCTGCAATGCCTTTCATGATATTTTCAACACTTTTTTCCTGCAAACGAACTACTCGGGTTTTACCCATTGCATCGTCCTGAAATATTTTTTCAAGTCCTATCAGACTTTCGGGTCGGAGCGAATACAAATCGGCCACATCACGCACAAGACCTTTATCGTAGAGCAATTCAACCTTGCCTTCTCCCAGACTATCAATATTCATGGCTTTACGCGAAATGAAATGCTCTATTTTTCCTTTAATCTGAGGCGGACAACCTTCGTCGTTGGGACACATCCAGGCCGATTCGCCCTCGTTGCGCTGGAGCAGAGTTCTACATTCGGGGCAATAAGTTGCATAATTGAAAGGCACACTGTCGGCGGGTCGTAAACTTTGCTCCACCGCAATTATTTTTGGAATAATTTCGCCGCCTTTTTCAACATAAACGCTGTCACCCACCCTAATATCGAGCTGGTTTATGACATCGGCATTGTGAAGTGTGGCACGTTTCACTGTTGTTCCGGCCAACTGCACCGGCTCCAGATTGGCTACCGGTGTAACCACACCGGTACGCCCGACCTGAAAATCGACAGACAATAATTTTGTGAGCGCCTGTTCGGCTTTGTATTTATAAGCCACTGCCCAACGTGGCGATTTGGCAGTGAACCCCATCTTATCTTGTATGGCTATGCTGTTTATCTTTATCACAGTACCGTCAATGGCAAATGGAAGTGTGTTTTTCTTTTCGGCCCACTCATTCAGATATGCCTCCACCTCAGATACGCCACGGCAAATACGCATATAATTATTGATTTTAAACCCCCAGCTACGGGCTTTTTCGAGCATTCCGGCATGGGTATCGGCCACCGGTTCGTCGCTCATGCAGACATAGAGCATGCATTCGAGTCCGCGTGCAGCTACAACAGACGAATCCTGCAGTTTGAGTGTTCCCGAAGCCGCATTGCGCGGATTGGCAAAAGGATCATCGCCGTTGTCAAGTCGCTCCTGATTCATTTTTTCAAACGAAGCAAACGGCAGAATGATTTCGCCGCGCATCTCGAAAAGCTGTGGGTATCCGCTTCCCATTAATCGCATTGGAATACTGCGAATGGTTTTCACATTCGATGTCACAACATCACCTTTTTGTCCGTCACCACGGGTTACAGCGCGGGTAAGCAAACCATTTTCGTACACAAGGCTGATGGCCACACCGTCGTATTTGGGTTCGCAAATAAACTCACTATCGCCTTCGGCAGCTTTTTCGCAGCGGGTAAAAAAATCGGCCAATTCTTCCACCGAATACACATTGCTAAGCGATAGCATAGGAAACAAATGTGCAGTACTTTCGAATTGTTTGGTCACCTGCCCACCCACACGCTGTGTTGGGCTATCAGGCTCGGAGTAACCGGTATCCTTTTCGAGCTGTTCGAGCTCCTTGAGCAACATATCGAAATCGTAATCGGTTATCTCGGACACATCCTGCACATAATACAGGTAGTTGAGCCTATTCAATTCTTTAGTAAGATGTTTAATGCGGTCGATTTTCCCAGAACTAATCATAACCAAATTTTACTTTGTAAAAGTAGGCATTTTTCGCATCCTACAAAAGATGAATTAATTACCCATTATAGAACAAATCAATAAAAAACCGGCTCCGAAAAAACTTCGAAGCCGGTAATAACAAATTGTAAAACAACTATTTGTTTCCGGTCACAATCATTCTTGTCATAGTACCCTCGTCGGTACGCACTCTTACAAAGAACTGACCTCCCGATAGCTCAGAAGGATTGAACGAAATCTGCTGAACCCCCTGTTCCATACTACCATCGTACAAAGCAGCAACAATTTGCCCTAGATTATTGAGCAAATCAACTTTCACATGGGTCGATTTTTGCAAATTCAATTCCACGTTTACCAAATCGACAGAAGGATTTGGATAAACATTAAAGCTGAATGCAGGAAGTTCGTCGCAACCAATAGTGGTAGTAATTGGCGGAAAAACAATATAATCAATCCAGCCGGCATCTTCTCCTTCCGAAACAGTAACATCCTTCACATATTGCCACAGAAAAGTATGCTGACCTGCCGTAACGGCATAAGCAAAACGTTCCCAGCCATGCGAGCCATCCCACCACTGTTTCGAAGTATTGTCAATTTTGAACTCAAGGTAATCCCACTGCGAACCAGAAGCGCTCCCTTCTTCGCAATCCACCTTTCTGAAAAATGAAATAGTATCGGGCGAGGCTACATCCCAGACAATCGACATCACCGAGCTCTGGTTATCGGAAATACTTCCCGACTGTGAGCAATATGTACCTTCGTATGGACTTTCAGTAGAAACAAACCATGGTTGAGTTCCGGAAGTAGTCCACGAATATTGTGTAAAGTCACCTGTTTCGTAATCTTCGTCAGCGATTCCAACCTTCAGGTTGAAAACATGTTGCACCTGATAAAATCCTGCACCAAGTGTATAAGTGATATCAACCGATGTTCCCATAGGTGTTCCGGCATCAACAGTAAATGCAAACGATGGATTTGCCGAACCTGCAATAGCCAGATTACCCAGCGAAGCACTTCCTGAAGTGATATTCAAAAATGAACTACCTGAGGAAATGTTACCATCAGCCGAAGCATATGCTGCATGACCATTGTTCATTGACTGAATAGTAATATTTACAGTCTCCCCCGGATCAAGGCGACCGTTGTTATTGCCACTTGCATCATCAATGATCAGAGTTCCAATTTCCAACAAAGGAGCATTCACAAGCATATTAAACGAAGAACTCCAGTTGGAAGCTCCATCAACAGCATTAAGCGAAAACAAAACGCTTGTTTGGTCAGCTATTGAACTATTGACTGATACAGCATATGCTCCATTGATATTTTTTGTTGCACTGGCATTAATTACACCGTAGGATTCTGAATTATCTGTAATTGAAATATTTGGGTTTGTTGTAGAAATTGAAGCAACAACATTGCTGGTTGCAGCAACACCAACATTTTCAAGTGTAAGATTAAGCAGCATACTTTCGTTATAATCGGCCTGAGCATTACTATTCCCTGCGGCATCATCAATCACATACGAATCGTAAACAACATACGGACCTGTTGCGGCAATAATGGGAACTTCGTGCATATATGGGATATAATTGTACTTTGTGGCAGTTACAAATAAAGTGTCGATTCCCGCAAGTGCCGTAAAATTAACAACAACAGAGCCACCTGAAATGACTCCGGTTCCCAATATCACATCGTTCATCGTAACCGTAACAAATGCTCCATCAGTATTGCAATTTACTGTAAGCGACGATGTTCCCACCGGAACTGTAGGAACGTGAGTAACTATCATACTTTTTGCCGTATCTGTGCGAACCATCAACGAAGGATCGCCGAAAACTGTCCATGTATCTGTCATTTCATCACCACCAGACCCATATGTGTCGTTCATTTTCATACAACCACTCATTACAATAGCGCCAAAAGTATGCTTAATATTTCCTGATGCATTTTCGGTAAGTACATTCACCATTTCGTCTTCTCGTTCCATCGGTGGATTCCACGATTGATTAATGGTACTCATAATTGTTGCCACAGCTCCTTTTGGAGTAGTCCCCGACCGTGCACGAAGCCAAGCTTCGGCAAAACAGGTTTGTCCTTGAAAATTACCATTAACACATGCAACCGAGAAAATAAAAGGCCATTGTGTTGTGTTTGTCAAAGCATTAACATTTGTCACACTGAATCCTGTAGTTACAAATGAGAAATCGGAGCCATGGCCTGTATAAAGAATTAGACCCGTCCCATTATTAACAATAGTTGATACATTTGCAGCTGTTGGATCCCCGGATGCATCAAGTCCACCCTGCGAACCATCAAAAAGCTCATATTTTGTTGTGTATTCATAGTTACCGCATTGAGTCTCAAGATTACGAATATGTGCATAATCATATTCATTATCGTCGCCAGGACCCTGATCGCTACCAATACCCAAAACCCTGTTCAGCCAGTCACTGCTCACATCCGGATTTTGCTCATACTGAATGGTACGAAGCACCTGAACATCAACATCGGCAGTGCTTTCAGCCGAAAAACGACCAACATAAAATTCGGGATAATGGTCTGATCCTGAAACATATGCAAATGCATTATCCGACGGTCCGCCAACACCACTTGTTACTGGCGGAATATGTTGCCCATCGCCTACTAAAAGAAGAAACGTGAGACCATTGGTATTGTAATAATTGGTCACATAGGTTTTGATGGCTGTGGCTGTTGTTCCAATGGAAGCAACATCAACAATAGTGGTTGGAAAACCTATCCGATTTTTCCATTGTACATAAGGAGCCATTGCATCCATATAGGAACCATAAGAAATCACCAGAATATTTCCTCGTTCAGCTACAGGAGTATATTTCACCTGATCGTAATTGATAAAATGGCGGCTGTAGAGCTGATCGAAATCTTCATCAACCTTATTGAATGCTTTGGTTCGAATCAATGAATTTTCACCCGCATTAGAAGATGACTTATAAATTGAAACCCTGATGGTTTTAATAGCACGCAAACTATGGCTTGCATGATTGTATTGCAAAGGAAACACATTCACTGTAACACCACGGTAATCACGCAAAATATGAGGTGACGACAATGTTGCAAACTGCGAAGGGAAAGTTCCGTTTTGCATGTATGTTCTTCCCCATTCATAAGAAACTGTTGAAGGGTCGATATCACGGGTAAAGTTTCCCTTGCTTGGCACAATTTCGACATTATTAAAATCGACATACGAAGTTGAAAGAATTTTCATTTCCATCTCGGCCTGATCGGGAATAATAACCGAACGACTCACCTTAAGCAGTGCAGGTTCACCCTTCACAAGCATTGGTGATGCGTCTTCCATACTAACAGACTTTTTTACACCTTGAGGAGTGTTTACATTCGAGAGGTAAAAGCCCTGAAAATTGAACTCTATTACAGTTTCATCCGGAGTTGATGAAATAATAGTGTATAAAGGCTTCGACGCCTCATTTCCCAACGATTGATACTGTTGAGCTCTCAATACTGTGCAGAATGCAAAAGCAATGAAAAACAAAAAGAAATATTTCATAAGAACAAGGTTTATTTAATAATGACCAGTGGGCTGCAAAAATATGAATTGGGAGTGTACAATTCAACGGTATAAACACCCGACTGCCAATTATTTATTCCAACGGGCAGCGATATTATTCCACCTGACACCTGATGAATTTGATTGTATACCAATCTTCCGTCGGCAGCAACAATATGCAGTGTAATTTCACCCTCTACCACTGCCGGGGCCATTACCGTAATTTCGGAACCTGTAGCCGGATTAGGATACAAGGTCATTGTATTGTTAGATGTGCTATTTTCTGTCAAGCCTGTAACAACCTGCATTGGCGGGAAAATAATATAATCAACCCAAGCTGCATCCGAACCAGAAGAAACAGAGTAATCTTTATGGTAAACCCACGATAGGTTATGCAATCCTGCTGTAAGGTAAAAAGCTTCTTTTGACCAGGCAATTTCACCGCCCCATTGTCCAAGACTATTTCCATCAACTTTAAAATCGAGGTAATCCCACAAAGTTGTTCCCGCTGGAAGTTCGCAAGAAACTTTTTTATAGAAAGAAAGAGTATCGTCGCTTAGTACATTGATTGAGATAGACAAAATAGATTCCTGATCGTCTATAATATCACCCGACATAGCAGCAAATTCACCTTCGTATGGATTTCCGGACGTAATAATCCAAGGTGTTGCACCACTTGTCGACCATGCATATTGCAACATACCTCCTGTTTCCCAATCTTCGTCAACCTGACCAACCGACTTGGTAAAAGTTTTTGAGTCGGAATACATCCAAGCATCAAGATCTAAAGTAAAATCAACCGCAGTTCCTACTGGAGTAAGGGCATCGGTGCTGATATTATATACTCCATTTTCAGAAATCCCAACAAACAAACTGTCGTGTTGCCAGTTCGAACTATTCACCGTAATATACGGGCTTACTGAAGATAGTACAGCTGCTGCATCGGGAATATCAGCATGACCTTCATTTACAACAGAAATAATCAAATCGACTGTTTCGCCCGGATCGAGTTTCCCATTACCATTTCCGCTAGCAACATCGTCGATACTAAGCGTTTGAATACTTAATACAGGAGCATTAATTTTCAATGTAAACGTTGAGGGCCAGCTATTTCCGCTGCTATCGCGAACCAAAATATTAAACTGAGCAAGATACTGGTCTGGGACAAGCGAATCGATGCGCACAGTAAAAGCACTATTCAGTGTCACAGTATCGCCAGCCTGAATCAATCCCCAAACTCCAGTACTATCCAAAATTTCAACATAAGGATCGGTTGTTGACAAAATAGCATAAACGGTATTATCATTAATCAATCCATAGTTCTTCAAATTCACATTCAACCCGACTGTTTCCGTAAAATCGGCTTGCTGATTTCCGTTTCCGGCAATATCATTAACTGTTTTGAGATTATACAACACGTAAGGCCCCGTCGGAGACTGAACTGTTAATGTTGAAATAAAAGGCTTGCGATTCTGTTTGGTTCCAACAATATCAGCCACTCCCGGCATGGTAAAAGGAATGATATCAATAGTCAGATTTCCGGAGGCATCGGCAATACCGGCACCATGCCAAACTCCGTTCTGACTTACACCCACATAGGCATATGGTTCGGTAGTAACACTTATGGTGGTTTGTCCTAAAGGAACCAAAGCTGGATGCGTAACCGTAAGTTGTGTTGGAACGCTCATATAAACCATCAACGAAGGATCTCCCATCAAGTGATAAATTTCGCTGTAATAGTCAAACGACGACGAACCTTGCAACACTGCCAGATTTCCAGCCAGAACCATTTGCCCCTGCGAAACGAACCAGTCGCTGAATGGCTCTCCAGAAATATGAAATATTCTATCATAACTTCCGAGATGATTAGCTTCATATGTTGGATTAACAGTTACAGCTGTTCTGAAGCCAACACCCCAGTAATAATCCTCGTTCCAATAGGTACTGTTCGATCCACCAATATAGCCAATGGCACCTTTCAAGTTGGCTCGCAACAAAGCTTCGCCAAAGCACTCCGATTGTTGAAAGCTGTTTGTGAGACATGCGTTACCAACCATAAGCGGATATTTATGCGCATTATGCATAGAGGCAATATCCGATTTATCAAAAGCCGGATCGGCCCAACCATTTTCATATCCATGAGCAGTATAGTTTGCATAAGCAACACCAGAACCTATTTCCTGAAGAATTAGTGCATCGTCACTGGCACTTGCAGGATAAAGATGAGTTTGAGAATAAATCCCCTGTGCGCTGTTAAAATAATAAGTGGTCCCATAATTAATCTGACCATTACCGTGAAGAGGACCATAGGTAGCATCGGCACCTGCAATCATTACAACTGTATCCAACCAGGTTTCGGTTGGAAAAAGATATTGCTCGTATTCAAGAGTCTTATCTATTTGAGGCTGTAGTTCAGCTACAGACGTGGCACTAAAACGACCAAAATATGCATCGGCTATCAAATCGCCTGTATATTCAGCATAGTACATATCAGTAACATGCGATCCAGCTGTTCCGGAAAATGCCGGAACCTGAGCAACATCACCCACAATAAGGATAAAAGCTGGCGCCGAGTTCGACGGCGATGCCGCATTATATAGCCCCTGCAGATAACTTTTAATACTGGTTGTTGTATTTCCAACAGCTGCATTCGATGTATAGGCCTCTTCAACAATAAACCCCTTTTTGGTTTTCCATTGAACAAATGGCTGTAATGCATCATGGAACATAGTGTCGGCCACAATGACAAATTTCACAGGATATTGCGTAAGAACGTCTCGGTTTTGTTTAAACGATCCCGTATTAAGCATTTGGTTTTCAACCGAACTAAACAAAAAACCACCGTAATTTCGCTCCAATTGTTCCGTGCGTGCATAGTCGGCCCCGGGAAATGTGATTTGCAAACGCAAACGAGTATAATGGCGCAATACTCCGGTCACAGGATTGTAATCAAACGGAGAAATAATAAGTTTTGCTATTCGAACATTTCGCATATTACCTTTTATTTCGGCCCGGGCACGTAATGGGCTAATAAAAGCGTTTTGCTGATAAGCAGCTGTATTATAATAAAAAGGCACAATCCCAGTGTTGCTTTTCGAAACACTGGGCTGATATGGCATCAACTTATAAGAATTACCCGATAAATCTGACAATTGATAATCGGTAAATTCACTTTGCGAAATATCTATGCTCACCTGTGCATTTTCAGGAATTTGTATCAATCGGCTAAACTGGGGCAGGACAGGATTTCCTGCAACACCATCAAGCATGCTACCATCAAGTTGTACCACATTGAATGAACCCCGGGCTGTTTTTACTGTTGAAATATCAAAATCAGGAACATTCACTAACATTTCAAGTTGAGACAAAGAACTGCTAACAACAGAAACAGATTCAAAATTCTGACTTTGTTGTTGCAAAATCTGCGCAAACATTATAAATGGAAGCATCAATAATGTTGCAAAAAGTACTGTATTCTTCATAGAAATTGGTTGGTTTTGAGTTGAAAGACAATTATAGCGAATTTTGGTTGCAATGTAAATAAATAATTCTGATTGTTGAAAAGTTTTTCTTGACAGTTTTGGCTCTATTTACTACTTTTGTATTTCAATGGGTGTAAACGAACATTTTTGTATGAGAATTTCAATTTTTACTACAGTGTTATTGTTCTTTACGATAACTCAAGCTAGTGTAGTTGACCAAATGACACTTAGCGGTTATTATTTTGGAAAAAACCTTGTGGTTATCAATCCTTTAATGGGTGATCATTTTGCTGTTGAAAGCGTTGAGGTGAATGGCAACAAAACCAACGACGAAATTCAATCGAGTGTTTTCGAAATCGATTTTTCAGCGCTGGGTCTTGAGCAAGGTCAAAAGGTAAGTGTGGCTATCCGCTATTATGTTGGCGAACAGAAACCTTTGGTTTTCAACCCTGAAGCACTCGAACCGGGAAGCAATTTTTCTTTTGTAACCGCAACAATCGATCGTAAAACAGATGAACTCGAATGGATCATCAATGGCTCGCCCGGCAACGAAACATTCGAAGTAGAACAATATCGTTGGGAAAAATGGGTGCGCGTTGGCTCTGTAAATCCTACAGACAGTTTTGCATCGAACGCATATCATTCCATGGTAATTCCGCACTATGGCAAGAATCTCTTCCGTATCAAATTGGTCGACACAAAAGGTAATATCGTTTATTCTCCATCCGTCCGATTAAACTCAAAAGCTACCGAAGTTTTTATGGAAAAAACAACGGTAACCGACGAGATTGTTTTTTCGGCCAGCACTATGTATCAGGTTTATGACGAAAGAGGTATTAAATGGTTTTCGGGAACTGGAACAAGTATAGATATTTCATCGCTTGAGCCCGGTCGATATTGGGTCAACTACGACAACAAAACCGAAGAAGTGAAAAAAAAATAATCGCGAGCCTCCCCGCCACCGCTTCCTATAATCAATTCAATTTGTCTGCTCAACCCATACCTGATTCGGTTCTTCTGAAACAGATTGCATTGCGCATGAACAATCCGGCACTCATCGATCAGGGATATACCAATCTTTGCGGGATGGCTGTTTGCGCTATGACGATAGCCCGTTACAATCCCGAAGCGTACAAAAACATAATTATCAATCTGGTCGATTCTGGCTACGCCCATTTCAACCGATATCACCTGAAACTAAAACGCAGAATAGCTGATACGACACACAATTTTTTTACAAAAGCCGTGATTCCCGAAGCCGATTGGCTATTGCTGGCTAGCATGCGCAACAAATGCAACTTTTTTCTACCTTATGGAGGTCGAATGAGTAAATTGTACGAAAAAATATCGGGGAGCAACTTCCCTGCAGATGTAAGACGAACACTAAAGCTCATGGGATTCGAGAAGAATTTCGACAACATGAATGGCTTTTGGCCCATACGCAAACCGGCAATGTATAGTCTTAATATTCTCGACAGTGCATTTCGCAAAAACAAGACTCCGATCATCCTCATCAATACAAAAATGTATGGCAAAGGTACATTTTCGCTCACATCGAATCATTTTGCCATCTACAATGGAGGCCTTTCGATTGATGAAAAGAACAAAAAACTTGTTTTCAGCATTTGGACCTTTGGATATACGAAAACAATTTCATGCAGCTTCGAGGCTTTCCGCCAAAACTATTTTGGATGCATTGTTGTTGATGACCCCAACAAGTAAAGTTGAAAAAACAAAAGCTGCCCGAGAGCAGCTTTGCAAATTATTCAGTCATCCCTTGCGGAATATTTTAGGCTAATTAGTCGAATTGTTAGTCGGTTTTTTCTTTCCTTTACTTTCCAACAGCTTGCCGTATTCGTTTGTATAATAGCTTTTCCCTGGATCAGATCCAGAAACCCACAACTTCAGCTGCTTGTTTTCATCAATATAATACATATTGCTATCGGATTCTTCAACTTCCGACTTTTTCTCATTGTTTCCTCCTGTTGTTGATGAAGCCATCATAGGAACTGCAACAACCTTATTGCCCTTAATCACATAAATACCCCCATCTTCTCCTATAGCCCGAATATGGCCATCAACATCCAGATAAAAAGAACCTGCAGGAATATCGCCGGTGGTCTCCATTACTTTACCAAAACTATTTATATAGTATTTAGTTGATTGAGCCAAGACTGAACCGCCAAAAGCAAAAAGAACAACACTCAGTACTGCTAATATTTTCCTCATTGAATTTAAAATTTCGTCGTGATTTTAACAAATTACATGCCAAAAAAACTACTCATAGACGATCAAAAACACATCTTCATTATCGCGCTTCACCAAATACTTTTCGCGGGCAAATTTCTCCAAACGTTCTTCGCTGCCGACAATTTCAAGATAGGTTCGGGTATCGCTATCTATCTCATCGAGGTAAAAATTGCGTTCTTTTTGCACATCGTGCAACTCGCTACGCAACATTTGCTGATGAATAAGATTGTTCTGGTCGAAAAACCCAACCCACACCACGAATGCTGTTGTAACAATAAAGTACTTGTTTTTTAATATCGTCCAAATTTGTTTTCTCATAGCATTGAATTACAAAAATATATAAATCTGTCGGAACATCAATGTATTCCGACGGATTTTATTAAACGATACAAGTTGAAAAGCTTAGCTCAACACTGTTATCCAGTTGTGAGTATCCGGTTCGTCTCCATATTGGATTCCCATCAACTTCTGGTATAATGCTGTTGACCATTTTCCGGCTTTCCCATCTTTACAAAATTCGAATTTTTCACCGGTTTCAACATCCTCAATCAGCCCAATAGGCGCTATAATTGCGGCCGTACCACAAGCTCCTACTTCTTCGAACGAGGCCAGCTCGTCGATAGGGACAGGCCGGCGGTCAACTTTTAAGCCAAGATCTTCGGCCAGTATCTGAAGACTCTTGTTTGTGATAGAAGGCAAAATAGAAGAACTGCTTGGAGTAATATAAGTATTGTCTTTAATGCCAAAAAAATTAGCTGCTCCAATCTCATCGATATAGCGCTTTTCTTTCGCATCGAGATACATAGGCGAACCAAAGCCATGATCATGAGCTTTCATTACACCACGCAAACTGGCAGCATAGTTTCCGCCAACTTTAATGGTTCCTGTTCCTAATGGTGCAGCACGATCACTATCTTTGATAATAGCTATTTTCACCGGATTAAACCCTTCTTTAAAATAAGGACCTACAGGGGTAGCAAAAACAATAAAAGTATACTCAGAAGAAGGTTTTACTCCAACTTCAGGACCTGAACCAAACAATAAAGGTCTCAGATACAACGAAGCGCCGGTTCCGTAAGGTGGCAAAAAGTCAATATTTTCGAGAACAGCCGCCTTAACACATTCAAAAAATATATCATCAGGCACTTCGGCCATGTAAATACCCTTGGCACTTCGTTGAAGACGTTTTGCATTCTCGTCCCAACGAAATAAGCGAATATCGCCGTTTTTACCACGGTATGCTTTCATCCCTTCGAACGCCTGCTGACCGTAATGCAGGCCGGTAGCAGCCATATGAATGTTGATGTATTCCGAATCCGAAATTTCGGGTTTCGACCAAGTACCATTTTTAAAAAATGTTCTTACATTTTTTGCCGTTTTACGATAGCCAAATGGTAATTTTGACCATTCAATATTTTCCATAACAATTGATGTATTGATGCGGGGCTAAGGTAAATAAAATTATATAAACGGAAAGACATTTTATAGAATTTTCCTGAGTCAAGTCAAACTAATCAAATTCAGAGGTCTTCCTTAAGTCCGGTTTGCATTGATGAAACCCATTGATTGTCGAGAGACAATAAGAAAATTCCACATAAAAAATGCAAATTACTATCACACTTCAATTATTCCACCATAAACCTACCAATTTCAACACTTTCTCCCGACACAATCTGCAATACATAAAACCCAGGCTTGAGCGAAGACACTTCTATTCTTTCATTGTCAGAAATGGAAGATTGAATCACAACATTTCCCTGTATATCTAAAATCTGAGCTCTTTTGCCCGCTGCATTATCAACAATAATATAATTTGTTGCAGGATCGGGGTAAACCTGAATTTGTTGAATCAAATTTTCACTTACTGAAGTTGGCACCATGGTAAAGGTGTAAACACAATAAATTCCCCATGGGTGAGACGAAGCTATTTCAGTCCAGGAATAATAATGCACTGTGTAGTCCCATGTTTGATAACAAGCATAATAATAAGCGTAAAAAAGCAGGCCTACGAATTTAATCCGGCGACCTGTTAAAGTTGTTAAAAAGATAACCCAGTACCGACAATTGTTACATCATGTTGTACGCATCGGAGCGGACACGGCAGAGCCTGCGTGGAGGCAACGAGCCAAGCACAAGCTTGCTTGTAGTTGGCGACTGCCCACGACTAATAAGAAATTTAATTTCTTATTAGTGTCCGATTCCGCGGCGAACAACCGATTA
>PHDB01000047.1 GCA_002842495.1 Bacteroidetes bacterium HGW-Bacteroidetes-6
ACATACTCAGATCGTCGAAATCCCACAAATAGCCGGTGATAATGCTGCCGTTAGGCTGCGAATTGTTGGTGAACTGCACAATGCCCTGCGTACACGAAATACTGAACGTGAAATCGGGTATCGGCAGCGAATCGACAACCACCACATTGGTGGCCGACGAAGTACACAGGTTGCTGTCAATCACGGTGAGATTGACATTGAAACTGCCCCAGGTTCCATAAAGATAATCGGGATACTGAAGTGCCGATGTTCCCGAACCATCACCGAAATCCCAGCTCCAGCTTTGAAGTGCAGCTCCATTCGAATAGGTATCGTCGTAAAAGTGAGTGAGATTGCCAAAACATGCAATATCGGTATGGAAATCGACTACCGGATTGGGCCAGATAAGCGCATTGTAAACAGTGGTGTCGAAGCATCCGTTTACATTTTCAACAATCAGCGTCACCGGATATGGAGTTGTGTTGAGAACGGTTGGATACGTGTATGCCGGATTTTGAGCAGCCGATGTACCCGAGCCGTCGCCAAAGTCCCAGTTCCAGCTGGTTATGGCACCACCAATCGACGAAGAAGTATCGGTAAATTGAAGCAGAGTTCCCGAGCAAACGCTGTCGCTGATAAATCCTGCCGAAGGCGAAGGATAAATAGTCGCAGGAAGCACAATGGTGTCGAAACATCCGTTTTGGTCGGTTACACCCAAAACAACATTGTAAGTGGTTACAGCCGAAGTTGTCGGATACAAATACGTCGGATTCTGTGCAACCGAAGTACCCGAGCCATCGCCAAAATCCCAGTTCCAGGTTACAATATTTCCGCCCGTGCTGGTAGAAGCATCGGTAAACTGGCTCGGATAGCCCGAGCAAGCCGAAATGGAATTGAACGAAGCAATCGGCAACGGATTTACGGAAACGGGCAGCAAAGTATCGTGAACACAACCGTTGATATCGGTAATAAGCAAGTTTACGTTGTAAACTGTCGGATTCAGAACGGTGTCGTAGGTATAAGCCGGATTCTGCACAGCCGATGAGCCTGTTCCGTCGCCAAAATCCCAGGTCCAGCTATTCAATGCACCGCCATTGCTGTATGTGCTGTCGGTAAATAGAGTGTTTGAGCCTGTGCAGGCAGTATTTGTTCCAAACCACACCACAGGCAGCGGATTGACACGAATTGCGTGCGTTATGGTGTCGCGGCATCCGTTGGCATCTTCAACCATCAAAATGCTGTTGTAAATTTCAATATTGGGCGATGCCGGATAAATATAGGTCGGATTTTGCGCAGCAGAAGTGCCCGAACCGTCACCAAAATCCCAATCCCAGCTACTGATTGCGCCGGCAAGTGGCGTAGAAATATCGGCAAATGTGGTTGGGTCGCCAACACAGGCGGTATCGGAAGTGAAACCGGCAACCGGATTCGGATTCACAGTCACAACATGACTCGTGGTATCGGGACAACCGTTGTTGTCGAAACCAATCAGCGTAACGGTATAAGTTTGCACCACTCCCGTAGCAGGATAAATGTACGACGGATTTTGAGCAGCCGATGTTCCGCTTCCATCGCCGAAATCCCAATCCCACGAAGCCATAACTCCAGCCGCAGGAACCGACAAATCGGTGAAATTGTTGGGCAATCCGGAGCAGGCTGCCGTGGCCGAAAAATCGACAACCGGTTGAGGATGGAGCGAAATGTTGGTTGATGTGGTGTCGGTACATCCGTATTGATCGACAATAGCCAGCGTAACGGTGTAATTTGTTCCACCCGAAGTATAGGTGTAAGTTGGATCTTGGACAATCGAAGTTCCTCCTGGTTCACCGAAATCCCAGTCCCATCCGTTGATGGTTCCGCTTCCTGCATTCGATGTGTCAACAAACGAAGTCGGGAAACCAATACATGCAACGCTCGACATAAAACCAGCCTGCGGCAACGAATATACTGTGACATTTTGCGTAAGCGTATCGCTGCAATTCCACGAATTGACAACAATCAATTGTACAGGATAATTGCCCGGAGCGCCATACAAATGCGAAGTATCGGTTGCATTGCTGCCGTTTCCATCGCCAAAATCCCAATCCCAGCTAAGCATTGACGGTGAATTGGGAACACTGTTGTCGGTGAAAACGGTGGTATCGGCAAAGCAGACATCGGTAAAAGCAAATTGAGCTGTGGGAGTTGGCTTCACAAATACCACTTGCTGAACCGTATCGAAGCAATTGCTTGTGTTCCCGACAACCAACTGCACGTTGAAATTGCCCGAATTGCCATAGATATGATCCGGATTTTGCAGGTTGGAGCTGTTTCCGTCGCCGAAATTGTATTCCCAGAAATTAATGGCAAAACCAAAATTCTGCGATGTATCGGCGAAATGCGTTGGAAGTCCCAGACAAACCGAATCGGCCATGAAACCCGATACCGGCAAAGGACTCACCCTGATGCTGTCGGAGATGGTGTCGGTACATCCATATTGGTCAATCACAATCAATGTCACCAAAAAGCTATCTACAATGCTGTATTGGTAAATTGGATTCTGTGCAGCCGAAGTTCCCGAGCCGTCGCCAAAATCCCAATCCCATGTATTAATTGTTCCGCTGCCGGGAACAGAATTGTCGGTAAAGAAAATATCTCTGTTCAAACAGGTTCCCGTGTAATTGAAAGCGGCAGTCGGTAAGGCGTAAACTGTGATGTTTTGTACAAGGGTATCGCTGCAACCATTGGTGTTTTCAACTACCAATGTAACAGGATAAACCCCCGGTGCAGCATACAAGTGAACAGGATTCGGAAGCGTCGATGTATTGCCGTCGCCAAAATCCCATTGCCAGCTGGCAATAGCCGAACCATGTGGTACGCTGAGGTCGGTAAAATAGGTTGAATCGCCGAAACAAACCGGAGGAGCTGTAAAAAGAGGCTCGGGAAGCGAATCGGCAATCACATTGTGCTGAATGGTGTCGGCACAACCCGAACTGTTGCTGACAATAAGCGTTACAACAAAAGTTCCCGAATTGGCATAGGGATGAACCGGATTCTGAAGTATGGAACTGTTTCCATCGCCGAAATCCCATTCCCACGAAGTAATGGTACTGCCGTTTCCGGTGGAAATATCGGTGAAATGAATGGGCTGTCCGGCGCAACTTGTGTCGTAGAGAAATTCTGCTGTAGGGCGGGGAAGATAGTTTATCGGATTCACAACCGTATCGGTACATCCGTTGCTGTTGAAAACAATAAGCGTTACAAAATAGGTGCCTGTGTCGCCGTAGAAATATTGCGGATTTTGCTGATTCGAAGTTCCCGAACCATCGCCGAAATCCCATTCCCACGAAACAATGGTGCCTCCATTGGCGTGCGATGTGTCGGTAAACATCACCGGATCGCCGTTGCATGCCGAAACAAAGGTGAAACCCGCTTCGGGTAACGGATAAATGGTGAGTGGAATAACGATGGTGTCGGTACAGCCAATTGCTGAAGTCACCACCAGCGAAACATTGTACGTTCCGGCGCCGGCATATAAATGACAAGGATTCGGACCTACAGCCGTTTGTGTGTCGCCAAAATCCCATTCCCAGCTCACAATGGGGCTTCCGTGTGCTATAGAATTGTCGGTGAAGCAAACAGTGTCGCCCAAACAAGCGTTGCTGACAATGAAATTGGCTTCAGGAATAGAATCAACCACAATGGTAACCGATACGGTATCGCTGCAACCAAACGGATTCGAAACAACCAATGTTGCAATGTATTGACCCGGTGAAGGATAGGTATAAATTGGGTTTTGAAGATTCGATGTTCCCCCGTCGCCAAAATCCCATTGCCACGATACAATTGGCCAGCCAAAGGTTTGAGACGTGTCGGTGAAATGTGTCGGGCCACCCGCGCAAACGGTGTCGGCAAAAAAGCCTGCTTCGGGAATCGGAGAAACATAAACCGGCAAAACAACAGTATCGGTACAGCCAATATTGGTTTCAACAATCAGCGTGACCCAATATGTTCCCGTGTCGCCATAAATATATGCCGGATTCTGTGCATTCGAAGTTCCCGAGCCATCGCCAAAATCCCAATCCCAGCTTACAATGCTTCCGAACGGAGCCGTTGACTGATCGGTGAACTGCGTAGCAGAACCCAGACAGGCTGTGTCGGCCGAAAAATCCGGAATCGGGGGCGGACTCACAGGTACAGTATGTGTAATGGAATCGATACATCCGTTATCGTCGGTAACAATCAAGGTCACATTGTAGTTGCCCGGAGCGCCATAGGTATGAACCGGATCCAGAACCGAAGAAGTATTACCGTCGCCAAAATCCCATAAATAAGCAAAAATGGGACTTCCGCGTCCATACGAAAGATTGGTGAAATGCGTAGGATCGCCAAAACAAACAGTGTCGTATGCAAATTCAACATAAGGCAATGTGTCAACATGCACAATATGCCACATGGTGTCGGTACAGCCAGCACTCGACGTCACAGCCAGCCAGGCGTTGAAATCGCCCCAGGTGGGATAAATATGGTTTGGATTCTGAGCATTGCTGGTTCCTCCATCGCCAAAATGCCATTCCCACGAAATGATGGTGGAAGCAACTCCCCAGCTCGAATCGGTAAAATGGGTCGGGTCGCCCATGCAAACGGTATCGAACGAAAATTGTGCATAAGCCTGACTCACCCAAACCAATGCCTGGAACTGAGTTGATCCGCATCCGTTGGTAGAGCTGTTGTTGGCGGTGAGCGTTATGACATATACGCCAGTATCGCCGTAAATGTGATTGATGGTTTGCTGTGGGTTCGAACCGGCTGGAACCAGCGTTGGGCCAAAAGTTGTTCCGTCGCCAAAATCCCAGGTATACCAGGTTGCTGAATTGGCAGCACAATAATTGGGCTCCGATTGGTTGATAATAACCGCGTTTTCGCCAACACAAACCGAATCGTCCACCAGATAAAAATCGGCATCGGGTGGCTCGTAAATACGAACCGGAGACCAACTCGACTGCGAAAAGTCGCAAATATTCTGCGAAGTGAGTGTAACGGTGTAGCTGGTCATAGTGCCGGCAATACATCCCGAAACTAAGTAGTTATGACAAAGGGTGTCGCCAACGCTTCCGGTTGGCAACGTGTCGGTAATTCCATCGCCCCAGGCCAATGTCATTAAGGTCGATGGTGAAATATTCTGACTCATGTTGACAACGCAAACACTGAAAGGCGCGCAACCGACATTGCTTCCAACAGGAGGGCCGATCAACGATGCAACAGGGTTACTTTCTACAGTTGCTGTTTGCGTGTAAACTGTCTGGCAACCATTGGTTCCAACCGCTGTAATGGTGACAGGGAAGTACCCGATTGAAGTATAGATATGGCCGAGAGGATTGGTACCGTCGAAAAGTGCAGGTGGCGAAACCGATAGCGGACTTCCATCGCCCCAATCGATTGTGTATGAGGCTATACATGCTGCATCGGGCGAGAAATTGAATATCTGCATGGTGTCCGAAACACTCGATGTGTCGGTATGACAAAAGATAAATCCATTCGGTTCGAAGTAAAACACATTGGGTTGTTGAAGCACCGAAACAACCTGCGTAATGGTTGAACTACAGCCATTTGCATCTGTAACCGTAAGCGTTGCATTGAAGTTCTGCGTTCCGCAACCATATGCTGTATAAATATGCGATGGATTCTGTAAGGTTGATGTATTGCCGTCGCCGAAATTCCACAAGTATGTAAGTCCTGTTCCGGTACTGGTATTGTTGAAGCTGACAGTGCTTCCCGAACATGCATTGTTGGGACCGAATGTGAACGATGCTGACGGAAGAGGATTGACGAAAACCGGAATGATAATGGTGTCGGTACACCCCGACGAATCGGTAACAACCAGCTGAACATTGTAAGTAGCCCCAACCACATAGTTGTGTGTTGGATTCTGTACATTGCTTAATGGAGCTCCATCGCCGAAATTCCATTCCCAGCCAACTATCTGTCCAACGCCTGTAAGATAACTGCTGTCGGTAAAATGAACCAAGCCATTGTTGCAGAGGCGGTTGAAATTGAAATCGGCATTCACGGGGCATTGAGCCGAAGCTGTAAAGCCGGTAAATACAAATATCAAATAAGCCAATGCAATTCTTCTCAAGCGTGTGGTTGTTAGATACCTTAAAGGTAATAATGAAAATCGGGAATTGCAAATTTAATAATTATCGCTTTTTGTTTTTATATAAAGGTGTGCCTGATTCATGAATCGCCCGGTTTGCATTTGGTTAACATCGATGCGGAAAATGTTTCCGTAATTCTCATTTAAAAAGAGTTTCTGAAACAGGAGTCGGTTATCTGTAAAGTGCTTATATGAATAAATGCGCAATTTAATCAACAAAAGCGAGTACGATTTCGCTGCTACTCCAGGCTTCGTATTCCTTCAACTGATTGGCAATGCTGATATTCCATCCGGCTTGCATTTCTTCGGTTAAAGAGTGATTTGTTTCCTTGTCGTATTGCTTTTGCATCGCATAATGTTCTTTGTCAATTTTTTTCATCAGCTTATTCAAATTTGAATTAAAAGTGCGTTTTTCTGCAATCATTTCGCTTATTTCCTTTCTCAGTTTCCGGGCAAATAATTCACAAATATCGAAATGCAACTGTTCATGTTTTAGCAAATAATCCGATGTAGCCGATTTAAGTTTCCACGAATGGTTTTTGATCATTCGGGCTTCAACTTTAATTGTTACGGAATCCTGATTCTTGTTTATTGAAGTTTCAAACGAAAGCTGAGTGCCAACAAAAGCGGCCTGATTTTTCTGCATGTTTGTATTGGATCCCTTGAAATCGGACCAAGCTAAAGGACGGTCGACCGACCACAATATTTCGTTGCCTTCGCGTGTGCTTTTCTGTGCCCAGACATGGGCGCCCGATATTAAAACGCTTAATACAAGAATAATCGACTTCCGGAATCTCATTGCTCACTGGTTTTAATGAAGAACGAAATTAATCATTGTTTTCTTTTGTGTTGGTTTAAATTATTGTAAGCTTATGTATTAGAAATGGCAGGTGAAAATGTTTTAAAAAATTGCATGTTTAAAAAATAACCACTATCTTTGTTTAAAAATTCACCAATGAGTCATTTTTTACCATCCAATATCAGGTTTTTGCGTAAGCGAAAGAGTCTTACTCAGGAAGAATTGGCGCTGGCAGTCAGTATGAATCGCTCAACCCTGAGTGGCTACGAAAATCAGGTGGCTGAACCGGGAATTGATGAAATTATTCGTCTGAGTTCGTTTTTTCATGTATCGATCGACACTCTTCTTACATCCGATTTTTCCACTTTAAGCGAATACCAGATTCGGCAAATGGAACTCGGATCCGATCCCTATATTCGTGGAAGCAACTTGCGCGTGCTTGCTACCACTGTCGATTCAGGAAATAATGAGAATATTGAATTGGTTGAAGAAAAGGCCAAAGCGGGTTACAAATCAGGGTTTGCAGACCCCGATTACATTAAAGTATTGCCCACTTTTTCGCTTCCTTTTTTGAGCTCTGATAAAAAATACCGTACTTTTCAGATTAGTGGCGACAGTATGCTGCCTATTCCGGACAAAGCTTTTGTTACCGGCGAGTTTGTTCAGAACTGGAATCTGATTCGTGATCGTCAGGCTTACATTATTCTTACCTACGAAGACGGAGTGGTTTTTAAGGTGGTTGAGAATCTGCTTAAAGAGCAGGGGAAGTTGGTGTTGTATTCGCTTAATTCTTTTTATGAGCCCTACGAACTTGCTTTGCCCGAAATCAGAGAAGTGTGGCGTTTTGTTCATTATATCAGTCCCGAGCTTCCCGACCCGGTGCTACCCCGAAACGAATTGCAGAGCACGGTGGCCGAAATGAAGAGAGATATCGATAAAATCAAACGTCAGATTCGTTTATAACCCAAACTTGATGCTGGTGCGCCCGTATGCGCTTTCGGCAACAGCAATAAACACATTCCCGTCCATAAGTTCAATATTTTCAATATAATTGAACCCATCGTTGCTGTTGTTGTCTTGGCTGAAAAGCAGTTGTCCGCTAATCGAATATACTTTAATGCTGGTTTCAATATTTTCGCTGCTGCAATCCCACAATAAATTGATTGAATTCCGATTACTGCTAACTCTGAAATTACTGATCGGATTGAAACGATCCGGATTATTCACATTTGCGCTAATCATGGCTAAACTCCGGCTTGTGCCATCGTTATCCGTGAGAACCAATCTGAAAATCGTTCCTGTCGGAAACATTTTATTACTGGTGAGATTGTATTCAACTATGCAGTTCGAATTTCCCGATGCTTCTACAGTTTCAATGTGTTCCCATATTCCTTTAGGATTTAAATAGTCAACACTGAAGTTAGAGGTGTTTGTTTCGGTTATAGTAGCCCAGTTGAAAACAAAACCTTTGTTGGAAGTGCCGGCGGTAAATTGAAGCAATTCGCATGGGAGCGTATAAAGACCATTGCTTTGGTAATTGCCATAGGTGTCGTAGATGCTATAGTCCGGATCGAAATCCGTATTTTCAAGAAAAAAAGGTTTCAATGTGTCAGGATCTTGCGAAAAAGCCTGAGTGGCAATTGAGGTGATAATTAGAAGAGATAAAAGCGTTTTCATGATTGAGCGATTTGAACACTGTAAAGATGATTCAAAATCGTTCGTTTTTTTAGCGTTCAACTACGGCTTTCGTGCATGCAAATACTTTGTTTCCATCACGGGTTTATGCTAATCGGACTCTAGGTGTTATTACCGGTTTTGCACCGGAAATACATATTGCATTTTTGAATACGGTGAGATTGCTTATCTCATCAGGCAATTTCAGTGCTTTTTATATTGTGGGATATCTGTAATGAATGTTTTTAATAGCACAGGAAAACAACAGTTTCTGGTAAAAATGATTCTTAAAGCAATTTTAAAAAAGGTTGAGAAAACCAGTTATATGGTTTTGAAATATTTTTCCAGATTGTTTACGCTGTATGTGGGCGATGTTTCAAAACGACAACTTTAAATTTGTCCAGAATTGATCGCGTAGTTCGAGCCATTTAGTGGCCGATGATCTGTAGAAGTCGGCGGTGTATAAGGTAAGATATTCGCGGCATTTTTGAGTTGGATTGCCAGCTTCAGCATTCTTTTTATCTTCTTTTAATAATTCGGCGGCTTTTGTTTCGATGGCCGAAAGATCATTAAAGGCTTTTTCTTCGTATTGCATCAAAGCCGGCTCAATAAGTTTGCGACCTTCGCCCCAGCGAACAGTTGCAAGCCGGTTGGCCTGCCGATATTGCCAATGTGCCGAATTTTCATTGAAATTGAATTGCCCGCAATAGTTGAACTCTTCGGGGAGCGAAAGTGTGCCGCAAAAGATGGGAATGCGTGGACTTTCGGCAGGATTGTCGAACGAAAACCATGAAATTCCACCATATTCGTCGGGTAGCCAGTCGCGTAATTGAGCTACAAAGCTGTATGCACACCATGCGACAGCACAGGTTCGCTTAAATTCAACTGCTCCCGGATCGAGGAAGTTTGCCATACCCATCATTTCTCGTCGCATCCAGGGGTTGGCATATGGCGAAGTGATTGTGTCGTTAACCCATTTTCCGGTGCTGTCTTTTCGTTGTTGAACAAGGTTCAGATTCTGAGTCATGTCCCACGGTGTCCCTTCGAAAGTGGAACGAAGCAATGCCATCACGTCGCGAACACTTACTTTTTTGTCAGGTTTCACCGAAAACGGAAGTTCTTCTGAATTATAATCGAGGTTAAGCGAAGGGGCTAAACGGGTGAGAATAAAATACTCGCGAATTTGAAAAGGTTTGGCCCCACTGTATGCTTTCCAAAATTTAAAAGGTTCTTCGCCATCCCAGAATTTCATTCGTTTGGCAACCTCAAATACATTTTCGGAAGCCATAAAATAATCGGACTTTTTCAGATCGATAGTACTGATGCGGCTGATATTGGCGCAAACTCCCACGTGGTCGTCGGGAATACGTTGTGCAGCCCAAACGCCTCCAATTTTGTCGGGGCCTTCTCCGAAAATTTCCATAACCCAGACTTCTTTTTTATCGGCAATAGTAATGCATTCTCCGGCGTCGGCATAGCCAAATTCATGAATCAGTTCACCAATCAAAACTATTGCTTGCCGGGCAGTGCTGCATCGCTGCAAAGCAATGGCTTCCAGATTTTCAATCAGGAAAAGGCCTTTGTCGTTTTTAAGCTCGGAGCGGCCCGAAATAGTGCTTTCGCCAATGGCCAGCTGCTTTTCGTTCAAACAAGGATAGGCTGTGTTGAGATAAGCATAGGTGTGTTTTACCTGATTAATTTTTCCTTTGAGTTCGATGCCCCGCGTATCCCATGGAGTCTCGGTGTGCATGGTTCCCCAAAAAATATTCAAGACGGTGTCGTCGGCAAAGTCGGCAGCTGGAACTATGTTGAGCCATGTGCGATAGCGTCCGTCGCATGTATGGCTGGTGATAACCGAACCATCGGTAGTTGCTTTTTTGCCAGCCATAATACTGGTGCAGCTTTCGGATATGGGGAATTCGTCGGGTTCCTGTGCAGGGACAAATGTTGAGAATAAGAAAAATAATGCGACTGAAAATAAGATATGTTTCATTGTTGTTTGTTGTATGCGAGACAAAAATAAACAGATTTTTCTGTTTTCGTTCCAAATGCAGAAATCATCTGTCCCGGTTTTCAATATAAAAAGCTGTTATGCTTCGTTTTTCGTCATGCTTCGACAAGCTCAGCATGACTATAATATTGAAAATAAGACAAAAATCAGTCACACTGAGCTCCGTCGATGTGTGATATATCGGAAGAATTATTTTATCGGGGATACTTCGTTTTTTGTCATGCTTCGACAAGCTCTGGATGACTACATTTTAGAATAAAAAACTATGACTATCAGTCACACTGGGCTCCGCCGAAGTATGGCTGCTTTTTTATACTCAATCACGGATATGTTCAGGAACAGTAGTGTTATTTTTGTTTTCGCTTGCTTCGTTCAGCAACCAACGCATTCAAAATACGCTGTTCCTGTTCGGAAAGTTGAATTTGATCGGCCTTGAGGTTGGGGTCGGGAATGTACCAGATGCAATTTTTAAAAATAGTAGCAGCTTCCTCGTTTTTTATGAGTAAACCATGCTTTACATATAAATAATTGATGAGCATTTGAATAGTTTCGTTGCTGTATTCCTCGAAATCGTATTCATATTCACTGTCGGTGGTGTAAAGCAGATCCATCATGAATGGAAGTTCCAGTCCCGGATTGAATTTGGGAAGTTCTTCGAGAATAATATGTTGGGAAGGGATCGTAATAGTGAGGTCGTAATCGGGAGCAAAATTGATGGATTGAAAACGAAGTAAACCACTACGCATGAACGTATTGCCCCAACCCGCATAATTTTCATCTGCCAGCTTGCCGATTCCCATAATTTGCCACAAAGCCGGACGATTGTCGTTGTAGAATGTAGCCGGCACTCTCATGTAAGTTTCGGGAGCCTCAATGTATAATTCGAAATCGCCGATGGCATCTTTCGACCACATTTTTCCGGTTGTCAGTCGGTAATTAAATCTCTCTTCGTAGATGGAAGAAAACCCCTTGAAAATATAATGGTGTTGAATGATGTTTTTCCCATGTTGGAAATGCACATTAAAGTAATAGACATAATCGAAACCCGACTCAGAACCTGCAACTTCTGAATTAAAGCCGGTACTGTCGAATCGGGCAACTTCATACGGAAGTAATTGCCCGTTTACCATCACCATGAATTCGTTAATGAAAGGATGACGAAGCGGCAGCCCTTTTCGGGAAACACTTCCGGGCAAATCTTCATCCATGAATGCTTCGTCGGACGAAGGAGGAGTTACAAAGCCGACAATTTCGTCGCGTGTTTCGCCCGGATTGTAGAACTCAAAATAAACATTTACTTCAAATCCGTCAGGAATGCGTTTCAGAAACAATACTTCTTTCTGCATTTCGATGCTTGTTTCTTTCATCGGCATCAAATTGCCACCGTTTGAATAAAACATTCCATCGTTGCAGTATGCTGAAGAAATTATCGCAAAAGCCAAAAATGAAAACAGTCTTCTCATTCTATTTTTTTGTAAAAGTAAAAATATTTATTAAAATCAAAATAATTGTATGTTTCAGCGATACAAAATGCAAATCTGCCTATTGATACATGAATCTCTTTATTTTTTGCGTTGCTGTTTTTTCAAAAGGAACTGCCTGAAATACAATCGATTGAATTTGCGATAGTTGACTCACGTGTGCATTCACATATTGTCGGATTTCCTCGAGAATTTCAGATTTCCTGGCATCAATAGCATCGAGTAACAGATTGAATTGCTGTTCGAGTTCTTCCATGTTGAGTTGTACCAAGGCCACAAGTTTGCCTTTTCGTTCAATAACAAGTGACTCGGCAACAAAACGATGGTTGTTTATCAACGCTTCGATGTCTTCGGGATAAATATTTTTTCCTGTTGACGTGATGATGATATTTTTTAGCCGACCGCGTATATACAAGTAGTTTCGTTTATCTATTTTTCCTAAGTCACCGGTTTTAAGCCAACCATCAGGGGTGATTACTTCCGATGTCAGTTCCGGTTCCCGATAATAGCCTTTCATTACATTGGGACCTTTGGCCCAGATTTCACCTTCACCGGTTTTAGGATCAGGATTTTCGATTTTTAGTTCAACTCCAAACAGCGCCGGTCCGGTCGATTCGAATCGGGTGTGTTGACCATTGGCACCTGCCAGCAAAGGAGCTGATTCAGTAAGCCCGTAGCCAATTGCGTACGGAAACCGGGCTTCTTTCAGAAAGCGTTCTACAGTAGGATTGAGCTTGGCCCCGCCAATGCCGAAAAATTTAATTTCTCCGCCAAATGTTTTCATGAGCTTTTTCCCGGCCATCCGATGCAAAAGTTTTCTGAAAGGACCAATTTTGTATAATGTCCTGAGAACAATCCCTTTTGTCAATTGCGGCTTGATTCGCATCCGAAACATCTTTTCGATAATGAGCGGAACGGTAAGCATCAGTGTCGGCCTGATCTGTAATAGTACAGGAAGTAACACCGATGCCGTGGGAGCTTTCCTCAAATAGTAAATACATGCACCATTGAATACCGGAAACAAAAAACCCAGAGAGTTTTCGTAGGTATGTGCCATGGGTAAAACCGACAAAAAGCGGTCTGTAGAATTGATGGGTTGAATGTTTCTGCTGTGCCATGCAACATGAGAGATGTTTCTGTGCGTAAGCATCACTCCTTTAGCCCGGCCTGTTGTTCCCGACGTATATATAATGGCTGCAAGATCATCTTCGGTTACGTCCGAATTGGCAAAATCGAAAATCCTGTTAGTCGTGTCATTGTTTGCCAACAAGTCTTCTAAAATTACAATTCGACCTGGTTGGGTGAATTTGGAAGAGGTTATTTTAGCAGCATTTGTTTGACTGGTAAAAAGGATTTCTGTTCCGGAATGACGTAATATTATTTCGGCGTCGGCCGGAGGAACTTCGGGGAGAAGGGGTACAACTACAGCACCCATGCATGTTATTGCAAGATATGCAATGCCCCATTGGGGTGAATTTGAGCCCCAAATTGCAACCCGGTCGCCTTTGCTGATGTTGTTTTCTTGAAGATACGAAATGGTAGAGCTTATTTTAAGCGCCAATTCTTGATACGAAACAGGCTTTTCGTCGGTGAACGAAAGTGCATCATGTCCGGAAAACTGATAAACCGCATCATTGAAAAAATGCGGTATGGTGTATTTTATCATTGCATCACAATAGTATTGCAAAGGTAGTGTATTTTACTGTTAATCGGTTCAGAGCCTGATATTGAATTGTGGAATATGGCTAATCTGTAAAAATTTAACCGTCTGATAACAAAAAACAATAAGCATGAATTAAAAATAATTGTAATTTTGACCACTTGGTTAAATCAAATGGATTATCTAAATAATTAAAACGTATGGTCAATTCAGCAATCCCTGACAAATCAACGGAATTGCAAATTCTGGAGGCTGCCCGTGAGGTGTTTCTCGAAAAAGGCTTTGATGGTGCACGTATGCAGGAAATTGCCAACAAAGCCGGAATAAATAAAGCTTTGCTTCATTACTATTTTCGAACAAAAGAGAAGTTGTTTATGGGTATTTTTGTTGAAGCTATTGGGCAGCTTATTCCTCGCGTTCAGTCGGCAGTTCAGTATTCAACTTCTTTTCGCGATTTGGTAACCATTTTTGTGCATTCTTATCACGATATCATGGAAGCCAATCCGTATTTGCCTGTATTTGTAGTTCGCGAAATCAATCGCATGCCCGAACTGGTTGTGGATATGATGAAAAATAAAGGATTCGATGTAGGGATGATAAAAATGATTATTTCTTTTCAGGTATCTCAGGGGAATATCAGGCCAGTCGATCCGGTGCAGTTTCTGATATCATTGATTGGTCAATGTATTTTTCCGTTTATTGGAATGCCATTATTGAAAGGTGTTTTGCTCGAAAATAGTCACGAGGCGGCAGAAAAGCTGATGCTTGAACGACGTGAATTTGTAATTGAATTTGTATTAAAAGGACTCGATTATGTGGAAGAAAAGTAATCTTTGGCTGTTTTTGATGTTTGCATCTGTTGTGTTGCAAGCTCAGCAGCTTACACTCGACGAAGCAGTGTTGCAGGCCCGGCTGGCCTATCCGTTATTAAAGCAACAACAGTTATTCGATCAGGCCTCGGCTCTGAAAAATAAAAACATCAACTCCAACTGGATGCCAACGGTAAGTATTAATGCTCAGGCTACATATCAGAGCGATGTGACAGCTTTACCTATTAGTTTGCCGGGTATTGATATTCCTGAATTGAAAAAGGATATGTATAAGATGACGCTTGATGTGCAACAACTTATATATGATGGCGGGCTTTCGTCGGCGCAACGCGACATTGAGGCGGCCGATCTGGCTATTTCGCAGGAAAGTCTGAATGCTGATCTGAAAAAGATTGAGCTCATGACATCTGATGTGTATTTCAGTATTCTGACGCTGAGAAAGAGTCGCGAACAAATGATTCTGATGCAGGATGAATTGAATCAGCAAATAAGCTTAATGGAGTCGCGTGTAAAAAACGGCGTTGTGTTGCAAAGTTCGGCTGATTTAATGCGTGTTGAGCAACTATCGCTCAAACAGAAAATAAGCGATCTCGACGAATTGATACAAGCCAATTTCGATATGCTTGGAACTTTACTTTCAACGCCTGTTTCCGAAACAACTGAAATGGCGGTACCCTCAAGTGCTATTGTAGCTTATGATCTGAAACTGGAAACTCCGGAATTAAAATTATTTGAGCTGAATCAGTCGAAGCTAAGCAGTAGTCAGGATATGCTAAAAGTCAGAAATATGCCAATGGTGGCAGCATTTGGGCAAGCCGGCTATGGTCGTCCGGGATTGAATATGTTTACAACGCAGTTCGATATGTGGTATCTGGTGGGGGTGAAAGCAAGTTGGAGTTTGTGGAAGGGAGGGAGCAACAAGCGCGAACAGCAGATTTTGCAGATTCAGAGACAGTCAATCGACATACAACGCGAAGCATATATTACGAAAATGGAATTAGCCCGTAGTGCGCAATGGCAAAAGATCGAAAGTCTTAATAACCAGCTTTCAACCGATGAACAGATTCTTGAACTTCGGATCTCAATTCTGAAAAGTTATGAGTCTCAGCTTGAAGGTGGCGTTATAACAGCGACCGACTATTTGAATCAGCTGAACAATAAAACGGCGGCAGCCATCACACTCGAAATGCATCGCATTCAACTTGCAAAGGAACAATACAATTATCTCAGAACTTTTGGAAAATAATAAACTATGAAAAAATACATTTTTCTCTTGTCGTTGCCGCTGGTGTTGCTATCGTGCGGAAAAAGCAATGAAGAAGCCGATGCATACGGCAATTTTGAAAGCGACGAAATCATTGTTTCGTCCGAAGTGAGTGGCAAAATCATTAATATGCAGCTCGAAGAGGGCGATGTGCTGAATGAGGGTGATGTGATTGCTGTAATAGATACTGTACCTCTTGTTCTTAAACTCGATGTTTTAATGGCGCAGCGAAGAGCTGTGATGTCGCGCACCGGAAATGTTTCAACGTCGGCCGAGGTGCTGATTCAGCAAAAATCGAACTTGCAGAAAGAATTAGAGCGAGTTGATAAATTGTTGAGCGATGGTGCGGCAACGCAAAAGCAAAAGGATGATATTGTTTATCAAATCAGTGTTATCGATCGCCAGATAGCAAACGTTCGTTCGCAGGGTTCTCCCATTGGAGCCGAAGCAGGATCGGTCGATGCGCAGATTGAGCAAATTATTGATCAGATTCAAAGGTCAACAATAACAAGCCCAATATCAGCAACTGTATTGACTCAGTATTTAAATGAAGGCGAAATTGCTGTTGCCGGAAAGCCATTGGTGAAGATTGCCAACCTGAAAATTATGTATTTGAAAGCGTATGTGAGCGGTTCGCAGTTGTCGGAAGTGAAACTGAATCAGAAAGTGACTGTTCGGATTGATAATGGGGAAGATGGATACAAGGAATATGAAGGAATTGTTACGTGGATCAGCCAGCAGGCAGAGTTTACTCCCAAGATTATTCAAACCAAAGAAGAACGGGTCAATCTGGTGTATGCAATCAAGGTGAAAGTAATAAATGATGGCTCTGTCAAAATTGGTATGCCGGGCGAAGTTTTGTTTAGTTCAAAATAAAAAAATAAATAAACAAAACTATGTCAGAAAGAGGCTACAAAATTCGCAATCAAGCAGCAATGCACTTTCTAACATTCCGCGTTGTGTTTTGGGTTGATGTTTTCACCAGAAAAGAATTCAAAGACGTATTTATCGATACACTGAAGTACTGTATTGAAAATAAAGACTTGGTTTTGTATGAATATGTGATTATGCCTGATCATGTTCATTTGCTTGTTTCGAGCAATTGCGGCAATTTGTCTGGTGCTGTACGCGATTTGAAGCGAACTACATCTTCGAAAATCAGAAAAATGCTCGATCAAAGTGGCCATTCAAAATTTGCGTGGCTCAAAAATCTATTCAAATTGGCTTCGGAACGAAATCAGCGAGTTGAAAACTTCCAGTTGTGGGAACACCAAAGTCATCCAATAGAAGTTATCGATTACAGAATGCAAATGGCAATAGAAAAGTACATTCACAACAATCCAGTGAAAGCTGGTTGGGTGAACAAGCCTGAGGAATATTTGTATTCAAGTGCAAGAAATCATTTCAATCTGGAGGCTGTGATTGATATTGAGTCTTCAAAAATATTGAAAAGTAAAGAAACAAATAATAAATAACTATCTGTCTGTCCGTAGATTAATCTACGGACAGTAATTTAAAAAAAGTAAATTAAAAAAGTAAATTAAAAAGTAAAAACAAATTGAAAACATGAAAGCAATAACAGCATCTGGTTTAACCAAGCGTTACAAAAACGTTACGGCACTCAATAGTATCAGTTTTGAGGTTGCTGAGGGCGAGATGTTTGGTTTTATCGGACCCGACGGAGCCGGCAAGACGTCTCTTTTTCGTATCATGACATCTCTTTTGGTACCCGACGATGGAAATATTACTGTTTTGGGCTACAATCCGGTGAAAGATTACAAAGCAATCCGGCGCATTTCGGGCTATATGCCCGGTCGTTTTTCGTTGTATCCCGACCTTACGGTAGAAGAAAATCTACAGTTTTTTGCTTCAATTTTCAAGACAAGTATCGAAGAAAACTATCATCTTGTAAAAGATATTTACAGTCATATAGAGCCATTCAAAAATCGCAGAGCGGGGAAGCTTTCGGGAGGGATGAAACAGAAACTGGCTCTGAGTTGTGCGCTTATTCATAAACCCGACATTTTATTTCTCGACGAGCCTACCACAGGTGTCGATCCGGTTTCGCGACAAGAGTTTTGGGAAATGTTGGGCCGCCTGAAATCGGAAGGACTAACCATTGTGGTTTCAACGCCTTATATGGACGAGGCTTCGCGCTGCGATCGTGTTGCTATGATGCACGACGGCAATATTCTTGCTACCGATACTCCTTCTGGTATTTCTCAATTACTGACAATTCCTTTGTTCAAGGCAACAGGGAGCAACAACTATCAATTGCTGAAATGGCTCCGGGACCGGCCTTATGTCGCCGATGTTTTTCCTTTTGGACAAGAAGTCCACTTTTCGTGTACCGGCAGCATTGATAATCTGTCGAAAGAAATATGCGAATTCGATTCAAACGCTTCGGTGCATTCTGTTCAGGCAACAGTCGAAGATGTGTTTTTGCATTTGTCGCAGAACCTGATTAATTCAAAATCGGACGTATTATGACAACAGAACCCATCATTATAGTTGAAAATCTGGTGAAACGATTTGGTTCTTTTGTTGCCAATGAGAATCTGAATTTCACTGTGCAGAAAGGCGAAATATTTGGGTTTCTGGGAGCCAACGGAGCTGGGAAGACTACTGCAATGAAAATTTTGTGTGGTTTGTCGAAACCGACATCGGGCAAGGTGAGTATTGCCGGATATGATATTTACAACGATACAGATAAAATTCGCCGAATCATTGGTTATATGAGCCAGCGATTCAGCTTGTACGAAGATTTGACGGTATATGAAAATATTCGTTTTTTTGCCGGAATTTATGGTCATACGGGAGCAGCATTTCGCGAAAAAGCAGGAAAGTTGATTGAGAAATTGCAAATGAGTCAGGTCCGCAACAGTTTGGTGAAGGAAATTCCATTGGGCTGGAAGCAGAAACTGGCATTCAGTATAGCATTGTTTCACGAACCTCCTATTGTTTTCCTCGACGAGCCGACCAGCGGGGTCGATCCTGTGACGCGGAGGCAATTCTGGGAAATGATTTATGAGGCTGCCGAAACAGGTGTTACTGTTTTTATCACAACGCATTATATGGACGAGGCTGAATACTGCGACCGTGTTTCAATTATGGATCAGGGCCGTATTGCTGCACTCGATACTCCAGCCAGGCTAAAAGCCGCTGCCGGAGCAAACGACATGAATGAGGTTTTTCTCAGGCTGGTGAGGCCACAAAAATCAACCGTATGAAACAGTTTCTTGGTTTTTTTCGGAAAGAATTTATTCATATTATCCGCGATTTTCGGTCGTTGCTGATCTTGCTTTTGATGCCCGTGGTTATGATGATGATTTTTGGCTATGCAATCAATATGGATGTGAAAGATGCCGATATTGCAGTCCTCGATATGTCGAAGGATGATATGACGAAGCAGATTACCGACAAAATACTTTCTTCGGGCTATTTTCGGCTTTATCAGAACATTGGAAGCCGCGAGGAAGTTGAAACACTGTTCCGAAGCGGAAAAGTGAAAGAAGCCATTTTGTTTGAGCCCGGATTTGCACGAAAATTTACGAGCGATGGCAAAGCCAATATTCAGATTATTGCAGATGCATCCGATCCCAACAATGCCAATATGCTGGTGAATTACACCAATGGTATCATCAGCAACTATCAGCTGCAAAAATCGTCGGGTGGAAAACTGATGTTGACTACCGAATCACGTTTTCGATACAACGAGAATCTTGAAAGCGTGTATATGTTTGTGCCGGGGCTGATTGCCCTGCTTGTCATGCTTATTTCCACCATGATGACTTCTATCTCTATTGCCCGGGAGAAAGAAACAGGAACGATGGAAATTATCCTTGTTTCACCGCTGAAACCCTGGCAGATTATTATTGGGAAAGTGGCGCCATACGCATTTATTGCTCTTTGCAATTTGGCTGTAATACTTCTGTTAGGGACTTTTATGTTTGGAGTGCCCTACCGGGGAAGCATGGCTTTGTTGCTTGCGGTGTGTGTGCTTTTTATTATGATGGCACTCTCGCTGGGAATTCTGATTTCAACCATCAGTAGCAATCAATTGATGGCTATGATGATTTCGATGATCGGACTATTGTTGCCTACTATTTTGTTGTCGGGCTATATTTTTCCGATAGAAAATATGCCACGGCCATTGCAAATGATAAGTTCTGTTTTTCCTGCACGCTATTTTATTACTGTTCTGAAAGCTGTAATGCTGAAGGGCGTTGGTATTGCGTATGTGTGGAAAGAAATTGTTGTTTTGAGCGGCATGTTGGTGCTTTTTCTGGGAGTAAGTATTCGTAAATTTAAAATCAGATTGGGCTAGCTATGAAAACAATACTGATACTTATACAAAAAGAATTTCTGCAGATTTTTCGCAACAGAGCCATGCTGCCACTGATTTTGATTATGCCGGTCATTCAGCTGGTTATTTTAGGCAATGCTGCTACTTTTGAACTGAAACATATCAGCATGATGGTGGTTGATGACGATCTTAGCCCTGCATCACGTGATTTGGGAAGCAAGTTCAGCAATTCTCCGTTTTTCGATGTTGTTGCTTACGCACAAAGTCAGAATCACTGCGAAGAAGCAATGCAACAGGGAAATATCGACTGCTACATGATAATTCCTTCCGGTTTCGAGAAGAAGTTAACCAATGGCGAAGAGGTTCAGCTGCAGCTGGTTGTCAATTCAATCAATGCGTCTGCCGCAGGACTGATTGGTGTGTATTGCAATTCAATTGTGATGGATTTTGGACGCGGGCTTACATCGGGGCTGAGTGTTTCGCCTGCAGTAATTCAAACCACACATTCCTATTGGTACAATCCCGAAATGAATTATCCAAGTTTTATGGTTCCCGGAATTTTGGTGTTGCTGGTCACTCTCATTGGTCTTTTTCTCAGCTCGATGAATATTGTCCGCGAAAAAGAAATTGGAACTATTGAGCAAATCAACATTACTCCTATCAAAAAATATCAGTTTATTGCAGGGAAACTGCTTCCATTCTGGATTATTGCTCAGGTTGAACTGGCTCTGGGATTGTTTATAGGCTGGGTTATTTACACCATCCCAATCGAAGGGAGTTTGCCATTGCTTTTTGCCTTCTCGAGCTTGTATCTGATTGTGATTTTGTCGCTCGGACTTCTCGTGAGTACCATCAACAATACGCAACAGCAAGCCATGTTTATTTCGTGGTTTTTTATGGTGTTGTTTATTATTCTCAGTGGATTGTTTACGCCGGTAGATAGTATGCCCGATTGGGCGCAGCAGCTCAATATCATCAATCCAATCAAATATTTTATCGAGTTTATCAGGATGGTTTTGCTCAAAGGCAGTGGATTTGCCGAAACGGCGCACTTGTTTCGCTCAATGGTTCTGTTTGCAGCAGTTCTTTTCCCTTTGGCGATGTGGCGATACCGCAAGACAGTGTGATTGTATTCTTATATCTTTGCAAAAAAAATCATGTCGCTTACTCCCGCACGTCAGAAATGGAGATTCATTCGTTGGCCACGAATTGTTATTTCGCAGGCAATTCTGAGGCTTTGCGGTTGGCGCTACCGATATCTGATCCCGACAAGTATCACCAAGTCGGTTATGCTTGTTGCTCCGCATACATCGAACTGGGATTTTATTTTAGGCCGGTTGTGCTACAATGCGCTCGATATCAGAGTTCGTTTTATGATTAAAAAGGAGATGTTCTTTTTCCCGCTGGGAATATTCTTGCGTATTTGGGGTGGAATTCCGGTCGATCGCAAAAAACCGGGGAATATAACCGAACAGGCTTTGCAGTTATTTGCCCGTTTCGATGAACTAACCTTTGGAATTACTCCCGAAGGCACTCGTAAGCCCAATCCAAGGTGGAAAAAAGGTTTTTATCGGATAGCTATGCATGCCGGAGTCCCTATTGTGCTTACCTATCTCGATTACGGAAAAAAAGATGCAGTTGTTGGCAAGGCTTTTTATCCGACAGGCGATTATAGCAAAGATATGAAAGAAATAGCCGCGTTTTTTTCAACGGTTACTCCGGCTCACCCCGAAGGGTATGTTACGCCTGAGTTTTGATATAATCAGTTCGTTGAGTTGAAAGAAATTAATATTACGGAATTAAGTATAATAAAACCCGGATTATGAAAAAATCTGTAGTGATGACATTGTTGATTTTGACGTGTCAGATTGTTTTGGCTCAGCAAAAAATTACCGGATACAAACCGGACATTGAATCGTATGTAGGTTTTATTCAATCTCAGCATCAAAGTCCTGTAGAGTATCTGCTACGGAAATACGAAACACATGATGTGATTGTATTGGGTGAACGCGATCATCGCGATATTACACAGTACTATTTTTTTGAAAAGCTCATCAATACCGAAGAATTTTACAGTCAGGTGAGTGCGATTTATACTGAGGTGGGTTCGTCGAACTACAACGATACACTCAACAAAGTTCTGCTGAACTCATCGTTAACCGAGGCAGAAGCTGCTCAACAGTTGATTGGAGTTTTTCGCGATATTTCATATCAGGCTTTTTGGGACAAATACAACTGCTTCTACCTTTGGAAAACAGTATTCGCGTTCAATAAATCACATCCCGATTTTCCAATTACTATTGAAATGACTTCGTATCCGTTCGATTGGGACGAAATTGCTGATACTGCCACTTGCCGTGCAAAAACAGACGAAGTGGAGGAAAATTACGATCGCTTTATGGCCGGTTATTTTCTGAAAAGCTTCGAAGCAAAGCAAAATACGAAAAGGAACAAAGCTTTTGTAATTATGAATTATCCGCATAGTTTGCGGAAATGGACTTCTCAAAAGAATATTACCTACTCCGATATGTTTGGTGGGTATATTAATGAAAAGCTTGGCGACAGAGTTTGCTATATTATTGTCAATCCTTACACGCTCAACTATCTGCCGGTTGCTAACGGAAAATGGGATGCAGCCTTTAAATATTGTTCGTTTCCCCCGATAGGCTTCGATTTCAGCAATTCTCCATTTGGAAAAGATACTTTCGATGTGTGGCCGCTCAAAACGGGCATTCTCAGCTTTGAGGAACTTTACGATGGCATCATTTTCATTAACCCCGCTTCGGAATGCGAAAATATGGTAGGCATTCCCGGATTTATAGATAGGAAATTCGGCAAGGAGTATCTGAGGCGACTTAAACTTCGGATGTATGCTATTCAGAGAGATGATTTTAAAACCAAATACCGATGGGAAAAAGCATCGTGTAATACTTTAAGAAAGCGCACTGTTTACGACGATATCCAATACCGCTACGGCGACGATGGAAGTAAGAATTTCGATACGATTGTGAATAGCTGGTTGCTTTTTTGAGGCGGTTTCTGTAACGGGTCATTATCAACCGGAGTGGAAAGTAAATAGAAGTACTGCGTTTAGCAACCCATAAGCCCTGCTATTACTTATATGCCGTGTTGTGTGGTGATCCTTGCTGTTTTATTTTTACAATTTGAACATTCTGCATCATGCAATGATATTACCCCGGAACAAATTTCACACATCCACTTTTCGCGTTCAGATGCTAAAAAAGCAGTTATTCCTTCTTCTTGAGCTTTTTTGCTGTTTTCTATTAAACTGGTATTATATCGCTTATTATAACTCTTTTCGAGGCTCTTGATTTGTTTGCAATGAAAATCAGAACATTCGTAGCAGTATGTTAATCCTTTTTCTTGTGCACAATTCTTTATTTTGCAGGATTTACAACGCTCAGGTTTGTGATTGTCGTCTTTAAGACAGCCAGAACAAGGTTTCTTGTTTTTCAAATGAACATAACAAACCATACAATTCATTCCGCAAGGAGCAAATAGTTGGTCATCTATTTTTTCAGGCATCTTCATTTTTCATCTCCTTATTACAAGTGTAGTTTTATTTTTCACACTGGGCGTCAGTATGACGCACATAGCTGCTGTTGCAGCACGATTTTTATTGCTTGTGCCTTCCTGAAAAGGGTTTCAATTCGTTTTAATAAACTCATTTTTCTTCTTCAATGATCTCATTCTTTCTGAATTTTACCATTCTGATAATGAGGTCTTTGGGCAATTGTTTGTCAAATGGAAAATTAACCGATCCTTTTCCTGATTTAAAGTCCTTTAATTCTTTTGAAAATTGGTCTAATGTTTTTGGAAACGGATAAAAGCTGACAAATTTTGAATAGGCAACCATCATGATTTGTAGTTTTGTCTTTGAATCGGGCACCAGTATAAAAGTTGGAACTTTGTAGTTTTGAACCTCAATGGCTTCGGGTACAGCTTCTTTGATAATGCTCCTTAATTCTTTTAAAATCTTTTGCGCTTCAATGGGTTGATTGGCAATGTAATCGTCAATTGTCCCGAAGTTGGGCATGGCTCCTGCTTTACTCATGTTGTTTTATTTATTGGGGTGGTAGTCACTTTTATTATGTGTTCTTCGGTGGCGGTATAATTAGTCAGGGATTGCAGGCTATAACCGTTGAATAGCCAATTATCCCGGCAATTTTAGTTGTGTTTATGCATTTTTATTTACTTTTCTCAGGAAATCAAAGTGATGCCTGTCAGATCGGCAAGGTTGTTTTTCAAGAAGGCAAAAGTCATTTTATCTGCCTTGCAGTCAATAAACTGCACTCGCTTGAATTTTTTATTGTTCTTGAAAAATGTATTTATGAGTGTTGCATTTTGAAATTTAACACCGTAAAAAGAACAATTTTCGAAACGACAGTCTTCCAGTAGGCCTTCAAAAACAATATCCTGAATGGCCATTTCATAAAAGCTTGTCCCATTCAACTTTGCACTTACAATCGTATTTTTACCGAAACCTCCATTTCTGAATTCCGCTTCGGTTAAATCGGCTTCTGTAAAATCGCAACCTTCAATATAGCTTTTTGAAAATACAATACCTCTAAGCGAACAGTTTTTGAAAACATTACTATTCAGCATTGAATTCTGGATATGGCTGTTGCTGATGTCGGAAGCTGTGAAGTCGCAGTTTCCCACATTGTTGCTGTTTAGAGAAAGCCCCGCCATTTCCGAACCTACAAACAGGCAACGTTGAATATTCGAACTGCTTAATTTTTCATGCAAATTTTTCAGTCCTGAAAAGTCACTGTCGGTCAGGTTTAATTTTGACATATCCCAACCCGGCTTTTTCTTGTTGGCTTTTAATAATTCACCTGAATTATTATCGGATTTCTCCGGAACGGTCATTTCAGTATCAACAGTCTGAAAACTTTCGGAAAAATAGTTGAGGTCAACACTAAGAATTTCTGCAAGACGAATTAAGGTGGTAATGTCAGGCATCGATTCTCCGCGTTCCCATTTTCCAACGGCCTGAGGGCTTATAGATACTTGTTGAGCAAGTCCTGCCTGCGAAAGATTGGATTTCTTTCTTGCGGTGGCAATTTTGTCGCCAATTGATTTTGAATTTAGCATCGTAGTCCGGTTTTAAAATTTGATGCTGCAAAGTTATCCCGACCCATTGTTATTATGCAAATTAAGTCCGCTACTATTTGTTGCTTTTCCATCACTTTTAGTTGTATTCGGACAACTTTTTGTTGTTTTTGAGTCTTTGTTTCGATTGGCGGTTAATGATCCGGGTAGTTTGATTGTTCAATATTGCCGGTAACGGCCGGGCTATGGGAAGTGCGGATTTCAAAGCTCTGCCTTTTTACACCGCTTTTCATTTGCTTAAATGTGCGAAAATTTATGTGTTTGCGGACACCCGCATAGCATATACCGCTTGTTAACCTTTATTATTAATGATTTTCATCTTTTTAAGCCTGTCGATCAATTTCTTGTGAAGCTCAATCAGATTTTCAATAGTCTTTTTATCTTCAACTGTACGGCTGATCACAGTAATTAATTCCGATTTATTTGCCCTGGTATTAGTCGTATAGGAAATTGAATAAACATTTAAATGAAGAATCTCTTTGGCAATATCGTGTGCCAGCAAATTTACACTGGTATGATAATCATTGCTTTGAATTAAGTATCGTTCATCAAAACCGGAATAGCCTATTTCTATTTCCTTTTTCCCAAGTTTTTTTAGTATTCTGTCAATCGAATCTTCTATTCCGACCGTTAGATTGTATTTTAGTGAGCTATCAAAGGTTATTTCAACCTTTAAAGGTCTCGTAGCAGATTCAGTAATCTTGATAATTTCATTGCGATAAACCAACTCAATTTTCAAGGTTTCCAATTCATTACTGGAATTATGAAGTATTGAAAATGATCCATTGGTGTCATCTGCTATCTCACGCCAAAGATCCCTCTTTTTTGACACATCTAAATAACCATGGGTGCCCGTAATAAAAGAGCCTTTAAGTAATCCATCACTTTTTTTTGTCATTTTAGTTGTATTTTTTTAATGAAAGTTGCCGGCAATGCCTGCGTGTATGAGCTGTTGCTTGGTCAGGCGCTTACTGATCCAGGTACACTGGGGTAAAAAGAGCCGACATTTGCAAATCCTCGGTCAACAATGGCTTATACACGCTGTTGTGCACAGTTCATTTATACCTGGGTTCGTCTTTAATCTCATCATAATACTTTTCTACTCCAATAGCCCTCATTCTCATATTGATATCGACAGACCGGTTATATAGATGTTGATCAAAGCCTGTATTATTACAAGGGAATTCCGGACATTGAAAACAGAAATCCACTTTTTTGTCCAGATGGCAGCTTCTCACCTTACAATCTTTGAATAAATTGCAGCTTTCTTCTCTGCAACCTTTACACTCTTCCGCAGACAAATAGGTGAGCACCTCTTTGAAAACAGGATATTTTTCAAATAAGGGTTCATTTAATAATTCTGCAAATCGTTGAGCATACATGTCAAAATTCCCCAGCGATTCTTTTAATCCATGGCTGTGTTTCTTGATATCACCATCAATAAAGGCAAAACACTTTCCGCAATGTATTCCGCAAGGGGCTAATCGGGTTTTTATTTGTTGGTAGTCCATGCTTAGGTTTTCATTGAATTGTAGTCAGTCTTGTCCTTCTGAATTGTGCTCATTGTTATGTGGTCGTGCTTATTTGTTCATTCGCTTTGCTACTTCTGTTGCCAATTGTCCAAAGGTCGTTTTAAAGGTTTCAATTTTATAGTCTGTTGCAATTACTTCAAATATTTCGTCATGGAATAATAAAGCAAAGTGTTTTCTATCTTTCCACCTTTCCTCGTTGTAATATGGATGAACCTTATTAATGTTTTTCAATTCATTTATCCATGTCGAGTTTTCAATGATGTGGGCTGCATAACCTTCAAGTCCCTTGTCCCAAAGGGGAAGTCCGCTAAACACTTCGTTATTTGCAATTCCAAAACGAAAAGTGTGTCCGCTAAATTCAACAAGAGCTAAGGGACAGGTCGTTTCGCTTGAATTGTCAATCATTGTCACATAAGTGTCGTCGCAGTTTGGGTCTGGCTCATTGATAAGATAAATTAAAAAAATCTTATGTCCGTTAGAAAACACTTGAGGCATTGGTGCTCCAGTATCCCATTGCGGTGTCCATTCGATTACTCTTGCGAACTCGTCTGTCTTAGTTTTAATTTTGTCAAATAATCCCATTTTTTGTCTGTTGTCTTAGCATGCTGCATTAACGGTTTGGCGGTATGAAATGTTGCCGATTTTAGGCGATTTTCTGCCAAGGTACACAAAAAGTTGAAGCGGGCTACAACCCTTGAATTTACTACATTCCCGCCCATTTTGTATATACCGTGTTGTGCCCCGTTATTGCTCATCAATCAATTTTTTCATCACAAAAATAATCTCGCTCAATTCTTTTGCTAATTTACTATCAAGTTCATTGTTATCAAGTTCTTGAGCTTTTTTATAAGGTATGTATAAAGTCAACAGTACACCAAACGAAAGGTCAAAATAAGTTCTATTAGAATCTATTATTTTCTGATTATATTCACAATTATCTATCCAATTAGGTGCAATTTCATTCAAAGTCTTTTCTAAATCAGGCCATTGGTGTTTTTGATACCTACCACAAGTTTTTGCAAAGAAATCACGGTAATGAGTTTTTTCATATTCTTCTTTACTTGGACAATACCAAAACAATCCGGAATTGAAGTGACTAAATTTAATGTATGGTACATTTTCAAGTTCAAATCCATTAATTTCAGAAGGCCATTCAATCGCTTTTCGATTTTGCTTAAACAAATGCCAACCTTGTCCTTTTGTATCTCCTGGATATATTAATATTGAAATATAATTCTCCGATTCACCTCTATATGTGTCAATATGCACTTCATTAGCCCACCCCCAATTAACTGATAAAACAAGTCTGTAGTATTTACCGCTGTATTCTTTTACTTCTGCACCGATTAGTTGTGCAACTTGAGTTTTTAATTGATTTAATCTGTCGTTTAAGTAGTAATTGTTAGGTTCGTCGTCAGTTTTTGGGTATGAAATATTCTGTAATAATCTATTTGGAAACCAGTCAGCATGTCTTTTCTCAATGAAACGTACAAAATCAACCGTAAATTGATTCTCAGAATTTATTTGCCTTTGAAGCGATAAAACATTCAACATTAATTTAACTATCTTTTTCCAATTAAAGTCAACATACACTATTTCAGTTTCTGTGGGACTATTTTTCTGAACTAATTCGGCTTGACATTTCAATTGAGCAGAACAATCCTCTCCAGTCCTTTTAAACTCAAAGATTATACAAGTATCATTTATTTCTAAGCATAAATCAGTTTCAGGATTGCTGGTTGTTCTTGGCTCAATATCTTTGAGTTTAGAAACATCAATTTCAGATGCGCTACATGCTACTGCAATTATTTTAGAGAAATTCTCCAACTCTGCTGGTTTCCTTTGTAAATCAATATTTATTTTATAATCTGGATAATCAGTATTGAATAATTCTGAATAAATCTTTGCGTCCAAAATATTTCGCAAAACATTGTCAAGAAGTACTGTGTCATACTTTAAGCAAAGTGCAAATCCACGAGATAGATTATCCTCATAAAACTCATAGTCATGATTATTAAAAAAATCAAATATATTTAAATGTCTATCCATGCAGTTCGTTTATTTTAATGGGGCACAACGGTTGGCGGTATGAAATCGTTGGGGATTGCGGGCTACTTTCCTGTCCATTTACACCAAACTTAATGCGTGGTATTATGCTTACATAACCTACTAAACCCCAATGTTTTATACCGCATGTTGTGTGCTGTGCATTTTATTTAATTTTCATTTTTTATCTTTTCTAATATATCAAAAACTTTAGAAAAGTTCTCGAAGTCAGACAAAGTCCCATTTTCTATAATCCAGTCACATAAATTCTTTTTTTCATCCTTATTAACTTCCCAAAGCTCTGGTATTATTATCTCAGCACCTCTTTCTGTTTTAATAATCTCAGGAGTTATATCAATAAAAGCTGTTTTAAATTCTTTAGCTTTTTGAATAATTAAAGATGGAAATAAATTTTCAATTCCTTTTTTAATCGGATTTTCAATAATTGTTGGCATTACCCTTTTATATACATTTCCTTTCTGGTTTTCATTCTTATTTTGGTCGCAATCGTAGAGTAAAAGCATTTTCTGGGGAGTTGCTTCAGCAAGTTTTGAATCAAAATGTTTTGCCACATTAGTAATATTACCATGACCATCAGAGTCAATTAGTTTGAAGTATTCGATTATTTCGTTTTTATCTAAAAGGTCAGCGGCTTTTCTTAAATACCTAATATCATAATCCCCTTCAACAAAAAGCAAGGCCTTTTGAGAGTTTAATATCTCTTTATTAATATCATTCTGGTATTTTAATGAATCTTTAAAGTAAGAATAAGCTTTTTCAAATTCTGAAAAATTTTCAACATCAATACATTCTCCATTTGGTAAATTAGTAATTTCAAAATTTTCTTCACCTAACTCTTTTCTTAATCCTAAAACAAATAATGGTGAATGGCTTGTTAAAACAAATTGAATTTTAGGAAATAATTTGATTAATTGTGGCAAAACAACATATTGCAAATCTGAATGTAAATGAATATCTATCTCATCTACAATAACAATTCCTTTGATCTCGGAAATATTTTTAAAGCTACTTCTAGTCAAATCAAAGTCCTTTATGATTGTTAAGAATATATTTAACAGAATTGATTCGCCAGTTGATAAATTGAATAGATTTTTAATCCATGGCTCTTCATTTCTTATAATCTCTATTTGTCGTGCCCTTCTTTTACCAATTCCAAATCTAAGTTGGTCTGAAGTTTGAAACAATACATTTAGAAATTTAATTATTTCATTATGTATTATGTTGCTTTCTCCTTCAAAACCTAGAAAAACAGGTACTGGAACTATTACCTGATTTACTCCTGACTGATTTACAGGTATATTGTAATCTCCTGTTTTAATCTCTAATGCATACTTATCAAATAATAAATCCAAAAGCCAATTCTGATTATCTTTGAGAGGTGAATGATTTATTATTAACCTATTTGATATATTAGAAAGTCTTTTTAAAAAACGATAATCTACTTTATTTAAAAGATTATCATAATTAAGCCAACCTGGTTCTTCAAATCTATTAGGAGGAAAATACAAAATGCAATTTTGGTCGATTTTTTCTTTTAATAAAGATTGTAATTTGAATTTAAAAACGAAGCTTCATTAGGTTTTATTTGATTCCATTCTTGAAACTCAGGTACAGGATTTGATTTTTCATATTCTATTTTACTTTGATTAAGTTGACATTCTGATTGAAATAAATTGTCCTCAAATATGACTTTAGAATATGAAAAAGTGCTTCCAGTTTTAATATAACTTGGACTACGATATTTAAATACTTTACCCTCTTCTACTTCAGAATCATCATATGCAGTTTGCTTTGCTGAAATGAGAGCGTTTACTATATGAGATAACAAGATACTTTTACCAGAACCATTTTGTCCAATAATAATTAATGGTTTAGGATTTCCATTTACATGAAAAGGAAATTCTTTTTCAATTAATCCAATTGGACCTGTATTTTGAATTTTTAAACTTTTTAAATACATGTTATTCTAATTAAAATAAGTTTATAGTTGGAACGTCTTTTCGCATTGCACACAACTCGTTTATAAGTATGAAAAAATCATACAATACTTCTCATTTTAGGTGGATATGTATGATTGCAGTCATATCAATCCCAAAAATACAAAATTATATTTCATAGATATTCAAAAGGGCTTTTAATTTTTTGAATGCTTTTCTCAGTCACATGTGTGTATATCTCAGTGGTTTTGCTGCTTTTGTGTCCGAGTAATTCTTGAATAAAACGTAAATCGGTGCCTGATTCCAGCAAATGAGTCGCATAAGAGTGTCGCAGCCAGTGGAGTGTAACCGGTTTCCGGATTTTGCTTTTCGCCACTGCTTGCTTCAATACACTTTGCAGGCTTTGTTCCGAATACTGCTCACCTGTATTCTGTCCCTCGAACAACCAAATTTGGGGTTTATACATTTTATAATACTCCCGCAACATTTCAATGAGTTTGTCCGAAATGGGTACAACCCTGTCTTTTCGCCCCTTCGCATTACGGATAATGAGTAGATGGCGCTTTGAATCTATGTCTTGCGGCTTCATGTTGAGCAACTCGCTGCGGCGCAGCCCACAGGCATAAATAAGACTGAGCATGGCGCGGTGCTTTGTGTTGGCAGGGGCTTCGAGAATGGCTTTCACTTCTTCTTTGCTCAGCACATTGGGCAGTTTGTGTTCGCGGCGCGGGCGTTCGAGTTTATCAACATCGAGCCGGCTGTGAACCACTTCGCGGAAATAGAGTTTGCAAGCGTTTACCATTTGATTCTGATACGAAAAGCTAAGCTTTTTTTTCAGAATATGATCGTTCACGTATCGGACAATATCGCTGTTATTGGCTTCGGATGCCGGCTTTGGGTGAATGAACAATAAAAAACTTTTCGCTGCTTCCACATAGGTTTTTATGGTTGAATCGCTGTATCGCTTGTGAAGCATCCATTCGCGAAATTTTTCAAGTCCGGCTTTGATTTCATCAATGACAGGGCTGTTGTTGATATTATTGTTGCGTAATTTCAGTTTTGAATCATCAATTATGGCAATGCCGGCAAAAACAGACTTCAACTTCCCGGTGTCAAAATTCTGCTGAAGAATGTACCATTTGCGCTGCGTCTGGCTCCACATGGTCATGCCGTATTTTTTTAAAACGGCAATCAATGTTTCATTATACCCGAAATCAAGAAAGACCACTTCGGATTTCCTATGTATGCCGGGTTCACAAACAATGACTTTTTCCATTCAGGTTAATGAAAGATTTTCTGAGTTATTTGTTCTCACTCCACCATATTCCTCTCCATGTCAACCCTGAGCATAATGTCACTAATACCGCTTTCGACCACTAAAAACCGCTTTCCGGTATTGCGAATAACTGTTCCCGAAATACCTTTGAGCGGACCAGACTTGATAACTACCTGTTGTCCGGGTTCGAAAGCTGTCACCATTTCGGGTGCAACAGCAAGCGAACAAAGTTGGTGCAATCGCATGGCGTCGGCATGGTGTAGCAGGGCAGGTTTGTCTTCGTGCAAAAGCAAGCCGTTGCTTCCGGGGAGGTTAAAACCATCGGGCAAAAGATGAGATTGCTGGCTCACAAATACGTAGCCCGAAATAAGTGGTGTTGAAATATGTTCTTTTCGTCCGGCCCGCACACGGAAGCGCTTCACCTGCGGCAACCATGCTTCGTAGCCATTTTGGAGAAGCTGTTCAACCAGCATTTTTTCTTTTTTTACCCGAACGCGCAGAACAAACCACGACATGGGCGAAAATTCGTTGGGAAATACGGCCTGCACATGGCTCCGCTTCATCTTGAATTGGGTCAATCCAGCATCAGCAGTAGATATTTGAGCCTTGGTCTTCAATTTTTGAATCAAGATTGTAAATATACAGCAAAATACAAAAACAAAAAATTCTTTGTGATCAATCTTTCAAAATTGAGAGTCTGTCTGAATTTTTTTCGATGTTGGTTTTTATTTCATTGCCAATAACAGAAAAGCAGTCACATTGAGTGCCGAAAGTGAGTCTGACAATTCATCTTCAGCTTCGGTGTATCGAAATGCGGCTGCTTTTCTTCATAAAGTCATTCTACATCGTCGACTTTCCTTCGCAATACTCAGTACAGGCCTTACAACCGCCTCTGGCGGCCACTCAGCCTGACGACGTAAGTGATGTCGAGAATGTTTATCTACAGCATTATTGGAAATTCAGACAGTTACTGAATATTTTCAAATGATTGTATCACCCTCAAATAGCTGCCGGCCTGAACTCTGCATTCCGCAGGGCACGTCATGAACCTACAGCATCAATTAACAATAATCTCATCCACAAAAATATAAGCATCGTAGCCTTTGCCCAAATGCCATTCGGGGATGATCCCGTAATTTTTCGCGAACACCTTCACGTAACGGGCATCAACAGCCGTAAATTCGAGTGCGAAATCTTTCAAAACCGCATCGGGAAATGTTTCGTCGGTTGTATTATCTGCCTTTCCCAATAGAAAATATTCTTTGCCGTCAGCAGAGTACCAGAATTCAACATATTGGGGCATCCAGATCCACGAACGGGTTTCTTGCAAGCAACCCAGAGCCAGTTTGTGAATTTTCTGCTTTTTGCCCAGATTGATAACAGCAGCGAAGTCGGTTCCCTGATAGCCTTGCCAGCCGCCGGTACGAAAATCGGCGCCACCACGTTCGCCATCAACCAGACCTTGTGCTCCGCCTGCCGTATATTGCGGGCTGTACTTCTGAAATAGTTGAACTGTTCGTTTGGAGTTGCGTCGGATCACCTGTGCAGCTTCGGTTTGAGTGCTGCCTGCATTTTTAAATTCAATCAGGCTTGTGGTTTTTACCACAAAAGGTCTGGTATATGGTTTCCAGATTTCGTCGGGGAGAATACGATATTCTATCTTACAACCGGTCGCCGAGTGAAGTTCGATGGTGTTCTTCTTCTGAAATATTTTTCCGTTCGAGAATGTAGCATAGGGTCCGGGTTGAATAATGTTTTTTTCGATCGACGATAAGGGCCTGTCCCCGGGTGCCGACCCAAAATTTTTGTTTGCATTGTTTCCCATGACGAAAGTGAGTTCGCCGCCTTTCATGATGTCGGTATAAGAGATGTAGCTTTTTGTGTATGTTTTGCCGTTCAGTTTTGCCTCCTGAATGTACGGATTTGTTGAACTGCGATTGTTGGCAGAGATGGTGAATGTGTTGCCGTTTTCAAGCGAAATAACAACTTTGTCGGCTTGCGGGCAGCCAAAAACAAATATGCCGTCGGCAGGATTGACCGGATAGAATCCCATTGAACTCAATACATACCAGGCCGACATTTGTCCGCAGTCTTCGTTGCCCGATAGGCCATCGGGAGCATTGAAGTAAAGGTTGTTAAGAATTTCGTTGCATCGCTGTTGTGTTTTCCACGATTGCCCTGCATATGCATACAAATAAGCCATGTGGTGACTGGGCTCATTTCCTTGTGCATATTGCCCGATAAGTCCTGTAATATCAGCCTGATCGCGTCCCGTTGTTTCCGATTTGCTTAAAAAGAGCGAATCGAGCATATCGGTAAAACGCTTTTCGCTTCCCAGCAGCTGAATATATCCGCTCACATCCTGCGGAACATAGAAATTGTATTGCCATCCATTGGCTTCGGTATAATGAAACGTAACTTCGCGGGGATCGAATGGTGTCAGAAATGTTGAATTCAACTTTGGCTGGTGAAAACCATTTGCAGGATTGTATAGGTTTTTGTACGATTGTGCCCGCTTAATGAATTCGGTATACACGGCCGAATCGCCGATATGCCGGGCTACCATGGCTACGCACCAGTCGTCGTAGGCATATTCGAGTGTTTTCGATACGCTTTCCGACTCCTTGTCGGCGGGAACGTATCCGTATTTTTCGTAATACTGCATTCCGGCCCGCGGTATATGCGATGTAGTTACCATGGCGTCGAGCAGCAATCTTTGTGTGTCGGCATTTTCAATCATGCCGTAAAGGATGGCATCGGCAATGACAGGTATACTGTGATTGCCGATCATGCAGAATGTTTCGTTTGAAGCAAATTCCCAAATGGGAAGTAAGCCGGCCTGCTGATATTGAACCAGAAAAGTAAGAACATAATCGCGGGTTCGTTCTCTGTCTATAATACTCATGAGCGGATGATATCCCCGATAAGTATCCCATAGTGAGAAAACGGTAAAATAATCAAATCCTTCTGCCCGATGCACTTCGAAATCGCGTCCCAGATAGTTGTGGTCGACATCTTCGTAGAGCGAAGGTACTACCATGGTGTGGTAGAGAGCAGTGTAAAAAATGGTTTTGGTATTCAAATCGGGATGAGAGAAATCAATTTTGCCCAATTCTTTAT
>PHDB01000048.1 GCA_002842495.1 Bacteroidetes bacterium HGW-Bacteroidetes-6
CACATAATCGAATGCGCGATGATGCATGCAATTGATTGCTACATCTATTTTGTCTTGCGACGAGAGCATAACAACAGGGATATCGGGATTATAGCTTTTAATTTTGTCTAGGGTATCAATTCCATTCATTGCATTGGGGTCGATACCATCTAAGCGGTAATCGAGAATGATTACATCTGGGTTGTGCGAAAGTTGGGCGAGACATAATTCGCCGGTAGCATAGGTTTCAATTTCAAAATCGGCATGTTGCAAAAATTCAATTTCCAGTAGTTTCAAAAATACTGCATCGTCGTCAACCAGAAAAAGTTTGATTTTTTCGTTGTTCATTTGTTGGTATCCTTAATTGCGTTATACTCTATTTCTAGTTCAATACAAGCCTGATTGCAAACAGTTTCGAGTTGCAATACCAATGCAGGTATTCCATCGGCCTGCTGTTGTGTGCTGGCAAATTCTTGCACTTTCTTGGCCATATTTTCAAAATCGCTGCTGATTCCCATAATCGCGAAAGATGGAATTATTTTATGCACAGCGGCATACAAAGAGTTCCAGTCTTTGTTTTTTAAACTCATTTTCATTGTACTTATCAAGGGAGGTGTTTGCTCGAGATAGAGCGAAATCATTTCCATCATCAAAACTGGATTCGATTTGGTTCGTTGAATCAGATAATTCAAGTCGGTGCATTTTCCCAAATTGTATTTTTGAGAAACATGTTTATTCGATTCAATTACAGGCTTCATTTTCTTTACCAAACCAATAATTTTGCTGTGGAGCAAACGTTCATCGACGGGTTTGGGAATGTAATCGTTCATCCCAACTGCCATGCATTTTTCGAGGTCCATTGTGGTGACATCGGCTGTGAGAGCAATGATGGGTATTTTTGAATGCAGAACATTGCGTATGTAATGGGTAGCTTCGAAGCCATTCATTTCGGGCATCTGCAAATCCATCAGAATAATATCGTACGATTTTGCTTGTAACTTTTCGATGGCTATTTTTCCATTCGAAGCAATATCGCGATCGTATCCGAAATCGTCGAGCAATGTTTTCATCAACAATTGATTGAGAGCCATGTCTTCGACCACCAGAACGTTAATGCTGTGGCTTCCAAAATCGGGTTCTTCAATTTCTGTTTCGTAATCGACTTTTTCTGTTGTTTTTTGGAAGTCCAATACAAAACTAAAGTCCGATCCTTTATCAATAGTGCTTTCTACGGAAATGATTCCTCCCTGCGATTCAACCAGCTGTTTCACAATGGCCAGTCCGAGACCTGTCCCACCGTACAAGCGCGATGTTTCGCTCGATGCCTGTTGGAAATTCTCGAATATAGTGCCTATTCGTCCTTCATCGATTCCAACACCGGTATCGGAAACAGAAAATTGAATGCTAACCTTTTTAGCATCTTCCTTGACTAGTTTTACCCCAACGACAATTTCGCCTTTATTGGTGAATTTCACTGCATTGCTTACCAAATTCAGAATAATCTGATGTAAACGAACCGGGTCGCCCAAAAGTACTTCGGGAATTTTAGAATCGTAGTTCTTAATGAGATTTAGATTCTTTTCTTGAATTTTGGTTTCGAACAATTGTAGCATTGCCGATAGCGATGCCGAGAGTCTAAATGGTATTTGTTCGAAAATCATTTTTCCAGCATCCACTTTGGCCAGGTCGAGGATGTCGTTTATTAGAACAATCAAAGCGTCGCCACTCATTTTTATGGCTGTAAGATATTCCTTTTGTTTCGAAGTTAAATCGGTTTTTAGTACCACTTTGGTGAAACCGATTATTGCATTCATGGGCGTTCGAATCTCGTGGCTCATATTTGACAAAAACTGTTGTTTTGCCTTCATGGCATTTTCAGCATTTTGTGTAGCTCTTTCGGCTTTTCCTTGTGCTTCCTCTGCAATAAAAGAGGCCAGTTCGGCATATACCTTGGCTTCGATAAGCTCTTTTTCGATGCGTTTTTGCTCTGTAATATCGCGGGCTACAATCATGGCACCAAGAACATCGCCCCGGTCGTTTTTATATACCGAACCGTTGCACAGCACGTCAATAAGACTTCCATCGGTGATTACAAGTGGATAGTCAACAATGTAGCCTTTGTCGAAAACCTGCATGTATCCTTCGCGTGCCTTTTCGGAATTTGTAAAATAATCGAAAAAATGGGTGCCAATAATTGTACTGCGCAAAACGCCGGTTACACGAACGGTGGCTTCGTTTACATCGGTAATTTTTCCTGTGGGGCTTACAATAAACATGGGGTCGCGACTAGCTTCGATAAGACTAAGTGCGTATTTCGATAATAAATTTTGCGATGTAACGTCGCGTGCTACAATTACTATTCCGAGTACGTTCCCTTTTTCATCGTTGTAAACCGAACCATTGAAAAGTACATCGGTATGCTTGCCATCGCGATGAAGCAATGTGAGAGGCGAATCGGCCACAGAATCTTTGGCAAATACTTCTTGGTAAACTTCGCGAGCCATTTGTGGGTCGGTGAAATAATCGAAAAAATCGGATCCAATTAAATCTTTGCGTTTGAAGCCAGTAATATTTACCAAGGCTTCGTTCATATCCATGATTTTGCCTTCGGTATTGATGGTTATCAAGGGATCGCGACTTGCTTCGATTAAACTTAACAAGTATTGCGAAGCCAGCTTAAGCGAATTGCTCGACGCTTCGAGTTGTTTGTTTTTCGATTCCTGCTTAATTTTTTCTTTATTTTGAAATAGGAGCTCTTTATCGGCAATCAGCAATTCTGCAGCACGCTTGGCTTTTTCGTTGTTTTGAAAACCAAGTTCCTTGTTTGCCATTACCAGCTCAGCTGCACGATTCTCTTTCTCTTGATTTTGAAACAGAAGTTCTTTGTTAGCTATTATAAGCTCAGCAGCACGTTTTTCCTTTTCTTTGTTTTGAAAAACGAGTTCTTTATTGACTTTGCGAAGTTCGGCAGCCCATTTTTGTTCGGCAATATCGCGTGCCACCACAACCGCTCCAACCACATAGCCTTTTTCATCTTTATATACCGACCCGTTGAACAATACATCGGTGAGCTTTCCATTAGCATGACAGAATGTGAGCGGAACATTAGAAATTGTGCCGTGTTTAAAAACATCCTGGTAAACTTTTCGTGCCAGCTTTGGTTCCGTAAAATAGTCGAAGAAATTGGTCCCTATAAGTTTTTCGCGGGCTACACCAGTTATATCGACTTTTGCCTGATTCATATCCATGATTTTTCCATCGCGACTGAGGGTAATTAATGGGTCCAGACTGGCTTCGATGAGGCTGCTGGCGTATAACGATTCGTGTGTGTTGGTTCGTTTCATTATGGTGTTGCAGCTATTTCCGACTGTTTTCTATCCTCGATGCTTTTGCCAATTTCTTCAATTGGCTTCCGTCGCTTGTCTTTCAGATTTTTGAAATGCGAAGGCGATAAGCCCGTTACTTTTTTAAACTGATTCGACAAATGAGCCACACTGCTGTAGTTCATTTTCCAAGCAATTTCGGAAATATTCAGTTCGTCGTAAATGATTAACTCTTTGATTCGTTCCACTTTGTGGGCAATGATAAATTGCTCAATCGTAGTTCCCTGAATTTCGGAGAACAAGTTCGACATATAGGTGTAATCGTAATCGAGCTTTTCGCTCAAATAGTCCGATATATTTATTTTTACGAATTCTTCGCTGTGATGAACCATATTGATAATGGTAACTTTTATTTTTTCGATGAGCAGCGCACGCTTGTCGTCCATCAACTCGAGGCCCGATTGAAGCAAGGCGGTTTTTATATGCTCTCTTTGTTCGGATGAAAGTTTCTCCATGATTTCCACTTCGCCCAAATCGACCACAATAAAATGCAGACCCTGATCTCTCAGAATCTCCTTAACAGCCATTATGCAACGGTTGCTTACCATGTACTTGATATGCAGTTTCAAACTAAAGTATTTACTACAAAGTTGATTCATTTTGCCGCGAAATGTGTTATACTAATCTGTGAATAAGTTATATAATTCACACATCTGTGTGCTTAGTTATTATTGCAATTAAATTATGATTTTGACAGTTTTCTGCTTTTGTTGAGTCATTCTTAACGTTATGCTGAGTCCACCAACAAAACATGTTTTGCAACCTGAAACTAAATGACAAAAAAACCGCTGTCATGCAGTTCCGATAGCCATCGGAAGGCGCATCCGACAAGCATTTTTATTCATGAAGCTTGCGCTGTATCGAAGCATGGCATTGATTTCATCGTCATCCTTCGATACATTTCACGGCTCTTTTTCTCTCTTCTGCCGTGAAACACTCTGGATGACAGTCTTTTATGGTATTTTGTTTTTATGAAATATTAAAAAACTGTTGATTTGATGCTCAAATGCTAAACAAAAAAATGGTTGCCCGAAATTCGGACAACCATTCATTACTGCTAAATTGAATGTGCAGTACTTTTAAAATTTATTCTACTGCAAATGCATTAAAAGGAATAATTTCAATAATTACAGTACGGTTGTAGAAGCGCTCTTCGGGGTATTTGTTGTCGAATGGAGACGTCGTAACATCTTCGCCCAAACCAACTACATCAAATTTAACATTGCTACGGTCTATTCGTATGAGTTCATTCTCAATGATTTGTTTCACATTGTTGGCGCGGTCGAGCGATAGCTTTTGGTTGTATGCTGCATCGCCAATCATGTCGGTGTGACCATGAATTATAATCTTGCCACCAGCTGGAATTTTTGGAACTACTACATCGGTCAGGTATTTTTTATACATCGGACTGATGTTCGATTCGTTGAATCCATACAACACGCTGAAACGCATCAGCTCTTCATCGACTGGCTGGGTCCAGAGAACCAAATGAACAGTGGTATCTTGCTGAATAATATAACCGTTTTCGGTTTTGCCTACCATATTTACTTTGAAGTCGCCTTTGCTGCGTGTTCCCAGTATTGTTTTGCCTGGTATGGCAACATATTCTTCGGTGAAAGGGCCGAAGTTTTGAACCACACCATCTTCGTCGGTGATTTCGAGCGACCACGATTCGAATGATTCGTTAGAGCCATCGGCGAAAAACGATACATAGCTTTCGACTGGAGCTTCTTCTTCAACTTCAACAACAACTGGCTTGAGGGGAGCTTCAGGACCACTCTGAAATTCCATGAGCAGAACGGGCGAACTACTTTCAATCGAAACACGACGGTCGCCTTCGAGGTGAAGGGCTACTTCGGTGGTTATTCCGTTTTGCTCCGAAGGGAGTTTTGGCTTGTCTTGACCTACAGTTTTGATTCTTTCGGGCTCAATAGCGAAAACATCAACCAGATATTTTTTCACCGATTCGGCCATGAGCAATCCATCGTATGAACCTTTTTCGGAAGCTCCAAGCAAGGTGATAGTGGTCGATGGGTTTTCGTTCATGCGTGAACCAAGTATGTTTAGAATATTGTAATAAACGGTCATCTGTCGTTGCGAACGACCCGAATTGATATCGGAAGTATACATTACAACATTTTTTTCATTGAAATCGAGCACTTGTTCTTTATTAAGTTGAACATAGCGTTTAGGAATTTCGGTCGATCCAATGTCGAAGAATATATAATTTCGGATGGGAAAAATTTCGCTGATTTTTCGCTTTAATGGAATGTTCTCGGGCGAATAGACAGAAAAGTCGACATGGGTATCTATTACTTCGGTGTTGATTGGAGTTACAATAACCACTTCTTCAACAATAGCTTTTTCCTTAATCAAACGTCCGCTTCCTATTTTGATGGCTGCTCCAGCACGAATTGTAGTTACATTCCATGTTTCAATAGAACGTGGATCTTGCCCAAAATAGGGATGAAACGAAACAAAGGGCGAAAATACCAATTGGGTACGACTGAAATAGTTGGTAAGAGGAATATCGAACCCCGCTCCCACCTGCATCGAAATAAGCGATGTGTTTATGTTGCTGAAATCGCCGCTTACATCGTTGGTTGCTGCTTGGTCGGGGTAAGCCGGATTGATTCCTAGACTGTAGGTGAACGATTTACTCATGTTGAAAGCAAAGCGTGGTCCGCCAAACAAATAGAAACTCGATTTGAACGGTGCATATTTCAGCGAAGGTTCAACAGAAATGTAAGTGATTTTAGTGTTGAGGTCGGCGGGACAATTGCATGGTGTACTCACTTCATTAAAAGTTCCTTTGCGGCTGTCGTAAGCTCCTGCCACCATAACACCAAAATGTGTACCGGGGCGAAAAATGTCAATCTCGGGACCAGCAAACAATCCCAATCCAATACCTTCGTGAAAGGCAGTAGGGACGGTTAATGCGTCGTTGAGTTTTTGTGTAGATCCTTGATAGAAATTCACATTGGCTCCAGCGGTGAGACCAAACCACAATAGTGGCTTGGTGTAAATGGTATCCTGGGCCTGAATTGGCTTTAAAAGCCCGGTGAGTGCTACAGCAAGTACCACTACTTTCAGGATGTTTGGTTTTTTAGGATGCACCAACAATCGTGGAGCCTTATGCGAAATTATTTTTGTTTTCATTTTTTTTGTTTAAGGTTTGTTGATAATATTGGTACTTGTCATTACAACAGAACCGTTGCGGGCAAGCATTCTTCCTTCGGCAACTGCTCCTACATTCATTGTGATGGAAGTAAGTGCTAGAATATTTCCTTTAAAAGAAGTGTAGTCGCCAATGGTGGCCGAACTACCAACCTGCCAATAAATGTTATCGGCTTGAGCTCCACCAGCCAGAATGATGTTTCCGCCTGCTCCGCCAACTGTGGTGAAATCGGATGCTACCTGGAATATCCAGCCTGCATTGGCATCGCCTTGAGCATCGAGTGTAAGGTCGCCCGATTGAATCAGCAATGTTGAATTCGATTTGTAAATTCCAGGAGCGAGTGTCATTCCGCCTATGTCGCCAGAAACGATGATGGGAGCAGGTGATATGGCGCTTTCGGCAAATAAATAGGCGTCAACCAAATCTTGTTTGGCCAAAATAAGCATAGCAGCAATTCCCGGAGGAGAAATGTCGTCGGATGCATAGATGGCACCATTCACAACAACCGCTGGTGGGAAACCAATAATCGAAGAGCGAACACCCGGACTGATTCCAATATTCATATCATTGATAATGCTAAAGCCTGCATCGTTGCTTACTCCAACGCCAGCAATAATTCCAAATTCTTTTACGGAATTCAGTACTGGAAGATTTGGACCACCGGTTGATACTGTGCTAAATGTCCAAATATATTCATTTACCAGAGTTATTCCAGTTAGATTTTCGGCAATTGTTGTGATTGTGCCTGTGTAAGTTGTACCAGATAGAAGCCAATTGGTTGGAGTAAAAGTAGCTGTTGTTCCTAAATAGCTCACCAATCCTGTTACGTTGTTATTTCCATCGGTCAGTTTGAACGAAGCATTGGTAATTGTTGATGCGTTCATGATTTCACTGAAATCGGCTGTGATAATTTGATTTAACGGAACATTTGTTTCGTTGTTTGCAGGGTCTGTTGAAATTACTGATGGAGCTATTTGAGTTCCGGTAGTGAACGACCAGCTGTAGTTGGCAGGGATAGAAAAGCCCGAAGTGTTTTCGACACCAGTTGTAATAGTAGCTGTGTAATCGGTATTGGCAGTTAAGTTGTTTGTGGGATTGAATATTGCAATTGCTCCACTACAGCTCACTGTACCTGAAACCGGATTAATGCCTTCCATGAGCGAAAAGTTTGTACCATTAAATGAAGCCGGATTCATTGGCATGCTGAATGTAGCTATTACTGTTTTATTCAGAAATACATCCGTTGCATTATCGAGCGGATCGGTATCAATAATTAATGGAGCAAGTGTGGTTCCAGTACTGAATGTCCACACATAGTTTGCTTGTATCTTGTTGCCATTTTCATCACAAACATTTGTTGTGATGCAGCCCGAATATGTTGTATTCACTTCCAAATCGTTGTCGGGGTTAAAAGTTGCAGTTGAATCGTTGTATGTAATTGTTCCACTCACAACGTTTGCTCCTTTTACAATAAAAGATGATGGCGTAATTGATGCTGCATTCATTTTTTCGTTGAATGTTACACTAATTGTTTGTGTTAAAGGAACACTCGTTGCTCCATCTGAGGGAGTTGTTGCGATTACAGTTGGACATACTCCAACAGTTTCGTCAAAATCGTCTTTGCGGCAGCCAGTAGCAATTACAGCTGTTGTCAGTACAACGATTGAAAAGATTTTTAATGCTTTCATGAGATTTGTTTATTGTGTTGTTCTATTTTTAAATTGAAGAACAGACTATTGTTTGATTAATTTCCCGGTTTGAATAATGCTGTTGTTGCTGTAAACTGAGTAGAAGTATATGCCAGATGCAAGAACACTTGGATTGATGATGGTAGTTGTTTGTGTCAATGGTATTCTGAAAATCTCGTTGCCAAGAACATTCATGATTCCTATTTCGATGTTTTTCTGAAGAAGCGATTCGTCAATTTCGATGCTTGTGTAATCGTTGAAAGGATTAGGAAAAATACCAATTGTGGCAGCATCGCTTTCGGAAATAGCAGCCTCAGCACAATTGGCCGGAATGCTTAATGCTGTTGCAGTGATGGCGGCTGTATTGATAGCGCCATCGGTCGATAGAATGCGACCGTTGATTGTAGCCAGCGAGTTGATACTCATAGCGCCGTTGTTGCAAATAATACTACCATTAAAAATGCTGTATTCGTTTATATCAACACTCCCATTAATCATCCAGTAAACATTTTCGGTTTGTGCATTGTTGATAAGAATCACTTTTGAATACGTGCTTGTTGAAATAGCTCCATAAATCTTGATGATGAATGTGGCATTGGCATCACCCATGGCGTTCAGAAAAAGAGTGTCGGTAAAAGTAACAGCACCATTCATAACATAGGTGTGTGGCGTAAGTACTAAGTTGTTGCCAAACTGAGCTGGATACAACAATTCGATATCGCTTGAAAGCAGGTTGAGATAGTCGTATGCAATGAGTAAATCGGCTGCACAGGCTCCGGTTGAACCATCAGGAATTGGATGAATGACACCATCAACATTCAAGGGGTCGAAACCGGTTGTGAGACCAACATTGGTTCCAATATCGCCAGTGAAATACGATACACCGGTGTTGGTTACTCCGCCATTCGACGAAAACACAACATAGCAACCTGCAAAACCAAGAGCTGGAGCATCGGGTCCGGTAAGTAAAGGACTTCCACATCCAACTGGAGTGTAAATCAGAACACCATCAATGGTAATTGCACCAGCAATAGAAAGAGCGCGCCCTTCGAGTGTGTCGCCGCTGTTCATTGAAATAGCAGCATTGTTGGCCAAAATGGTTCCACGCATTTTTGTATCGGTTGCTATGTCGACCAAACCTTCAACTTTCCAATACACATTGCAAGCCAGTGCTTCGTTAATCAATTGCACTTTTGCTCCGGCACCTGTTGATAGTGAACCCTGGATCTGGAATATAAAAATGGCATTGGGATCGTTTTCTGCATCAAGAAATAGGTTCAAATCGAGCGTCGAAGCACCCGAAATGTAATAAACACCTGCAGTTAATGTGTCGCCGTTGCCCAATAGTGGAGCGGGGAAGAAGCCCGGTGTTGCCGTGTTGAGTTGACTGTAAAGCAATAATAGGTCGGTCGAGCATTGTGCACTCGCAGCATCGTTGTCGTGCATCACTCCATTTACATTGCCAAAGGCTGTGCTCGATCCGTTGTTGGTGCCCACATTGCCGGTTACTTGCGAAATGCCGGAATTGCTTACATCGCCATCTGTAGAAAAGATAGCGAAGTTGCTGGTTGTGCCAGGCGTGATAACCTGAGCTGAATTTTTGATTGGAAGCCATAGCATAAGCATAGCTGCCAATAAGATTGGTGTAAATATTTTCATTTTTGTTTTGATTAATGTGCGTTTTTGAAAAATCTCAGTTGGTGTTTGCCTTTTGTATGTCAGGTATTGATATTTGTTGATGGAGGAGTGCTTGTATTATCTTCATCTTTAAGGGTGGTGAGAATAATTTTGAATCGACTATGTGCTTTTATTTTGCAGGGTTCTTGAGCAGGAACGACAATAGATTCGCCAGTGAGCAAATTGTTCGAATTTCCGCTAATCACAATCTCAGCTTTTCCTTCAATTACTTGAACAAAAATGTCGAAAGGATTGCTCTTTTCATTTAAACCTACTCCATAGTCGAACGACATTATACAGATATTCCCTGTCGGATTTCTCAAAATTGTTTTTATGACAACGGCGTTTGAAATGTATTCAATGATTTTCGCAGTTACGCGAATTTCCAATTTTGGGATTTCATCTAACAGTTTAATTTTCATTGTCGTTGCATTTTGAGAATTTTAAAAGGCAGTCACCTGCCTTTTAAAAGCATTTTTTGAACTATTTATCGCTATCGACAGTTAGTCCCTGTAAAGCTTCGCCCAGATTTTCCATGTCCTTGGAAAATTCGCGCTTAAAGGCCTCCCAGTCGTTTTTATCGGCATCGAATGTTTCCATCCTAAGTTTTAGTTCTGCGTTTTTATTTTCCAACATCATTATTTGTTCCTGATAAACAACTAAAGATAGTTTTCCCGAAGTACTTAACTTCGATTTCAATTCGATGATTTTTTTCTCATTGCTTTCAATTTGGGCTTTCGATTCTTTCTTAAATGTTTCCCAGTTGCGGGCATCTTCTGCTTTTTCGATGGCCGCGTCGTGTTTTTCTTGGGCAAGATTATCTTTAGCGTCCTGTACTTCCTGCTCGGCTTTGCTTATTTTTTTGTCGGATGAAGTACATCCACTAAAAAGACTGGTTGCAACAAATGCAAAGGCAGCAAGGATTAAAATTGGTTTTTTCATTTTGAGTATATTTTTTCTTGATTGATGATCCAGCATAGCTGGTTTTATAATTCTTCGAGAATTTGTTTCAATTCTTCGCTCGTTTTTCCTAGTTTAGCTTGCAAGCGTCCAAACATTTCTTCTCTTTTGCCTCTTTCAAACATGAGGTCGTTGTCGGTGAGAATGGCGAATTTTTGTTTGAGTTTGCCTTTCAATTCGTGCCAGTTGCCTTTTGCTTCTGTTGTGTTCATGATTTTCTTGTTTGAGATGATTATACAATATGCAAAGGTGCGTTACTTGCTGCCGGAAAGCATTATACAATTCGACCAATTAGTTACATCATTCACCTGTTTTGGCTCAATAAGTTTTATCCAGTGGATTTGGGTCGACGAATTCACTCGTAGCATTAATTGAACAATTTTAGATTGCATACAAACACAGTTGAGCAAGTGGTTCATCGCTTCAATATTTGCCAAAAACCTATAGAATTGCAAAATAGGATTGATTTAGAATTTTTTCGCCCTGCCAAGAATTGTTTTCAAGGAGGCTTTCATTTTATTGATGGCTCCGTCGAGTGCTTGCTCGTAGGTATTTGCATTGCTTGTAACAGCAATTGGCTGAAGACCTTCAACACGGGCTTCGAGCATACATCGTTTGTCGTTGATACCCGATTTGATGCCGTTTTCGTCTGAAAGATGAACCTCAAGCCTCGTAATGTGGTTGTTGTATGTTTCAAATTCTTTCGAAATATACACTTTCAACGATTCTCTGTGTTCTTCGCTTTGTGTAACGTGATTACCTGTATTGAACTGAATAGTCATGATGTTGTTTTTATGAGTTTTTTCTCTGTTTCTCGGATACCGAAATCGCTACTTATTCGAAAGTGCTTTGCTGAAAATAATCCTGATTAGCACAATAACGCCAGCTAGAATGAGTAAAGAATGAACAATAGACGATGTTGCGAAATTGAAGTAAATAATTGCCCAAATGATGATGAGCAAAAGTGCGATAACGTAAAGTGAGTTTTTCATGATTTTGATTTTTAAGGGGCCTATTCGTATGCACTTTTAATCACTGTTACAATCATTTTAAAGCGATCGTTGGGCTTAATTGAAATGGATTCATGTGCTGGAATCACAATCGATTCGCCCATTTGAAGCGTGTGCGAAACACCATTGATAACAATATCGGCGTTCCCTTCAATAATCTGCAAATAATTGTCGAATGGTGTTGTTCTTTCAGCCCATCCCTCACCGTTGTCGAACGAATATGCATTGATATTGCCAGTCGGTTTTTTTAGAATGGTTTTTTTTACAACCGAATTGGCTACGTATTCAACAATTCCTACTGTAATGGCAGGGATTGCTTTTTCAATTTCACTGTTGTCCATTTGATTTTTTTTTAGATTGTTTTATGCTGAAAAAGCGGACCATATGTCCGCTTCAATGTCATGTTGTATGATTGACTCCGTAAGACTAATTTTCAATCATATGAAATTCATGCTTGTCGGTACCATCCAAATAGTAATACCAGAATTCCTTTTCCTGGAGTTTTACTATATACAAAGTACGAGTGGTTTGGTTATCGATACCAGTAATACGTACCTCTTCGTCTTTGTTTTCGAATGCCCAGGTTCCTGTTCCTGAAAGAATGCCCCAATCGTAGGAATATGCGCCTTCTTTTGTGAATGTTTCGGTGTAACCACTCACCAACGAAGTGTAATCGTTTCCGTTTAATTTGTAATTGTCTACTTTCCATGTGTTTGATACTCGTTCGGCTCTCGAAACAAGGCTGATTATTGGGTTTTCGGGATACTTTTCGCAACTCTGAAAACTGGTGAGCATGATTGCAGCAATAAAAACTGCGCTGAAGAATTTGATGTTTTTCATTTTGATTATTTGTTTTATCTCTTTGACTTTTAATGTATTGCAAGACCAATTGTTGATACTCCTGTCGAAAGGTCAAGAAATATTCCTAGTCTGCTGTTGAAATGATATTCGGTGCCGATATGAAAATCGAAAAACATGGGATTGCCACGATTGTAGTAGTCGTGATCGCCATAGTAGTCCGAATCCCAGGCAACATTCACAATGGCAAATCCGAGTGAGCCAGCCAGGTAAAAGTCCCAGTTCGAATTGGCATTCAGAATCTGATCGAAGTAATAAGTTCCTTTTCCTCCAATGGGTATAACAGTTTCGCGATAATCGCGGTTTCTGTACGAATAGAATGTCACAAAAGGAGCTAAAGTGAAATTGTTGGCAACATCAAATTCATAATCGAGATGAAATACGGGCATGGTTTGTCCAACATAACTGTAATAGCCGTAGTAGCCTCCAATACCGAGTCCTACATTTAAGGTTTTGCCATAGCTTTCGCCCGAACTGGTTGTCTGAGCCGAGACATTTATGCTGAATAATGAGCAAAGAATGAATGCAGTGATTAATGTTTTTTTCATGGTTTTTTTGTTCTGATTGATGGGTGACTCCCAACAATGCAAAGGTGAGAAGGAATGATTGGCATTCTGTTATACAACTAATGCTATTTGTTGCATCATTCACACATTTGCTTTCTGATTGTAGTGTTTTTTAAATTGCTTAAATTATTGTCTGTCCGTAGGACAGGCTATTTAATTTGTTTGAAAAATCTAATGTATTTAAAGTAATGTGTGCAACAATACTATACTGTAAATTAAAAAAATCCACCCAAAAGCACGAAGCCCGAGTGGATAAGTATTAAAAATATATGGCGTTTCGGGCTGCTAAAAAGCTTCTTCGTGATTTTTCTTTTCGTTACGTTTGGCTTCTTTATCGGCTCTTTTTTCTTTCAGGTTTTTAGCAGGCGTTTTCTTGCCCGATTTCTCTTTGTTTGTTTTTTCTTTTGTCATTACAGTTGATTTTTGTAAGCAATTTATGCAAAGGTTGCTGTATTTGGCAAAAGCAATGTTACATTATAATGACTTTGATTTACATCATTCACACATTGTTCAATGTTTCCCTGCGATTTTTTTTGAGCTTTTTGAATGCCGATGGAGTGAGCCCGGTTACTTTTTTGAATTGCCCCGACAGATGCGCTACGCTGCTAAAATGAAGCTGGTAGGCAATTTCGGTCAGACTCAGTTCGTCGTACACAAGCAATTCTTTGGCGCGCTCAATCCGATGCGAAATAAAAAACTGCTCAATGGTAGTTCCTTTCACTTCTGTAAACAGATTGGCTAGGTAAGTATAGTCGTAATTCAATTTTTCAGCAAGTAAATCGGATAAATTCACTTTTATCTGTTCCTCGCTATAATGCACCAATTCAATGATGATGTTTTTTATTTTTTCAACCAGCATGCTCTTCTTGTCATCCAAAAGCTCAAGACCCATTTTTCGCAAACCTGCATCGAGTGTTGCATGCTGCTCGTCGCTTAAGTTTTCAAATAATTCTGCCTCACCAATTTTAACTGCACGATAATGCAACCCAAGCTTCTTAAGCTCCGATTTCACCACCATCTCGCAACGGATGCAGACCATGTTTTTGATGTATATTTTCAATCGGCTTGTATAATGCGTTCTTGTAAAGATACGATTTTATCGTTTATGCTGACTAATGGATTGATAATTAAATGAAAATTCACTCCGAAACTAAAAAGGCATCAGAGAAATGAATTGTTGCAAACTACAACACGAAAGAGAATTATTGAATTGCCGGAATTAAAATTCTAAAAGTCGCCACTGTTCTTTTTGTCGTTGCGCTTGGCCTCTTTGGCTGCACGCTTTTCTTTCAGGTTTTTGGCCGGAGCCTTTTTGGTCGATTTTTCCTTGATCGATTTTTCTTTCGACATGGCTTTACGTATTAGATTTTATCCGATATGCAAAGATGATGATTTATTTTCAGTAATTGTATGCAAACAGAAAACTTCCATTTGCAATTATAACAAATACAGTTTTGAAATAAATTACAGGTGATTCTAATAAACCACTTTTTTCGGCGCTTTAAAAGTGTATTTTTTCTGCGAGAAATAACTTACAAAAACAGTTACCGACGAAGCTATCATATTCGAAATGGACGGATAAATGTTGAAACCATCAACCAACAGTTTCAACCCTGCATAATTGATGAGAATATTTACAAGAAACACGATCAGATATCGAAACAACTGAACATGCCCGCGCAGCTCCGATTCGGTGAACGTCACATATTTTTGCAACAAAAACCCCGACATAAAAACAATCGGAAATTTGATTCCAAATGTTGCAATATGAGAACTGATGGTTACAAAACCAAGATTGAGCATCTGGTGTTGGAGAATAAATGTATAGATGAAATAATACAGCACCCAATCGAACATCAGGTTTGCACTGCCCGAAACACCATAGCGAAAAAACTGAGCCGACATATATTTGCGAAACGGAGGATAGAAAAAATCGATGACTTTTCTGATTTGATTTCCTATGTGTTCAAAGATTCTCCTCATGTAATATTGAAGCAGTGAAATAATGAGTTAATAATGCAGCCTCTTTGGTTTTGTTGTGCCTGCTTGTAAATATTTTTGCAAAACAAAGCCATTCTCTGATGCAAAAATACAAAACTGAAATGAACTTCGATACAACCAATCTGATCCCTCACTTTCCCATATTTTACCAAACATCTTTTGATGGTGGATTTGTGATCGACAATGGGAGCGGCATAGTGGCTGTTGTTGGAAAGGAGTGGTTTGTTGATTTGTGAAAAAGGTGTAATTTTGGGAAACAGATATCCCACAAAAATGACAAAAAGTGCACCACAATACATTCCAATTTGGGTGAATATGTACAACTTTGTGGGGCCTGGGGTGTACATATAAGCGAGTTATAAGCCATGAAAGTGCAAAGTTTGAAAATAATATGGGTTACAATTATTCTTGCCTATACAAGTGTTGGGTATTCTCAGAGCAAACTGGCCAAAATGGTAATGGCCAATTTGAAATCCGATAGTACCAATTGGTACGAAGAGTTAATTACTGAGAAAGCTGTTCCTAACTCTAATAACGAAACCATCATTGTACTTCCCGAATTCACAGACAGTGCTGAAATGTATTTTTCATTAAAAACATGGATTATTGTTGCGGAAAATACCGGAAAAATTAAAACCAAGACGTTTGTATATATGGAGTCTGACGCAATAGTCCTGACAAGATTCACTATTGATACCGCTCCTTATCAAGTATCACCTGACAACAGAGCTTTCGGAATTCGTACAGCATATCGGGGTAGCTCAAAAGCTAATCCGTATGATTATGAATCTATTTCATTGTTTATTCAGCAGGGGGATAGCCTGAAAATAATATTAGAAGACTTTGTTATTGAACAATACAATGGGGAATGGGACACGAATTGCGCCGGAGAATTTGTAAATCAAAGAAAAGTCTTAATTCTGTCCACAAACCTCACGAATGGTTATTATGACATCATAGTCAAGAATGACATTATTAAGGAAAATGCATTTGTAAATGAGTTGGGTGAGTGTGATGGTACTGGAAATAAAACGGTAGAAAGGACTGTCTTACGATATCAAAATGGAACTTATAGATAAAGACGGTTTGTAACATAGCCTATACTTCATGCTGAAAAATAACTATATTCGAGAAACGGCACGTAGGTGTAGCCTATGATTGTTAGCACACATTTTCAAATGACAACAAAATGATCACATTTCAACTTGCAAATTGACATTATGCTCTAAAAGACTAAAAGAAACCAAACGTTATGGCTGAAAAGCGGAAATTGAAAGAAGTTGAATCACGTAGAAACAGATTGCTACTGCTTAGTATAATCGTTATATTGGTTCTTACTCTGGTTCCGGGCAATGGAAATGTTTCAGTACCTTATTTGGATAAAGTTGTTCATTTTTTTCTTTTTCTGGCCCTATCTGTCAATGTAGGCTATAAATATCTAAATGCGAAGAGACTAACCGATGCTATGATTTTGGCGATTTTTTTTGGTCTTATAACAGAGGTGGGTCAGCAATTTATTCCTGGCAGAGATATGGATCTTTATGATGGAATTGCTGATACAATTGGTATTATTGTCGGGTATTATTTTTACAGGAAATTTCGATTCAAACTAGATAAGCTCATTGTTATGCTTGGGGCATAAAATCCTGGTTCTAAACAGTCCAACAAATTTAACCCCTTAGTTTTCCATATTCCACCAAACATCTTTTGCGGGCAGTTTTGTGGATGCTGTTGCTATTCTTGTTCAGAATCAGCTTCTTTCATTTGATTAAATGGCAAGACTTTAATTCCATTGCTGCGTTCTTGTCGCGAATCGCCACCATAAATAATAAAACCTCCCTCACTCTGGGTTAATTTGTGCCAAAAATGTATTCCTTTGAAATAATCGGATGCAATTGTTTGTCCCGATTTGATTTCAATTGGAATGTTCTTATTGCTTCCAATAATCAGCAAATCAATTTCATGACCAGTGTTATCACGCCAGAAAAACAGGTTGTTTGACTTGCCAGCATTGAACCTCCTCTTCATGAAATCGACAATTACAGCATTCTCGAAAAGATGGCCTCGTAGTGGATGGAAGGCAATTTGGTTTTTATTGGTAATCCCTAATAAATTTGAGGCAATTCCAGTATCGTAGAAATATACTTTTGGAGTTTTTATAACTCTTTTGTTGAAGTTCTCATGATATGGTTGTAGCCTGAATACTAAAAAACTCATTTCGAGAATTGAAATCCAAGCTCCAATTGTTTTTATATCAACTCCTGTATCGTTTGCCAGATTGCTCATGTTTAGTAATTGACCTGTTCGTCCGGCAAGCAAGCGCAAAAACTTTTCAAATGTATGTAAGTCGGCAATATTTTTCATCAGTCTCACATCTCTTTCGATATATGTTCGGATGTAATTAGCATAGTATTTTGACCATTCAATATCAGAGTTATACAACGCAGGATAACACCCTTTCAGAAGAAAATCGTCAATATTGGATATGCCTCCAATCTCTTCGCAACTTAAAGGCAACAAAAATAAGTAAGCAACTCTGCCTGCCAAACTTTGCGATATGTTTTCCTGCAGCAAAAAGTTGTTTGAACCTGTTAAAATAAACATTCCTTGCTGGTTGCTTTCGTCGAGAGTTTGCTGGAGATATGAGAAAATTTCTGGAACTCTCTGAATTTCATCCAAAATAGCACCTTGAGGATAGTTTTTTAGAAAACCACGTGGATCTTCTTGTGCAAACAGACGTGTGTCTGGATTTTCCAAACTTACATAAGGTTTCTCTGGGAATACTTTACGTACCAGTGTTGTTTTACCTGCCTGACGAGGTCCGGTTACTGCGATAGCTTTAAATTGGCGAGCTAAAGCAATAAGTTCTTTTTCTGAATGTCTGTAAATCATAATGTAAATTTACAAATTTGGAATTCAATTCCAAATTTGTAAGAAAAAATTAACCTCTCAATTTCCCATACTCCAACAAACATCTTTCGCGGGCGGTTTTGTGGTCGACAATGGGAGTGGGGTATTTGCTGCTTCCGAATTCGGGAATCCAGCGACGGATGTATTCGTTTTGGGGATCGAATTTTCGGGCTTGCTCCATGGGGTTGAAAATGCGGAAATACGGAGCGGCATCGCAACCAGTTCCGGCAGCCCATTGCCAGTTGCCGTTGTTCGACGACAATTCGAAATCCATTAATTTCGAGGCAAACCAGGCTTCGCCCCGACGCCAGTCGGTGAGCAAATGCTTGGCAAGAAAACTTGCAGTTACCATTCGTACCCGATTGTGCATATAGCCGGTTTCGTCCAATTGGCGCATACCGGCATCTACCAGCGGATAGCCGGTTGTGCCTTCGCACCAGCGCCGAAAATGTTCTTCGTTGTTGATCCAGGCAAGCGAATCGTATTGGGTGCGAAACGATTGTTTTGCTACATGCGGGAAAAAGTAAAGAATATGCATGAAGAACTCGCGCCAAATCAACTCGTTGCTCCATGTTTCGCTGAGAACAGCACCTTGCTTGTAAATTTTGCGAATACTCATTGTTCCAAAGCGCAGATGAACGCTGAGTTCCGATGTTGCCTTTCGGGCAGGAAAATCGCGATTGGCGGCATAATTCAATACCAGATTTTCGTTCAAATTGGTGCTGACTGCTTGGTATTTCGAATACACAAAACCTGATGGCATGTCGATTTTCCTGGCTTTGGCCGGATAAAAATGAGCTTTTTGCTTTGGGAAATTGTATTCAGCCAAATCGTCGGCGACCAATGCCGCTTTCCAGGCTTTAGAGAAAGGTGTGAAAACGGTGTAAGGCTTATTAGCTGCCGAAAGTACACGGCCGGGAGACAGTACCAATTGATCGGAAATGAGTTGTAAGGAAGCTCCTTTGCGTTTCAGAACAAGATTGATTTCGGCATCGCGTTTAATGGCATAGGGTTCGTAATCGGTGCCGGCAAAAACAGTATGGAGCGAATAGTTGTTGCTTAATTGCTCAAAAATGTCGGCTGGTTTTCCTTCAAATACCTGCAGACGGCTTCCAAATTGTGCAAGCTCGTTGTTGAGAAGCGAAATTCTGTCGAAAATGAAACTGACGCGTTTGTCGTCGGCTGGCAATTCCTGTAAAATATTCGAGTCGAAAATAAAAATCGGGATTATTGGCAATCCCGAGTCAACTGCTTCGGAAAGTGCCCGGTTGTCGTCGAGCCGGAGGTCGCGCCGGAACCAGAAAATATTGAATAAAGTATCAGTCATGAAAAAGTCGTACTTTTACCGTAAAGATACAAGGATAATTCTGAAACTGCAATTTTTTGGAGGAATTCTGAATTATCCTGTTATTGAATATAAAGATAGAATATGAAAAAAGAAAGACAAAAAAACAGAAGTGATGAGAACGTGCTGATTATGAATATTCTGGCCATTTTTCGTCAGAACCCGTACACGCTTTTTAATTATAAACAGATCGCTGGCCGATTGGGAATCAGCAGCGGACAAGACAGGTCGGCAGTTCAGAAATCGCTCGATAAACTCATAAGTCAGGAATATCTCCTGATTCGAAACAGGAGCAAGTACATTTTGAATCCGGAGGCTATTGAAGAAGATGAAGCTGTGAGCGAAATGGAAGGCAAAATTGAGGTTACCATTCGCGGAAAAGGCTTTTTACTGGTTCCCGATAAAGACGATATTCACATTGAACCCAATAATCTTGGTCAGGCTTTGGATGGCGACACTGTTTTGGTGAAGCTTTTCCCTCGACGCAAAAATCACAAGCCCGAAGGCAAAGTGGTAAAAGTGATTCAGCGCAAGCGTAAACAATATGTTGGCACCATTCAGCTGGGCGCAAAAATGTCGTTTTTTATTCCTGACGACAAGCGCATTCATGTCGATTTCATGATTCCACCCGAAAATCTGAAAAAAGCGAAGCATGGCGAGAAGGTGATTGTTGATATTGCGGAATGGCCCGAACGTTCGCGCAATCCGTTTGCAGTGGTAAAAACTGTTTTGGGCGCTCCAGGCGGCAACGAAGTGGAAATACAGAGCATTTTGGCCAATTATGATTTTCCGCTTTCTTTCCCGAAAAATGTTGAGAAAGAAGCCGAAAAGATACCAACTGAAATCACGGCCGACGAAATCAAAAAGCGTCGCGATTTCAGGGAAATATTCACTTTTACCTGCGACCCGGCCGATGCCAAAGATTTCGACGATGCATTATCGTTGCAAAAGCTGAAAAACGGCAACTGGGAAGTGGGAGTTCATATTGCCGATGTGTCGCATTATGTGCGTCCGGGATCTGCTATCGATAAAGAAGCTTTTGAGCGTGCAACTTCTATTTATATGGTGGACCGTGTGGTTCCCATGTTGCCCGAGAAGCTTTCGAACGATGTTTGTTCGCTGAAACCCAACGAAGACAAGCTTTGCTATTCGGCAGTATTTGAAATGACCGAAAAAGCTGAAGTAGTGAAGTCGTGGATTGGTCACACAGTCATCAATTCCGATCGACGCTACAACTACGAAGAAGTTCAGCAAATAATTGAAACCGGCGAAGGTGAATTTAGTCAAGAAGTGCTTTTGCTCAATAAACTGGCGCTTATTTTGCGCGAAGAGCGCAACAAACGTGGTTCCATCAATTTTAAGAGCAACGAAGTGAAATTCAAGCTCGACGAAAAGGGCCGTCCGCTCGAAGTGTATATCAAAGAGCAGAAAGAGTCGAATATGCTGATAGAAGACTTCATGCTGCTTGCCAACCGTACCATTGCAGCGCATGTGGGGCAGAAGTCGGAAAAGAATAAGGAGCCGAAGACATTTGTTTATCGTATCCACGACGAGCCCAGTCCGGAGAAGCTGGCTAATTTTTCCGAATTTCTGCGAAAATTGGGCTACAGTCTCAATATTACATCGAAAGAGAAGATTTCGAAGTCGTTGAATCAGCTTTTTACCAATGTTTCGGGCAAAGCCGAAGAAACCATGATCGAAACCATTGCAGTTCGCACCATGGCTAAAGCGGTTTACAGTACCAACAATATCGGGCATTATGGTTTAGCATTTCGCTTCTATACACATTTTACGTCGCCGATTCGTCGTTATCCCGATTTGATGGTTCATCGCCTGCTCGATTTGTATGCTGCGAATAAACCATCGGTGAAGCAGCCCGAATACGAGGAAATGTGTAAACACTGCAGCGACATGGAAAAGAAAGCAGCCGAAGCCGAACGCGAATCGGTGAAATTCAAACAGATGGAATTCATGGCCGATCAGGTTGGAAAGTCGTTCGACGGTGTTATTTCAGGCGTTAGCAAGTGGGGCATTTTTGTCGAGCTTGAATACAGCAAAGCCGAAGGTTTGGTACGTCTCGAAGACATGAAAGACGACTTCTACTATCTCGACGAAGAAAACTACATGGTGATAGGGCATCGCACCAAAACCACGCATCGTTTGGGCGATAAAGTAACGGTGATGGTGAAGAAAATTGATATTGCCCGCAAGCAAATGGATTTGTCGATAATGTAGCAAATGAAGGATGCTGATTTTTTGATTGTAATCGAAAAAAGTTATAACTATTTGTGATTGTAATCGAAAAAAGTGACAAATTCCAATGAGACCTTGATCCGGAAATGGGTGGAAAATTATCATTCTGGGCTTGTTGTTAAAAAGTCGGGACGATTTTATTTTTTGCGAAATGTTATGGGAAAAGGAACTTTCATCAATTCTTCTGACAAATATCAGTAAAGTCGTATTCATTTTCCCGTTTAACAACCTGTGCTTTTTGTATCTTTGCGGTGTAATCTGAATTTAGATTTCATTAAAACAAGAACCTGATGAAGGAAGACGAAAGCCAGGAAGCGTTGAACGATGTGACGCAGGGCGATTATAAATACGGGTTTGTTACCGATATTGAGATGGACACTATTCCGAAAGGATTGAGTGAAGATACTGTGCGGTTGTTGTCGGAAAAGAAAGGTGAACCCGAGTTTATGCTTGAATTTCGTTTGCATGCCTATCGGAAATGGCTCGAAATGCCCATGCCCGATTGGGCTCATTTGAATATTCCGGAAATCGATTTTCAGGCAATCAGCTATTATGCAGCTCCCAAGAAATCGGAAAAGAAAAGTATCGACGATGTTGATCCCGAATTGATTGCAACGTTCAACAAACTGGGTATTCCTCTCGAAGAGCAACTGGCTTTGGCAGGAGTTGCTGTTGATGCGGTGTTCGATAGTGTTTCGGTGAAAACCACCATGCAGGAAAAACTCTCGGAGCTTGGAATTATTTTTTGTCCTATCAGTGAGGCAGTTCACAAACATCCCGAACTGGTGAAGCAATATTTGGGAAAGTCGGTTCCAACAACCGACAATTATTTTGCGGCATTAAACTCGGCTGTATTCAGCGATGGTTCGTTTGTGTATATTCCAAAAGGCGTTCGTTGCCCGGTAGAAATATCGACTTATTTTCGTATCAATGCTAAAGACACGGGACAATTCGAACGAACACTTATTGTTGCCGACGAAGGTGCTTATGTAAGTTATCTCGAAGGATGTACCGCTCCCATGCGCGACGAAAATCAGTTGCATGCTGCGGTTGTCGAAATTATCACACTCGACAATGCCGAGGTGAAATACAGTACAGTGCAAAACTGGTATCCGGGCGACAAAAACGGTAAGGGAGGTATTTATAATTTTGTCACCAAGCGGGCTTTGCTCAAAGGTGTCAATTCAAAAGTATCGTGGACGCAGGTCGAAACCGGTTCGGCAATCACGTGGAAATATCCAAGCTGTGTTTTGTTGGGCGACAATAGTGTAGGGGAGTTCTACAGCGTTGCAGTGACCAACAATTTTCAGCAAGCCGATACGGGTAGTAAAATGATTCATTTGGGTAAAAATACACGCAGTACCATCATTTCGAAAGGAATTTCGGCCGGGCAAAGCCAAAATAGTTATCGCGGGTTGGTTAAAGTGATGAAAAATGCTTCCAATTCCCGAAATTTTACGCAATGCGACAGCTTGTTGCTTGGCGATAAATGTGGTGCTCACACCTGGCCTTACATCAATGTTTTGAATAAAAGTTCAATTGTGGAACACGAAGCAACCACATCTAAAATTTCGGACGACCAATTGTTTTATTGTCAACAGCGTGGTCTCGACAGCGAGGCAGCTATTGGTTTGATTGTGAATGGCTATGCACGCGAAGTTTTGAATAAGTTGCCGATGGAATTTGCCGTTGAAGCGCAAAAATTGCTGGCAATTAGTCTTGAAGGTTCGGTTGGATAATAGCAGGAGTAGGGAGTAGGAGGTAAGGAGTAAAGATGAGATTTGCCGTGTATATCGAGGAGAAGGAGATAAGGAGAATTGAAATTATTGAAGAATTTTACCATGGAACAAGGTTTTAATGATAAATACAGAGATCGCACCAAAAGACTTGCAGTTGGTGTTATCAAGCTATTGCGAAAAGAAAACAAGTCCGATGAGTATAGAATTTTACACAAGCAACTTGTTCGAAGCATTACCTCTGTAGGAGCGAATTTCAGAGCAAGTTGTAGATCTAGAAGTGAAAAAGACTATCTCAACAAGCTTGCCATCACAATAGAAGAACTTGATGAATCGCAATATTGGATTGAGCTGTTGATTGAATTGGGGGAGTTAACTCTTTCTGATGTGAAAGAAATGATGGATGAGATTTCTTCGGTTCTTGCAGTTCTAACTAAATTACATTACAACAAAAAAGGAGGATTGTAGGTATGTGCAAGGAATACTCCTTACGTTTTACTACTTACTCCTAAATAACAAATTGGAAAATTTGCAATTATGCTAACAATAAAAGATTTACACGTTTCCATCGACAATCGCCAGATTTTGAAAGGCGTCAATTTGGAAGTGAATGCCGGCGAAGTTCATGCCATCATGGGCCCAAACGGAACCGGGAAAAGCACTTTGGCCAATGTGATTGCAGGAAAAGAGGGCTACGAAGTATCGGGCGAAATTATCTTCAGAGGAAAAAACCTGCTCGAAATGCCGGTTGAAGACCGGGCACGTGAAGGAATTTTTCTCGGATTTCAGTATCCGGTTGAGATTCCCGGCGTTTCCATCATGAATTTCTTGAAAACAGCTGTAAATGAACAGCGGAAATATCGTGGACAGGAACCTGTCAGTGCAGGGGATTTTCTTAAGTTGGTTGACGAGAAGAAAAAAATAGTTGAAATTCCTGCCGACCTCATGAAGCGAAGTGTGAATGAAGGCTTTTCGGGCGGTGAAAAGAAGCGAAACGAGATTTTTCAGATGGCCATTTTGGAACCAATGCTTGCTATCCTTGACGAAACCGATAGCGGTCTCGATATCGATGCATTGCGCGTTGTTGCAACAGGCGTTTCGCGTTTGAAGAAACCCGAAAATGCTACAGTTGTGATTACGCACTATCAGCGTTTACTCGATTTTATCGTTCCCGATTTTGTTCATATTCTTTTCGATGGTCGTATAGTGAAATCGGGCGATAAGCATTTGGCTATGGAACTCGAAAAGCAAGGATACGACTGGGTTAAAAAAGAATTCGCTTAAAATGTTAATAATGAACGAATCAGAAAAATATCCGGTTTTTGCTCAACTCAAACAGGCTGCAGAACGACAAAACGCTGGACCCGATTTGTGGTATGGGCGCGATAATGCGTTTCACACTTTTTTGTCGGCCGGATTTCCTCATTCAAAAATGGAGAAATGGAGAAATACCAATCTGAGTCCGTTTCTTTCCAAAGATTTCACTTATATTGAGAACACCGATCCGGTTTCGGATGTAGATATCAATCAGGTTTTTCGTTGCGAGATTCATAATTTCGAAACATCGCTTTTTACGTTGCTCAATGGAGCTTATGTTTACAATGCTTCACCCCTTACAAAACTCGAAAATGGGGTAATTGCCGGAAGCTTACGAAATGCATGGAGCGAATATCCCGAGTTGGTGAATCAATATTTGGGACAGCTTACCGAAAACAATCTGAACGGATTGGTAAGCCTGAATTCAGCATTGGCCACCGCTGGTTTTTTTATTTACGTTCCCGATAATATAGTTGTTGAAAAACCAGTGCAACTGGTTAATTTGATTAATACCGGGGAACATCCGTTTTTACAGATTCGCAATCTGATTGTTTTGGGAAAAAACAGCAAACTCACTTTTGTTCAGTGCGACGATAGTATTGACGATAAAGATAGTTTTCTGAATGTTGCCAGTGAATTTCATCTGGCCGAGGGTGCTAGTCTCGATCACTATAAGCTGCAAAACAAAGACGATCGTGCAGTAATGGTGAATACATCTTTTTTCGGGCTTCAACGTAATGCAAAATTGCTGACAAACACGATTACTTTTAATGGTGGAACCATCCGCAACGAATCTGTTGTGAATCTGGATGGCGAAGGTGCCGAAGCCGATATTTTAGGTTTATATCTTGTTGATAGAAAGCAACATGTTGACAATCAGGTTGTAGTAAGGCATAATGCTCCACATTGTAATTCCAGCGAACTTTTCAAAGGAATTATTGATGATGAAGCCAGTGTTGCATTCAATGGGCATATTATTGTTCAGCCCGGTGCTCAAAAGACCAATGCTTTTCAGAGCAACAAAAATATTTTACTCACCGATACAGCTCAGGTAAGTACCAAGCCATTTCTCGAAATATATGCTGATGATGTAAAATGCTCGCATGGTGCAACCATTGGTCAACTGGACGAGAATGCACTGTTTTATCTGAAGCAGCGTGGATTGTGCGATCGCAATGCCCGAATGCTTCTGATGTATGCTTTTGCAGAAGAAGTTGTGAGAAAAATATCGATAGAATCGCTGCACGAAAGAACGGCCGATATGGTTTCGCGTCGTTTGAATGGCGAACTCAGTATTTGCGATCAGTGTGTTTTGCATTGCAACAACGAAGCGCCAATGGAATTTGAGATTGATGTAACCAAAATCTAAACCCGAAAAATTTAAAAGTTTAGACTGGCTCAACTAAAATAGCGCCTTTCTTGAATTTATCAATTTTGCACAGCATTTTTTCGGGGAGTGGTTTGTCGTCGATAAATCGGGCCGACATGAAAAAATCGTGTCCGTCATCATCGATAAACCGATATAGCTTGTGCTTACCGGCTGGTGAGCTTTCCGGATTTGCAAGCTCGGCAAATTGCAGTTCCACTACATCGCCTTTGCGCAATGATGGATGTAACGGTTCAAGCGATAATTTTCCGTTTTGTGCAACGCGGGTTACTTCGCACTTAAGTACCTGTCCTTCGCTGATTGAATAATGTGAAAAGAATTTTTTTGGGAGCAAATGTGCCGATCCGGCTTTCCCTGAAAGAACAAAGAAATCGTCACCTCCGTGGTTAATGGAGCTGTCAACATGGAATGAATAAATTTTATGTTCCCGGTACAGATTGGCCAGCTTCAAAGTCGCATCAAACAAAACAGGAATGGCTTTTCGGACCCGAGCTACGGTGAGTTCTATTTCAGACAAACCGGTATTGATATTCTTCGAATTCACTTCGACCTGAATAGCGTTTTTGAAAATGTCTTCTACAACAATTTCTGTAGTTTCAGCATTCTGGCGAATTATTGTTTGAACAGGAAACAGGTATTTTTTACCGCTTTTATAAACAGGGTGTTCGGGTTCGAGGAAAATTTTTCCGCTACAATTGATGTGATCAACAACTGCTGTCGCTTGTTTGTTTACTGCAAAATGGTAATGTTGGTATGCAATGGCGTCGATAAGGAAACGCTCGCCAGCCGCATTTTCGCCAATCCAATATTCTTCGGTATCCGAAATATCGATTTTTTTCCGAAATGTGATTTGCAGTATATCGCCGGTTTTGAGCATGGGCAGAATTGGCTGGGTAAATATAGATAATTTTACTCTTTAATGAACCGAGCCGAATATTCTGTTCCGGTTGTAATAATTCGCAAAAGATATACTCCCGATTCGAGTTTCGAAGTATTAAGTACGTTGCTTTCAATTCGTCCCGATTGAATAACCCGACCTGTGACATCGATAATAAGCCATGCTGCATGGTTGGGAGCAGGATTAATATTTAACTCTTCAATCACGGGATTTGGAAATATGCTCAAATTCCCGTGAGAATATTCCGCAATAGATTGTGCAACTGCATAAAACGGAGCCGATATGCTGCTGCATCCGTTGGCGTTTGTAAATTCGAGAGAATAATAACCGGTCTGCGTAACGTCAACCGTTTGACCATTTGCACCTGAAATAGGATTGCCGTCCAGATACCATTGAATAATGTACCCTGTAATACTTGTAACCAACATGTTTCCGGATGGGAAGAAATTGGGGTAGGGCGGCGCCGGGAGGAATGTTGCGCCTATAATACCTGAATTGACTGTACAACCATATGTATTGGAAACAATGGCATTGTAATCGCCCTCAACAAGTGGCAGATAAACGGAGTCGGTCGCTCCTGAAATGGCAGATCCATCTAAATACCATTGCCAGCTGTCGCCTCCTGTTATTTCGAGCGTGATGGTGTCGTTTGAGCACACTGTATCGTTGGGTAATGCTCCAAAATAGGTTATGTCCGGCGAAGGATATACAACAATGGTGTCTGTGTCGCTGAAATTTAAAATAGCATGATTGATGGTGAAAGCAACTGTGAGCGCACCATCAACCAGTGTGTAACCTCCAGGTGTATGACCATTGAAAGTCACTGTACCGCACTCATCGTCGCCGGGCTGACCGCCTCCTAAAAAATCGTCGTTGTCCCAGACTTCAATGTGATAAGTGCTGTTGTTGAGATAAATAGTGGCAAAATTAAAAGTCGCTGGTGTTGTGTTTGAAGCATACGACGATGAGTTGTTGAAAATCTCGGTTGTGCCTTCGAATATTTTAATGTAATAATCCGGTGCAAAACCCATGTCGTCGCAATCGGAATTGACTACTGTTACCGACGAAAGAGTGTAGTCGAGTGTGTCAATATTGGTTTGCAACGATACAATATAAGTCCCCGGGTTTGCATAGGTTTGCGAAGGAGGAGTTTCCGAATTGCTTTGGTTTCCATTTCCGAAATCCCATGTATAACTGTAGTGAGTATTACCATTGCTATTGTAATTGGCAGTAAATATTGTTGAAAGTGGTGAACATCCAATCGGATTGCTGATCGAAAAACTGGCATTGCTTGCCGGGTTCGGTAGAATTGTTATTGGAATTTCGAATGCATCATCCTGAGTCTGATTGAGTACACCGCTTACTGTTACATGTGCTGTAACATAAACGGTAATCAAATATGAGCCTGGAATAAGTGGTGTACCGCAAAAACGGGCACAACCATATTCGGTTGTTGGCGGGTTGGAAGATGGGTAGAAAATATTAGTGGCCGAACTACTCTGAAATTGTAGCCCGTATGGAAGCCCAACAACTCCGGTTACAATGAGTTCGTTCAACTCTACATTTAATCCACTTCCCTGGTCGGTAAACTGTGCCGGCATATAAAACGACAAGTCTTCTTCGTAGTACTGCATGGCTGTTCCCGGAGGCAATGTGTCGGGGCAAATAGTAGGTTTTGCGGGATTGCTGGTGCAACTCATGTTTGCCATACATCCCGGACATTGTGCCTGAGCCCGATTCAAAAGAACCAAAAATATTAAAACAACAGGTAAAATTAACTTCATGTTCTGGTGATTAACTGGCTAAAATATGCAGATTTTTAATTCTGAAAAAATCTTTAACAATATTATGCCGGAACACACATGAATCATCTCCGGATTCAATAACCAGACATTTCCTGATTCATGAATAAAGACATCTTTGGGTCAATAATCATTTTGCTTGACTGTATATTTGACCCAAAATTTCAAATTATGAAAAATGCATTGCTGTTTTCCCTTTTTCTTTTGATCTCAATGATCCTTTCTGCACAAATCGATACAGCCTGGACCCGTTGTATTGGTGGTAGTTCCGATGAGCCTGTGGGCGTTTTCGAAAAGTGTCAGGCACTTGTAAAAGCAACACCCGATAGCAATTTTATTTTGGTTTCATCAACAGCTTCTACTGATGGCATGATGACGGGAAATCATGGTTACACCGACGTGTTTCTTGCCAAGTTGAATTATGAGGGCGATACCATCTGGACAAAAATAATAGGTGGTTCCGATATTGACGTGGCAACCGGAGTAGATGTAGATGCTTCCGGAAATATAGCGATCTGCGGCTATTCATATTCAACCGATGGAAATTTGACCGGACATCATGGCGATTCGCTGGAACCAGATGGTTTTATTGCTTTGTTTGATTATTCTGGCGATAAAATTTGGGGCTATCAGTATGGTGGCTCCGATGCCGGTGGAATTTCGGGTAGAGATTATTTGTATGATGTTCATTTTGCTTCGAATGGCGATATCATTGCTACAGGAACAACTTCTTCGGTAAATGGCGATCTTCCTTTTCTGCTCGATGTTTACGATTGTGGTTGGTTTTTGCGTGTGAACGAGTTTGGTACAGTCAACAAATCCAGCAAGGTCTATAGTGCAGAGCATACTTACGAAAATACAAACGACCTCTATAGAATTATTGCTTTACCCAATGGTCATTTTGTTGCTGTGGGATTGCAGTGGTATATGTTCACCGCCAATCTTTGGATGGTGCAGTTCGACAGCTATGGAAACATTGATTGGGAACATGTTTACGGCCCCAATTCGGGAGATGTTTATACTTCGGACCTCGAAGTTACGACCGACGGAGGATACATGGTTTGTGCTTTTGTAAACAACTTCGGTGGCGATGTGGCAGGCCCATGGAATGGCGGTAGCAGCGATGCGTGGGTG
>PHDB01000049.1 GCA_002842495.1 Bacteroidetes bacterium HGW-Bacteroidetes-6
TGTTTCGTGGAAAGATGCTCTTAGCTATGCCGAGAATTTTTCCTATGCCGGTCATTCGGACTGGCGTTTACCCAATGCAAAAGAACTACAAAGCATTCTCGATTACACTCGTTCACCTGCCACAACTTCTTCGGCAGCTATCGACAGCATTTTCAACTGTTCAACTATCACCAACGAAGGAGGAAGCACCGATTATCCATTTTTCTGGTCTTCTACAACCCATGTAAATGGTTCACTCCAGCCAGGAAGTCATGCGGCATATGTGAGCTTTGGGAAAGCTCTTGGATGGATGGAACAACCTCCGGCAAGTGGCAATTATACATTATTCGACGTGCATGGTGCCGGCTCACAACGAAGCGACCCTAAAAGCGGCAATCCTGCAGACTATCCCTATGGATTCGGGCCACAGGGCGATGTGATTCGCATTTTCAATTATGTTCGTTTAGTGCGCGATGCCGATAATGTAGGTCTCGAAGACAAAAGCCAATTGAAACTCAATATTTATCCCAACCCGGCCAGCAATCAGGTTGTTATTCAAATACCTGAAAAATGCAGCCATGCCGATGCTATTGTGAATATTATAAGCGTATCGGGGCAAATTGTAATACAACAAGAAGCCAATGCAAACGAATCGATAACACTCGATATTACCAATATCCCCAACGGCATTTATTCTGTTTCGGTAAAGACTTCCGACACGGTTTATAGCAGCATGTTTGTGAAATTATAATTCTTCATACTTTTACCCAACGGGCAGCGCTATGGTAACCAAAGACAAATACAGATTTTCGGAATTACTGATTTATTCGGTACTCTGGAGCTTTGTTTTCACTATGCCTGTGGTACTTTCAACTGCTGGTACACATATCGACTTCCGACGTATCTCGCATGAGTTTGTACGAATAGTTCCTTTCTTCATCCTGTTCATCATACACAATACTTTTGTATTCAGAATATTCAGAAAGAAACAATACACTATTTATTTCATATCGGGCTTTGCATTGATAGTGTTCATCAGTCTTTTGGGCACATTCAATTTCGGATTATTCAGAGCTTTCGATGTACCTCCGCCCCATCCACAAAACGGACCGATGGAGCCACCACCCATGCTGCTCGATCGGTTCTTCTACAACTTTCTCATATCAATTTTGGTAATTGGGCTCAATATGGCCGTCAAAATCACTTTCCGATGGATGGAGTCGGGTAGAAAATACGAAGAACTTCAAAAAGAAAATTTCAAAACCGAACTTGAATTTTTACGACATCAAATTAGTCCTCATTTTTTCATGAATACATTGAATAATATTCATGCACTTATTGACTATGACAGCGAAATTGCAAAAAACTCCATCATCCGCTTATCGAAACTTATGCGGGTACTACTATACGAAAGTGCAAAAAACACATTTACATTACGAGACGAAGTAAATTTTCTGAATGACTATATTGGACTGATGCGAATCAGGGTCAACGAAAAAGTGGACATTAAATTCGAACATCCCGAAAGTATGCCCGATAGAAACATTCCACCGTTGCTATTTATCAGTTTTGTCGAAAATGCATTTAAGCATGGCATCAACCCATTGACCGAATCGTTTATTCACATCAAATTTATTCCTGAAGCTTCAAAACTGAATGTAATAGTAAGTAATAGCAAAGGAGCCCGAGTTGAAACCAATATTGAAAGTGAAAAAATAGGTCTGAGCAACTCGCGTCGTCGTCTCGACATTTTATTTGGCGATGAATACAACCTTGAGGTTTTTGAAAATGAATATATCTTTGAGGTAAACATCGAAATTCCTTTATCATGAAAATAAAATGCCTTGCCATCGACGATGAGCCTTTTGCCTTAAAACAATTGGTCGATTATATTCAAAAAACACCATTTCTGGAGTTGGCAGAAAAATGCAGCAGCGCTTTTGAGGCTTTGGAAAAGCTTACAGAAGGGAATATCGATTTGATTTTCGTCGATATCAACATGCCCGGCATGAGCGGAATGGAACTGGTAAAGTCATTACCTCCTGACATCATGGTTGTTTTCACAACAGCCTACAGCGAATATGCCGTTGAGAGCTACAAGGTAAGTGCTGTTGATTATCTTCTCAAACCCATTTCTTACGAAGACTTTCTCCGTTCGGCCAATAAAGCAATGCAGCATTTTATTAAAAAACCAAACACCAACGAGAAACAACACGACGATCACTTTTTTGTAAAATCGGATGGAAAAACAATCAAAATAGTGTTGAGCGAAATCGATTTCATTGAAAGCATGAGCGAATATGTAAAGATTTTTTTGGGGGAAAATAAAGTTGTGATTAGCCTTATGAGCATGAAAAGTCTGGAAGCATCCCTCCCGTCGGATCGTTTCATGCGAGTTCACAGGTCGTATATTGTGAATCTCGACAAAATTGCCACCATTGAACGGAACCGCATTGTATTTTACAACAACACCTATATTCCTGTAAGCGATCAGTATAAAGACGAGTTTAAAAAATTCATTGACAATTCTTTTTTGTAGAATAAAAAAGCCACCCTTTCGGATGGCTTTCCTGTACATGATTGTTGTTTTACTATCTAAACGTATATCTGATAGTCTGTTCCATTGTAGGTAACTGTTACCAGTCCGTCGCAGTTTCCGTCTCCATAGTCAACAATGAGCTGGTAGTTTCCGCTTTGAATCACAAGTATTCCGGCAGTTACCCAGTGGCATCCAACCTGGACACGCAGCGGACTGGTGATGGTCATTGTGTAGTCTTCGCCTTCAGCATTGGTTCCATTGGCCGAACCCGTTACCAGATAAACATCGTCCCATGGGTTGAGGATAGTGCTTTCGCCCTGAATCCACTCGTTGTTGCGCTCAGAATGAAAGTAGATGATGCCATCGGTGGTTGTCACTGTTCCATCAACAAAATAATCATAGTTCAGGTTGCCGGCTGCATTGTGTCCGTTGTTGGTAAGTGATTCCATTCCTTCGATCAAGTTGTCATTTACATAGTAGTTATCGGGAGTTACGGTGATAACTGTTCCGCTGTCGCGATACCAGCCGGTGGTAACAATCACAACTTTTCCCCTGCGATAGTTGCCATCGTTGCACATTTCATTAACACTTCCAAAATCGATTGTAATTGTCTTGGGGAATGTAGTCAGATCGTAAGGATCAATTGTCACAGAAGCATTTGTATTAAGCGCATCGTACGAAGAACGGTTTCCTTCAACGGTTTGCTTGGCATTTTCCATTCCGTCGGTGGCTTGTTTGAATACATCGTTAAACATATTTTCAGCTGTTGCGTTGTCGGTGGCCGAACGGTTGGTGAAATCGGGCTGAGCAACGTCTTCGTCTTTGCGGCACGAAGTGAAAGCAATTGCTACTGCAAAAAGGGCGGCGAGGATGATTTTTTGAGTTTTCATGACTGTAGGTTTTTGTTGTTATTTGTTTTTGTTTGATTTCGGGTTCTGATGTTTTTCAGTTTAAGATCACTGTTCCGATAACTGTAACTGCAGTTGCGAGGAAGTATATGATCCAGAGCGAGGTTTCTTTTATCTTGTTCATGACTTTCAGTTTTAGAGTTTGTTGTCGGTTTTCAGACATATTACACAAGCCCCTAACCTTACCCCTATGTCAAAATAAAAAAAATGAAAAACAAAACACAAAATACTGTATTACAAACTATTACAAAAGTAATTTTTAAGTTTATGCGCTATACATTCATCAGAAAGCAAAAAAATAATTAGGTTTGCAAAAACATTTACCATGATTAAAGTAAACGAATACTACGAAGGCTCTGTAAAATCGATGGCTATCGAATTAAGCGAAGGACGTTTTACCGTTGGTGTTATTGAACCGGGCGATTATGAATTTGGTACCGATACCATTGAAATCATGACTGTGGTTTGCGGCGAAATTTCGGCAATGCTCCCAGGTGAAACAGAATTCAAGAGCTACAAACCTTTCGAAGCCTTCCGTATCGAAAAAGGTGAACGCTTTAAGATGAAGGTAACAGCCCCCTGTTCGTATCGTTGTCAGTACATTTAGCAGAATCGCATGGAAAACAAGGAGATTAAATACGACAATATTTTTGTCGGCTATTCATTCTGGCTGGCCGATAAAACACACGGTAATATTATTTCTCCTGAAATGTGGGAATTGCTCAGAAGCATCGAAGAGACCCATTCGATCAGCTCTGCCGCAAAAAAGATGAAAATCAGTTACCGAAAAGCCTGGGATATGATCCGAAGCTGCGAAACATCTCTTGGCTTTTGTCTTTTTGTAAAAATAAGAGGCGGACGCGATGGTGGAGTGACCACACTTTCACCGGATGGAGAAGCACTCATGACTGCATACCACAATATGATTCAAAATGTTGAAAACGCATTTAACGATTATATCATTGCTTTTAAAAGAACCCTGAAAGGAAAAAACAAATAGAAATGATCAGTGGGCAGTGTAGAGACGCGATAAATCGCGTCTTAATCGGGAGTAAGTAGTAAAGTGTAAGGAGTATTTTGTAGAAGCGTTGCATAGCAACGATTTATACATATTGAATAAAAATTGAGGTTTGAATGAAAAAATATTTAATAGGAATTGACGACACCGATAATCTCACAAGCAGAGGAACAGGATTTATTGTAAGAGAGCTGGCCCGATTGCTAAAAGAAGCCGGCATCGCCAAACCACAGTGTGTTTCGAGACATCAACTGTATTTCCATCCCGATATTCCATACACATCGCACAACAGCTCCGCCTGCCTCGAAGTTGATGTTTTAAAGCCCGAAGAGCTCAGGGATTTTTGCCGTAACTATCTGCTCGACGTTGCAGCCGAAGGCTCTGATGTAGGATTGTGCATTGTTCCATTCGACAACGTTTCGGATAAACAAATAGATTGGGGCTTACGAGCAAAAAAGGAAATCCTGAGTAAGTACGATGCCATTGCTCTGGCAAAACACTGTGGTATTTACCTCGAAGGACTCACCGGCACACACGACGGCATAATTGGATCGTTGGCTGCATGTGGCTTACGAAAGTATGGCAATGACGGTCGTATTCTGATGCTTTCTGCCGATTTTCGTTCTTTTTCGGGAGTAACTACTGCCGGTGAGATATGCAGAAATTTTCATATTCAGAATATTTTTGATACTTTTGACACGTCAATTCCAGCCGAGGCTATGATAACCCTCGAAGAAGGCTGGAAGCCGCTGCTGAAAAACGGATTGTATTCTTTAATGGTTGAAAAAGATGGTCAATATGCATGGAAATCAATTAGCAAAGAGCTACTCAGGAAAATATCATCCTGATTTGGTTCTTGCTTTTCAAATTCTGATTCTTTTTTTTGCCGGAATGTCGGCTGTAGTATTACACGCCCGATTCCGTAGTCCTATTGGCTTGCCTGGCCATCATGGATTGGAATTTATGGCTCTCACTACCCTTATGGCCATGCGTTTCAAATTCCGGCTAAGAGGTGTGTTTTTTGCCTTAGGGGCCGGTTCGGCATTGTTTATTCCGTTTCTTGGATTTACCGATCCGTTTGCAGAAATTGCATTCATGCTCCCATCGTTGGTTCTTTGTTTACTTATGGACGCTTTCCACTTTGCAGGCCGCTTTAAATCGGTTGCACTCATTGCTTTCGGTGGATTTGCCTACATGTGTATTCCCTTGTTGCGCATCCTTATTCATGCAACAACAGGATTTCCATACAAATCGCTGCTTATTAATCCGTTTTATGTCATTGCCATGTATTTTGCTTTTGGTGTTGCCGGAACCATTCTTGGATATTATACCTATCGGGGGCTAAAAAGCCTCTGATTTTTTTTGATCCCCGATATGAAAGAATTTGCCAAACCCTTTTTTACTTTCTATACCTTGACATTGTTGGCAATCATGTTTTTTGCTGCATGCACACCTGAAGATGACGATGATTTAGCACCAACACTTGAAGTAACTTTTTCAAATGGTTCAGCAATAGCTGACACCAGTACACAAGCCGGCCAGCCAATTGAAATCAGGGTGGTGGGAATGGGCAATTCCGACAATATTACCTATTATTCAATTTTGCGCAATGGCATTCATGTACTCGATAGTGGATTGAATTCGGCCTCATTTGTTTCGGTACGTTCATTGATTCGCAGCACAGATAGTATTGAGACTTACACCATCATTATTCGCGACCGAAATTTCAGGGAAAGCAGCTTCAGTTTTTGTTTTGGATTGAAGCCCACTTCAAGCTGGGGTAATATTCGTTTGCTTGAAAATATTATTCTTGGAGCTCAAAACAACAGCAGTACCGGTAGTTTTCTGAATCTGTCGAGTGGCAACATTTACAATCTCAGCACTGCTTTTCAGAATCAGGATTCGGCACAAATGCTCTATTTCTACGATGGAGCCGACCTGAATACCATAGCGTCGCCGAATGCAAACATCGACACTTCCTATTTTGGAGGCAATTCGGGATTAGCCAACTGGACTATTAAAAACGAAATACGTTTTGTGCAGCTATTTATCGGCCAACAAGATTTTCTCGACTGCCAAAACGATTCTCTAATAATAGCCAATCTGTTTCCATATGAAACAGGAAAGCGTAAAGCCAAGCAGCTTACCTCCGGAAACGTATATGAATTCTGTTTCCATGGCAAATACGGAATATTTTATGTAAATAATGTTAGTGGAACCAATAGTGGAACCATTGATATCAGTATCAAAATGCAGTAATTAATGAAAAATATTTTTATCGTTATATTTATTCTTTTTACGACAACAATTGTTTTTGGTCAACAAAAACTACAAGGAACCATTCGTGATGCAGGAAGTCGCAAACCAGTTGAAGGTGCAGTCATTACGGTTGACAGCACCCGGCTTGGCACTGTAAGCAATGCCGATGGAAGTTTCATACTGAATTTACCCGGAAACGGTCCATGGAAAATACGAATCAGTCACATTAGTTACGAATACAGCAACTGGTCTTGCAAAAAAAACATCGATAGCAAAACAATCGAGACCGAAATATATCTAAGCCCCAAACCATACGAAATAAATCCGGTGGTTGTAACATCGAATCGCCTTTTGCAAACAGCCAACGAAGCTCCGGCCCGCATAGCTGTAATAAATTCAACAACCATCGAGAATTCGGCTGCCACAAACATTGATGAATTATTGAAATCGGTACCTGGTTTGTATGTAAACCGAAGCTGGGGAATGTATTCGCGCAATGCAAGTGTAACTATGCGCGGCATGAGTAGCTCTTCGCGTGTATTGGTAATGCTCGACGACGTTCCGCTCAACAAATCGGGAGGTGGTGGAGTAAACTGGAACTTACTTCCGAACAGTTCATTCGGGCGAATAGAAGTTATGAAGGGCCCGGCCTCGAGTCTCTATGGAAACAATGCTATGACGGGATCGGTAAACCTGATAACAAAAAGCAGTTCGGACAAGGCTGGCGCCGAAGCCGAAATAATGCTTGCTCAATTCAACACCTATGGATTTGGATTCAGGGCTTCAACCAACACCAAGCCCAAGAAACCCTATTTGTGGTTAAGTGTTTCGGGGGCTCAGGGCGATGGTTATTATCTTGACCCCGAAGAAATGCGCACCGAATATTCTTCGAAAAGCAATCTCGAACAATACAATGCTTATCTGAAAGCAGGCTATTTGATCAGTGACAGCACAAGAGTTGAAACATCGTTTCTGGCTTCAAAATTTATTTGTGGTTTGGGAACTACAGTGTTTGAACCCGGTGGAAACTTTGACAACTTTACTTCGTTGATGGGAAGTATGCGTTATTACGCTCAAAAACAAAACATGTCGAGAAAAGCCATTGTTTTTGTCAACTACGAAGACTATTTCAATCAGAGTGAAAGCATGAACAGTTATAGCGAATATAAGCTATCGGTCAATCCAACCAAAAAAATTGATGCCGGGCTTTGGACTACCGAAGAGCATACACTAAAAAATGGCATTAATATTATTGCGGGAATCGACTATAAATACGCTGTTGAAGATGGCAAGACCCTTTACCTGACGGCATCGGACGAGATTTACTTCTTTGGCATGCACAATTTTGCAGCAGCTTTTTTACAACTTTCGAAGCCCATAGGCAAAAAATCGATCATTCNNNNGCGAAATCATCATTATCAATCCAACAGCGTTGAGCGATTTTCTGGCCCCCTACTCTGGCCAACATCCCTCCGGCAACTGGCAAAGTTTTAGTCCAAAACTTGCATGGAAACACAATTTTTCGAAAAAGCTGAATTTGTATGCATCAGCATCGAAAGGATTTATGCCTCCAACTATCGATGATATGACACGAACAGGCAAAATCAGAAAAGGCATAAAAATAGCAAATCCATTTCTGGAGCCCGAAGTACTGTATAATATTGAGAGCGGCTGCCTTTGGGAAATTGGAGAAAAAATAGTGCTCGAGCCATCATTGTACTATTCCATTGTAAAAAACATGATCTATCAGGTTTGGACAGGCGATTCGGTTGAAATACTAAGCGATGGGCCAAAACCAATGCTTCAGAAACGCAATGTCTCGGAGGGGACGGTTGCCGGGGCTGAAATAGCCATTCATTATTCGCCTAAAAACTGGATAGATATTCAGGTTGGGTATTCGTACAACAATTCCAGAATTACCAAATACAACGCACTTGATGGCGATGTGAATCTCACCGGTCTTTATATGGCCGAAGTCCCCAAAAATCTGATTTCAACAGATATTCACCTGAAATACAATAAATTTACTTTCTCAATCGAATACCGATACACCGACGAAATTTACTCCGACGACGAAAACACAAGTATCGTTGAAGCATTCAATTTGGTAAATCTGAATCTTGGGGCACGAATTAAAAACTACACATTAAGCCTTTCGGTCAACGATTTATTCGATGTTCAATACATCGACCGCAAAGGATTATTGAGTCCCGGTCGTTTTTTTTCGGGTAAGATATCTGTGAAGCTTTGATTTTCAGAGAGTTTATCGCAAATAACTTTGAGAAAAAAGAACACCCGGGCTTTATAAATTGATTACCTTATCCGTTATTTTCTGAAGCTCAATAATATCAATCATTGTTCCTGCAACACCTACATCCATTTTATCCAACAAATTATAATGATTCAAACAGGTCTTACATGCTATCAGTTTAACGCCTTTTCTTTCGATCGCTTTCAATATTTCCAATGCCGGTGAACCTATACAAATCAATTTCACTCCTCCATTGTAAAAAGCAATAAACCTGGGCAGTTCAATTTCTTCATTAATGAGCCTGAAATAATTTACAACCAGTTGAATTCCCAACTCATCATCTCCTGCCCCCATTCCATTTTGCGCAACCTGCAACAACACATTTTTGAAGTTTTTCATATCTGGTATATCCCTGAATTTTAATTCGAAGTTGAATCTATTGAAGGCTCTAAGGTAGAAATCTTTTCAATAATCAACAGCCAATATTCATTGCTTGCAAAATAGTCAGAGACCACATATTTTATTAATTTTGCGGATAGAAAGAAAACATGTCCGACGAGAACCTACGATTCAATCCGCATACCATGCAATACGAGGCTGTGAAGAAAAAGCGCAGTCGGCTTCGCGGTATATTGGTTATTGTTCTTTCGGGTATTGCATTTGGCATGTTGTTCATTCTTATTGGCACGTCTTTCATTAAATCGAAAGACGTAAGAAAAAAAGAGCACGATTTACAGGTTTACAAAGAGACATTCGAAGAAATAGAAAAGCAGTATCAGCAAAATGTTGAAATGCTACAACAGCTCGAGTTGCAGGACAGACGTCTGTTTCGCGAAATATTCGACGCCGATCCGCCCGATACTGTTTTGATGAGCAGTCAGCTTCTCCAGGATGTACAAAACACCATCAACGACGAAGATGCAAGTGGCGTTGTCTCAGTTGTGAAAGCGGTTTACAGCAAACTGAGCAATCTTGCATATGTGGAAAAAGTACGCCTCGATTTTGCCAGCTATTTCATCACACAAAACACTTCGTTTATTAAATCGATGCCTATTCGTGTTCCGCTTCCTAACGGCAGCTACACACTTGTTTCGGGTTTTGGCAAACGCATTCATCCTATTTTCAAAACAGCTCGTCAGCACAACGGACTCGATTTTGCAGCCCGTGCCGGTACCGAAGTACTTGCAGCCGGCGACGGCATTGTTCAGCAAGCCCCCAAAAACCTGGCGGGTTATGGAAATATTGTTTTTATTTCGCACGGAAATGGGATTTATACGTTATACGCACAACTACTCGAAGCGCGTGTACAGCCCGGCGAAAAAGTTTTGGCCGGCGAAGTGATCGGGTATGTTGGAAGCACCGGCATTTCAATCGGGCCACACCTTCACTACGAAGTTTGGAAAAACATGGCTCCGGTTGACCCCATGCGCTATTTGCTCACTTTAAAGCCACTTGAATACATGAAAATGAAAAGAATTGCCTCACAATACAATCAATGCCTTTCATAATGAACAACACTATTAAAAAACTTACGCTTTTCACCGCCATAAATTTTGTGATTGCCAACATGGTAGGTACCGGGGTTTTCACTTCACTTGGATTTCAGGTGCTCGACATAACCAACATTTCGGCAATTCTGCTTTTGTGGGTTGTCGGAGGAATAATGGCTCTTTTCGGAGCATTGGCCTATGGTGAATTGGGTGCAGCCATGCCTCGCAGTGGCGGCGAATACAATTTTCTTTCGCGCATTTATCATCCGTCCATTGGCTTTTTAGGTGGATGGGTTTCGGCCACCATTGGTTTTGCGGCTCCGGTTGCGTTAGCAAGTATGGCATTTGGCGAATATTTCAACCGCGTTGTGCCCGAATTATCGCCCATGCTTGCTGCTGTTATTATTCTTGCTATCATTACCGCTGTTCATAGCTGGGATGTGAAAGGCAGTGGTCAGTTTCAAAATGTATTCACGGTTGCAAAAATCGCTTTTGTTGTAATTTTCATTGTTGCAGGCCTTTTCTTTGCGCCCGAAACACAACCTGTTTCTTTGTCGTTTGGTGCTGCAACCTGGGACAATGTTTTCACACCGGCCTTTTTTGTTTGCCTGGTCTATGTTTCGTATGCCTACAGTGGCTGGAACGCATCGGCCTATTTTGTGAACGACCTCAAAAATCCGGTGAAGCAACTTCCCAAATCGTTGCTTTTGGGAACTATTGTAGTGACAGCTTTGTATGTTTTGCTGAACTTCGTTTTTCTGCTTGTTGCGCCAATTCCCGACATGGCTGGTCAGCTCGAAGTTGGCTTTGTGGCAGCAAACCACATTTTCGGAACCGATGTAGGACGTATTATGAGCATTGCCATTTCGCTGCTTTTGGTTTCGTCAATCAGTTCCATGGTATTTGCAGGTCCACGCGTTACACAAGTGATGGGCGAAGACTTCAAACTCCTTGGTTTCCTGGCGAAAAAGACAAAACGAAACATTCCTATCACAGCATTGATGTTGCAATTTGCCATTAGTTTTGTGTTGATTGTAACGGCTTCGTTCGACGAATTGATTACCTACACAGGTTTTATCCTCAACATTTTCACATTTCTGACAGTTCTGGGCGTTTATGTTCATCGCATTCGCTTCCCGAAAGCCGACCGACCCGTAAAAACCTGGGGTTATCCGGTTACTCCGTTCATTTTTATTGCTTTCAATATTGCAATCGGAGCATTTCTCGTGATGGAAAGACCGGTTGAATCGGCTATCGGACTTGCAACCATAGCTGTCGGAGGTATTTTGTATTTCTTCAGTCAAAAATCCAATAAAACCAAAACCATATGAAAACCAGACTTTTAGTATTGATGCTTGGTATAGCATTGATCTCTGCCTGTGGCAACAGCAGCAAAGACAAAACCGATGGCAACGACAGCATTCCAAACGATTCTGTTGCCCAACAAGAAGAACCTATTGTTCTGAATAATTATTACAACGACATTGCACGCTATGTGGCTGGTATGCCGGTGAGCGACAGCAGCGAACTCAAAGAACTAACCGAAAAAGCTGAATGGAAGAATTATTCGGCCGAACTCGATAAAAACTGGGCTAGTTTCCAGACCGAAAAACTCAATGTGATGAAACCCTGGATCGACAAAGAACTGGGCGACATCAACAAATCAACAAAAACTGCATTCTATCCATTCTCTGGTCCCGATTTCGCCTACATGTACACATTTCTGCCCGATGCCGAAAGATACTACATGGTTGCTCTTGAGCCAGTTGGGATTATTCCGAATATCAATAAAATAAACAACTCTGCTTCGTTCTTTGGAGCCATGCACAATGCCATTCGCGACAACCTTAACCTGAGCTTCTACATTACAAAAAGCATGAAGTCGCAGATGAACAACGACCAAATAAAAGGAACCATTCCTGTGTTGTTGTTTTTTATGGCCCGTATGGATTTACATATTCAGAATATTGTTCCTGCCACCATTTCGAAAGACGGAACACTTGAAGTGAATGACCAATCTGCCAGCAACAGTGTTGATAAAAAATTCAGCAATGGCGTTGAAATCAGTTTTGTAAAACCAGGCGAAAATAAATTGCGCAAGCTTTACTACCTCAGCGTCAGTATCAGAAACGACGGATTCGAAAATATGCCCGAAGCTGAAAAATATTTGAAATCGTTGCCAACCGATATGTCCACATTTGTTAAATCGAGCTCATATTGCATGCACGAAGACAAATACAACAAAATTCGCGAAATCGTACTTTCACATTCAAAATATCTGATTCAGGACGACAGCGGAGTTCCTTTCCGTTTCTTCAAACAAGACGAATGGGATTTCGGATTCTACGGCATTTACACTCGACCTATTCCGGTTTTCAGCCAGTTTTATCAGGACGATTTGAAAAATGCATTTCCTAAAAATGCGCAAAAGCTTGGATTCAGGTTCGGTTATAACGAAGAATCGAGTATATTTGTAGCTAAAAGAAAAAAATAAAGGATGAAGTTAAGCACCAAAAGCATTTCTATATTCATGTTAGCCGGGTTGTTATTCAGCAACCTGGCTTTATTTGCTCAACAGGACAGCACCTACATTCTCGACACAATTCAATACAACAATAAAAATATTGTTTTGTTCAGCGATAATGTATGGTCGTACACAAGTACTCTTGAAGAATTGGCGAACGACAAAGCTTTTACAGATACTGCAAAAATATTCACCGAATACTGGAACAGAATCACTTTTGCATATATGTATCCCGATCCGGGACCTGCCCCCGACAGTGTTATGATTATTCTTACCGACAGCAATCGCCATTTTCAATTACCTCATTATGGAATAATTACTTCCGGGTTTGGCTGGCGAAATGGCCGCGCTCACAAAGCCATTGATATTGGCCTCGACAGAGGGGAACCCGTATATGCAGCATTCGACGGAAAAGTGCGATATGCTGAATTCAACACTGGTGGCTATGGTAATCTTGTCATTATCAGGCATTTCAACGGACTGGAAACCTATTATGCTCACCTGAACAAAATTTACGTCAAACCCGACCAGATCATCAAGGCAGGCCAGGTTATCGGTGGCGGGGGAAATACCGGTGCACCCTGGGCCGGACCTCACCTCCATTTCGAAACCCGTTGGTACGATCACGCATTCGATCCTCTTAAAATCATCAATTTTGATTCGTTGTGTTTGAAATCGGATACTGTCATTTTACGCCCATCCGATTTTGTTATTTCACAAAATCACAAGTCGTATGTAAACAATGGAGTGAACAACGACGGCAGCACCGCAAAAGTTAATTACGGCGGTTCCGAAAACACCACCCCTGTACAAACCAGTCCTGCTTCGAGCGGAAAAACAATAGGCAATTTCTACTATGTAAAAAGTGGCGACACCTTATCGGGAATTGCTGCTCGTTTCGGCACATCTGTAACAAAGCTCTGCGAAATGAATGGGATTTCGAAAAATTCAATACTGCGTATCGGACAGAAAATCAAAATTCGGTAATGCTTTTTCGGACAGCTGCCCTTTCGCTCTTCCTATTGATTGCATGCATTAAAATTGCTGATTCGCAAGACTGGCCTGCTGAACGCGATACATCGTCGTTTCTTGGCAAAATGATTTACCAGCAGTATTGCGACACTTTTCCCGATTTGTATATGATGCCCGAATGGTACAACTTGCAGCTCATCTACATTCAGGTAAATCGTGACAGTACGGGATTTCCGCATCTCACCTATCACAAATTGGGTGTCGATCGGAACAAATATTTTTATCCGGCCAGTCTGGTAAAACTGCCAACCCTGCTTTTTACACTCGAAAAACTTCAGGAACTCAAAAAATACGGAATCGATAAATATTCCCGTTTGCGAATTGGTCGCAACCATTCATGTCAAACCGAGTTCAAAGAAGACACCACCGGCCTCGAAGATTATCCTTGCATTGCCAATTTTATCAGGCGCATTTTGCTGGTTTCGGACAACCAAAGCTATAGCCGTTTATTCGAATTTCTGGGTCAGGTGGAGTATAAAAAACGATTTCAGGCAAAGGGCTACACCGATCCACTTGTCATTAAACGCTTTTCGAGATGCAGCTACGACGAAAACCGCTACACCAATCCTTTTTGGTTCTACAACGATAAAGGGAAAGTGGTTTATTATCAACCTCCACGAACAAATCCGGACAAGCCCTGGCTGAATTCGGAAAATGCCTTTGTCGGGAAAGGTTATTACGAAGGGAAAAAATTCTACGATAAGCCCAAAGACTTTCGCTTCACCAATTATCTGCCACTCGAAGATGCTGTAGATATGTTTGTAAAACTTTTTCTGCCCGGGACCACCGATTCGGCACACCGCTGGAATATAAGCTACAACGACCGGCTTTTTCTGATGCAATATTTCAGTATGTATCCGCGCGAATCGTTTTTCGAAGAATACCACGATTACGAAAAATTCGAAGACAGCTATAAGAAATACTTCATGATTGGCGACACCAAAGACACCATCAAAGATTCAAATTTGAGAATTTTCAATATTGTAGGTCTGAGCTATGGTTTCACCACCGACATTGCCTACATTGTGAACCTGGAGGAAGGTGTGGAGTTTTTTCTGGCCGGAACCATGTACAGCAACGAAAACGATATTCTGAACGACGACACCTACGATTATCACAAAGTGGCGTTTCCGTTTTATGGCAAATTTGGCCGCATCATGTACGAATACGAACGTAACCGCCAAAAGCAGTATTTGCCCGATTTCAGGGAAATAAAACAAGCTTTGGCCATGCCGCCGATGTAACAAAAGTACAATCATGCTGAGCCCCGCTGTCATTCTGAGACCACCGGCAAAACACGTTTTGCAACCTAAAAAAGCAAACAAAAAACACAGTCATTCTGAGCGGCGTCGATCCCGACAATTGTCGGGACGGCTTTTGATTTTACAACTATCTAAATAACAGCTTGATACAAAATTTTATCATTAGCAGCGGCGTCGAAGAACGGCTGTGTTTTTTATCGTCTGAATAGTGTGAGTTGTAAAATTTTGTCATTAGCAGTGGGAAATTCAATGCTTCAATAAAAATTTACGCATTTAGTTTCTTGTATCGAAGCATGGCTTTTGATTTTTCAGAAACCTGAAAAAAATGACAAAAGACACAGTCACATTGACAAAAGACACAGTCACATTGAGCTTGTCGAAATGCGACTGTGTCTTTTATTTTTCCTGTTTTTGTGTGTTTAAAGCTTGTTTATCATTAGCGCACCATTGATGCCCAGGCAGATAAAAATGAAGCAGCCCATTTCGGAAAATTTCCCCCATACTATCTGCCCATTCTAAAATTTCCTATATTTACAATCGGAAAAATGAAAGCGATCAATGCGCTTATATCTTCTGCTGATGCTGGATTGAACCAATTCAAGATGAAGCGGAGCCATGCGCGGGTGGGAAAATGCGACGCAATTTGCAACAAAAGCGGGGAATGGTCTGATCTAAAAAGTTCAAAAACTTTGGAGATTTACACCCATGTTTCACAAAAGAGCATACAGCAAATCCGATCACCATTTGATGATCTCTGAGACAGATAAACAAACCCACCTTTTTGCTAAAAAGGTACGGTTATCCAAGCAAATTTGGATGAGTAAGCGTACTTTTTGGGTAGTTGAGGTTGGGTTATAAACGAGTTACAGGCAAGCGTAAAAAGACAGTGCAACCCTAAAAGTGACGACTGAAAAAGGGAGAGTTTGCAACCTGAAAATTACGCTGAATTTAACTGAACAGTTCTTTAACAACTTGACACAGACCAACGAACCGACACTCAAAGCCGACCCGAATGTGTTTAAAATTTTTGCCCACCCGCATTTTTAGTTTTTTCTTACCCAACGCACATTTAGCACATTTGGTTTTGCCCGACACACAAGCCCGATCCTTCGCAAAACCAAAAGAGCTAAATTTTTGCCAACGCACGGACGGACAATCGGAAAATAATACTTACTTTTGACCAGTTTTGTCAAAACACATATTGTCTTATGAATAGCTTCGGTGACATAATCAGAAAAGCAAGAGAAGAAAAAGGATTGTTCCTTCGACAGGTAGCTGCCGAAATGGAAATTGACCAAGCTATTATCAGCAAGTTTGAAAGGGGCGACAGGAAACCAACCAAAGAACAGGTTTTGAAATTTGCCGAGTTCTACAAAATAGACAAGGATGAACTTTTAGTTGCGTGGCTGAGTGACAAAGTTGCTTATGACTTACAAGACGAAAATTTGGCGGACAAAGTGCTGAAAGCAGCGGAACAGAAAATTAAATACAAGAAAAAGTAATGCTTCACTATATCATTCAACAAAAGAAAAACGAATGGTTACAGTCTGACGACTGCACCATTCGTGATTTAGTTCAATACATCCGTGATGAAGGACATTTGCGTGATACGCAGATTGAAGCAATTGAAACATATCTGTTCCTAAAAATACAAGGACAGAATAAACCGCTTTGGCAACTTTTTTCAGAGGGCTTTTTTACAAATGGAACTGACCTTGCAAAACTCGACATCAACCAAATTGCAAGAGAGTATTTAACTCAAAATAAAAATGCTTTTGCATTCTTTGACTTTGCAAGACAGAAAAACGGTAACGGAACATATATCCCTGAACTGGAAAAACTAATCAAAGCAAATCCCGCTTCGTTAGATTATGACACCATCATTAAAAGCATTTTTTACAATGTAAACTATGCCGACTATTTAATGAGCTTGCCGATGGGAGCAGGTAAAACCTTCCTGATGGCTGCTTTCATTTATCTTGACTTGTATTTTGCCGACAACGAACCCGATAACAAGGCATTTGCACATAATTTTTTAGTGCTTATTCCTTCGGGCTTGAAATCTTCCATTGTTCCGAGTTTAAAAACGATTGAAAACTTTGACCCTTCTTGGGTATTGCCCGAACCATCAGCAAGCAACCTGAAAAAATTGTTGAAGTTTGAAGTCTTGGACGAGCAGAAAACAGCAAAGAAAAGTAACAAGGCAAGAAACCCGAATGCTCAAAAAGTAAATGCTTGTTTGCCTAATCCATTCGGACAAGTGTTTGTAGTGAACGCTGAAAAAGTGATTTTAGAAAGTTTCATATTCAACGCTCAAACGGAACTTGAATTAGACGAAGAAGAAAAAGACACAACAAACGACCTGAAACGCTTATTCGGTCAAATCCCGAATTTGTCAATCCTCATAGATGAAGTACACCACGCAGCAACAGACGACATCAAATTAAGACAAGCAGTTAATTACTGGCACAGCAAAGGAAACATCACAACCGTTTTAGGTTTTTCAGGAACGCCTTATTTGCAAAGTGCCGAAAAAATCAAAGCAGGCGATTATGAGTTTAAATTCTCTCAAATCACCAATACAGTTTATTACTATCCGCTTGTAACAGCAATTAGGAAATTTCTAAAAACACCAACAGTAAAAATCGGGCAAAACCTTGACCGTTTCCAAATTATTAAACAAGGCATTGAGGATTTCGACAACCAATACAAAAACAAGGTTTACGAAAACGGAACGATTGCAAAAGTTGCTATCTATTGTAGCAATATTGAAGTATTAGAGGAAGAAGTTTATCCGTTCCTTACAGGTGAATTGAAAATAAACCCCAATGAAATTTTACGCTTTCACAAAGGAAACAAAGCACATCCGCAACCCGAAGGAAGCGAATTAGATTTTCGTTCATTGGATTTACCAATTTCAAAAAAGCGTTACATTCTTTTAGTTCAGGTTGGAAAAGAAGGTTGGGACTGCCCAAGTTTAACAGGCGTAATACTTTCTCAAAAAGGTGACAGCCCTCAAAATATGGTTTTACAGACTTCTTGCAGGTGTTTACGCCAAGTGGACAAGGACAAAGAAGAAACCGCTTTGATTTGGCTGAACAAAGACAATGCTGATACGCTGAACAAACAACTGAAACAGGAGCAAAACACAAGCATTGAAGAACTGAACGGCACTAAGCGAACTGGAAAACCTGAGACCATTGACAGACATTCCCGAATGGACTTTTTGCAATTGCCGAAAGTGGATTTCTATCAAATGAAAGTAACCTATCAGGCAATTGATGAAGAAGAAACACCGAATACAAAAGCTAAACTAAAAGCTTTGCTTAAAAACATTGACAATTTCAAAGCATCTGCCCTGATAACAACCAGCGACATTGTCAATATTGACACAGGCGAAATTGATGTTATCAATGAAACTGGAATTTCATTTGCCAATTTCAATCAATGGCTTTTTGAAATTTCAAGAGAAAGTTTTGGCTTTATTTCAGAAGCACAGTTGCACCAATATGATAACGAACTGAACGAAATATTTGAAACGATTTCTTATGAAAATGAAGGACAGCGTTTTTTCAATGAGTTATACGACCTGCACACCGTTAAATCAAAAATCCGTTTGGCTTTCAGCATCAAACGAGATTTACAAACCGATACAGAAGTAATTCCTAAACAAGCCGAATTATTGATTGCAGAACGATTGACAGAGGTAGAGAAGAATGCAAAACTTTACCCAAATGAAGCAGACACAACTAAAATTTTGGAACTGGATAAATCCAATGCAACAGTAAGCATTGATACTGCCGAGATTGAAAAAGCATATCAATTGATGAAAGAAACATTGGAAGCCCAGGGAATGGGCAATTTTGTTCCGACTTATGAAAGTTTCAAAGCAGATAAAGATTACTCACTACCTGTAAAATCTAAAAATCAAACCTTTCATTATTTACCATACAACTTTGGCGGAAGCGGAAGCAGTGGTTTTGAAATTGAAACACTTCAAAAAGCCTTGCAGTTAGCCGATTTCAAAAACAAGGAACTGGAGATTTACTATAACGGTGAACGTGGTTTGACCGAGTTTGTAATTAACTGTTTTGCCAAAGAAGGGAAGTATTGGAAAAATGTTGGAAAATACACTACCGACTTTTTGATTGTGAAGCGGACGGCAAAAGATAAAATTCACAAAGCCCTGCTAATTGAAACCAAAGGTTCTGTTTATGCAGCCGACAAAGTATTTCAGAAAAAGAAAAATTATGTGGAGACTGAGTTTCTGAAACTCAACAAAGAAAAATTCGGCTATCAGCGATTTGATTTCCTCTATTTGGAGGACAGCAAAGACATTGCAGCCAACATCACCAAATTGAATAACAAGATTAACCAGTTTTTTAACGATTAAGATATGCCAGTAAAATACATTCCATATTATCCAAGCACGGTTGAAGGACAAGCCATTTTGGACAATATCATCCGAACACAACGTGTATTGCGTTACCGTGAAAATGATAAAGTGTATGACCGAATTAAAAGAGGTATGCCTTACTATGAAGTTGAAGCCATTGAAACGGTAGGCAAACCATCTGAGAATTTGGTAATTCGTGGAGAGTGCATTTCGGCTTGCGCATACCTGAAAGAAAAAGGTATAAAAGTGGACTTGGTTTACATTGACCCACCTTTTGCAAGCGGTGCAGATTATGCAAAAAAGGTGCATTTAAGAAGAAATCCAAAACTTGCTGAAAAAGTTGCAGCAGCAGAGCAGGAAATGGACATTGAAGAACTCAAGGCATTTGAGGAAAAAATGTATGGAGATATTTGGCAGAAAGAAGATTACCTGAATTGGATGTATGAGAACTTAATGGCAATTAAGTCAATTATGAGTGATACTGGAAGTATCTATGTTCATTTGGATGGAAAAATTGGGCACTATGTCAAAATTTTATTAGATGAGGTATTCGGTGAAAGCAACTTCAAGAATAATATAGTTTGGTGCTACTTTGGATTCAAAAGAAAAACAACTAAAAAGTTTCCACAAAAGCACGATGATATTTTTTACTATGTCAAAAATGATGATGATTATGTTTGGAATCTACAAGTGCGACCTCATAGTGAAGAATACAAGGAGCGGTTTAAAACGGATGAAAATGGTCGAAAATATCGTGATGATGTAAACCCAACTGGTGGTGGGTCAAGAATAATATATTTAGACGAATCTGAAGGCGATATTATTGAATCCTTTTGGACAGATATTCCACCAGTAAATCCTGTTGCAAATGAACGTCAAGATTATGCAACACAAAAACCAGAAGCTCTATTACAAAGAATTATTAACGCAAGTAGCGAGAAAGAAATGGTAATTGCCGATTTCTTTGGTGGTAGTGGTGTTACATCAAAAGTTGCAAATGATTTAGGGCGCAAATTTATTCACGTAGATGTTGGAATTAACAGCATCCAAACGGTAAGAGACAGATTAGTAGAGGCGAAAGCCGATTTTCAAATAATGGAAATAAAAGACGGAGTTAGTTTATTCCGTAATCCACAACAAACTATGGACAAGTTGGCAACCATAATCCCCGGGTTGCAAAGGAATGTTTCAGGCATCAGTAATTTTTGGTTTGGAGCAATGACAGAAGCAAAGTTGGGAACAGTTCCAGTATATGTACCTAACCTGCTCAATACACAGGAAAAAGTTTTGGACATTCCGACCATAAACACCATTATCAATCAGGAATTACAAAATTTGGAAGTCAATGCTAAAAAGGTAATTGTTTATTACATTGACATTGACGACCAAAAGACAGTAGAAAAATTCATTAAAGAAAACAACGCCACCGAAATTGAAGTAGAACTCAAAGACCTGAAAAACCTGCTTCACGAAATTGTGATTGAGGATATTGTAGAATTTAATACCACAAAAACCAAAGACGGTTACGAAACCGAAATTACCAAATTCATCAGCGACCGTCTTATTCAAAAAATCAATGAGTTCAACCAAAAAGGCAACCTGCAATCATTAACCAAAGGCAAAAAGTTTGAACCTATCAGCATCAGCGAAGAAGGTTTGGAACTAATAGAACTCATTTCATTGGATTGTGAAAATTCAGAAGGTCAATGGCACAGTAGCACAGAAATCAAGATGGATAAACTTGGTTATGTGATTAAGGACGGAGTGAAATCAAAGGAATTTTGGGACGGTACAATTGCAAGTGAGAAGAAACCATTGAGAATAAAAGTGAGAAACATTAGTGGTGATGAAACGATAAAGGAAATTGGATAATCAACATAAGCAATTTTAAGAGATATGGAATTTTTCGGCATAGATTGGAATGAAAAACACATTCTGAAAACAAACACAAAACTTGTTTGCACTTCTGATATTGGAGAAATCAATGCGGAAGAATTGAAAAAAGAGGTTGAGCCTTGGCTTTCAGCCATATTTCAAAGTGAACATTTATCATTACTCATTGGAACGGGCTTAACCAGTGCAGTTTCTTTTACAGCGGGTGTAACACCGCAAGAAATGTCACGGCTTGCTCTTGCAAACGGACTTAGTGATAAGATTAAAAACAAAGCAGATGCAACAGCCAAAAAAATGAATCGTGGCGAAGCGAATATTGAAGATGATATTCGCATTGCGTTGGAATTGATTAATGGGTTAAAAATTCTGGATGATGTCCGTCACACAGATTTGGAAATAGAACTTAATACCAAGCTACTTGCTTTCATAAAGGCAATTCTTAAAACGGAGAGAGATTTTATAAGCAAACTGAAAGCAGATGATGACAAAGGTATTTTGGCTTTTAATCTGCTAAAAAGTTTTATTCTAAGTTTTACAAGCAGGGCAGCATCAAGAGAACGCCTTAACCTCTTTACAACCAATTACGACAGGTTTATTGAGTTGGCTTGTGATGAAACAGGCGTATTGCTATTGGACAGGTTTAAAGGAAAAATTCAACCAATTTTCCGAAATACGCGACTTGAATTGGATTATCATTACAATCCGCCAGGAATAAGAGGAGAACCCAGATATGTTGAGGGGGTTGCAAGAATTACAAAGCTTCACGGCTCAATAGATTGGAAGTTTACAGGTGATAAAATTATCAGGTCACTTTTGCCATTTGGTGCAGAAGATATCCATCCTGAAATACCCAAAAATGTAACAGAGCAAGTAGTTATTTATCCTAATTCTTCTAAGGATATTGAAACGGCATTCTATCCATACGCTGAATTATTCCGTGATTTTTCGTCAGCAATTTGCCAACCAAATTCGGTAATCATTACATACGGCTACGGATTTGGAGATAGTCACATTAACAGGGTTATTGAGGATATGCTGACAATTCCTTCAACTCATTTGGTTGTTATAGCTTGGGATATAAATAATGCTAATGCAGAAGAACCCGCAAATTTTGGAGCATCAAGAGAACGTATTGTGAAATTTTTGGAAAATAAAAACTCTGCGCAATGCACTTTATTGATAGGCGAACACTTCGGAGACTTGAAAAACCTTGTAGAATTCTATCTGCCAAAATCTGCAATTGACCGATTGACAGTTAAAATGCAAAAACTTAAAGACAACAGAGGAGAAAGAAATCACTCTAATCCTGAAAATACAGCAAACGATAAAGAAGAAAAAGAATGAGCAATATCAACCAATACGATTATGACCATTTAAGAAACCTATCTATCGGGACTGTAGATTATGTTGCGCCCAATGAAATCAAGGTAATGCTTGATACATCTGCACCGCAAAATACTGCCTTGAATACTGGAACTCCTTCCCTTTTTCCAAGGATTAACGGTTTTGTTTTGATACCCAATGAAGTCGGTGCATTGGTTGGTTTAATCAGTTGGATTGGCGTTGAGCATAGCCAATACCCAAAACGAAAAGGCTACAAAGATTTTGATTTGATTGATTTGCCCTTCCCATTGCGAAAGATGTCCATTACACCAATGGGAACATTAAAGCAGGAAGGTAAAATTGAAGATAAGACCTACAGATTAGAAAGAGGCGTTTATAGTTTCCCTTCAATTGGTGACACAGTTATTCTGCCAACAGATATTCAGCTAAAATCAATAGTTGAAAACAAAGAGGAAAATTCGGTAGTAAAAATTGGCGTTGCTCCTATTGCTGGAAATGCAGAAGTAAAAATCAATCCCGATAAACTTTTTGGAAGACACGTTGCAATACTTGGTAATACTGGAAGTGGTAAATCTTGCAGCGTTGCAGGTGTAATAAGGTGGTCACTTGAAGAAGCATCTAAACGCCTACCTGAAGGACAAAAATTAAATAATCGTTTTATCATTCTTGACCCGAATGGAGAGTATACAAATGCCTTTAACGACCTGAACTGTGATATTAAAAAATTCAAAGTAGAGTTAACAGAACCAGAAAAGGAAACTTTCAAGGAACTCAAAGTTCCTGCTTGGTTGTGGAATAGCTATGAATGGAGTTCATTTTCTAATGCAAGTGGGAGAACTCAAAGACCAATATTAAGACGAGCATTACGAGAACTAAGGTCAGGCGAAACAGACGGAATTTCTGATTTTCAAACAAGAGCAAGAAGTCATTTTTCAAGTTGTTATGCATCTTTAAGAGTTGATTTATCAACAACTGCAAATTACAAAGACAGTGCTACTGCCTTTGGGAATAAACTTTTAAGCATAGTTTCTGATGCAACATTATTCGAAAATAACTGTGAGGATGGTGAATTAAAACCTCATTTTAAGGAGCTTGCAGAGGCAATTTCGGTAATTGCTGCATCAAAGTATAAGTCGTTTCAAAAGGGACAGGAACTAGTCGAATACTACGTTTCTTTTTCAAGAGAAGATGTTGAAAACTCCTTAATGGCAATTCAGAACCTACTTGACAATTTCGGAGGTCTCAAAATATCTGTTGGTCCAAATGAAGATACTCCAATACCCTTTGCTGTATCAGCAATTCCAGACCACGTTGAAAGACTTTCACAAGAAGCTGGAGTTATTCAATTTGTAGACTTCCTCATTATGCGAATGAGGTCGATGCTTTCTGATACAAGAATGAATAAGATTATTGCAGACGATAAGGAAGTATCATTAGAAAATTGGCTTAGTAAAACAGTAGGTGGCATTTCAATTATTGACCTTTCGCTTGTTCCTTCGGACATTTCACATCTTTTGGTTTCTGTAATTTCAAGGGTAATATTTGAGTCTCTCCAACGGTATAGACGAACAAATAACAAACTATTGCCAACTGTAATAGTAATGGAAGAAGCACATAATTTTATTAAGCGATATAACGAAAGTTCTGAGGAAATTTCAGCCTCTCAACTTTGCACAGAATCATTTGAGAAAATTGCAAGAGAAGGGAGAAAATTTGGTTTAAGTCTTACGCTTTCATCACAAAGACCATCAGAATTATCCCCGACAGTTCTATCACAATGCAACACGTTTTTACTTCATAGAATCGTAAATGACCGTGACCAAGAATTAGTAAAACGACTTGTTCCTGACAATATCGGTGGACTCTTACAGGAACTTCCAATCCTGCCGACAAGAAAGGCTATTTTATTGGGTTGGGCTTCCCCACTTCCGATACTTGTTGAAATGAACGAACTCAAACCCGAACACAGACCGAAATCAGAAGACCCTGACTTCTGGGATGTTTGGACAAGAAAAGAAGAAAGAGAAGTTGACTGGAAATCATTAGCTGACGACTGGCAAAACTTAAATCAAAAGGAAGTTGAAGAATAAAAGCACAGGGCATAACAAGCGGTATAAAACATTGGGGATTAAGTGGTTACGCAAACATTCTGCCCCGCATCAAGTTCGGTGTAACTGGACAGGATAGTAGCCCGCAATCCCCAACGATTTCATACCGCCACCGTTATGCCCAATATAAAATGATGATACGTGAAATATTAACGGCAATAAACAAATAACAATGAAAAAAACAATTTTACTCTTGACAGGTCTTATTATACTTGCAATAATGACTCAAGGACAAACAACAAATGGAAGTGGCTTATTGACATTAAAAGTTAAGATAATCACCCATATTCCTGTTAACATGGATCGATTCACAGGAACTATTGAAGAAGTTATTGAGGGAAACAGACTGGATATGCCTGACACAATCGCATTCTGTTTATCTCCAAACCCATACTACGATTTTTTATCAGTAGGAGATGTTAGGATAATAACTTTTAAAAATTCCGGGACAATCAATGAAAACAACAACTATTATTGTAATTATACAATTAGTAAACGAAACGAAATATGGTTAATAACTAAAATTGAAAAAACTAATTAGAAAATGCAAATATACAATGCTATAGGAGATTGTGTACGGCAAGAAGAATTGAATAAAAGAACTAATGACATTGACGTTAGTTCATTGTCGAAAAGGGTTTATATAATTAAGCTGACTGGTGACAATTGGACAGTGCAATGGAAGTTGTCGAAGGTGTAATATATTAATACAGGGCACAACAGCGGCTCAAAACCCAGTGCTGCCCTATGGGACAGCACCGATGTTTTAGCAGCAAACGTTCTATAGCATTAAAACAATGACGATGAAAAACATTTTTACAATCCTAATCCTACTAATCTCAATTACAGCTTTTGGACAACAAATGACTTGGGAACAATGGGAAAAAGAATCTCAAACAAATATCAGGTTGCTTCCAAAATATGGGAATGTTGAAAAAACAAAAGAGCAAAAAAAGTCTGACGAAGAATTTATCGAGACTATTCTTAAGCAAGACTCCACCCACAGGAAAGGGTCGGACCATTTAATAAGTTTAGGATTTCAATATCTGTACAGAGACATTAAAACTGCTATGTATAGATTTAACCAAGCATATCTGCTTGACTCAACAAATACAGATATTTATTGGGGTTTTGGTGCGGTTTATATGACTTTGGGACAATATCAGAAAGCTAAAGAACAATATGAAGAAGGACTAAAGAAAGCCCCTGAGAACACTCACCTTTTAACTGACTATGGAACTTACTTTATGGCTCAGTATTATGCTCTAGAACCAATCGAGAAAGAAATAGCTCTTCAAAATTTGGACTCAGCTATTACTTATATGGCTCAATCTTACAAACTTGACCCAACTGACCAAAACACAACATTTAAACTATCAATTTTATATTGGAACAAAGGCGACTGTGATAATGCATGGAGATACTATGATGAATGTAAAGCATTAGGTGGACAACCAATTACAGAAGCATACACGAAAGACCTGGAGAAAAAATGTAAGCGAAAAAATAAATAATAACGCTACACAACACCAGCTATAGTTCATACCCTGCGGGATACGTACCATAGCTGGGGAACGTTATAAGCAAATTAAAATGAAGACATTGACAATCATATTTTCGATTTCGTTTTTATTATCATGTTCAGGCAGTGTGAAAAATTCGCAGAAACACATGCAAGATACATTAGTCAAACACAAGTCAGATACTTCAACCAAAACTCAACAAAATGATTACTACAGCCACGATACAATATTTCACAACAGTAGGTTTCTCATTTTTGGTTCAAAGGAAATGAAAATAGATTATATTCCTTCGACAGAGAAATCATTTATTATTAAAAGTAAAGGAGACACTTTGTTCCATGATAAATTAGTGACGATTCTTGGAGACAAAAAATACAATTCCCAGATCTATATAAAGTATGATTCAAAATATAAGTTTGCTCAATTTACCGTTGATAGCATTTACAATGGTGAACTTGCATCACCTGATGTATCAATAATAAAGGACAATAAATATTGGAATTCGTTCAAACGGTGTAATTATCTCAATACTAATGAGTGGAAAGAACATATAATAACTGAGTGTCGGGAAACTGGAATTAACTTTGCCGGACACTTTACGATTGTAGAATGGGGTTGTGGTTGCCAATGTAAATTAATGGCTATTGTTGACAGGATTACCGGAGAAATATTTTTCCCTGACATTCCGGAAGATCATATTGACGGCTATTATGGCTCACAATATCATAAAGACAGCAGAATGATAATATCAAATTCAGCAATACTTGAAGATTATAAAGGTTACTATTTAAAATATTTTGACTGTTATCCGGAAATTTATGAGTGGAGAGACACGATTTCAAAAAGATTAGAATAAATACGCTGCACTACACGGGGTTTGCGTTAGTGGGCGGACAGTGCGAATAAGACCATTTGAGCAATTAATAAACTTTGGTGCTGGCAGACAGTTTACGGTTTCAAAAGCCCACCAACGCAAAGACCGAAACCGTTATCTCTCATTAAGACAAAGACTAGTATAGGTCTATAAAATTATTTTAATGAACGAAGAAGAAATTAGAGGAAAACTACTTTTACCATACTTAAATGATTTAGGGTTTGATCTTTCGGAGATTTCATTAGAAAAATCATTTACTATTAGACTTGGGAGGTCACAGCGTACTATTAAAGGTAGGTCGGATATTCTTTGCAAAAGAAATGGGAAAAATCTGTTCATTATAGAATTGAAAAATGAATCAATTTCTATTACACAAAATGATATAAAACAAGGAATTTCATACGCAACAGCTCTTGTTGATAACATAGCACCATTTACAATAATCACGAATGGAAAAACAACTAAGATTTTTGATTCAATTTCAAAAATAGAATTAACAGGTAAAAGGATTTCAGAAGAATCATCTTTTTGGAAAAATGGATTTACCCTTTCTACAGAAGATGAAATAAAAATTAGATATGAAGCCCTAAAAAACTTTATTTCTTTATCCCCAGAAAATTTAAAAGCCTTTTGTGAAATACAAGTCTTTGACAGAATGGGGCAGATTATTGGAGGTACGGATAATCCTTATTCTAAATTTGTTAAGAAACTTTATGTACAACGCAAAGATTTACAAACTGCATTTGAAAATTTTATAAATTCTAATGAGTCTGTATTTGGTTTAGTTGGGGCGGCAGGCGTTGGTAAAACAAACGCAATTTGTTCTTTAGCACTTCAAAAATTAGAAGACAAATTTGTTTTTTTTTATAATGCCGCTATTATTAACTCTCCTTTGCAATGCATTTCGCAAGATATGAACATTGCATTTTCAAGTAGGACTGAAACGGATATTGTTTTAAAAAAACTAGATGAGTTAGGTAGATATGCTAATAAAGATATTTTAATTTTCATTGATGCCATAGACGAATGTACTAATCCAAATATCACTCATGAATTAAGTGAGATTGCCTTAGTCGCTAAAAATGCAGTTAGAGTTAAATTTATTATTAGTTGCAAATCAAATATTTGGAATACTATCTTAAAAATCAAGAATAAACCAACCCATCTATACGACGAGTTAAGCAAATCTCACAATATTATTAGTAGTCTCGAAAATCCAGGATTCCTATTAACTGATTTTACAGATGAAGAATTAAACAATATTTTACCTCTTTATCAAAATGAATTTGGCTTTAAAGGACAAATTTCTAAGTCGTTGTTGCTTGAATTAAGAAATGGATTTTTCCTAAAAATATTTAGTGAAGTTTACAGAGATAAAGAAGTGCCTAAAAAGATAAATGATAAAGAGTTAATAAAGAAATATTTAAAAAAATCCCTAGAAGAAACAACAATTGGTTTCTTGTTAGGCTTAAGAACTCTTTCGTCAATTGGAAATATTATTCTTCATCACGAATACAGCTCCTGGCAGGTTTATAAAGATGAAGGTTTAGACGTCAACCATGTTCTTGAAAAATTAAATTTTTCTCTTGATGAAAATATCCCTGAAGATTTATTTACCAGAAATATACTTATCAAGTCAAACAATGAGGACTCATATAACATCTCATTCTATTATTCGAAAATACGTGATTACATAATTTGTTATCATACCTATCAACTGGACAAACTTAATGATGAACAATTCTATAATGTTCTTGCTGATTTTTACAAAAACCACATAGGTAAAAGTGCACTAGATTTTTATTTAGAAAATGCTAATTCTTCTCACCTGAACACCTTAATACAGTTCAAAAAAGATAAAGCTCAAAGCTATGTGATAGGCTATAATTCATGTCTTGAGAATAACTTTAAAAAATTCAAGGAAAAATTTGATCCTAAAACTAATGGTGCTATTGGGATTATTATACCGCATGATCTTTTGAATGAAGATGGTTATGCCCTTTTTCCATTAAATTCTGATTCTTCAGATATTATCCAGTACGAAAGCCTAAAAGATCCGTTTTCTGGTCCTTATGAAAAGAATGTTCTTCTTAAAAAAGGAATTAATGTTGTATATGGAAGCAATAGTTCTCTGATGATTGCAGAACAGGGTAAAACAATCAAACAAAATGTATTCAAACAATTAAAAGAAATAATTGAAAAGGGGAAGTTTAATGCGTACAATTCTGATATTCTCCTTATGGAGGAGCTTGCGACAATACTTTATTATTATTCAAAAAAACTAGGTTTTGATTTTATATTAAAGGATTATTACCTACCTAGATTTGAACTGATTTATCCAATTAATTTACAAGACTTAAGCGAAAGAATATATAAATTCAGAGCTTTTCATTATTATCAAAGGAATAATACAGCTTCAAGTAATATTAATCAGTTGGTTGAAGAAGCATTTAAAAACAATGTTGATATACCTAAATTGAATGTTATTGGGGACTTTCCTCCCTTTGAAGAACTCTTTAAAATTGTAAATATTCTATTAAATAAGGGACATAAAGTAATAGAAAAGCACCACTTACCTTATCCCGATAAGTCAGTAATAGAAACTAAAAAATATTCTGACCAAAATCGAAAATTGGATATTCCACAAATAAGAATTGCTCAATTTAGTGAAGAACAAGCAAAATTATATATAGAAAAGTTTTTTAAGCATCTAGAAACTTGTTACAAAGAATTTGTTGAATATTGTTTCCCAACATTTGCATATAAATTCCCCTTTTATACAACCTTACCGCATGAGTACTTTTTTTATCTCAAAGACCTAGATATTCTTAAATGGGGAATGTTTGGCTATCGCAAATCTAAAAATGGAGAAACGATTGTTCATTTTAAGGAATCTAAACCAATGGATAAGATATTTGAAGAAGGTGAAGTAAAAATTTTGCGTGGATTTTCACTTGATAGTGTTCTTCTCAGTGATTACCACAATCAAATTAAAACGGTAGATAAAATAAACACCCCGAAAGTTGATGACTTTTGTATAATTAGAAATTGGGTTTATAAATTGCTTAAAGATGATATGAGAAAACTTTTTGAAGAAAACGGAGAGAATATTTGATTTAAAGAATAACGAGAGATAACACGCAATAAAAAACATAGGGCAGAAAGTGCTAAATAGAAACGATATAACATTTACTAAGCGGATTGGTAACTTGATAGGTAGGAGCAACAAGTCCGTAAATTCAGTTTTGCAGAAAGTTGGTGCGGATGACGTACTTCACGTTGTTGATTTAAAAAATATTCCTACAACTGAAAAAGCTACTTTTATGAATGATGTTATTCAGTCAGCTGGATCACCAACTGGAATAGTGTTTATTAATAACTGATTATGACAACCGATTTTTTTTCAACAATTACAGAAGCACAAAATGAAGGCGGATCAGTAAATCTAAGCGATAAGAAATTTGAAGATGGTTCTTTAGAGAACTATCAGATAACCGATAGTTACTTCGAACGAGTAGAGTTTTTTAAGATGAACTTTTCTGCAGTTGCATTTGTCGCAGTATATTTTATTGATTGTCAATTTATCGATTGCACCTTTACTGACGACTGTTCTTTCTATAAAACAGAGTTCCACAACTGCAGATTGGAAAAATGTCGTTTTAACTCCGGAGAATTCAATAAATGTGAGTTTTATTCGATTGACTTTCTGATCAATACTTGTGAAAAATGGTCATTGGATTGGAGTTTCTTTTACTCATCGGATTTGCGCAGAAACATCTTTTTTGATGGCTCCCTGAAAGGAACTATCTTCTCCGAATGTAAAATGTTTGGTTTTAAGACAGAAAGAATGTCGATAGATAAGGATTACCTTCCGAAATTTGATCAAATTGACATGAGTGAAGATGGCAACTCAACTGATTATGGCTCATCGGAAGAAATTTTATCACTTATTTGTAAGATCGATTGACTCATGGAATTCAATTAATTACATATTTTCAGGTAAAGATTATGGCACAAGAACTAAATAATATATACTCCATACGCGTCTTTTGTAAAAAAAAGATTTCAGATCCTAAGGAATGGTTGAACGATTTTTTTGAAGATCGCGTGTTTTTTGATGAAAATCCAGGAATAATACAAAAAGAACATAAATTGGAAGTTCACTATGAGGATGGGAAAAGCCCCATTTCGATAAGCCTCCATATGGTCGGAGATGCCTATTTTGATAAAGAAGTTTCTGAGATTAAATATATTTTAAGTATTTCTCGTGATTCGAAAGGAAAACAACAAGTCAGTGAATTAATCAATGGCGTTGTGAATCTCATTCTTCTCAGAATGAACAGGAACGAGTTTGAATCGGATGATGATGATGTATGGGAATTTTTAGATGTTCTTGAAGCTTATTTAGCATCAGAATTTGAAGGCTTCATTCATACTGATGATGAAGTATTCTATGACGAAAAACTTAGAAAAATTTATAAGCTGTAGCAATCTAATGTACTATTCCAAAGACAAACAAAACAGTATGGCTCATCGACTCAGAAGCATGTTTTTTCATCATTCCCGAAGTAACAACCATTCCTGAAGGAGAGGATTTGATGTCAGATCTGATTGGTAAACAATGCAGGGCCGACAGAAAGGCATTGGAGGAAGATTCTTTTTTGCATACGAAGCACTCACTTTCTTAAAGCAACAATACACGGACCAACTTTCAAAGACGAAGAATGCACTCTTGGAATTGAATTTTTTGGCTGCGAAAACAGGAGAAGAAAGTAAAAATAAATTAGGACGACTTGAATAAAGTACGTGCTATAACACCAAATAAGCAAAAGCGCCAAAAAGATTATATTTGATAAGGCGCCTTTACATATTTAAACCGTTGTGGCTCATTAAAGGTTCTTACTAAAATGATACTTCTCTCAAAATGATTTAAGATTTTCATGAATAGAAAGACTACACCAAAAGTTAAAGATGGCAGAGTTCAAAAAAAGAATCGCCATGAAATAACTCCAAACTATTGGGATTATCGCCAAGATACTTTGCAAGTTGCTATTGAGAGCCCGGGAAAAGGATTTAGGCATTTTCTTAAGAAAAGAGATATCGTTAGATTTCTTGAGATACTTCCAAATTGGAAAGAAATTGATATTGAATTAGATGCTATTTTACTTGCAAAGGGAGGTGGTTCGGATGGATGGTACAACAACGGAGTGATTGGAATTTGCGCCTGGGAAAAGAATAAAACCTGTTCACTTGATAAAGAGTACTTCAATGCTCATCTTGAATTGTTTAAGCGACTTGAGTTAGATTACGAAATAAAAAAAGAAAGTGTAGTATGTCATTTTACCGAATCACAAATTATTGCCTATCAATTGCTCCATGTTCTATTACATGAAATTGGACATCACCATGACAGGATTAATACAAAGAGCAAAAACAGAACCGCCAGAGGAGAAAAATATGCTGAAGAATGGTTTGACCCTGAAAGTCCAAAATCGAATGAATTCATTTGGCCATAAAAAATAAAACAATGGGACAAGACTTTGACTTTTTTAAAACGTCAATGCCAGATAGCAGAAAAGCGGACTTCTATTTAGGTTGCCTTGACGGTTCTATATTTATCGACTTTAATTTTACGTCTGACAAATTAATAAATTTATGCAGAATTTCGTTCGATGGATATGGTTGTTGTAATCTTGACAGTAATGCAAAATGTTTAGACGAGCAATTATCAAAAGATTTCATTGAACAAATTAATAAGCACAATTTGGACCAAGAAAAAATCACGAAGATTGTATTAGAACTAATTCGTTTAAACAAAGACAACATTTGGATTGACGCACTTGAAGAATATAAATTAATTGACAAAAAATAAAAAACTGGTGCTAACACACAATATAGCCAATAAGGGAATGGTATGCGAAGGTTTGTAGCCCGTAAAAAGGCTGGTGTAACTTGACAGGAAATAGCCCGCCGTTGGCAGTAATTAATCAAAAAGAAGAATATGGACAAAGCGAAGGAACATCATATCGAAAAGCAGGTTGATCTGCATATAGCAGAATATAATGCTATGACCACAAGGCATACATATTATATGAGTATGCAAATTGTTTTAATAACGGCTGGAATTGCCTGGGCATTTATGATTGCAACAATTTGGTCTAAAAAAAACGAATCAATTTTTTGTTGGGGCTTAATTATTGGTTGGCAAATTATATCTTTAATGTTTATTTATTGCTTTTATGTAAGCTATCAAATTATAGCATATTTTGAAAATATTTTGAAACCTAATATTTCTAAAATCATCAATTCACACGAGTTCTGGAGCATAGACAGTTATTTTTCAAAAAAAAATGGAAAATTTCGTGTTCTGATTGATCTTTCTTGTATGATCTTCCTATTACTATGTATCATTTTTACAATATTTTATAGGCACCCAACTTGGTTATGTCTGGATTGGTGGGGTCTTATTATTAATTTATTCCTTTTTGTCATCGTCGCAATACTGACCATTAGAACAGTAAAAATAAGAATATTCAAATGGAATTTTGATTAACTACTGCCAACATGCCGTCAGCCGCGATGCGGACGGGTTACTGAAACAAACATTAAACAAGTTTAAGAAACAACAAGTAACCCCCGCACCAGCGGCTGTCGGGCCACCGTTACCTTAGGCACAACAAAAAAATCAAATCTGGCAATAAATAACCATATTAAACAGACACTACAACTGACTTATGAAAAATTGGAAAACTATAATCACATTCACGCAACCTCACGAAGCACATTTTGCAAAAGGACTACTGGAATCTGAGGGAATTGAAACTATAATACGAGACGAACTTACAGCCCAAATAAACAACTTCTATTCGAATGCAATTGGTGGTGTTAGACTAGATGTGAAAGAATGTGATTTTGTGAATGCGACTTCAATACTTAAAGAAGGCGGATATATCAGGGAGGTATCAGAAACAAAACGCAAAAACATTGAAATAGTAGAATCAAATAATAATACAGACAAATCAACCTGCCCGTTTTGCGCTTCCGACAACATTTACAGAAAAAAAGTGGTTAATCCTTTAATGCTTTTAGTTTACTTTCTTTTTGGGGCATTTTTCCCAATTTTCAAGCGCAACTATACCTGTTTCGACTGTGGTAAAGAATGGAAATATAAAACAAAATAAAAACGCTGTACTACACACCGTCATAATGCATAGCAGGCAGCAGTACATTTTGGGTGGACAGATTCCCGCTTCGATTTTTCGTGTATCTTTATAGAAAATCGCCCGCAACCGGCAACGACAACTTACAATTTTCCGTTGTGTACAATGCAAAAAACAAACAGAATGAAAGTAACACTGACAATTTTAAATTTAATCTTGATTCTGATAATGTCAAATCAAGACTTACATGCTCAGGATAAAAAATCCAAAAAGGAGCAGGAACAAGAGTATCTTGAAAATATCAAGAAAGATAGTATTGATGGGGTTTATATTCCGATTGATTTAAACGATTGCTTTAAACAAATTGATAGTTTTTGGGCAGACTCAATAAAAACACAAGTCCGAAAAATGACCGAGGATGAATTTACTGCAAATTCTCATTTTGGAATTGGCATGTGGATGAGAAATAATTGGAGATTATGGGGAGGTTCAAGATTGTCAAAGTATTTTAATGATTTGGGTATTTTTCACCCCGATGATATGTCGGGTATAATATTAACCTCGTATCACAGATACTTACTGGGGCTAGACATAAAGTTGGAAGAACAAATCAGCTATTATAAAGACTACTGGAAAAAGAATAAACAATAAAATGCACATGCACACAACAGCATCTATGCCCAATAGACGATGAAAGAACAAATTAAAAGGCAGTGTCCCAAAGAAAGTTTGCAGCAAGAGAAAGTGATGAAGCCCGCAATCCCCTACTATTTTTCAGTTCGCGGCTTAAAGACAAAATGATTAATGCGTAACAAAAACATACACATCCATTCTGTTGAGAAATCAGGAGCATTAGATAGTTCTTTTCGCCACAGATTTCAAAATCCGGGAAAAATATTAAGTGATTATCTACATCCTGGTATGACAGTACTTGATTTGGGTTGTGGTCCTGGATTTTTCACCATTGGGATGGCTTGCATGCTTGATAGTTCAAGCAAAGTTATTGCTGCCGACATACAAACCGGTATGCTTGAAAAGGTGAAGCAAAAAATTGAAGAAAGTGACCTTGAATGTATTGTTCAGATTCACCAATGTCAGGAGAAAAGCCTGAATCTTACTGATAAAATTGACTTTGTATTCGCTTTTTACTCTTTTCACGAGATGAGTTATCCTGATGAGATAATTGACGAGATAAAACTTTTGCTAAAACCGGGTGGACTGGTATATATTGCAGAACAGAAATTTCATGTATCGAAATCATCATTCATCGATATAATTGAAAAAATGAGAAAAAAGGGATTTGAAATAACGAGTCAGCCCAAAGTGTTTCTAAGCAGAGCAGTTGTAATGAAAATGAAGGAACAATAAGTACGAACGCCCAATGTGCGGTAATAAAGCATTGCGGTTTCGGTACAATTTGCAAGTTCAGTTCCTGCTTAATGGCGGATACATTGCAGCCACGCACTCCGCTACGTTTCATACCGCTAAACGATGGTAGTCATTGTAACGAACAACTCTACATGCCGACAACTAAAAAAATTAAAATAAAATGAACAACAACAAAATTGTGCCTTGCATATGGATGACCACAGACGGTGGTCAACTTTCAAATGTCATTGCGTATTACAAAAATGTATTTGACAATAATTTTCAATCAGGACATATTATTCTGCTTGGACAAACACCAAGTGGAAATACAGAAATGTGCGAAGTTGAAATATTTGGACATAAATATTCTTTGATGAGCACCGAAAGTGAACATCACCTGCTAAATGATGCCGTTTCATTTATGATTAACTGTGATGACCAAAAAGAAATTGACCACTTTTGGAACTATTTTACACAAGATGGTAAAGAATCGCAATGCGGTTGGTGTATAGACAAATACGGACTTCGCTGGCAAATCATTCCGGAAAACCTGAGTGAGTTAATGAGTAAACCCAATTCTTGGGAAATAATGATGAAACAGAAAAAAATTATCATTGAAGAGTATTTGCAGTAAAACAACGAACAACAAAAAAATGGAACAAACAAAAATTACTGTTGAAGCAATAATCAACGCAGATAAAAAAAAAGTTTGGGACTATTACACCCAACCGGAACACATAACTAAATGGAATTTTGCCGATCCTGGTTGGCATTGCCCTACAGCTACTAATGACATGAAAGTTGGCGGCATTTTCAATGCAAGAATGGAAGCCAAAGATGGTAGTTTTGGTTTTGACTTTGGAGCAGTCTATACAGAAATTCACAAAGGCGAAAGTTTCGTCTATGAATTTGGTGGACGACAAGCATCGGTTGTATTCAAAGAACAAAACGGACAGACCAAAGTATCTGTAACATTTGACCCTGAAACAGAAAATCCCTTAGAAATGCAACAACAAGGTTGGCAAGCGATTTTGAATAACTTTAAAAATTATACGGAAACCAACTGATAAAAAAACAACGAACCGCAAACACGGGTTTGGCAGAAGTAGTGGTTTAGAGTGTAAGTCTCCCTGAAATTCAGACCGTTTTTAAAGCAGACTTTTCGAAACAGCAAAATGTTTAATTTTGGAAGTTGGCAAATTTGCAGGTAAATCATGAAGAATTTCGCGCGATGAAAGCAAAAATAACCTTTTATATCGGGCTTGTAGTGGCTCTGTTAAACATTGTTCAGTTGATATTTGCATATGAGCCGGTGCGGTGGATCGGCTTGGGCGTAGGGTTGTTTTTTGTGTTCTGGGGGCTGCGAATCGGATGGACAAAACACAAGAACCTGACTCTGATTGTTGGTCATGTGGCATTAACCACAGGTACTTTTGTGACTGCATATGCCATCTATCGGGTTCCGTTTTTGGAAGCAACGCCCTCGTTGGCAGAAGTATTGGATTTGCCCCTGTTTTGGGGAATGTTTGTTATGTGGGGTGGCTACTGCATGATTACCCATGGATATTGCTCCTGTGCTATCAAAACCCATGAATGGAATCAGATAAAAAAGAATACGATTGATAATAAGAGTGAAGAGACGATTGATAAAAGCAGTGCAAATTAAGGAAAGTAATATTTTTAACAGCATCCCGCCTCATGTCGGAGAAATGCTTAATCAATATCACTAATTATCCGATAAAAAACATTGCAATTAGCCGGAATCCATGCATTTATAACGAATGCCAAAGATAAGTGACAGTGCTGTACTTACTCCCGCCTTAGATAAAAAGCGTTAATAACCGATCCGCCAGCTGGCGGAGAGCTCATGAATACCTTGAGAAAATAATTTAAGTTATGAATAAAATCGACGAAATGTAGCGTAAAAAACAACACTGTTTGAGACATGTTAGACTCAAGTGTGCGAGTGGCTAAAAGGTCGAGTTTGTTGTTTTTAGCGAAATGCAGTTGATTTTTAGCTTTTTATCGTCAGCGGTTGATTTTTTTGTTTACTTTTTTCATCAAGACAACCGAACCGCCGTTAGGCGGAGAGCTCATGAACACC
>PHDB01000050.1 GCA_002842495.1 Bacteroidetes bacterium HGW-Bacteroidetes-6
ACACAGAGTGGCTACACAGGTTCAATCACCAAATGGCAGAAGAGCAACGATGGAGGTTCTACCTGGACCGACATTGCCAACACAGCGGCAACCTACAACGAAACACCGTTAACCGCCGGCACCTGGCTTTACCGGGCCGTAGTACAAAGTGGATCGTGCACATCGTCCAATTCGGCATCGTTTAGCGTAACAGTGAACCCAGTTTCCGTTGGAGGAACAGTTACAGCAGGCGTCACCCAGATTTATTTGGGCGACAACACAGGTTCAATCACCTTGGCTTCGAATATTGGAGCCATTGTTCGTTGGGAAAAACGCCTCGATGGCGGTGCCTGGACACCAATAGCATCAACATCCAACCCATACAGCGAAATACCAGCTTCGGTTGGTTTCTGGGATTACAGAGCAGTTGTACAGACAGGTACCAGTTGCACCGAAGCCTACTCTAACTTTGTACAAATTGAAGTTCTCAATTCAAGTGCAGGAGCAGTTAGCGGTGGCAATAGCCCAATTTGTTTAGGTTCTTCAACAGGAACCATGACCTTAAGTGGCTACACCGGCACCATTATTCAATGGCAGAAGAGCAACGATGGCGGTTCCACCTGGACCAACATATCCAACACCGGCACAACCTACAGCGAAACACCAGTAATTGCCGGCACCTGGCTCTATCGCGCAGAAATATTCACAACGGTTACCATTTATTCTGCTCCGCAAAGTATTGTGGTGAACCCGGCAACAGTTGGAGGTTCGGTAACAGGAGGCGCTTCGGTTTGTCTTGGTTCTTCAACCGGAATACTGACATTAAGCGGCAACACCGGAAGTGTAATAAAATGGCAAGTTAGCACCGATGGCGGAAGCACCTGGAGCGATATTGCCAATACAGCAACTACCTATTCCACAACTCCCGGAGCGATTGGGACTTATCAATACCGTGCAGTGGTACAAAGCGGTGTTTGCACAATTGAAAACTCAACATCAACAACCGTTGTTGTTGACCCAGTAACCGTTGCAGGATCTGTAACCGGTGGTTCGACCATCTGCGCAGGCTCTTCAACCGGAACACTTACTCTCGGTGGACACACCGGAAGCATTGTGAAATGGCAACGCCAATTCAATTCGGGTGGATGGACCGACATAGCAAATACAACAACGACCTACAGCGAAGTACTTGCAATAGCAGGTGTTTACGAATACCGGGCCGTGGTTCAGAGTGGAGCTTGCTCGCCATTGAATTCAGCAATTACAACCGTAACAGTGGAAGCAACAAGTGTTGGTGGTACAGTGAATGGACCCAACAGCAACATTTGTCTTGGCGATGCTACCGGAACGCTCACCCTGAGTGGCTACACCGGAACAATCACCAAATGGCAAAAGAGCAACGATGGAGGCTCAACATGGATCGATATTGTAAACACAACCGCAACATATTCCGAAATCCCTGTTGTTGCAGGTGTTTGGGAATACCGCGCCAAAGTAATGAGTGGTTCTTGCTCATCTGCTTTCTCAACTGCATTCAGTGTAACCGTTGGTTCGGTTTCTGTTGGAGGAACATTAAGTGGAACAGCAACTATTTGTGCAGGTTCTTCAACCGGCACCATGACACTCACCGGTAATGCAGGAAGTATTATTAAATGGCAGCGTAGCGATGATGGAGGTTCTACATGGTCCGATATCGCTAACACAAACGCTACTTATTCCGAAGTGCTTGCTTCTGCTGGCAGCTATATTTATCAAGTAGTTGTTCAAAACGGAAGTTGTGGTTCAGCAACCAGTAGTACATTTACGGTTACTGTTGACCCAACAACTGTTCCGGGAACATTGGCAGCAGGCAATGCTACTATTTGCGAAGGAAGTTCAACGGGCATCATGACCTTAAGTGGCTACACTGGTTTAGTAATCAAATGGCAAAAACGGCTTGATGGTGGTTCATGGCAAGATATCGTAAATACAACCAATACCTACAGCGAAACACCAGCTTCTGTTGGTTTATGGGAATATCAGGCTGTGGTTCAAAGTGGAAGCTGCATAATTGCAAATTCAAACATTGTTGCAACAACAGTAACTTCTGGAACGGTTGCTGGTACTCTGAGCGGTGGTAACGACATCTGCGAAAGCGGATCAACCGGAACAATTACACTTACAGGCTACACCGGAACAATCAACAAATGGCAGTACCGTATCGATGGTGGAGCATGGATCGACATTGCAAACACAGTAGATACATGGACCGAAATTCTTTCGACAGCCGGAACATATGAGTATCGCTCAGAGGTGCAAAGCGGGGCCTGTGTTGCTGACTGGTCGAATGTTGTGAGTCTGAATGTTTTCGAACAGACTCAACCCGGCACACTGGTTGTCAGCCCCGATACTATCTGCGAAGGGACGCAGGCAGGTCCTGTGGTCCTGTCGGGTTACACCGGGAATATAAACAAGTGGCAGCACCGGGTTGATGGCGGCAGCTGGTCCGATATCGTTTTCACGGGAGACTCGTACAGCGAAACACCCGTATCTTCTGGATGGTGGGAGTACCGCCCCGAAGTGCAGAACGGGATTTGTGCAGCCATGTATCCTGTTGAAATTGGCGTGGATGTACTTCCTCAGCCTGTTGCTTCTTTCTATTGGAATCAAAATGGCTCAATCATCACCTTCACAAATACTTCGCTGTACGCAAACAGCTATCTGTGGGATTTCGGTGACGGAAACAACTCAATCGATACCGATCCTGTTTATGATTATGGAACAACCGGCGAGTTTTATGTGACCCTGACGGCCGGGAACGGCTATTGCACCTCGACTTACAACGACACCATTGCGCTGATCACATCGTTGGGCGCTGGCAATGGTCCGGCATCTGTGCAGGTGTATCCCAATCCGTCCGACGGGCAGATGTATGTTGTGTTGCAGAATATTTCAGGAAGCAGTGTGCAGGTATCCGTATCGGATATAAACGGAACAATACTTCGCGAAGAAGAATTTGATTCCGGAAACGGAAAAACAGATCATCTCCTTTCGCTTGATGATTTGGTGCCCGCAGTGTATTTTATTCAGATCACTTCCGGTGGTCGTGTTTTTCACCGGAAGATTGTGATCGAATAGCACAACTTTCTTTGCAAAAACCGGCTAACGCTGAAATAGCCGGCGAAATATATGTTTTACTCAATGACCGGAATGAGGTTTCCTCCCCACTGAGGCTTCAGGAAAACAGAACGGATATGCATTCCGTATTCATTTTCTGCCGGGCTTTCAATGTAAAAGATATAATTGCCGTTATTGGTTTCCACCTCAACTTCGGCCTTATCCTTTTCTATGGAATTAATGGTGATATCATTCTCCGTTATAAAATTGTAAGGAGGAGGAAAGCCATATCCCGTGGCTGATTCTGCCGTGATTTTTGATTCTACAAAATTGTTGTGATGATAGATGTTCCATTCTTCCAGACTCGCATTGTCTTTTACACTCGAATTTTCTCCGGTAATGAACGCAATATTGCAACCATAATCATCATAATCATCCGGTTTCTCAAAATTGTTTTCCAGGGAATAGTGAATGCAGTTGATCAGGTCGACTCCTTTTGTATAGGCCAGGATGAATTCTTTGAGACTGTTTTCGTCAAGCATAAATGAAGTGTTTTTTAGTGATTTGCTCCGGAACAAAAATAGTAAATTCAATGACATACATCATATTGTTTCCGGTGTCGGAAAATTATATGTAATTTTAGTCTTGAAAAGCAAGATTATTTTCATCTATGTTCCGATTGTTCCGAAATATTGACCGTAAAAACTACAGGCCGCGTCTGGGAGCTCACGATATTTTCAAATTCATCGGACCCGGACTTCTGGTTACCGTAGGGTTTATCGATCCGGGCAACTGGGCTTCGAATTTAGCCGCCGGAGCCGAATATGGTTATGCTTTGCTTTGGATGGTCACATTGTCCACCATTATGCTCATAGCTTTGCAGCACAATGTGGCGCATCTTGGTATTGCTACAGGTCTTTGCCTTTCCGAAGCAACCACCATTTATATCAAGCCCCGATATTCAAAAGTATTGCTTTTGTCGGCTATGGGTGCATCAATTTCAACATCTCTGGCCGAAATTCTTGGAGGAGCCATTGCATTGCAGATGCTTTTCGATGTGCCAATTCGCGCCGGAGCGTTATTGGTAACTATTTTTGTCATGTTTATGCTCTATGCCAACACATATCGTGTGCTCGAGAAATGGATTATTGCATTTGTTTCGGTAATTGGTTTGTCGTTTTTGTATGAATTGTCGCTGGTAAATATCGATTGGGGCAGCGCCGCCCGAGGTTGGGTGGTTCCGTCGTTTCCGGCCGGATCGATGGTCATTATTATGAGTGTTCTCGGAGCAGTAGTGATGCCACACAATTTATTCCTTCATTCCGAAGTGATTCAAAGCCGGCAATGGAATCTCAAGGACGAAAAAATCATCAAAAAACAGCTTAGCTACGAATTTCTCGACACTTTGTTTTCGATGATTATTGGCTGGGCAATCAACAGTGCTATGATTTTACTGGCCGCCGCCGTGTTTTTTCAGTCATCTACCGTTGTAACCGAACTTAATCAGGCAAATGAACTTTTGGCTCCACTGCTCGGAAATCATGCCGCTATTGTTTTTGCCGTAGCGCTTTTGTTTTCGGGAATTGCATCCACAACAACCTCGGGAATGGCTGCAGGAACCATTTTTGCAGGCATGTACAAGGAGCCTTACGACATCAAAGACAATCATTCGCGTACCGGAGTGGCTATTTCGTTAATTGTGGCCACAATTATTATTTTTCTTATTGCCGATCCTTTTAGAGGATTGATTATTTCTCAGATGATTCTGAGTATTCAGCTTCCGTTCACTATTTTTTCGCAGGTTTATCTTACATCGTCCGAAAAAGTGATGGGAAAATACAAAAACACACTCATTTCGAAAATTATTCTCTACGGGTTGGGAATAATTGTTACAGCGCTGAATATTGCTTTGCTGGTGAGCTTGTTTTAGAAAGAATTCCGGTTTACTGCAAGGCCGTGTGGCAACGATTTTCAAAAAGCAACGATTTTTTCTATCTTTGCACTCTCAAACAATCTGTTTCAGTTTGTTTGAATTATTAAGAACGAGGGGAGAGACCAGGCTCTGCGAACCTCTGGCAACCGTCCGGCTTAAGTTGGAAAAGGTGCCAAAACCTGCCGGAAAGCAACGGAATAATAATTTAAACGGAAAGCAACATGAACAGAGTTGGTCAATTTATTCAAGATTTACAATCGCGCATCCTCGTTATTGATGGTGCTATGGGAACCATGATTCAGCGCTACAATCTGAACGAAGACGACTTCCGTGGCGAAAGATTCAAAAATCATCAGGTGAATTTGAAGGGCTGCAACGATTTGTTGAATCTGGTTCGTCCCGATATTATTGAAGAAATTCACCGGCAATATCTCGAAGCAGGCGCCGACATTATCGAAACGAATACATTCAATGCAACATCGGTTTCAATGGCCGATTATCAGCTCGAAAAGCTGGCTTACGAAATTAACCGCTCGGGTGCAGAAATTGCCCGAAAAGCCGCCAACGATCGGATGAAAAACAACCCGGGCCTCGAAAAATATGTTGCAGGAGCCATGGGGCCAACCAACAAAACGGCTTCGATGTCGCCCGATGTGAACAATCCCGGTTTTCGTGGGGTGAGCTACAACGATTTGTTTACTTCCTATTTCGAACAGGCATTGGGTCTCATTGATGGTGGAGTCGATTTGCTGCTGATTGAAACCATTTTCGACACCCTGAATGCAAAAGCTGCACTGGCTGCATGCGAAAAAGCGCTTGCTCAACGCAACATGATTCTTCCGCTCATGATTTCGGGAACCATTGTCGATGCCAGTGGCCGAACACTCTCTGGCCAAACACTCGACGCATTTATTTCATCGTTTTCGCATGCCCGAATTATCAGTATTGGACTCAATTGCTCGCTGGGTGCCGAGCAGATGCGGCCACACCTCCACGATTTGTCGCTCAAAACTTCGTTGGCTGTAAGTGCATATCCCAATGCCGGACTACCTAATCATTTTGGGGGCTACGACGAAACTCCTTCCGAAATGGCAAGGCGAATTGCCGATTTTGCACAAAATGGTTTTGTGAACATTGTTGGTGGTTGCTGCGGAACTACACCCGATCATATTCGCGCCATAGCAGAAACTGTGAGAAATATAAAAACCCGAAAGGCACCCGGGATTAAAACAGAAACAGTCATTTCCGGTCTCGAAGCCCTGCATATCAGTTCCGAAGCCAATTTTATCAATATTGGCGAACGCACCAATGTTTCGGGTTCACGAAAATTTGCCCGTTTGATTCGCGAAAAACAATACGAAGAAGCTTTGTCGGTTGCTCGCGAACAGGTCGATAATGGTGCACAAGTCATCGATGTGAATCTCGACGATGGTTTGCTCGATGCAGAGCAGGAAATGACGGTTTTTCTGAATTATCTTTCATCCGATCCCGACATAGCACGTGTTCCGGTGATGATAGATTCGAGCCGCTGGGAAGTCATTGAAGCCGGATTGAAATGTCTGCAAGGAAAGGCCATCGTTAACTCGATTAGTTTGAAAGAAGGCGAGGAAGCTTTTCTGGAAAAAGCCGAAGCAATCATGCAATATGGTGCAGTCATTGTTGTTATGGCATTCGACGAAGATGGCCAGGCGGTAACGGTCGAAAATAAATGCAAGATAGCAGAACGTGCTTATTCGCTGCTCACCAAAGCAGGTTTTCCGCCGCAGGATATTGTTTTCGATCTGAATGTGCTCACGGTTGCAACCGGAATGGACGAACACAACGCCTATGCTGTCAATTTCATTCAAGCCGTCGAATGGGTCAAGAAAAATCTGCCATGGGCAAAAACAAGTGGAGGAATCAGCAACTTGTCGTTTTCGTTTCGCGGCAACGACGAATTGAGGGAAGCCATGCATGCTGTTTTTCTTTTTCATGCTATCAATGCGGGTCTCGACATGGGTATTGTGAATGCCGGAAAGCTTCCCGTATTCGACGATATTGAGCCAGCTTTACGTAGCTTAATTGAAGATGTGATTTTGAATCGTCGGAAAGACGCAGCTGAGAGACTGATTGCTTATGCCGGCCAAATGCAGCAGCGCGAAAAAGCAGAAGAAATATCAGCAAAATGGCGCAGCGAAACTGTTTCGGAGCGACTGAAATACGCTCTTGTAAATGGAATTACAGAGTTTATTGCATTCGATATCGACGAAGTGCGAACCAGGTTCCCGTCGGCTTTGCTGGTGATTGAAGGGCCGCTGATGGACGGAATGAAAACTGTTGGAGAGCTGTTCGGTGCTGGAAAAATGTTTCTGCCGCAAGTGGTCAAAAGTGCACGGGTAATGAAACGTGCAGTGGCCGAACTGATGCCGTATCTCGAAGCTGAAAAAGAGGCGTCGGCTCGTTCGTCGGCCGGAAAAATTGTGATGGCAACGGTGAAAGGCGACGTTCACGACATTGGGAAAAATATTGCCGGCGTTGTACTGGCCTGCAACAATTACGAAATTATCGATTTGGGTGTGATGGTTCCGGCAGCACAAATTATTCAGACAGCAATTGACGAAAAAGCAGATGCCGTGGGACTCAGCGGTCTTATCACTCCGTCGCTCGACGAAATGGTGTTTGTTGCTTCCGAAATGGAACGCTTTGGATTGAATATTCCGTTGCTCATTGGCGGCGCCACTACTTCGGAGTTGCATACAGCACTTCGGATTGCGCCGGTTTACAGTGGTGTTGTGGTTCATGTGAAAGATGCTTCGCAGACAGGATCGGTTTTGGCAGAGCTGATGAACATTGAATTGCGTACAGCTTTTATCGAAAAAACGAAATGGCGTCAGCAAAAACTGGTGAACGAACATCTTGCGCGACAGAACGAAAAAAACTTTGTTTCGTTGTCCGAAGCCCGCGAAAACAAGTTTGTATTGGATTTGGAAAAAGTTGTTATACCTCCAAAGCTAAGCGGGCGGCAATACATTACCGACCAGAATATCGAAGAGCTGATTCCGCTAATCGATTGGACTTTTTTCTTTCACGAGTGGGATTTCAAAGGGCGTTTTCCGGAGCTGCTCGACGATCCGGTTTCGGGTATGGAGGCGCGAAAGCTCTATTCCGAAGCGCAAACCATTTTGAAGCATATTGTTGACGGAAAACTTATTCATGCACAAGCCGCGTTTGGTTTTTTCCCTGCCGTATCGGTTGGCGACGATATTTTGCTTCAATCAGCAAATGGCGAAGAACAACTTTGTTTCCTGCGCAATCAGGAAGGCGGACGCGACCACAATTTGTGTCTGGCCGATTTTGTAGCTCCCCGCGAATCGGGCAAAACAGACTATGTAGGATTGTTTGCTGTTACAGCCGGAATTGGAACAGTACAGTTGGCTCGTCGCTACGAAGAAGCTATGGACGATTACAGTGCCATGATTGTGCGCGTTCTCAGTAATCGATTGGCCGAAGCATTTGCCGGGTGGCTGCATGCAAAAGTCCGGCGCGAATGGTGGGGTTATGACTCCAACGAGACACTTACTCCCGGACAAATGCTCAAAGAAAGCTATCAGGGAATTCGTCCGGCACCCGGTTATCCGGCATGTCCCGAACACAGCGAAAAGAAAAAAATATTCAGAATTCTTGACATTGAAAACCAAACAGACATTCGTTTAAGCGAAAACCTGATGATGCAGCCATTGGCAAGTGTTTGCGGATATTATTTTGCCCATCCGCAAGCGAAATATTTCAACGTTGGGCGCATTGGCCGCGATCAGATTGAGGATTATTCACATCGAAAAAAGGTGAGTATTGAACAAGTTGAAAAATGGCTGGGAACGAATTTGAATTACAAATAGAAAGACAGCTTGTTATGTTGAGCCTGTCGCAACATAGGCGAGCTGTTGTATATTTCCATTTTGCAGATAAACGATAAAAACAAATTATGATAGTTGCAGAACTACTCCGAAATACAAAGCAAACGCTTTTCTCTTTTGAGCTTTTACCGCCCTTGAAAGGCGACAACATCAGTGCCATATACGATACTATCAATCCGTTGATGGATTTCAGTCCTTCCTATATCAATGTGACATATCATCGCGAAGAACTTGTTTATAAACAACGTCCCGATGGTTTGCTTGAACCCCGCAAAGTGCGAAAACGTCCCGGTACAGTGGGAATAACAGCAGCCATTATGCACAAATACAAAGTGGAAGTGGTGCCGCATATGATTTGCGCTGGCTTTAACCGCGAGGAAACCGAAAATGCGCTGATTGATTTGCATTTTATTGGAGCCGACAACATCCTGGTGCTTCGTGGCGATGCCGATAAAAACAGCCGGCGTTTTGAATCGGAACCCGACGGACACGAGCATGCATTGGGCTTGTTGCAGCAAGTGATGAAAATGAACAAAGGGAAATACTTAGACGAAGATATGCTCTATCAAACTCCGACCCGCTTTTCGGCCGGAGTGGCAGGTTATCCCGAAAAACACGCCGAAGCGCCCAATTTGGGCAGCGATTTACAATGGTTGAAAGCCAAAGTAGATGCTGGTGCCGAATATATTGTTACCCAAATGTTTTTCGACAATGCTGTTTTTATTTCATTTGTGAAACGTTGTCGTGAAGCGGGGATTAACGTTCCCATTGTTCCCGGCCTGAAACCGGTTTCAATCAAAAATCATCTCACCATCTTGCCGGGCACTTTCCATGTCGATATTCCCGAAGCATTGGCCCGCGAAGTAATGGCTGCTCCCGATAACCGTGCAGTCAGGCAGATTGGCATCGAATGGACCGAATTGCAGGCGCGTGAACTCAAAGCTGCCGGTGTTCCGAGTATTCACTTCTATACCATGGGTAAATCGGATAATATTTATGAGATTGTAAAAAGAGTATTTTGAAAAACAAAAAGTATTGAAACGATTGATAATAAAGTAAAAACTTTATATTTGTTTAAAGTTATTGATTATTAAAGTCGTTGATATTCCCGATTCCGGCACATTCGGATTTGTTTTCGATGATCAGAACTATGGGATGACAAAAGTGAGCTATGGCCGGTTCGATTATAAATTCGGAGAAGGAGCTTTGTTTGTAGGCTCTTGAGAATTTTGCTACCGGAATATCATTCTTTTCTTTTGTTGTTTGTACACAACTTCGGGTTGATGTATAACAAAAAAGCCGGTATTTCTCCGGCTTTTTAAAACAATGTATTTAAGGAATTACTTCACCAGTTTCATTTCCTGAATCAGGTTGGTAGCACCGGCATATTTGTCGATTACAAACAAAACGTAACGGATATCGACTGAAATGGTACGCTGAACACTGGTTTCGAATTGGATGTCGCCACTCATGCTTTCCCAGTTGCCATCGAAAGCAATACCAATAAGTTCACCATTGCCATTAACAACAGGACTTCCGGAGTTTCCACCTGTGATGTCGTTGTTCGAAATAAAGCAAGTGTTTAATTTTCCGTTTTCGCCATATTGACCAAAGTCTTTTTTGGCATACAGATCTTTAAGCTTTTGTTCAACAACAAATTCGTCGTTATTGGGATCTTCTTTTTCGATTACGCCGGTTAATGTGGTCTGGAAATCGTAATGAACGGCATCCATGGGGAAATAATCCTGAATAGTTCCGTAGGTAAAACGCATGGTGCTGTTTGCATCGGGATAGAATTTGCGATCGGGTTGCATCTGGCGCAATCCATCAATAAACAAGCGACTTCCGTTGTTAATTTGATCTTCAACGGTGTTGATATTTCCATACACTGAGCGAATGGCATCAACCATGCTGAGCGTAACAGCAAACCCCGGGTCATTGGCAATCACCTTGTAGCTTGGGTTTTTCAGAAAGGCGCGTAGTTTGGCTTCGTCGGTAAAAATGCTGTTGGCAAATACATATTCGCCCCATGTTTTGAAGCAGCCTTTGAATTTTTTGCCCTGAACAGTTGCAAAAACAGAAGGATGCTGATCGGCAGGAATATCGTTGTAGTACATTTCCATCAAAGCAATGAAAAGGTCTTTATCTACATTCTTGTTGTAGTCTTTGAAAAAGTCGGTCAGTTTTTCTTCGAATCCGGCTGCCTGATTGGTAATAACTCCGGCATATTTCGATTTGTCGGCTTTACCGGCTTCGTCTTGCTGTTTCAGAGCTCCATAGAGTTGGAAAGCGCCAAACGAGAAATACACAAACTCAGGTCCTTGAAATACAGCTTCTTCCAAATATTTAAGAGAGAGGTTGTATTTTTCGAGCTGAGCATAACCATTGTTGATGTCGTCCATGGCTTTGCCATATTTTTTCGAACGGGCATCGTCGGCTTTGCTCCAGACAACAAACTGATCTTCGAGATTTTTACGCTCTTCATAAACATCCCAACGCTGCAGACCTTTTGATTGTCCGATGAAATATTTCCAATAGTTGGCGGTTTGAGCATATTTTGAAGCATACTGGATTTTGATTTGGGCATCAGCATCCATGTAACTACGCATGATTTCAAGTTTTTTGTCGCGAATTTTCACAACTGCCGGATTGCTTTGTTTTAAGGCAAGATCGACACCAGCCGAAGGCAGGTAGCGGGTTGTGGTTCCGGGAAATCCGAAAATCATCGAAAAGTCGTCTTTGTGAACACCTTTAAGGCTGATGGGGAAGGAATATTTCGGTTTCAGAGGAACATTGTTTTCGCTGTAAGCTGCAGGGCTTCCGTCGGGAGCTGTATAAATGCGAAACATACTGAAGTCTCCCGTATGACGTGGCCACATCCAGTTGTCGGTGTCGCCACCAAATTTTCCAATACTGCTGGGAGGAGCTCCTACCAGACGAATGTCTTTGAATGTTTGATAAACAAAGAGATAGAACTCGTTGTTGTCGAACATGCTCTTTACAACCACATCGTATTTGCCTTTTTCCGAAGCTTCCTTTTCTATTTTAGCAATTGCAGCATCAATAGCTGATGTGCGTTGCCCAAGAGTCATGTCGTCGGTTACTTTTTCAAGAACTTTGTCTGTAACATCGTCCATTCTAACCATAAACGACATGGTCATATCTTTCACCGGAAGTTCTTCGGCATGACTTTTTGCCCAAAATCCGTTGGTAAGATAATCGTGTTCGAGTGTGCTATGCGATTGAATTGCCTCAAATCCACAGTGGTGATTGGTGAGAACCAGACCCTGATCGGAAACTACTTCGCCGGTACAGAAAAATCCTTCGGGAACCATGGTGCCATTACCAAGACCGACAACGGCATCTTTCAGACTGCTGCCATTGATGTTGTAAATCTGTTCAGCTGTAAGTTTCAACCCGAGACGTTTCATATCTTCGTAGTTGTATTTTCCTAAGTACATCATAAGCCACATCCCTTCGTCGGGCGGGGTTACCGCATACATTCCTTTGAAAATAAGACCAATAAAGGCCAAAGTGATCATTAATCGTTTCATGCTGTTATTTATTTGCTTGTTGTTGTTTTAGTAAAACCTGACAAAATTATTTTTTTTGAGTGAATCGGGAGTTGTGTTTGGAGACTAAAATGCACTTAAATCCGAATTCAGTACATTGTTTTTTTAGGTTCAGGGATTCATTTTTGCGATTAATCTAAATAAATTAATACTTATTTACTGTTGATTAATCGGAGTTTTTCCAAAAGTTCAAAGAACGATTTGCGAAAACTGTCGCCAATAGGTAACCTTTCGTTGAGTACCAATACATGGCTTTTTTCGATACTTTGAATCTTTGAAAGATTGATGATATACGATTTATGGATTCTGCAAAACTGATCTTCGGGGAGCATGTCGAGCATGTTTTTGAAATTGGTGAGCGTCATAATGCGCTTTTCGGGACATACAATCCGTAAATAGTCTTTCATGCCTTCGATGTAATGAATATCGGAAAACAGCACCTTTTGCATTCGATATTCGGTTTTTACAAACATATAATCGGGGACAGCAGAAGCTGTCTGCTGCTGAATGGAGTTTGATTCGGCAACCGGAGTCATTTCGTTGCGATTGTGAGCCAATATTTTGTCATAGATGCGATTGGCCGACTGCAGAAAACGATCGAACGAAATGGGCTTTAGCAAATAGTCGCTCACTTCGAGTTCGAAACCTTTAATGGCATACTCGCTGTAGGCCGAAGAGATAACCACATGTGGTTTTTTCTTCAACACTTCCAGAAGCTGAATGCCGGTAAGATCGTCCATCTGGATGTCGAGAAACAATAAATCGGTTTCATTTTCCTTGAGAAACTGCAAAGCGTCGAGACCATTTGTAAACGATTGCTGAAGCTCCAGAAACGGAACTTTTTCTACATAAGCCGAAAGCTTCTCGACTGCCAGGGGCTCATCGTCAACAACAATACAACGAAGTTTTACTGTAGACATATTTTTGCGGTATAAGTGGAGCCTGATACTTCTGTGGTAAAATGATGACTATCGGGATACAGGAGCTCGAGTCGCCGTTTGAGGTTGGGCAATCCGATTCCTCCCAGAGCATCCTTGTTGATTTCGTGGCGGCTGATTTGATTTTGTACTTCGAAGCATAACGAGCTATCGGTTTCGAACAGACGGATTTTGATACCGGGTTGCTGTGCCTTTTTGTCGCCGTGCTTGATGGCATTCTCTACCAGAGGAATAAAAAGCATGGGTGCAACCAGACGGCTTGTTTGACCAATTTCGTCGGTGAACTGAATGAATTGTTTTCCAACCTTGAGCTCGTGGAGCGAAATAAAATTCCGCAAATAATTGACTTCTTTGTTTAGAGCTACAAAATCGGCGGTGGCTTCGTACAGCACATAGCGCATAATTTCGCTCAGTTTCATAATGCTTTCCGATGCTTTCGATGGGTCAATGGTGATGAGTGAATCGATATTGTTGAGCATGTTGAAAATAAAATGCGGATTCATCTGGTATTTCAACAAGGCCATTTCGCTCTGCAGATTTTGCATCTGAAGAATGCTTTTTTGCTGCCTTTCGCGAACCCAAAGTTTCAGCAGTTTGATGGCCGAAGCAAAAAACGCCACACTCAACGAGCCAACCAGCGAAATGAAGTAATCGAAATGCCAAAACGAATACTTTTCGACAAAAACCTCATAATTCTCCGGATAGTATTTGGGCAGATAAATGTAATAGGCAATTGCTTGATTTAGAACCAAAGTGGCAAAACCAACAATCAGGAGCAAAAAAGTAAATAATAAATATTTCTTCTGAATGAGAAACGGAAGCAAGCCGTAAATGAGGATGTACGTAACAACAATGTCAACAGGAAGAAAATAAAGTGTTCGTAGCAACAAGGTGAAAAAAGTCAATTCACTTGGGATGCTCACCAACATGGAGTAGAACGACAAATAGGCAAGCCAGAACAGGATGTGAACCAAGACCCGTTGAAATGTGTTTTTATATCCTTCAAAAAAGAAGTGCATAGTTCGGAATGTTTCAATATGCGAATATCGGAATATTTTCAGATTAATAAATTATAAAATCTACAAAGTCAGCTACATGTCTGTTGAACAGGCTTTTTTTATCCAAAACACCGCTTTTGACAGATAAACACATTGGTCGCTATTTATGGAACATTTATCCAAAACAATTGTTTTTCGTTTGCTTATGGTGCAACTTTGCCAGAGTGTTTAAATAAACATAAAAGCATGAAGGCAAATTCGACATTAAGTACTGTATGGGCTGTTATTCAGGTTTTGATTGTGTTTTTTGCAGCTCTGATGCTAAGTACTTCGTTGCTCGCAGGAAATCCGGCTTCTTTCGAATTTCCTGACGGAGGCTCTGTTTCGGGTCGCATAGCCGATAAAGAATCGGGACAGCCGGTTGCATATGCCAATGTGGCTTTATTTTCTTCGGCCGACTCGTCTATTGCCGGCGGATGTATTACCGATAGCACCGGACACTTTTCGATTGGTGGTGTGGGAAAAGGCAACTATTATATCCGGATCACTTTTGTAGGTTATGGCGAAATGCTTATAAATAATATTACGGTGTCGGCTAAAAAAGAAATGCTCGATTTGGGACTTATCGGTATTTCTCCATCCGATATTAGCCTCAATGGTGTAAATATTGTCGCCGAAAAACCGCTGGTGGAATATCATCTCGACAAACAGGTTATCAACGCCGAGGCTGTTCAGAATGCTGCTACCGGAACGGCTATAGATATTTTGCGCAACAGTCCTTCAATCACCATCGACAACGACGACAATATTTCGCTTCGCGGAAATCAGGGCTTTATTTTGCTTATCAACAGTATTCCGGCCGTGCAAAGTGCCCGTGATGCTTTGCGTCAGATTCCGGCCAGTATGGTGCAACGAATCGAAATTATCACCAACCCTTCTGCACGCTACGATGCCGAAGGCGTTTCGGGTATTATTAACGTGGTTTTGAAACAGAAAAAAGACGATGGATTTGGTGCTTTGGTGAATGTGCGGGCCGGCTTGTTTCAGAAATACGGATTCGATGTTTCGGTCAACTATAACAAAAAGAAGTGGAGCCTCAATGGCTCTGTTGCCCTGAGTTCAGATCAAAGCGAATCGACAAGTTATTCCGAACGAAATATATACAACAACGATTCAACACAATCGCTTGTTTGGAACTCGGTTCGAAACAATAAAAATGCTGTTGCCAATATTCGCCTTTCGGCCGATTATCAGATCAACAGCAAACAAACATTGAGTTTTGGCGGCGAAGCAGGATACAATCTTTGGCAAATGGACATGAGCTCCGATTATACCGAAAGCTTGCCCGGAACCGAAAATAGTTTCTACAAATCGGACTATACATCGAAATATCCGGGTATTATCAGCGGAGCCAATGCAAAATACACTGCAATTCTCGACACGTCGGGGGGTAAATTCGAGGCCGGATTTGCTACTACTTCGTGGGCGGGCGATATTGCACTGGGCTCTTCCACATTCCTTTCGGACAATAGTTTCGAACGTTTGGATCAGACAACAGGCACAGATTACCTCGAAGATGCTGCAGTAGCCGAATACACCGTAAATATCGATTTCACCAAAATGTTGTTGCGGAAAATTAAAATGGAGACGGGCTACCAATACACTTATCGTCCGTTTAACGGCGATTTTCAGGCGCAGAATTATAATGGAACCGAATGGCAGATCGATAGTGCCAAAACAACCGATGAATGGTTTTTGCAGCGCAAAAATGCCGGCTATCTTATGCTTTCGCGACAATTCAAAGCTTTTGAAATGCAGGCCGGAATCCGGGCCGAAGACTACTACAGCGAATTTTTTCTGGGTTCGGCAGCTTACACCGATGTTACCATGCATGATTTGTTTTGGTTTCCTTCGCTGCATATCAGCAAGGCAATTTCTCCAAAAAGCCGTTGGCAGGCCAGCTATAGCAGACGGGTGAATTACCCGCAAGACTGGATGCTGGGGCCAACACCTATGTATAGCGATGGGTTTTTGTATCAGGAAGGAAATGCAGGCTTGCGACCCGAGTTGGTCGATTCTTACGAACTCACTCATATTCACCTTGTCGGAAAAGGGATCATGCTCAATCTTACCGGTTTCTACCGACAAATCAATGGCGAAATTTCGCGTACCATGAATGTGAATGATGCAGGTATTCTTGTTGTGGGTTGGGATAATCTTTCCACAACCCGATCGTATGGATTGGAAACGGGAACCAATGTGAAAATCAGTAAGGTTTTTTCGGCCAATATTGCCGGCGGAGCCTATGGTGTTCGGAACAATGGAATTCTTTCGGGCGACACCGTTAGTAGCCGCGATATTTCATGGAATGCTCGCATGATGCTTAATACAAAAATTACGGCATCGACAAAATTACAGCTTACGGGTTTTTACAATGCGGCTTCGTTCGAACAGCAGGGCTACCGCAGCGCACAAATGCTGGTTGGACTTAGTTTGCGACAGGATTTTATGAAAGGGAAATTGAGTGCAACTCTCAATTGCAACGATTTATTCAACACTTTTCGTTGGGAATATGCCATTAACAATGCCGGTTACGACACCTATATCGATTTTACGCCGGAGTATCCGCGCATTTCGTTTGCGCTGGCATGGAAAATAAACAATTATAAGCCTCAGCAAAACACACAGCAAAACCTTAATCCCGCCGGAGGAGGAGGGATGTAAAACAATATTAAAGAGCATGTATGCAAAGCCCTTGCATATTTGGTTGGTTGGTTTTAAAAGCAGAGAAGCCGGATTCGTCCGGCTTTTTTGTTGTATATTTTATTGCACGGTAAGGTAAGGGCTGATTTTGATGTAAATATTGTCGGTAACGAGCACCGATTTTTTAATATCGGAAAGCAACTGGTAGTCGCCATGCTGTTTGCGGTAGTTTATAATCGATAGTGCCACATTATTTTCGATATAGGGGTGCGAGCGCAATTCGTCGAAGCTGGCCCGATTCACATTGATTTTTTTCACCAGATAGGGATTCACAAACACCTGTGGGCTGATAGTTGCATATTGAACGGAGTCGAGGCCATACACTTCGCGCAATTGTTCAACATTGACAAATCCATGGAGTTTCGAACGGTAACCAATGATTCGATGTGCCAGGGAGGGGCCAATTCCATTAATAGCTTCGAGTGCAGTACTGTCGGCCGAATTGATTTCAACAGGTGCAGGTTCTTTGTATTTCCTTTTCTCTGTTTTTTCGGGGAGCATAATAAATGGCTCCAAAACAGTATATTCTTCTTCGCTGATCACATACATGCGCTGAAAATCGGCCTTGGTTCTGAACTCGCCACCTCTTTGTCTGAATTTCATGATGGAGCCTGTTTGCCAATCGCTTAAACCCAGCTTCGACCATTCATCGGCACTCAGTTTGTTGGGATCGAAATTGAATGGCTCGAGTCTGGAGAGGGTTGCCGACTGTGTCGGAGCTTCCAAACTAAAGTCGATTTGTTTTTGCTGGCTTTGTTCATCAACCGCTTTTTCCCAAGCCGATATTTGCTGTTCGAAGAGCGAAAAGTCGGTTTTGTGCTGATCCGATTCACCCAAGGGGATGTAAAAAGCCAATAAGGGAAGTGTAATGGTGATGATAAACAACAACCAGATGCCGGTTTTTTCGGCACGCGACAAATTCAGAAAATCCTTGAATATTCTGAATCGGTCCATCGCCTACGGAATTCGTGTAATATGTCCGAAATATTCACGTTCGGCACCTTCGAAGGTGCGCACGGTAATATGATATACAAATACTTCGGTTGTGATTTCGTCGAACCCCTTGTCGGCTATATTCCCATCCCAGGGTACATTGATTTCGGTTGTGAGAAAAACCAATTGCCCGGAACGATTGTAGATGCGCATTTCGTAATAATCGATGGTAATTCCGGCACCAATCGGGGCAAACACATCGTTGCGACCATCGCTGTTTGGCGAAAATGCAGAAGGAATGTAAAGCAGAAAATCTTTATTAAGATTCACTCCTTCGTAAATGGTATCTGTTTCGTTGTCGAAAAATTCAGAAGCATGCAGGGAGGGAATAGCGGACAGGCAAATCAATATAAAAAACAACTTCTTCATCAATTCAAATTTACTACAAAGATACGTCTTTATGAAAAATGGTTGCATGCGTAAATTAACCTGAATGTATACTTTTGATAAAGCGGGGTACTTTTGTTTTGAACTGTCAGGGAATAAGGATCAAACAGCCGTTTTTTTATCAATAAAATCACTTGAGTATAAAAAGGGCGCTGCAAAGAAAAAATTTGTAATTTTGCATCCCCAAAGGGAGAGATGCCAGAGCGGTTGAATGGGGCGGTCTCGAAAACCGTTGATCCCTCGCGGGATCCCAGGGTTCGAATCCCTGTCTCTCCGCAAAAAACAATCGGAAGCAAAGTCCTGAAATTCGAAAATTTCAGGACTTTTTTTGAAATATAAAGCAGAATAATCATGAAAAATACCACAAAAAGGTGGTTTGGGGATGGGGTCCGCCTGGTGAATTTTTAAAATACATACCCTGGTTGCAACCGGTTTTCTTAAAATTACCGGTTTGTTTTTCGTTCAGCCCTCAATCTATGGTGTGTTTTTAACCGTAAACATATTTGAGGATGATACAAGTTATGTTAAATAATGCATGTGTAATTTTTCACATATTATATATTTAACATTCCGGTCTTGGCCGGGATCGTTTGAAAACAGAAAACAGGTATAGGATTCTGCTTTCTTTACGATGGGGTAATACCGCTTAAACCAAGACCAAATCAGGGCTTTGTTTGAAATAAAATTACAGCGGCCTTATGTTTCTTTTCATAAAGAGTGCAATAAATTCACAGGCTATGTAAAGTTAATTGTAAGTTAATCAGTCAATGTTTCTGATTTCACACAATATTTCTTAGTTATTTTACCTTAAAATTTAAGATTTGTTTTTCCGTATCAAAAAAACAGCGCGTATGAGTTCTTTTCTTAAACATTTTCTGTTTATTTCGGCACTTATGCTGACAATGAGCATACAAGCCCAGCATCATTCGTTTGTTACACCCCGGATTTGGTTGGCAGCCGATTCGGTTGGGAACAATAATTACTGGCAGGATATAAGCGGCAACGGATACCATGCCTATAGCCCCGGTGGTGCTTTTGTGGCCGATTCGGGATTATTCAATTATCAGCCATGCCTGATATTCGATTCTCTGACAGAATCGCTTGTGATTGATTATGTGGCAAAAGGAAGCTCGCCGATACTGGTATTTGCTGTGTACAGGCCAACCGGAAGCAGTGCGGAAAAAGGCATTTGGTCGGTAAGACTCGATTCGGCTTTGCAGATATCGGTTACAACCATGCGACTGGGAAATTTTTATGGTAAAACCACGTATATGGATAGTACAGAATGCGCGCCTGTACTGAATCTGCTGAATATGTACTGGAAAAACCGCGAAATTGATTCGCTGCAAAGCAGGATTACTTTTGCAGGAACCGATTCGTTGCCATTTGAGGGCAAGATGGCTGAGTTTATGTTTTACGATACATTATTGAAGCACAACGAAATTGAAAAGATACACACCTATCTTGCTCTTAAGTATGGTATCAATGTAAGAGAAATGGATTATGTGAATTCGGTTGATACGGTACTTTGGGATTACAGTACCGATTCCGCTTTCAGCAACGGGATAGCAGGTATTGGAAAAGATTCGCTGATGCAGGTTGACCAAAGACAAAGTTGTGGCCAGGGAGGTGAGGCTTCGCTGAGTATTGCTGCTGGAACACATCAGCCAACCAATGCGGCCAACAATGCAGTTATGGCTGAGATGGATTATTTGATTTGGGGCAATAACAACATGGAATTGCCCGACATGAGGCCCGACACACTCGGTTCGACATTTGTTGCAGGACTTTCGGCCTGTGAATGGCTGATGAAACGATCGGGCAGCACGGCAGATGAGGTGAGCACTCAGGTGGTGCTGAGTTTTCCGGAATATATGGGAATAGGTATAGTAAATCTGGTCATCAACAGTGAAACCGATTTTATGTTTCCGGCAAGCAGTTCGGTTGTTTACACTGCAACGAGCAGCGATACGCTTGGAAATTTTTACTTCAATGGCATTTATTGGGATACCGACGGCTCGGGCAGCGATGCTTTCGGATTTCAGCTGATTGATACCCTTGGCGTGAACGACAGAATGCATGTTGACCCCATGGCAGACGGCCATGAAAACAGCAACGAAGGAGCCGTTTTTTCGTCTATCGATGCGTATCCCAATCCGACCGGAGGAAATTATTCGATAGATATCAGGCTGCTTCGGGAGACCGGAGTGGAGGTTATCATTCAGGATGAAAACGGGAAGATTGTCAGCAAAAAAGAATTGCAGGGGGCTTCCATATACCGGATCAATGGATTTCTGACCGATAAAGGTTGCTATTTGATACAAGCGATAGCAGGAGAAGAAACCAAAACGGTTAAACTCATAGTACAATAACATTTGCAAGCAAGATAAGAGAATATGAAAAGTTCAATATACATCACAGGAATAGCAGCTGCTGTAGCCATAGCCATTGTTTCGCAAAACAGTTCGTTTAACCGGAACCGGAATCACAATCCGGTGAGCAACCAGCTGATGTATTCGCAGCAGCAAAAAGCCGCAGCGACGCCAAGCGAAGTGTTGCCGGAAACCGGGAGCCGACCGGATATGTTTTATGCCCAAGATACCAAACCCGGAGCTATTGGTATGCACGACGGGAGTATTGTTGACGATCCGCATGACAATGTGTTTAGTGTGTATATTGACGAGCTACCGCAAAACGCGAGACAAGCCTATCTGGAATATGAGCTTTACGGAGTTGAGGATTTTTCGTCGGTATGTCGCAGCATAAACGATGAAGTTTCGGTTGGAGGAGCTTTTGTGAAACTGTCGAACGAATGGAAAACGCAAACCGAAAAGATTTCGGCCAATCAGTTGCGACAGGGCGAAAACAAAGTGCGTTTCTCGATTCCGGGCGACAATGAATTTGGTTATTTTGTGAAGAATGTTCGCATTCGTTTTGGCGAAAGTGTTTCAGAAACCCGGCAGGTAGTTGTGAATCAACCCGAATCGCGCAATTACTACAACAATGCAGGATATGTGAGCGGTTATATAAGCGGTACCGGAAGCGAAGATGCTCAGATTTATGCAGGAGGAAAACCCATACGGTTGCACGATGGGGTTTTTGAAGGCATTGTTGAAAAGAGTTTCGATTCGATGCAGGATTGGCAGACTGAAATAAGGGTTGTTTTTGCTGATGGCGAGGTCATTCGCAAGACGGTTGAATTTCGGAATCCTACCGGCAGCGATTTTACGAACAGGCTGGAAGTTTCTGTTCCGCATAGTGTTGCGTATGCAAACCCACGGATGCCGGTGAGTATGAATTTGCAAGGATTTTCGTTGCAGGGCGGAGTGGGTTCGGTCGTATCGAATGTGGAATTGTCGGTAACCGGTCTCAGACAGCAGGATATGCCGCTGCCGGGAACCGGAATGATCAATGTAACTGCCGGCAGCGACGGATACCGGTGCTTGCCTCACGGCAATTTATTCAGCAACGAGGTGAAAGTTCATGTAAAATACGACACGGCACGTATTCCGAAGGGTTATGGACCCCGGGATATTCGCACATTCTATTACGACGAAGTTCAGCAGGACTGGGTGATGTTGCCATTGGACAGTGTTGATATTGAGAATGGCGAGATTATTTCAACCACGAATCATTTTACCGATTTTATCGACGGTATTTTGAAGACGCCCGAATCGCCGCAGACACAGGCGTTCACACCCACCTCGATGAAAGACATGAAATTTGCCGACCCGATGGCAGGGGTGAATATGATGAATCCGCCATCGGCCAATAATAGCGGAACAGCCAATATGTCGTATCCGATTCAGGTGCCCGCAGGCCGCCAGGGTATGCAACCGCAGTTGGCTATTACTTACAACAGCGAAGGCGGAAATGGTTTTATGGGTGTTGGCTGGGGACTGAATACGCCAGGCATTTCGGTTGAAACAAGATGGGGAGTGCCACGCTATTCGAGCGGCCCTACTGGCGTTGAAAGTGAGGAGTATCTTGTGAATGGACAGCAGATTGTAGAGCTTGATGGAACAGACCGACTACCACTTGTACACATGGCTGCATACCGAAACAGAGGCACTGCATCAGAAACAGAATACTCCTACCGGGTAGAAGGAGCCTTTGATAAAATTGTCCGGCATGGAACCGATCCTACGAACTATTGGTGGGAAGTGATTGATAAACAAGGAACCCATTATTATTATGGGAAATACTCGTGGAACACAGATGTGAACAACGATTGTATTTTGAAAGATGCAGGTGGCAATATTGCTCATTGGGCACTGGCAGAAGTAAGAGATGTGTATGGGAATTATATAAGATATAATTATCAGAAAACAACCAGAACAACTGGTGCTGGAACAGGTGGACAGCAGCTATACATAAGTTCTATTGTATATACTGGATTTGGGACAACCGATGGAAAATACACAGTGAATTTCGAGTATGATGGTGGATACAGGGGCGATTACACTATTTCCGGCCGTTATGGATTTCTGGAAGTGACAGACCGCTTGCTTACAAATATTCATGTAAAATATGATGGTACGTTTATTCGCACATATCATATTACTTACAAGGATGGGGCTTATGGCAAGAAATTGATTTGTGCCATTGCAGATATAACGGATGCCGGCAAGGTTAGCCAAGTGAATGAACTGAGTTGTTCAAGTTTAGATTCGCTTGAGTCTTCGGGGGTGAAAGTGCATAGTTTTGAGTATTACGAGGAGGAGGGTTTGGCATTTGAATCGTCAGAAACGACAGTGTTCGGAGTTCATGAACTTGCGGAAGGCGTACTCAACAATTCATTTACAGACCAATCTGTGCAAACAATCGGAAGATCGCTTGGTACAAATGTAAGAATTGGAGGTTCTCTATGTATTGGATTTGGAACTGAATTAAATACAAAAAGTAATACATTAGGGTTCAATCTAACTTCATCCTTAGGTACACTTAAGGAAAAAGTTCAATTGATGGATATAAACGGAGACGGCCTTATGGATAAGGTAGTTTATAATAATAATTCTATTATTTTTTACAAGGGCGAACTGGATCAGGGAAATCACCTCATTTTCAGCATCTTTGGGGCTTTGATAGATGACATGAATGATTTAAGCAGATCGTGGTCGTTTTCGCAGAGTGGAGGTGCAGAAGCACAATTATCGCTATTGGGGCTTAATTCGAGGCTTAATTTCACAAAATCGTGGACACATCAATTGACAACAAAATACTTTGCAGATGTAAATGCAGATGGATATGTTGACTATATCAACAACGGAATCACCTATTATAATTATCCGGATAATAATGACAAACCTGTATTTACACAAGAAAACTGCAACAATCCGATTGTTTCAGTTGATGGAGATCCATGCTACTCAATAAGCCATGATGGAGAGATTACTCAAGTTGTTAATACTCTTGAAAATGAAGAAACAATGATACACCGAAGGGATCCGGTAAGAGTATGGGTTGTGCCTGATAACATAGATGCAAAAGAAAATCGGGATATTAGCATTGAAAGCATTATCCAAAGGGTTTCACCATCTGCTCAAAATGAGAATATTTCATATATCATTCAGTACAATGATCTGCCTATATATTGTGGCACAATTTCGGCCAACGATCTGACCGTTCACAGCAATACCCTCTGTATTAATGATGTTGAAAGTGGTGACAGGGTATATTTCAGGCTACACTGCGACGATTATAACGGTTTTGATGATGTAAACTGGGACACCCGGATTCACCTTGATGGTTGCAGCAACAACTCGATGGAAGAAGATGCTGATGAAAAGCCAGTTTATTATTTCAGGTATGCAGATGATGCATTGATAAATGATAATCTGTACTATATTGCTCCCGAAAGCGGGGTGATAAATATATCAGGAAATATTTCCGGTCCGGCACAAAGTGATGATTTGAATTTCATTATCGAGCAAAACCAGAATAGTATTGTGAGCTCAATATTTTCAAACAACAGTGCTTTTAATCTTCCTATTAATCAAAATGTTACCGTTACAGAAGGAGATGTTATCAAATTCAAACTAAATTCAAGCACGAATATCAACTGGAGTGAAATTGATTTTAGTGCATTGATACATTACACAAACTACACCAATATTCAAGTAAATCCAAGCAACCCAAACGGTGACTTTAAGTATTACCCATCGCTTCAAACAACACAATTCCCAAGAAGAAATTTACCAACACCAACAAACACATTATTTGCAGCAGGAACTTATACAATAACACCGGTACTTATTTTCAATAATCCGCTCCAATGTAATGGACAAGTTGTTTTTGCCGCTAAAACGAGCAGGGCTCTGCTGGACAAAATTACAGTTACAATAAGCAATGGTGTTGTTTCAGGCAATCCCAGCCTGCAATTCACGCTAAATTCAAGTGAAACAGTTTACTTTGAATATTATACCGATGAAATGTCGTTAGGGGATAATATCGACATTGCACAGGCTTTGTGGGGAAGCAATAACTATGATGCAGGGTACTACTCTCAATTTCCAAACTCGCTGTTATTATTCGGAAACATGTACAGAGGCTGGGGGCAATTTTCGTATCATGATGATTTAACTTCAGGTGGGTGCTATGTCATTAACGAGAATACACTTCAGTTTAATTATTCGAATATTGATCAAAGTGACTACGAAAACTTTGAACAGTATATATACAACACGGATTTCAACACACTTGAAATTGATGATATTACAGCGCAATTTTCCGGCTTAGGAGTATCGGGAGATATGAATGATTTGGTATTTACGCCAATGTATGCCGATAAAGAAAAAAACCGATGGGTTGATTTCTGTAAAAGCGCCTATACTAAAGCAGATGAGATGGGAAGTGGCAGTGCCTTTCAAGAATTGATGTCGTACACAACAAACACCGACGTATTTGAATCGAACGATCAACCCGTTCCGGATTTCATTCACCTGATTACTACTAATGGTTGTGGCAATTCGCGGGTTCCCGTTAAATACAGCAAACAAACAACAAATTCTTTTTCATGGGCCAACGGTACAGCAACGATGGATATCACGAGAACAAGAACAAAATCGAAAGGAATTCTCGACTTTATGGATATGAATGGCGATCGATATCCTGACATCGTTTATAAGGATTTAATTCAATATACTGGTCCACGGGGAGGATGGTCGAACGATATTTTACTATTCACCGATATTTATCCAAGCCAAAGCATAAGTAAAGCCACTTTGCTCTCGTTCGGAGTGAAAGGGATAGAAATGACAAACAGTAAGTCGACGAATAGCACAAAGGCGCTGATGAAGAACGTAAAGGGTTCATTTGGTATTGGAACACTTCTTTCAACCGAGGGGTCTAAACTCACATATACTTATTCCGATTTGAATGGAGATGGATTGAGCGACAGAGTAGATGCGGAAAACAATACGGTTGAACTGAATCTGGGCTATTCTTTTGCTTCACCTGAGCAGTGGGATGCAACTGACATTTCTTATTCATTGCCAAACACAAATACAGTAAGTTTAAGTGCTGCATACAACAAAAAGGAGTATAGTTGGTCGGCTGGCTTGGGAGTAAGTACAAACGGCAATAGCGATAAAAGAACAATTATGGATATTAACAACGATGGATTGGCTGACATTTGTTTCTTTTCATCAAATACGATTTTCGCTTTAATAAATAACGGACATGGCTACTATAGCACAGCATACAATTTATGTAATATTACGGGATCGGGTCTTGCACATACACAAAGTGTGAATGTAGGTGCAGATGGAGCAATAACAAGTGGCGTACCCATAGCACAGATTCTTGGAATCACAGTTAAAATGACGGTAACGGCATATTTGGATATGTCTTTCAATATTAGCAAAGAGGAATCGAAGCTTATCGACTTGAATGGTGATGGATTCCCTGATTGGGTAAAACTGGGAGCCGGAGATTTGATTTTGGCACAATATGGTGTCCCCCAGAAAACCAATATTCTAAAAAAAGTAACGACACCCGTTCAAAGTACATACACTGTTGATTATTCGCTTGATTATCCCGGCAGAGATAATCCTTCGGCCAAATGGGTGATGGCTTCGCTGGTGGTCTATGACGGACATAGTGGCGATGGTGCTGACAATTTGTATTATAAATATGAATATGACAATCCAATTTACCACCGCATGGAGCGCGATTTCTTTGGGTACGAAACTGTGAAAACCAGCCAATACAACAACTTCTCATCTTCCGGTGTTTGTTACCGCGTGACGGAAGAGCGGTTTGAAAACGACAATTACCTTTTCAAAGGTTTGAAAAATTATGATCTTGTCAGTGACGGTAGTGGGCATAAATATGTGGAAACAACATACGTATGGGACGGAAAGCAGATTTCCAACGGAGATATTGTTGACATGAACAATGTGGAATGCTTTGGTCCCTATTATCCGGCCATTTCGCAGGAAGACAAATATTTCTATGAAGGACAGGCCGCTTACCAGATACACACGCGTAAAACCTACCGCCACGGAGCCTATGGCAATGTGAAGCAATATATCAACTATGCCGATATGGCCGACAATAGCGATAATATCAGGGCCGAGATTTCGTACACATACAACCTGCCCAATCATTTCTTAGCCATGGTGAGCCAGATGGAAGTGTATGATTTTCAGAACAATATGATGCGAAGAAAGCTTGCGGCATACAATTCTGCCAGTGGAAGGGTAAGCAATATTGACAGTTACGATGGAGCCAATTATGCCGACATTGACATTGCATACGATTCATATGGCAATATCAGCCACATTGCATATCCGGAAGATGTGAACAACGACAGGCTTGAATATACCTATGTGTATGATAATGTAGTTTACACCTATCCGACATCGGTAACCGACTATTGGGGAAATACTTCATCAACTACATACGACTACAGGTTGGGTGTGCCTCTTCTAATGACTGACATGTGTAATAATCAAATGGAATTTACTTATTACAGCGATGGGAAGCCCAAATCGGTAAAGAGTCCGAAGGAGATGGGAACCTCCAATGAAACAATTGTTTTTGAATATTGGGATGAATCTTCGGGAGGCACATCGGCAAACCTATGGGCAAAAACGCGGCATTACGACCCGATAAACACTTCGAACGAATTCGTTACCGTGAACTTTTCCGATGGTTTGGGGCGCAGCATACAAAGCAAGCAAAAAGCTACGATTTTGGGAACCGACAAAATGGTTGTTTCGGGGAATGTGGCCTACGACGAATACGGTCGGGCGGTTTCGGTATCGTTGCCCATCGATGAAGCCCTGGGAAATGAAACCAACTTTACAATATTCTCTCCAACCTATTTTGCCACCACTACTTATGATGTACTTGATAGGCCACTGGAGCAGACGGCACCAGATAATACTACTGTACAATATGATTACAATTTCGGACAGGATTATTTCGGAAAAACCTGTTTCCGAACCACAGTGACCGATCCCAACAGCATTTCTACAACAAAATACACCGATGCCCGGGGCCTGAACACTTCGGTAACTGCACCATTGAATACGATTACCAGTTTTCAGTACAGTCCACTTGGGGAATTACTCAAGTCAACCGATCCAGAGAACAACCAAACCGGATATATTTACGACATGATGGGCAGGTTGGTAAGCCGCACTCATCCCGATGCAGGAACCACCAGCTATACCTACGATTTGGCCGGCAATGTGCTTACCACACAAACCGAGAATCTGGCCGGCAATTCGCAATATATTGTGTACAACTATGCCGATTGCCGTTTGGAACATATTGAATATCCGCAAAACCCCGAAATGAACGTGTATTACGAATACGGTGCTCCAAACAGCGGAAATCAGAGCGGCCGCCTGGTGAAACAGCAGGACGCTTCGGGTGTTCAAACGTTTGAATACGGCAACATGGGTGAACTTATCAAAAATATTCATACATTTGTAGTACCCAACGGAAACGCATATTCATTGGAGACCGATTGGGAATACGATAGCTGGAACCGCATGAAAAGTATTCTTTA
>PHDB01000051.1 GCA_002842495.1 Bacteroidetes bacterium HGW-Bacteroidetes-6
TTTATGTCGAGCGATGAAGTAGTTTCGACTATGGAGAGTTTTGCTGCTGTTAGTCCGGGCTCGGACGGTGCTGTTAAAGCAGGTTGGGGTAAAGTTAATGAATGGTTTGGTATCACTGCAGCAGCAGGGTCGTTTGCTGAGAATGCTCTTGAAATGGGTGCACTCAAAGGAATAAACGAAGTTGCAACCGAAGTGGGTTTGGGTTTTGCATTGGTTCAGTGTGCCATCGATATTGCAGATGGCAAGACCGATAAGGCTACACTTGAATTGTCGAAGAATTTATACAATTATTGGGCACTAAAACTAATCAATACTTCTGCTATTAATCTTGCATTTGTTGGTGTTTTTGTTATCGACTGGTCGCTGAATAAATTTATCAATGCAGCTATCAGTGGCCGAACCGATATTTATCAGAAAGCTTACGATTTGTATTATCAGGAAAAACGAAAAAACGAAAAGATTAATGGTCCCTGGTGGTACAAGAAGCTTAAAAAGACGATGAAATCTGTCAAAAATCCCGAGGATGCTTCTGTAGCCATGCAGAAAGTAATACACGATTATGTTTGGGAGTTTTGGGGCAACGAATCTACTGTTGCTGCTTATATCGACAGAGTTACAACAGGAACAGGATTCACCGGCGGTGGCTTTTTAAGCGAAAAACTTAAAAAAGATATTTCCGACGAACAATATGCGTCAATCATTAAAACACTAAACGAAACCAATGTCTTTGAGCGAATTGTGAAAGAACTTCGTCTCGAGATGCAGGGAAAACTGTATGATAAGCTTTGTTTGATTCAAGCTGAACTTAATAAAGTGAATCATATTAAAATTGTAGCCAAAGTTGATCCCGAATGCGAAGATTATGCAGATATCAGTGTTTCAGGACTGGATGTTTCGTTCAATATAAGCAACACGGCTCACGGAAAACAATGGACAGGAACCACCGATAAAAATGGTGAAATGGAGTTTAATTGCACGACGCTCGGTTTTCTCGATGCAGGAAGTCCCGGTCAGGTCGATATCACAATTGATGGCCCTGAAGGCGAAGAAGAGGTGTTTTCGGGCGACCTGAAATTGGCCGGAAATGGAAAAACGACCCTTGTGGAAATTACCATTGGCTCGCCAAAACTTGAAGGGACGTGGAAACTCGATGCTACTTGCACATTTGCCAATCTGGATGCTTCGTTGCAATACATGGATGGTATGGCCGATTTGTATGGCTCGGGCGATGAATACAGGGAAACAAGGTCAGAAGTAACCAATTCGATGGTAGGCAAAAAAGCTGAAATGCCCGATTTGGTGATGGATGGCATGGAATATATCTGGAAAGTGACCAAGGAAAATGGTTACATCGTTATCACAAGTCCGGGTTTTGATGATACAAAAGGTCTCGGTGGAACCCAGTACAAGATTAAATTCAATGGTCGAAAACAGTTCACCGGGACAATGGAAACGCATAGCTTCCTGGGCGATAAGAGCAATGTTATGAAGTTTGATGTGGTTGGAACAAGAATAAAATAATCAATATGAAAAAGATTCAGATTGCATTTGTGGCTATTTTGGTTGTTTTGTTGAGTGCTTGCGGAGCATCGCACGAAACCAAGACTAAAACCATCGATTCGAAAAAAGAAAACGGCGCAACAATTTCCGTTAAAAACGAAAACACGAGCGATACGTTGAAGCCTTTTCCGACCATTCCGGATAAACTTTTTCTTAATGCCCGCGAAGCGAGCTGTACCGAGGGGTCGTTTTCGTCGATTGGAGTAGAATGTTCCGATACCATCGACGATGTTGTGTATAAGCTTTCGGTGCGTCTTCCTGCAGGAAAGAAATTCAATCTGCGCAACAGAGCCGATGGAAGCATTGAGTTTATCACCGACAAGCTTCCGTGTACCATTTCCGGCAACGATTACCAGCCCTACAAAAATGCCCTCTCCGACGATACAATGAGAGTGGAAGCTGTTTTTGAAGTGCGCGATATGAAGAACAAAACCTACGATTATCTGATTTTTTCGCTCGGAAATCTGACCATTTACGCCATGGAAGAAAACGATTCCAGGCTTTCTGCACATTTCGATTTTGATGGAATTTCAGGCAAATATTCTCAACCAGCTTATGGTTTGTATTCGGCTCACATTGAAATTGAAGTCGAAAAAATGATCATGAATTTGATAATGGTTGATTAGATTGCAATAGCCATTATAGAGGCGTTGCATGGCAACGACTATTATATGTTTAGTAGAGACGCGATTTATCGCGTCTAGATGGAGTAGAAATAAAGAGGTAATTCGGTAAAATGTTCAATATAATAATATGTAGAATGCGGAAAAGTTTTAGCTTGTGGAAAATAGTCTTGTTTCTTCCAATAATAATAGCTTTTATTATATTATATCCTGGTAAATACCCTCACAAATTAGTTAAAACAACGGGTAGTGACTATTTAAGTGAGATACTTGAATTTAATAAACCTGGTGAGTATTTGATTAATGTAGATGAACACAAATGGCCTGATAAAAATGTTTTTGAGAACCAATTGCTTCAAGTTTCTTTAATATTTGAAGATCATGATAAAATTTCTGAGAGTGATTTTTTGAATACCCCCTTTTCATTTGTTTTGAATTCTCAGAATGATAGCGATAATCGATTAATGTATAACAGTGAGTTTGATACTAATAGAGTCGCATTAAAGGATTTGGATGCTTATTCATATGATGGGTATGCAAGGAAGTATCCGATAGGATTGATTATTAATTTTAGAGCCGAGGATATTCATATTAAATTGGACCTTGTGGATGACGATTCTATCATTTCGGCTACAAAACCCAGAATTTTATTAGAGCCATACAAACGAACACAAACATCTCATCCTGTAGTCGATTTGATAGAGAACGCATTTTTTTGGCTAGCATCTATTTGTTTATTGTTGATTGTTATAAATGAAATAATAGTTTTCGTTAAAAGCTAATAGGGAAGTGTCTTTGCGACCAACGTATAAACTTTGTTTCCTCAAACTTAGTGTAAAATTCTTTCAAAAACGCCCTCCAGCTGCCCGCAGTTGCATCTCTTGCAGCCAAACCCTCACACGGTTTTAGTGGCTGGTTTGGCAGCAACCCTGTGAGGGTTAATGCAGACTGCCCTCCCAAGCTTATCTTGTTGTTGAATCTTCACTCCCGGCGATTACATATCCGCCATTGTTTTTTGCAAGTTTTGGCGGACGATGGAATACAGTGAGGTGAAACGAAAATCGGCCCAATCTTTCCTGCCACAGTCCTGAAACCCACCATCAAATCAAAAATATGCATAAACTGACATTTATCATGTTTTTAGTATTTAAGCAACTAAATACTCCATACCTTTGTCCGTTATTTTTGAAAAGCAATTTTTATGAAACGCATAACTTCAATTTTGTTGTTATTGGTTGCCTTTTCGGCGGCTGCACAAAACTCAACTCCATTGGATACAGCCGTATGGAAATGCAATTACGACCAGTTGCTTGCTCAATCGAAAGAAACCGGCAAGCCCATTCTGATGGTTTTTAGTGGTTCCGACTGGTGTAAGCCTTGCATTAAATTGCGTGAACAAATATTGGTAAAGCCCGAATTCAGTGAATGGTCCACAAATAAGGTTTATTGCCTTTCGCTCGATTTTCCCGCACAAAAAAAGAATGCACTCAACGACGAACAGCGTTTGCATAACGAACGTCTTGCCGAAAAATTCAATACAAGTGGTGTGTTTCCATTGCTTATTATTGTGGATAGTAACGAAACAATTCTGGCGAGTCTGGGATTCAAAGATGTCTCAGTTCAGGAATATATTGAAGATCTTGAAAAGCAACTAAATAATCATTAAAATGAAAAGAATTTTATCTCTTCTCTCTCTGCTTGTATTTTTTGCGGGAACAGTAAATGCTCAAACTGCTGGAACGGCTACGTTTCAGGTTACTACGGTTTCGAATGGCGGTCAATATTCGCCAGCTAATGTTTTAGCTATTTGGGTTAAAAACTCATCTGGGACATTTGTGAAATCGATGAAAGTGATGGCCGTTCAGCGCATTCAATATCTTTACCAATGGAAGGCTTCTTCTTCGCTCAATACTGTAGGTGCTATTACAGGTGCAACTTTATCGAGCCATCAAACCCATACCATTGCATGGAATTGTAAAAATGCAAGCAATGTTCTTGTTGCCGACGGCGATTATCAATTTTGGGTTGAATTTGCCGACGACGATTTTCAAGGTCCTTGCACACATTACACATTTACTAAAGGACCATCTGCGCAAACACAGAATTTTACCGATGCTACCTGCTTCATAAATGTTTCGATTGTGTGGACTCCCGACCCCAATGGGGTAGAGGAAACTGTTCAACCTGCGAAAATTATTCGCAATCCGGGATCAGACTTAATTGGATTTGTTCTTCCAACACAAATTGCCGATAATGCGCAGTTGCAGATATTCGACATTACTGGCAATCGGATTTTTTCAACAGCAAACTATTTCGACGATGGCAATTCGCGCTATTTTGTGTGGAACAGTATGGGTGCAAACCAAGGAATTTATATTTATCGCATCGAAAGTGGTGCAACCATTTCATCGGGGAAAATATTTCGCTAAAAAAGCATTTTTATGTTTCGTCAGTCGGTGTTTTTGCTGCTAATTTTTCCGCTTGTTGTTTGGGCCCAACCAAAACATCGCACCGAAGTATTGTTGCTGATGGGATCGCGTTTCGAAATTACACCCTTTGCAGCAAACGATAGCATTGTTGATGCAGCCATTCTTGCGGCTGTTGCCGAAGTAAAGCGTGTTGAAGGTCTTATTTCGGAGTGGATTCCTCAGAGTGAAATTTCGAAAATCAATAACAATGCTGGAATAAAGCCGGTTGTGGTTCCTGATGAATTGTTTTTTCTGATAAAGCGATGCCTTAAAATATCGGAGCTTACTGATGGGGCTTTCGATATTTCGTGGGCCGCAGCTCGTCATACATGGCGTTTCGATGGAACAATGTCCGGTTTACCCGATCCGGCAGTTATCGACTCAATGAAAAAGCTGGTGAATTACAAAGATATTGTTCTCGATGATTCTGCGAAAACGGTTTTTTTGCGAAATAAAGGAATGGCCATTGGGCTTGGTGCCATAGGGAAAGGTTATGCAGCCAATCGCATGAAAGCCATTATGCTTTCGATGGGTGTTGAAAATGGAATAGTAATAGCTGGCGGCGATTTGATTGCATGGGGTGTTCCGGAGGACGGGAAATTATGGCCCATTGGTATTGCGAACCCGGATAATCCAAACACTGCTATGGCATGGTTTGCTGTGGGGCCCATGGCTGTGGTTACATCGGGCGATTATGAACATTTTGCAATCATCGATGGAAAACGCTACGGACATATTATTGACCCGCGAACCTGCTATCCGGTTGAAGGAATCCGAAGTGTCACGATTATTTGTGCCGATGCTGAGCTTGCCGACGCACTTGCTACTTCGGTTTTTGTTTTAGGGGTTGAAAGTGGAATTGCTTTGGTCAATCAGCTCAAAGGCGTTGAATGTGTGATTGTTGATGATAAAGGCGAAATGATTACTTCCACCAACCTTAATATTAATCGCTATTCTGCCAGCGACCAGCAACAGCAGCATAGCATCACTATTGGTCGATAAATAAAATGATATGATTAAAAGAATTTTTTCTCTTTTGGTTGCCGCAATCATTGTTTTTCTGGCTTCGTGCAACAGTGTGAAGCCATACCAGAAAGCGCATCTCAACCAGGAAGATATGAAACTGAGTACACGCAAAGTTGAAACCTACGACAATTCGATAGAATCGTACCGCGAAGGTTCAAGTGGTGCTACAGGCGGTAAAACGGGTGGTGGTTGTGGTTGTAATTAATTTCTAAAAACACGGACAATGAAATTAATAACATCCATATTGCTTTTGGCTGCATCGGTGCAGCTTTTCGCACAGAATTATCCTGTAAAAGTGCTCGACGAGCAAGAAGTCGATTTTTTATTCAACTACTATGAGCAGGATGGAAATCACAGCCCTGTCACTGGTGGCATTGGTACCGAAAAACTCGATTGCATGGCTCCACTAACAGCCATTAATGTTCCGTTCGATACTATTCGAAATCTGTCGGTTAATGTTGGTGTCGATTACTATACCAGTGCTTCGAGCAATAGAATTGATCGTTTTATTACGTCGGCCAGCTCGATGTTTCTTTCTTCTGCATCAAGCGCAGATACACGTGTGCATTTCGATGCCGATTATTCTCAAAAAAGTCTGAAAAACAAATCGGACAAAGGTGTCATGATTGGTTTCAGTCACGAATTCGACGTTAACTCGTTTTCGGCAGGTTTGCACTATACGTTTTTGTCGGAAAACGAAAACACCGAATTGGGACTCAGAGCTTCAACTTTCTACGATGTCTGGAAGCTTATTTATCCTGGCGAAATTCGAGATGGAACAACCTATCGTTTTGGTAATGAGGAAGAAGACTACGATTATGATTCAAGGTTTACAACAACTTTTACTGCCACTTGGTCGCAAGTTATTACACGCAATTTGCAAATTTTAATTACCACGGATGTGGTGTTGCAAAAAGGAATTCTGAATACGCCTTTCCATCGGGTCTATTTCGACGATGGACTCAATATTTTGAATCCCGATACCAATTATATGCTCATTGCCAAAACAATGCGCCCCGAGACATTGCCTCGTTCGCGATTCAAAATTCCTGTCGGATTACGAGTGAATTATTATCTCACCGACTGGTTGGTTGCTCGGTTATTTTATCGCTATTACACCGACGATTTTGGAATCAAATCGAATACATTCAGTGTTGAATTACCAGTGAAAGTTTCATCGTGGCTCTCGGTGTATCCGCTTTATCGTTACTACGAGCAAACAGCAGCCAAATATTTTGCACCTTTCGGTGAGCATCCGCTCGATGCTTCGTACCAGCCTCTTGAGGAATTTTATACTTCCGATTACGATTTGTCTGCATTGATTAATCGCAAATATGGTGGTGGATTCCGCATCAGTCCAACTTATGGAATACATAAGTGGAAAATGGGCAGCAAAAACAATCTTACCTTCAAATCGTTCGAAACACGCTATTCAATCTATCGCCGTAGCGATGGACTCAAAGCCAGTTCGATAAGTGTAAACTTTGCATTTGTGTTTTAATTTTTTTCTTATGTCCGAAAATTAATCTTCGGACATAGTTTAAAATTAATTCAATCTTCTATGTATTTCTTCTTTAAGAATACTGAGCTCACGTAGTGTTTGTCCTTTTACAGAGCTGTTTTCCTCTGCGCGCCGAATCAAATACGGCATTACTTTTCTCAAAGGAGCATACGGCAGATATTTGGCTACATTATAGCCCGATGCTGCCAAATTGTAAGAAATATGATTGCCCATTCCATACAACTGGGCAAACCACAACCTTGAATCGCTGGGTTTAATATTTGCTTTTTCGGCCAATTCAGCAGCCAATGCATTACTTGCTTCGTTGTGCGATGCACACATAAAAGCAACTGCATCAATATTTTTCACACAGCAGGCTATTGCTTCGTTGTAGGTTTTGTCGGTTTCTCCTTTTTGTTGCCACACAGCCGATGGTAGATTGTGTGCCTGCGCATATTTGTTCTCTTTCTCCCAATATGCTCCGCGAACCAGCTTGAATCCTAACCGGATATTGTTTTTTTGCCCAAACGAAATACTATACTTTAAAAAATCGAGCCTGTCGCGACGGTACATTTGCAAAGTATTAAAAACAACGGGCTTTTCATGATTGTATTTCAACGAAAAATCGAAAATAAGGTCGTCAACCGCCTTTTGAATCCACGATTCTTCGGCATCAACCATCACTGAAACCGACATTTCGGCAGCAAGAGCAAAAATGGAATCCCATCGCTGAACAGTTTTGTCCCAGTTTTCCAGCTCGTTGAGGTTCATTGTTGTGTTAGACGATTTTTTTTCGAGCAAAGCGAACGACGAGATTCCTGTTGGTTTGAAAACGGCAAAAGGAACTAAATTGCGGTTTTGGGCTGCAAAACGAATGGTTTTTTTTATTTCGGTTGCTGTGTTTTCGAACGATGCATCGTTGTCTTGTCCTTCAACGCTGTAGTCGGGAATCGACTTAATATCGGCTTCGGCAAGCTTGTGCATTACTGGCAATGCGTTGCTGAGTGTTTTGCCTCCCACAAACTGATTGTAAACACCTCTCAATGCCCAACCAACGGGAATGTGCAGTTTGATAGCCAGCATCAGAAAAGGTTTTCCTAAATTCAGAAGCCAATTTCGACTCACCAGTTTAAACACACGAAGGCTTTTTCTTAGATCCTTATTGCTAAAGTGCTGAAATGCAATATTTGTATTGTTGAATGAATGCATTTTTTATTGCAAAGATAAGCAAACGCAATTCGCTGATTTAGCCGGAATGCTAAATATCACATTCGTTGAAGTGAGTAATTATGTACGTTTTGCAAATGTTGTATATTTGAAATCCAATTCTTGTAAATCAGTATTGTAATGAATGCATCCCAATTAATTGAAAGATTGCAACTGCTCCCTCATCCCGAGGGAGGTTATTACAAAGAGATGTATCGATCGGCATTGAAGATAGCAGCTCATGGTGGAGCCGAACGCAATGTGAGCACAACCATTTATTATTTGCTCGAAAACGACAACAAATCGCATTTTCACAGAATAAAATCGGATGAATTTTGGTTTTTTCATCAGGGAAATCCGATTGAAATTTTGGTGATTGACAACGGACATATTAACAGCATTATTCTGGGAAATGATATTGAAAATGGCGAACTTCCTCAGGCAATGGTTCCGGCTGGAATGTGGTTTGCTGCACATATTCAAAGCGAGAGCGGATTCGCGTTGACAAGCTGTACGGTTGCTCCCGGATTCGATTTTGCCGATTTCGAATTGGCCGACAGAAACGTTTTATTGAATGAATGTCCCGGGTCGAAAGATGTAGTTGGAAGGTTTATTAGGTAACGTTGTGAGCTATTCCTGAATAATAATCGTTTCATAAATATAGATTTCCACGTTGCTCTCTTTCCAACCCTCGTAACCAATTCCAACTTTGTCGCGGCAGCAATGACCCAGAAACTCTTCGAGTGTCCAGCCTTGTTCGGTGGCAACTTGAGGCAAATAGGTTCCTGTTTGGTTTCCTTTTTTTATATAAATGCCATGTTTACCCGGTATAATCTGCTGTATCGAGTCGATTCTTTTCATGGGTGTAAGAATCGAAATTTCAAGATCTATATTTTTGTATTCAATTGCGGTCAATGGTTCGAAGCGTGGATCCGAAAACGCTGCCGAGCAGGCCATTTCTTTAACATTTTGAACTAACGTTTGATCTTGTCGGAATGTGCCAATGCAGCCACGTAGCTTTGATTCGGAGTGTAGCGTTACAAAAACACCACATTTCCGGGTCAATATTGCCGGAAGTGAATCGGGCAGGGAATAGGATGAGTTATTCAAGCGGGCTTCGATACTACCTCTGGCAATAGCAAAGAGTTGTGCCTTGTCATCGTCGCCAAAAACAAACAGCTCTTCGATAGATGTGTTTGTCTTTACCACCTGCTCACGAACAGATATAGATGTATAGCCCACAACACGACTGAAATCGCCGGAAATATCGCCGGAATTGGTGTATTTTAGCTTTTCGAATGTAAATGCAGGATTGCCATTCGTGAGATTGAGCAATACGTCAACGGCACTGTAGCCGCAAATAGCTGTCATGTAGTTTTCGATTTCTGCATTTTCGTTGGCTCTAACAGCATTGGAGAATTTCTCTTCGTTGCCGCTTAATATAGCTTGTATCACAAGATTATCGGCTTTTACTGCGTCGGGATACGATGGATAGTGCGATAGATCGGTGCTGATAATGAATAAATTTTCATTGGTGAACCAGGGACGCAGTTTTTCGGCGATCTGAGTTAGTTGATGCTTGTTTTTGGTACCTATGGTAATGGGAATAATCTTGAAACCTGGTTTTAGAATGAATTGCAGAAAAGGCAATTCCACTTCGATGCAATGCTCTTCGATGTGGTAGGATGGAGGAAAAGAAAATATGTTTTCCAATCGAAGTTCTGTTGCGATTTCGGTATTGATAGGAATCTGTCCCAATGGGGTTTCAAAAGCCAAACCATCAAATACCGATGCACCGTCGAATGCTGCAACGTGACTCGACCCAAGAATAAATACATTTTTGTAATCGTTCTTCTCCCGAAGTGTTGCAAAGCCATAAGCTGCCGTTTGACCACTGTAAACATAGCCTGCATGGGGAACAATTAATGCTCGTACTCTTTGGTTACTAGGGCCAAGAACAATCTGATTGAACTCCTTTTCGAGAAGCTTGTGCAGTGCAGAAGAATCGGCCGGATAAAACTGGCCTGCAAAAAGCGAAGCTCGCATCGACTTATTGTCCTGTGCCATGGTGGGTGGATACAGAATCATACTTGTCAATAATGAAATGATTAGCCTCATTCAGGTGTAAATATACAATAAATATTATGGAAATGCAAATTTATTGGCTTGATAATTAAATGATTAATGTAGAGAATAATATCCCTTCGTTAAAGTGTGTGAAAATGTAGTTGAATTGTTTTTTGTAAGTTTGCAGAAACATGGTTTCCCGAATGAGTATGAAAAAAAATATCCGGCATATTGTTTTCGATTGGGGTGATACGCTCATGCGCGATTTTACGGAAAATACCGGCCCCATGTGCGATTGGGATTATATTGAATTGTTACCGGCTATACCCGAAGTATTGCCTAAACTATTCGAGCATTACTCTCTGACTGTTGCCACGAATGCTGGAATCTCGGATACGGCCATGATGCGTAAGGCGCTTATTCGGGGAGGGGTTGAACATTTTTTTTCGCATTTTTTTTCGTCGAAAGATCTGGGTGTGTCAAAACCTGATCCGGAATTTTTCAAACAGGTTTGCATCAATGCTGGTTTTGAACCATCGGAATCGCTTATGATTGGGAATGACTACCACAAAGATATTGTTGGATCCCATGAGGTTGGAATGAAAACAGTTTTATTCAACCATGCAAAAGTACAAGGTCCTTTTCCTTTGGTAGACTTCGAATTACAGGATATTTCCGACTTGCTTAAAATTATTTAATCATATTTGCAGACTCAGTCTAAGTCGGACCGTAAATAATTCCTGAAATATAAAAATGCAATTTAATTTTGACGAAATGCAGTATTTATAACCGGCTGCATTCTTTTGTGCAGGTAGTTACTTTTCAAATGCATATCAGGTATTTTCTAATATGAGAAAGCTGTAAAGAATTTGCTATGGATACTACAGCGCTGAATAACGGTAGGCAAAAGAAGAAACTAAGATATGATAATCATTAACAAATTCGTGGTAACTGCTCACCGGCAAGCATATCGATGATTCTTTTTCCACCAATACCCGTTTGTAATATAGCCTTGCCATGATGTTCGTCAACAATCTCGCCTATAATCGATGCGTTTTTGCCAAACTCGTTTTGTTGCATTATATGTAATGCTTTTGTAGCATCAGCAGCTTCAACAACTACAATTACTTTGCCTTCGTTGGCAACATAAAATGGATCGAAACCCAGTAGTTCACAAATTCCTCTTACATTTTCGTTCACATTCACCTGAGCTTCGTCAATAAGTACACCTCGTTTGTGTTGTTCGGCCAATTCGCACAATACAGTGGCAATACCGCCCCGGGTTGCATCGCGCATAAATTTTATACGGCATCCGGCTTCCAGAATTTCTCTTATCATTCCATTCAACGAAGCACAATCCGATTGAATGTCGGATGTGAAATTGCCAAAATTACGGGCAGCCATAATGGTCATTCCATGATCGGCAATGCTTCCGTTGAGCAGTATTTTGTCTCCAGTCCCGATGTTGATACCACTGCTGATTGTCTTATATTTATCGTTCAGAAAACCAATCCCCGAAGTGTTAATGAAAACCTTGTCGCACTGTCCTTTGTTGACTACTTTGGTGTCGCCTGTTGTAATAATAACACCAGCCTTCTTGGCTTCGTCGGCCATGGATGCAACAATTTTTTCAAGATCTTCGAATGGAAATCCTTCTTCGATAATAAATGCAGAACTGATATATTTGGGTGTAGCACCCGAAACAGCCAAATCGTTCACTGTACCACATATAGCCAGTTTTCCTATATTGCCGCCATTAAAAAAAATGGGATCAACAACATATGAGTCGGTTGTATAGGCCAAATTTGCTGTTTCAGCTGGTAAAATAGCCGAATCGGTTTGTTGTGAAAGAATAGGATTGTTGAAGTATTTGTAAAAAAGCTGATTGATTAAATCGTGCGATAATCGACCACCGCTGCCATGACCCAAAAGAATGTTTTTTTCCATGCTGTTATTTGTTGAATCTGAAATATGCATTACAAGCGCCTTCGTGCGAAACCATACAAGCTCCAACGGGATTTGAAGTGGAGCAAGCTTTACCAAACAATTTGCAGTCGTTTGGGTTTTTGAGTCCTTTAAGAATTTCACCACAAATGCAGCCTTTGTCTTCTTTGGTTTCTTCGATATCAACTTCAATTTTTTCAGCGTCGAAATCGGCATATGTATCGTTGATGCCCAATCCACTCAAAGGAAGTGTCCCTAATCCTCTCCACCAATCGTCTCTGAGCTTGAATACCTGATTGATGGCTTCGCGTGCTTTTACATTTCCTTCTGCAGTAACAGCACGTTTGTACTGAATTTCAACTTTGTAATCATTGTTTTCGTGTTGTTTGATCAGCATATAAATGGATTGCAGAATATCGACCGGCTCAAAACCAGCTACAACACAACCAACATGATAATTCACCGGAATGGGTTCATAAATTGAAGTTCCGGTGATAACACTCACGTGGCCTGGTGCAATATAACCATTGATTGCAACACCTTCGTCGATGAGAGCGCCCATGGCAGGAGGCATTACTTTGTGTGAGCTTAGTAAGAAAAAATTATTCAGATTTTCTTTTTTTGCATTGATGAGACCAGCAGCACTGGGTGGGGTCGTCGTTTCGAAACCAACACCAAGAAAAATGACTTTTTTGGTGGGATTCTCATGCGCAATTTTCAATGCATCTAGCACAGAATATACAATACGAACATCAGCACCTTGACTTTTTTCCTCATTTAGCGTTGAACTTGAGCCCGGAACACGGATCAAATCGCCATAAGTAGTAATAATAACATCGGATCTGCGACTCAATGCAATAGCATGATCGAGAAAACGACGGTCGGTAACACAAACAGGGCATCCAGGACCCGAAATCAGTTTCACATTTTGTGGCATCAGTGAAGGGATCCCAAATTTTTGAATAGCCCAGGTGTGGCCACCACAAACTTCCATCAGAACAATCTCTTTTTTGCTGATGCTTTTTATTTGCTGAACAAGCTTATCAACCAGTTCCCTGTTGCGGTATTCGTCAATATATTTCATGAGTTGAATTTCAATTTTTTAAAAAGTAAAAACACTGATATTAATCTTCGGGAATGCAAACCGTTTTTTGCCGAGATCTATTGATAAAGCTTTAATATATATTGTTCTCTAAAAACAATTTTTAAATATCAAGCTCAGGTTTAATTTGCTCGTTCAGTTCGTCGAATTCTTCAAAGACTTTTAGTGTTTCAATGGCTTCTTCTTCACTTATTTTTTGAATAGCAAAGCCGGTATGCAGTAAAATATAGTCGCCAATATTAACATCGTCGAGAAGTTGCAACGATGCATCGTACTCTGTTCCACCAACCGATACTTTTGCCGTGTCGCCGTTGATGGATATTACTTGTGCAGGAATACTTAGACACATAATAGATAAACTTTGAATTGGAGTGCAAATTTAAGAAAGAAATCGGCAGTAAAATTCAATTAACCTTTGTTTGTCAAAGTAAACATATTAAACCTGAATAATAAAAGCGGTGACTTTTATGATTTAAATATGTCATACAGTCTGAAAGCTGTCTGGTGATTAAAAAAGAATGGAAGCCGGTTGCATTTACCCTGCATTGTTTGCTGCCGCAATAACCAGCTGCCCTAATGCAATGCCGCCATCATTGGTAGGGACTTTTTTATGAGAGACAACATTGAATCCTTGATTGGTCAGTTTGGTTTCAACTCTTTCGAGCAGGTATTTATTCTGAAATGTACCACCGGAAAAAATGACTTTATTGATGCCGCTCTCTGTTTTCATTCGATTCACCATTTCTACAACAACGGCAATAATGGTATTGTGGAATTTAGCTGAAATAACAGAGACAGGAATGTTGTTTTTTATATCCTTAAGAATAGCTTTGAATGTAGCTTCGAATTTGATTGTGTCGTTGATTTCAAAAGAATATGCTTGCTCAACACTTTTGTCGATTACCGACTCCAGACGCATAGGAGCTTCGGCATGAAATTTACTTACCGGGCAAAGATTGATTAATGCGGCAACCGAATCGAATAACCTTCCCGAACTGGAAGTAAGAGGAGTGTTTATTTTTTTATCGATAGCCTGACAGAGCATAGCTAAAGAAGCAGGATTGGTGTTTTTTAGAAAAGGTAAACCCAGATCTATAAATCCTGTACCGAAATATTGATAAAGATGGGATACAGCCATCCGCCATGGTTCATCAGAAACCTTATCGCCTCCGGGCATGGGAATGTAATCGAAATGACTAAAACGTTGGTAATTTTTTAAATCACAAATCAGAAATTCACCTCCCCAGATATTATTATCATCGCCCAGGCCGGTTCCGTCGAAGCTGACACCAATAACAGGTTCGCTCAATCCGTTTTCTGCCATACACGATGCAATGTGTGCATGATGATGTTGCACTTTGATATGTGGAAGTTTTGAATCGATAGCATAGCGGGTCGATAAATAATCGGGATGTAAATCACTCACGACCATTTGTGGTTCAAAACGGAAAAGGCGTTTGTAGCGATCAATGCTTTCGCAATAAAATTCATACGTTTCCATGTTTTTTAAGTCGCCAATATGTTGACTTAAAATAGCCTGATCGTATTTCCCGATAGCAAAGCAGTTTACGAGCTCGGCACCAGTAGCCAGAATTCCTTCAACATTGCTGTTTAAATTTACGGGAGACGGTGCATATCCACGCGACCGGCGGCTTATTCGTTCTTTCTTGTTTACGACAACGGCAACAGAGTCATCGGCGCGATTATAAATATCGCGGTTATAGGTAACTACAGCATCAGCAACATTCGTTAATATACTCAATGCTGTTTCATTATTCGTAATGATAGGCTCGTCGGACAGATTTCCGCTGGTAAGAACAATTGCATCGAGCTTGAGTGCTTCAAATAGCAAATAATGCAATGGCATATAGGGTAACATAGCTCCAATGGTTTCGAAACCAACACAAACCGATGGGGCAAGCTGCTTTATACTATTCAACAGAACAATAGGTCGTTTCAACGAAGTGAGCAATTTTTCTTCTATTTCATCAATATGAGCATATTCTTTTGTTTTTTCGAGCGAAGAAAACATAACTGCAAATGGTTTTCCTTCGCGGTTTTTCAATTTACGCAGGCGCAAAACAGCGTCTTCGTTTGTTGCATCGCAAGCCAGAAAAAAACCTCCAATACCTTTTATTGCAATAATTTTTTGTTCATGAAAAAGACGAGACAGCGTATTCAGAATTTCCGAAATCCCTTTGATCGATTCGTCTTGGTAGTGCAAAGTGTATTCGGGACCGCAAACCGAGCAGGCAGTTGGTTGTGCATGAAATCGACGATCGAGTACGTTGGTGTATTCGCTTCGGCAATCGTCGCACATGATGAATTCTTTCATTGTGGTTTTTTCACGATCGTACGGCAAATCTTTAATAATGGTGAATCGTGGTCCGCAGTTGGTGCAGTTTATGAATGGATAATCGATACGGTTTGATTGCCTTTTCATGTCTTCCAGGCAATCTTTGCAAACAGCGATATCGGGGCTTACTTCGGTTACACGATTCGACACAGTATTACTTTTTACAATCCTAAAATCAGGAAAGTTCTGAAATTTGGTTTCTATTGTGTCAATGCTTTCAATACCCGAAGCTGGTGGCGCTGTTTTTTTAATGATATCGATGAAGTGAGATAGCGCATTTTCATCGCAATTAATTTTAATGAATACACCATCATTGCGGTTTTCAACTTCGCCAATCAGGCCCAGTTCCGTTGCAATACGATAGACGAAAGGTCGGAATCCGACTCCTTGAACCAAACCTTTTATGTGAATGAGATAAGTGTTCAATGTGTTTTTATGAGATAAATAAGTATAAGAATAAGAAGCTGGAAATACAATGAAAAAAGTGTGTAAAGTTGAGGACTGCTTTTGGATAATTGAACCAAAAAAGACCTTTTACTTTACACACTTCTGATTAATCTTCTATATTACCAATCAAAGCAATACTACTTTTTCAGACTTGCATTCCTTATTTCTGCAGGAATACCAACGTTGCAACCTTCGGGTTGTGGCATTTTAAGCGTGTTGTAGTCAAAAAGAATAGTGTTTCCATCTTTGTCTAATTCGGCAGGTAATCCTTTTACCGGAATTAAAACTATTTCTTCTTCGCCTTGAATAACAGTAATAGTAGTGCAACCGCCTTCTTTTTCATTATGCGAAATAGTACCAGTAGTTGCTCCTAAAGTCACAGCAGGTACTTCTTCGTTGATGTCGTGCTGTTTTTTTCGCTCTTTACAGCTTTTGCAGCCCGAAAACAAAGTTGCGGATGCAATTGTCAAAATCAGAATCCATTTCATGGCAGCTCGTTATTGGATGGCTACTTTGATAACTCTCTGAAAAGATGTGTTTGTTTTTCCAACGCGAACAAGATAAACTCCTGTTGCTAATCCGTTGGTGCTAAACTGTGTTTCAAAGGTTCCTGCAGCCGGTGTTGCTGTTTTGCCGACAAGAAGCTTGCCATTTATATCAAATAAATCTACAACCAGTTCTTCGTCGGTTGGGAAAAGATTTCCGTTTACAACAATAGAACCTGTTTGAGCAAAAGCAGTAACTTCGGCTTTTCCGTATTCATCAATTGAGGTGCTATAAGGTACTCTGAAAGAAAATACCTTGGTACGCTGTGATCCGCTGGCCAGATATTCGCCGGTGAACCACAAAATGGTTCCGTCTGTTGGATCGAGCGACATATGACTGTAATCGCCAAAACGATTGGTGAATGTTTGAGCTCCCGAACCAGCTGCAGCTGTTTCTTCGGTGTATGTCATCTGATTCAGCGCATCGTAGCTGTTACGGCCGGTATAGCATGCACTGGCTGAAACAGTGGAACTCGACTTGGCATAAGCCATACCTATACTGCCATTATCATCCATAGCAATACTACCACACCAACGACTATGTGTATCGGGCGAATAAGTGCTTTGCTGATAAATGCTCCATGTACCGGTACTTTGATCTTGACGCAATTCGTACCATCTGATACTGCGCTGAGTAGAATTTACTTTAACTCCCATGTTAAGAACTAAAGTATTATAACCTGACCATACACGATATTGTGCCCGATAGGTAAATACACCACCAATTCCATCAAGTTTTGACGTTGTGCTTGGCTGTGGAATATCGTTCCATGATGAGTTGTACGAAGCGTCGAATGCCGAAGTAAGCAGTGTCTGTTTAAAAGTTATAGTCAATGAACTGGCAGCCCAGTTAACTGATGCATCGTAGATATTAATAGCATCGTCGTAGCTTGTACCCCAACCATCATCTTCGTATGATATAATAGGACATGGAGTTCCTGCAGGTGGTAATTGACCATCGGCGTATGCAGCAAGGGGACAGAAAAAATATCCGGCATTGGGAGGAGAATAGGTTTTTGTTACGCTCTTGGGACTGGCAGCACCAGTAAGCATGGCATCGCGTTCGAAAACATAAAGACGTTCAGTTGTTCCAAAATTAGCAGTCATATAATAACCGTCGGTCCAGATTGAAAATTTGAGATAATCGGGGAAGACAGTTGAAGTATATTGCCAGGTATAGTAAGAACCCGTTGGATCGGCTGTTTGGGAAACGGCAAAGAAAATTTTATTGCCACTTATTCCAAACTGAGTGATTACCCAACGATCGGCAAATTTGTCGTACATAACAATAGGATCGCCGTCATTGACTCCAAAAAGTAATGAGCCAAGCGAATAGGGGCCACCGCCACTTACACTATTGCCTGTTTTGGTGTAAACTTTGTAATAGCAATTTACAGCCTGTACATAATGGTTTGGTCCAGCCGCTCCAGTGGGGTCTGGAGGAGTTCCGTTTCCATTTTGTCCGTTCCAGCTTACCAGAGGAGCTCCTAACGAATTAGTTCCCATAATTTTTTGTGCGACTGGGTCTTCACCTTGGGGTTCGGCCAGTGGATTGGTTTTTTCAGCAAAAGGAACACGCAGTTTGCGGTCGTCGCTTTCTTTCTTCTGAACTGTGCTATTGAGTTCCTCTTCCGGAACCGGAGCCATTTCGCGAAGTGGTTTGGTGATGGAAAAATTCGTCGGATAAAAAACCTCGGTTTTCCCCTCATCGTTTGTTTGAGCCTGTGTTTGAGCCGGAAGCCAAAGTATGGCGGCTGCAAAGGCAGATAAAATAAAACATTTCTTCATGGTGCTTTGTTTTTTCAAAAGTACACATTTTAGACTAAAAAGGTTGCTTCTGATTAAAAATATTTGCTTTCAAGCTGTTTTTTAACATATTGAAGAAAGGAAATAAATTGAATATTATGACTATTCATATTCTAATGGAGAATATTATTTTTGACCTCTTCCCTTCCCAAAAACAAACCATTTCAAATTAGAGTTTCGGACAAAAAAAGATTACTTTCAACTAAGAAAAAAGTCATGAAATGATCAAAAATTACCGGATTACAAGTTGAAGTATGCTGCTCGAGAAAAAGAAATTGAAAAAAAGCATGTCTTGAATATATCAACTATTCAAAACGAGTTAACAACTGATTCCTTTTGTTTGCTTAGAAATAAAATGATTTAGTGAGTGGTATAGCAGCTGTATGATAAATTTTAACACAGCCTGACAACACCATCAGTGATAATTTGTTAGGCTCAATGCATCTGTGAAAGCAGAAAGAAACACAACTAATCCGGATATTAAATACAAAGAGATTGCGTATTGCAATTATTCATGAATTCTGCAATTGCATTTTGTTTCTTATGTTAAACCGATTCGAAAAGCGGGTCTTTGTGGTTTTCCTTTTTCAAACCATCTTTATTTTATACTTTTGTCCGAAATCCGAACTAAAACGAATTCAATTTGAATCTCTGTAATTTTGATTTTCTCTTTCGAAAGATTACAGAGTCAATAATGACTGAATTATGAAAAAAGCACTGATTACAGGCATCACAGGACAGGATGGTGCATATCTGACCAAATATCTTTTATCGCAAGGTTATCGCGTGTATGGAACTTTCAGGCGCACTTCGTCCGAAAATTTCTGGAGGCTCGAAGAATTGGATGTTAAAAATCATCCGGATCTCACGCTTATAGAGTTTGATCTTACCGATCAGTCGAATTGTATTCGTATTGTAGCCGAAATACAACCCGACGAAATTTATAATCTGGCGGCGCAAAGTTTTGTTGCTGTTTCGTTTAGTCAGCCTGTAACAACGGCTTCGGTAACGGGGTTGGGCGCACTTCATTTGCTCGAAGCAATCCGTATTGTGAATCCCAAAATCAAATACTACCAAGCATCAACATCCGAAATGTTTGGGAAGGTACACGAATCGCCACAAACCGAGAATACTTTTTTTCATCCGCGTAGTCCGTATGGCGTAGCCAAATTGTTTGCACATTGGTCAACTGTAAATTACCGCGAATCGTATGGACTTTTTGGTGTGTCGGGAATTCTTTTCAATCACGAATCGCCTTTGCGCGGAAAAGAATTTGTGACCCGGAAGATAAGCGATGCTGTTGCACGAATTAGTATTAATAAGCTTAATGTTCTCGAATTGGGAAATCTTGATGCACGGCGCGACTGGGGCTTTGCTCAGGAATATGTCGTAGCTATGCATTTGATGATGCAACATCATACCCCCGAAACTTTTGTGGTTGCGACAAACCGTACCGAATCGGTTCGGAATTTTGTCTCGCTGGCATTTAAAGCTATTGGAACCGAAATTGAGTGGAAAGGCAGCGGTGTAAATGAGACTGGCTTCGACGTGAAAAGTGGTGCACTTCGTGTGAAAATTAATCCCGCTTTTTACCGACCAGCCGAAGTAGATCATCTTACAGGCGACTCATCCAGAGCTGCCCAATTGCTAGGATGGTCGGCAAAAACCAGTCTCGAAGAACTTTGTAGCATGATGGTAACCGAAGACATCCGAAGAAATGAAACAGCACTCAGGGCAGGAATTAAATCCGGCATCAGCTTCTGAAAAAAAAGTTTTGATTACCGGTATTGATGGATTTACGGGAAAGTATCTCGAAAAAAAACTCGTAGAACTTGGTTTTGATGTTTTTGGTACAGTGATTGCCGACCCGGCCAATCCTGATCATTCGGTCTGCGATATTCGCGATTTGAAGAGTATTACTTCTGTTATAAAAGAAGTGCAACCCGATTTTGTGATTCATTTGGCTGCTATTTCCTTTGTTGGAACAAACAATGTCGGGCTGATGCACGATGTGAATGTGAATGGAACAGCAAATTTGCTTCGCTCTATTGTTGATTCGGGACTTAATCCGCAGAAAATAATTATTGCTGGAAGCGCCACTGTTTATGGCAATCAGAATTCATCGGTACTCGACGAAACAATGCTTCCACAGCCAGTGAATGATTATGGTTTTAGTAAATACGAAGCTGAGAAAATAGCTGCATCATATTTCGATAAGCTTAATATTATCGTCACCCGTCCATTCAATTATACCGGACCAGGACAAGCCGAGCCATTTCTTATTCCCAAAATTGTGAATCATTTTCGTCAGTCGGCATCATGTATTGAGTTGGGAAATATTCAAGTGGCTCGCGAGTTTAACCATGTGGACGATGTTTGTAATGTTTACGTCCGACTAATGCTTTCAAATGCGAAAAGTGTAGTAGTGAATGTGTGTTCGGGGCGCGAAGTGTATTTAAATGATATTTTGGCTATCCTGAATAAAATGGCTGGCTACGAAATTGAAGTCAGAGTTAATCAAAGCTTTGTTCGCGAAAACGAAATATTTGTTTTAAAAGGGAGCAATAATTTGCTGAATTCGCTCATTTCCTATTCTTTCCAAAAAGACATTGGGATCACATTACACGAAATGTTTTTTGTCGATGACAATAGCTAGCTGATTCATTTGGCCGACTCAATATCAAAAATTATTATTGAATGTCACATCTGACAAAATTTTCAATTTTAGTTTACCCCGGTGTATCGGGTTGCGAAAACTTTTTCCTACACTCTAAGCTCTTTATTAAACACTGCAATTGAAACAGAGCATCATTTATAATTATTTACCCATTTATCAGACTTTTTGTATTTTTACGCAGTTTCAAGCGGGGGAATTATGAAATTATTACTATCTAAAATTTTTTTAGTCAGCATCTTTTGTTTTTTGCTGACTTCGAATGTGTCGGCACAAAAGGGCAGCGATGCACTCAAAACGGCCGAACGTGAATGGAAAAAACTATTTGATGAATCGGTTGAATGGTACAACTTTGGCTATTACGACAACGCTTTGCGCGGTTTCAAACGATTGCTTATCAAAGACCGCAACCACTGCAATGTGAATTTTTATGTAGCCATGTGTTACTATTATCTGCAACGCCCGGCCGATATTATTCTGCCATACATGGAAAAAGCTGCGAAAAAAGTGAACCCATATTACAGTTATACCTACAAGGAGAATTCGTCACCGGTATTCACTCTTTTATACGTGGGAGAGTTGTATATGTATTTGTATCGCTTCGACGATGCGGAAAAAGCGTTCAGCGAATTTAAAACATATCTTACCGAACGAAACCGCGATGCGGCTCATATCATGATGGTGGAGCAATGGTCGGAATATGTGAAAAACGCCCGCGAGCTATATGCGAATCCGGTTGTCAATATGAGTGTGGAGAATTTGAAAATTGCCAATTCGAACTATAACGAAACCAGCCCGTTCCTTTCTCCCGATGGTAAAACGCTTTTTATTTCATCGGATCGTAAAGGTTCAACCGGAGGGCAATTTATGCAGAATACCTTCAAATCGGATGTTTACATCATGACCAATAAATCGGGTCATTGGTCGAAACCCAAAAAAATGGCTTATCGTATCAATTCCAATTCGGCTGATAACAATTCAACAGTGGGCGAAAACGGCAAATACCTTATTTTTAGTCGTGAGGATAAAAACAATAAGGATTTTAATATCTACTCTTCTGAAATTGATGGAAAACGCTTTAGGACTCCCGAAAAATTTAATCCGAATATCAATACAAAAAGCAACGAGACGCATGCATATATTTCGGTGAATGGAAATGTGATGTATTTTGCCAGCAACAAGCCCGGAGGTTATGGTGGAACTGATATCTATCTGTCTGAAAAAATGCCTAATGGCGAGTGGGGGCCAGCCTATAACCTTGGCCCTAATGTAAATACGATCTACGACGACGATTTTCCATACATACTCGACGATGGAGTTACACTATTTTTTAGCTCCAAAGGGCATAATAGCATGGGTGGATTTGATATTTTTGTAACTACACTCAGCGAGGAAGGTATTTGGTCCGATCCCGAAAATATAGGATATCCGGTTAATACAACTTCTGACGATACAGGCTTTATGATGAATAAAGACGGATCTACTGGCTATTACTCAACAGCCCGCGAAGCGCAGAGCAATGCCAGTGTTGGAAATGCCGATATTTATCAGATTAGTTTTGGTCAGTAATTCTATTCTGAGCTAACCAGTCTGAAACCTTTCAAAATAGCTATTGCAAAAAATAAGGTAGTCACATTGAGCTTGTCGAAATGCGGCTACCTTTTTTAAACTCATTTCAAATGAAACGAATTCTATCAATTTCAATTTTCACCATTCTCTCATTAGCTGCACAACTTGCTCAGGCGCAAAACAAATATTCGCTTCGAATTACAAATACCGAAGCATCGTGTACCAACTACGAAGTTGTTGATGGAAGCGGCAACAAGGTAGTTTTACCAGAGGAGGTTCAAAGCTCGCTGGAATGTCCTGCTTTGTTGAATTTGAAAGGCGACACCCTTTGCTTTCTCGACAACAACAAAGTTTGTATTTATCTCATTTCGAGCCAAAAATCATATTCACTTTTTGAATTGTTTCCCGATATTGATGGCGTAAGTGGTCCAGCCTGGTCGCCCGATGGGAACAGAGTTGCTTTTGTTGTTATCAATCAGCAGCGAAAACACAACTATACCGATTTCTGCCGTATTGTCGTTGTCGACCTCGACGAAAATATGCTGGTTGTAGAAAAGCATAAATTCGATCGTCCGGTCAATTTTGTTTGTGGAAGCATTTGTTGGTCTGAACCCGGAACTGATTTTCGCTTTCTCGATAACAACAACCTCGAATACATTCGCAATGAAAATATCGATGAACGTCCTGGAGAATGTGGGTATATATTTATTCAATCACCATTTTAATTCTTTATATTCTCAGCAAGCCACGAAACCCCCTGGCAGCATAGTACGATTCGGCTCCATTGTGATAAACAAACACATGACCATATCGGAAATCGGCAAATAATGCACCTCCAGCTTCCCTGATCTCAGGTGGAGTTAATATCCAACTCGATGTTTTTGAGTCAAAGCTTCCTAGTTTTTCTAAATTGCGGTATTGCTTTTCGGTGAGCAATTCTATGCCCATTGCAGCAGCCATATCAAGCACATTGTTTTTGGGTTTGTTTTCTTTTCGGCTATCGAGCGCTTTTTTGTCGTAGCAAAGACTCCGGCGGTCCCTTGGACTTTCAGCCGAGCAATCACAAAAGATGTACTCGTCTGTGTTTTTGTTGAATTCAATAACATCGGGTTCTCCGCCGGTTTTTTCCATTTCGTTCAATGACCACAGCTTCTCATTGTTTTCCTCAAGTCGCAATTGAATTTTTTGCCAATCAATTCCCTCATGGCGGTTCATGTTTTTTTCAAATCGGGCTTTTAATATTCCGATTAGTGTATTGCGTTGTTCTGATGTCAAATTATTGATTTTCATTTGTTGTGTTGTTTCAAAGTAATATTATCGAAGAATATTTATTCCAAAGACAGCATCCCAAATATACAATATTTTCATTTTTTGGTAAATAAACTTTTCGGAAATTGTTCTATTGAATCAGAGGCTCATAGGGTTTAGTGGCTGGTGCATTTGTAATGCATTGAGTGTTAATTTGTTTATAAAACACCACAATTTGCGCCAGACCTTTTTCGTATTGCATAATTCTGCAATTCGACGTACCTTTGCAGCGAAGAAATATTTGTATGATATCGTTTGAAGAATCTTTACATATTGTATCAACGCTTCAGGTAAAACCAGTTGTTGAATACATTAATTTCGAAAATGCAACAGGACGCATCTTAGCCGAAAAAGTAGAAGCTGATATGGACATGCCTCCTTTCAATAAATCGGCTGTTGATGGTTTTGCCTGCAGAAACGAAGATGTTGGCAAACCACTCGAAATTATAGAGACTGTTGCAGCTGGCAAAATGCCGAAAAAACAAGTGGTTGCTGGTACTTGCATTCGCATAATGACTGGTGCGCCACTTCCTGAAGGAGCCAATCGTGTTTTGATGGTTGAAGATTGCGATGTCTTAAGCAATAAAGTACTTTACAGGGGTGTGTCAACGTTTCACAATATTTGTTTTTTAGGCGAAGATATCCGTCGTGGTCAATTGATTCTGGAAGAAGGTACATTGATTGAACCTCAGCATATTGCAGTGTTAGCTGCTATGGGGAAAACCAGTTTACAGGTTTATCGAAAAGTGTCTGTTGCTGTTATGAGCACTGGCGATGAACTTGTTGAGCCATATCAAAAACCTGAAGCTTCGCAAATCCGAAACAGCAACTCCTGGCAATTACTTGCTCAGATTCAAAAAGCGGGTGGAAGTCCAAAATACTATGGTATTGTTCCCGATACTTTCGAAGCCACAGTCGATTACATAAAGCGTGCTGTTAGCGAAAATGATCTTGTTTTTTTAAGCGGTGGTGTATCGGCTGGCGAATTTGATTTTGTGCCCAAAGCTATGCAGCAGTTAGGCTTTACTATTCTATTCGATAGTATTGCTGTACAGCCGGGGAGACCTACAACACTGGCGGCTAACGAAAATAAATACATAATTGGGTTGCCGGGTAATCCGGTTTCGTCGTTTGTGCAGTTTCATTTGCTAGGGCAGATTTTGATGAAACGAATGATGGGATGCAATGCAAAGCCACTTATTATGAAAGGGATTCTCGGTAAAGCTATTTCTAGAAAAAAGGCTCAACGAAAATCGTTTTATCCGGTCTGTACTAACGCTAATGGTGAAATTATAGCACTTGAGTATCATGGCTCTGCTCATATTAATTCACTGACCGATTCAATGGGGGTGGTGTCTATGGAAATTGGAGTTGCTGAAATAGAGGAGGGGAGCCTGATTGATGTTAGATTGTTTTAACCGAAACATCGATTATTTGCGTATATCGGTTACCGATCGATGCAATTTGCGTTGTACATATTGCATGCCAGCCGAAGGTGTTGCTATGCTCAATCACAACGATATTCTTTCGTTTGACGAAATAGCAGAGATTGTCCATTATGGTGTTGAGCATGGTGTCAGAAAAGTAAGACTTACCGGTGGCGAACCATTGATCCGAAAAGGAATTGTTAATCTTGTTTCGATGTTGTCTGCAATAAGAGGTCTCGACGATTTGTCGCTAACCACCAATGGTATTTTGCTTCCAGAGATGGCGAATGACCTCCGCAAAGCCGGGTTGAAACGTGTGAATATCAGCCTCGATACCTTGGATCCTGAAAAATTCGCCTCGATTACTCGTAAAGGAAATGTGAACGATGTATTGCAGGGTATTAATGCTGCAATCGAAGCTGAATTGTTGCCGGTGAAACTAAATTGTGTTATTTCTGAGTCGTCGTCCGAACCCGATGCGTTAATGGTGAAACAATTTGCTTCCGAAAAAAACATCGAAGTCCGGTTTATTCATCTGATGAATCTCGAAACCGGTGAGTTTTCACAGGTTGAAGGTGGCGAAGGTGGATACTGCAACACTTGTAATCGCCTGCGACTTACAGCTCATGGTTTGTTGAAACCTTGTTTGTTTAGCAACGAAGGCTTTTCGGTTCGTGAGTTAGGAATAGCCGAAGCCTATCGTTTGGCCTTAAAAAACAAACCCGAAAGTGGAAGTAGTTCTACTTCGCATAACTTCTACAATATAGGTGGTTAAGTTTTAAATTTTCCCTATCTTTGTATAAACCATTCTTCCCTATGAAACTCCTTCTGATTTTCTGTTTTGCATTTCTTTGTTATTGGCCTGGTTTGCAATCTCAAAACAATCAGCAATTTAAATTACCCGAAGGTTGTTCCCAATCCGATATCGTTCCCGGACATGCAATTGTAAAGCTGCTTCCACAACAAAGGATGGCAATAGATTCACCTGTTTTTAAGCAGGTTGCAGCAACATTGAAAACAGATACCATTTATCAGAAATTTCCTTTCAGTTTGATTCCCAAAAACGAAACAACTGCTATAGGAAAATCATTGGTTGATTTAAGTTTGATTTATGAACTTGAATTCGAACCATCGCAACCCATTGAAAATGCCATAAATCTATTACTGGCAACAGGCTTATTTGAATATGCACTCCCACACTATTTACCCACCCCACTTTATACACCAAACGATCCCAATGTTGCTTCGCAGTATTATCTGAATAATATTCGGGCCTATCAGGCCTGGGATGTTTGTAAAGGCGACTCCAATATTGTTGTAGGAATCACTGATACCGGAATCGATTTTGCGCATCCCGATTTGGTGAATGCTGTTAAATACAATTATAATGACCCTATTGATGGCATTGACAACGATAACGATGGATATGTCGACAACTACAGAGGATGGGATATGGGCTCGTGGGACAACAACCCTCAATATAGTGCAATTGGTCATGGGATTCATGTTTGTGGGATTTCGGGGGCTTCGACCGACAATACTTTTGGAATGGCTGGAACAGGATTTAACTGTAAAATTCTTCCTGTTAAAGTTGATAATCAGAACGGAAATCTGGTTGCCACATACGAGTCGGTTGTTTATGCAGCCGATCATGGATGTAAGGTTATTAATTGTTCATGGGGCAGTTCCTTTTCGCCTGGTCAGTATGGTCAGGATATAGTGGATTATGTTACTTTCAATCGTGGAGCTTTGGTTATTGCCGCTGCCGGAAATTCAAACAGCCTCAATCCGTTTTATCCGGCTTCTTATAATTATGTGCTAAGTGTTGCTGCAACCGATGTGAACGATGTGAAATGGGTCAACAGCAGCTATGGCTATAATGTGGATATTTCTGCACCAGGAAAGGATATTTATTCAACCTGGGGAGGTGGCGGATTTATTACATCAAGCGGAACATCAATGGCCTCGCCTTGCATGGCTGGTGCGGCAGCTTTGGTTTCGGCTTATTATCCGCAGCTTAGTATGTTGCAAATAGCTGAACGTTTACGCACAACAGCTGATTATATTGATACTTTAGCAGGCAATACAGCATATGCATCATGGTTGGGTACAGGTCGATTGAATATGTATCGTGCTTTGACCGACTCTTTTACGCCTTCCATTCGGCTCGATTCGTATACATTTACCGATAGTGCCGATTTTACTTTTTTTCCCGGCGATACACTTTATATAAATGTGTCGGTACTCAATTATCTCGATACCAGTTCTGCTAATTTGACTGCGCAACTCGAATGTCTTTCGCAGTATGTTGAGCTTATCGA
>PHDB01000052.1:0-10290 GCA_002842495.1 Bacteroidetes bacterium HGW-Bacteroidetes-6
TTCGGTATGGAATATTGGTGTTTTGCCAACATTAAATTATGCCAATAATTATTCTGCAGCATTTAGAGTTAAATTATTGAATGTCCCGCCAAGTACAAAGCTCGATTTTTTGATCCATTTTTATGATACGGGTTACAATTCAACCGATTTTCTTACGACTAATGTAAACAAAGACTATAAGCTTCTTGATACCAACCTGATTGCGATTACAGTTACCAGTGGTGGAAATTTGGGATACAACGATTTGGTAAATCTTTTACAGGGCGAAGGCTTGCGTTTCGGAAACACTTCAAGTATTGTTTCAGCTTTGGGTATGATGTGTGGCACATCCGCTCTTAAAGTATCTGATAATTTATATAGTATTGTGACTCCGGTCGATACCGATTGGGTTGCTACCATGTTTGTACAGAATATTGTTCCTGCTCCATTGGGCGATAAATGTTTTGCCTCGGCATATAACGACGATGGAGCCGATTCGGCGTATCAAAATCATATACAGGTGCATCAGCTTACCTATGCATGGGATACGCCGGAAGATGATGATTTTATTTTGGTGAATTACACATTTATTAACGATACTACGGTTGATATTCCTTCTTTTTATGCAGGTTTATTTGCCGACTGGGATATTATTGTATCTGAGGAAAATAGATGTTGGTATGATGCTTCGTTAAATACAATAATTGCTACGACCCTCGATTCGTCTTTATTTGCAGCGGTTCTTCTCCTTGACCAGATACCTTCGTTCCATTATGCGGCCGATTTAGATGGTTTCAATAGTAGTATTACAACTACCGATGGTTTTTCAGGAAGTGAGAAATACACCATGATGCAAACCAACAGAGCCAGTGCAGGAACAGATGTTGATGGTAACGATATTGCCGCAATGGTAAGCGCAGGTCCTTTCGTTATCGCTCCTTCCGACTCAATTCAATTAACTTTCGCTATTATTGTTGGTCACAATTACCACGAAATAGAATCGGCTGTAAATCGGGCAATTGTTCGTTTTCTCGATCCGTTCCTGTCATTACACGATAATGCTACTACCAACAAATTGCTTGTATACCCCAATCCTGCAAGCGAAACCCTTAGATTTGTGATACCGGAGTCATTGTTTGATGTTTCCGTTCGTATTCTTGATGTTTCAGGCAGGGAGTGTCTTTTTTTGACTGGTATTTCGGCTTCGGGTTGTATTGATATCAGTAGTTTGCAGCAAGGTTTATATTTACTCGACGTGTCGGGTTCCAATGGGCATTTCTCTTCACTTTTTTCTATTACCCGATGACCAAAATTCCCGAGAAGCATAAAAAAAACTGGAATATTCTGGTGCCTTTCTTTTTTGACGATTTGAGCAATTATGCTCTTCAGGAAGCTATTTCGCTTGCCAAAGCATTCGAAGCAGGATTGGTTCTTTTTTGTCCAAAAGTTAGCGCGGAAAATCATACTAAACTAGCTGAAATCACAGCTCATATAGAACAAAAACATTTGCTGCGGATCCAGTCGTATGCGCCGGAAGAAAACACCTTTCAACTACTGTTTGCACTGGCAAAGAAAACAGAATCAATTCTTATTGTGTTGGGTCATAATCGAAAACGCACATCGCTTGGATTGTCATTGCCGATGTCCCTTCGTAAAATGCGAAAGTCGCGAACTCCTTTTTTGATGGTTCCTGCTGGTTTGCATACGCGGTCGTTTAATCATATTGTTTATTCAATGGGCTACCAGAAACAGGAAAAGGAGAAGATTCTGTGGGCAAGCTATTTTGGGCGTATATGTGGAAGCAATGTTCATGTTTCGCTGCCAAAAGTTAGCGATCAATTGTTCAAGTCGGGTATCATGGGCAATATTCAGGCAATGAAAAGACTGTACGAAAATGCGGAAATAAAGCACGAGGTTGTACCCGTTGAAGCTACCATATATAAAGCTGATGCAGTTGCTTTGCAGTATTGTACTTCAATCGATGCAGGAGCATTCCTCACTCTTACAACATTAAGACCCGATATTTTTGATTTTTTCAGTGGAACGGCCGAAAGAAATGCCATTTGTAACGAATATAATATACCTGTTCTTTGTATCAATCCGCGCGACGATTTGTATGTTCTTTGTAATTAATCGTGAACGATAACTGATTCAAACCTGCTGTAAACTTATTTTTTTATCCTTTTGAGCAATATTTTTTGGTTTACCCTTTTATTACTTGGAAAAAGTTTTAATTTTGCACCGAAACAACACTCTAAATGTTTTGATATGAAACTCAGATTGATTTTACAGATTCTCATGGCTGTTATTATAATAGGCCTCGTTTACGTTATCTACAACTACAGCATCATGGCTCCGGTTCGCTTCAATAAAGAAGTTGATTCGCGCAAAGAAGTGGTTATTCAAAAATTAAAAGATATTCGTGATATTGAAGGCTTGTATCTCAACATGCATGGCAAGTATTGCTCTACTTTCGATAGTCTTATTCTATTCGTGACCAACGAAGAAATTCCATTGGTGAAGTTGTCGGCCCGCCCAGGCGATTCTACTTTTACAAATCCAATCCGCGATACAGTTGGCTATATTGCTATCATAGATAGTTTGTTTAAAGATAGAGCCGATTTTAAACCACAGAATCTGATGAATATTCCTTTTTCAAATTATAATGGTTCTGCTTTCGATCAGTTCAGTTTGCAGGTTGCAGTTGTAGAAAAAGGAAATGTTCCTGTAAACGTTATTGAAGTATTTGCAGCCAATAAGTTTTTCCTCAAAGGAAAAGAAAAGGAAATGAAACGTTATAATATTGATCCCGAAGACGGATTGCGTTTTGGCTCCATGACAGAACCTTCTACCGACGGAAATTGGGAATGATGAATATTTATTCGGAATACCGCTTCTTACCCGAAAATGCTGTATTGCCCGATTCCGCATTAAAAGTCCTCGGCCTTCATGCCGATGGCTTTTATTTTTTTGTGTCTGATTCAAATCAAATTTACTATTCTCTGATTGTAGGCGCAAAAACTGGTTATAGCTTCGATGAAGCCAATAGTTTTATTGCTGAGCAAGCAGGTATTTTGTTTTTGCCTGTATCGCATGTTTTTATTCAGCCCGAGACATCGGTTCCGGTTTCGCCAGAACTTTTGCGCGACAACCCTGCTCACGATTTGTATTATTATTGCCAGCCATTGAGCCCTGGTTCTGAATTACTGGAAACAAGAATAGAGGGGGCTGGTCTTTCTTTGATTTCGTCTTTTTCATCCAATACACTCGAAAGCGTTCGATATCATCGGTTGCCCGTTTTTGATTGGGCTGCTACTTGGCTGAAAAAAATAAGTAAAGTTTCTGATGACGAGCGTGTTCATGTGTATGTGCTTCCTTCTTTGTTTTGGATTGCGGTCTTTAAAAATGGGAAAGTCCAACTATTCAATTCATTTGAATACCAGGCAAAAAGCGACTTTTTATACTTCTTGCTGGGAAGTATAAAAGCAGCCGAAATCAATCAGGAATCGGCTGTTATTCGTCTCAGTGGCGAAATAGCACCTTCCTCGGTATTGGCTGAAGCTATTCAGCCTTATTTTTTATCGGTAGAATACGATACTGCCGGTTACATTGGAAACGAAGAAATGCGTTTGCTCTCAATGCAACTTTTTCCTCTTTTTGATTCGTAACTATGAGAATTATCAGCGGATATCTCAAAGGTCGTACTTTTTCACCACCCGAACGGGATGGCGTGCGTCCAACAACCGACATGGCCAAAGAGGGGTTGTTTAATATTCTTGTACATCGTTTTGAGCTTGAGGATGCAGTGGTTTTCGATTTGTTTTCGGGAACCGGCTCTATTGGCTTTGAGTTTGTTTCACGCGGGGCTAAGCAGGTTTTTTGTGTCGAAAAAGATGCTGTCATGGCAACTTTTATTAAATCGGTTGCTGCAAAAATGCAAATGGAGAATTTGACTGTTTTACGTAGCGATGCATTTAAATTTCTTGTGCTTACCACGTTGCAAGCCGATATTATTTTTGCAGACCCACCCTATCAAAATATTGGTGTTTCAGATATCCCCGAATTGGTGTTTGGCAAAAATATACTGAATCAAGATGGATTACTGATTGTAGAACACGATCAGACTCAACATTTCTCGGGACACCCACGATTTAAGGAACTCCGGAAATACGGCAAAGTACATTTTAGCCTTTTTCAATAAAGCAAGTGCTGCTTCGACGATGTACGCCATTCGGCATCGTAGCGGCTGTCGCTGAAATAAATCAGCAAATCGGCATCGTAGCGACTATCTACAAAAAATATTTTTTTGTCAGCATCGTAACGGCTGTCGGCAAAATACCATAATCCTTTGTTGCCTGTTGCATCGTAACGGCTATCGCATTTGTAAACTATCAAATCGGCATCATACTTCGAGTCGACAACAAACACCTTTATGTCGGCGTCGTAACGCGAATCGGTTGAATACACTTTTTGTGCAAAGGAGAAGGCTGCCGCCAACATCATTAAGCTAAAAATCAGGGTTTTCATTTTTGGAAATTTGATTTTTGTTAGCAATAATCCTGCCATGTACGTCTTGAATATATATAGAAAGGTGGATAATATCTGAATTGTGTGAAAATGAAGACCATGTGATATGACATTTGTACTAAACGATGAATTTAATACACGAACAATATGAAAATTAATTTAGATTACTTATAAATTGTGCTAATATCAGAGAAAATGTACCTTTTAACTAATGTATGTGTACTTAGTTTAGTATTTTTGCCCGCGTTGACACGAATCAAACAAAACCAATTGGAAGATCATCATGTCCGATGCAAAGGCGATAAGCATTGAACCGATTGAGAAGTATTGCAATTGTTGCAGTTCTACTGAATCGGTTTTTCATTGTCGGAAATTATATGATGAATTTTTGACGGGAAAGGTTTTTTATGATTGCTTCCGATGTCAATCCTGAAAGGTGTAGGGTTAACTTTTAAAATGTCTTAATTCAAAACATATGAAAGAAAAAATCAGTAGGATTATTGAAACGTTTGGTAACGATGCCGCACGGTTGATGGATATCTTATCGGAAGTGCAATCAGAGTTTGGTTGTGTTTCGTGCGAAGCGGTATCTGTCATCGCTGAAAAACTTCATATTTCGGAAGTTGATGTGATTCAGACCAGATCGTTTTATCACTTTTTTACAAAAGAACAAGTAGGTAAATACGCTGTTTATCTCAACAACAGTGTGGTTTCTTGCATGATGGGAATGGCAGATGTAGCCGATGAGTTCCAGAAGCAACTTGGTGTTAAAATTGGGCAGAAAACTGCCGATGGCCTTGTTAGCCTGCACTATACAGCATGTATAGGAATGAGCGATCAGGAACCGGCAGCCATTATCAATGATGTTGTTTTTACTTCGCTGACCCGCGAAAAAGTCCAACGTCTTGTAGCCGACATGCGCACCGGAAAAGCTGTTGCAGATATGGTTACCGAACTTGGTGATGGAAACAATGCCAATCCACTTGTTCGTTCGATGGTAAAAAACAACATCAAAAAAACAGGCCCAGTTGTTTTAGATGCATACGAAACAGGTTCAGGCTTAAACAAGGCTTTGGGTATGGACTCGAAAGCTGTTATAAAAGAAGTACTCGACTCAGGTCTGCGTGGACGTGGTGGTGCAGGCTTTCCAACAGGAATGAAATGGGAATTTTGCTCACGCGAAGCTGGTGATCATTATGTGATGTGTAATGCAGACGAAGGCGAACCAGGAACATTCAAAGACCGCGTATTGCTAACCGAACGTGCATCGATGGTGTTTGAAGGAATGGCTATCGGTGGATATGCAATTGGTGCAAAAGAAGGTGTTTTGTATCTTCGAAGAGAGTACAAATATATGAAAGCTCTTCTCGAGAGCGTTCTTACCGAAATGCGTTCGAAGAATCTTCTTGGAAACAATATTCTTGGAAAAGGTTTCAATTTCGATATTCGCGTTCAGTTTGGTGCTGGCGCATATGTATGCGGCGAAGAATCGGCACTGATCGAATCGGCAGAAGGAAAACGTGGCGAACCACGCAACCGTCCTCCATTTCCCGCTCAAAAAGGTTACAAAGGCAAACCAACTATTGTAAACAATGTTGAGACTTTCTGTGCTGCTGCACGTATTCTCGATCGCGGTGCTGCCTGGCACAAAGCAATTGGAACTCCCGAATCGTCAGGAACCAAAGTTTTAAGTATTTCTGGCGACTGCAATGCTCCTGGTGTTTATGAATTGCCTTGGGGTATGTCGATTAGCGAAATGCTAACCATGGTTGGTGCTCAAGACGTACAAGCTGTTCAGGTTGCCGGTCCTTCGGGAATTTGTTTGCCTCCTGCTCAGTTCGACCGCAAAATTGCTCTAGAAGACCTGCCAACTGGTGGTTCTATGATTGTTATCGGCAACAAACGCGACTTATTGAAAGACGTAGTTTTGAATTTTATGGAATTCTTTGCTGATGAATCGTGTGGTTCTTGCGTAACTTGCCGCTCCTTCAATATGATCTTGAAAAACTCAATCGAAAAAGTAGTTGAAGGTCATGGAATAGCTAAGGATATTAACGATATGTCAGCTTGGAGCGAAATTCTTCGCAAAACAACCCGCTGCGGTTTGGGCCAAACATCGTCGAATCCGATTACCACAACCATCAAAAACTTCAGACCATTGTACGACGCAAGAGTGAAAAATGTTGAATATCAAAGCGATTTTGATATGTCGAAAGCTGTTGTTGAGTCATGCGCTGTAGTAGGTCGTAGTGCCGAGGTACACGAATAATTCAATGAGTAAGAAACAAAAAAAGAAAATAATATTATGAGTGAAACTGTAAAATTCACGATTGACGGCAAGGAATGTGAAGGCAAAAAAGGCCAATACATTGTTGATGCTGCCGCTGAAAACGGTGTGTATATCCCCGTGCTTTGTCATATGAAAGACGTGATTCCCGCTGGCTCGTGCAGAATTTGTACTGTTAAAGCCAATGGTCGCAATATGGCAGCTTGTACTTCGCCAGTCGAAGAAGGGATGTCGATTGAAAACAACACTGCAGAACTTCTCGATATCCGCAAGGCTATTGTAGAAATGCTTTTTGTTGAAGGAAACCATTTTTGCCCAGCTTGCGAAAAGAGTGGCAACTGCGATCTTCAGGCTTTGGGCTACAAGTATCAGATGATGGTACCTCGTTTCCCTTATGCATTCGAACGCAGAGATATCGATGCTACTTCTCCTAAAATATTTCTCGAGCGTAATCGTTGCATCTTCTGCAAACGCTGTGTAAGAATAATTAAGGATACAGAAGGACGTAGTATTTTTGCATTCAAAGGACGTGGCGAAACACTGGAAATTAACATCGACCACAAACTTGCAGCCAATATGACCGATGAAATGGCGCAGAAAGCAATGGATATCTGCCCTGTTGGAGCAATTCTTCGCAAAGAGGTCGGATTCAAAGATGCTATTGGAACCCGCAAGTACGACAAGAATGTTATCGGGTCGGATATTGAAAACAATCATCAATAAAAGGAGGACTAAAAAATGAGTAAACCAATTGTAGCAACGACTTCCTTGGCAGGTTGTTTTGGATGTCACATGTCGATTTTAGATATCGATGATCGCATATTACAGCTTATCGAGCTGGTTGAATTCAATAAGTCACCTATTGACGATATCAAAACATTCACGAAGCAATGCGATATAGGTATTATTGAAGGTGGATGTTGCAACAGTGAAAATGTTCACGTGTTGAAAGAATTCCGCAAAAATTGTAAAATTCTTATTTCACTTGGTGAATGCGCTATCATGGGGGGACTTCCCGCTATGAGAAATGGTATTCCTGTAAAAGAATGTCTGGAAGAAGCATATTGGGGTGGCCCAACTGTTGGCTTGAATACAGAGAAAATCATGCCTAACGATCCAGAACTTCCAATGATTCTGGATAAAGTTTATCCATGCCACGAGATTGTGAAAATCGATTATTATCTTCCTGGCTGTCCACCAAGGGCTGATCTTATATGGGCTGCTGTAGTAGCTTTGGTTACTGGCGACACTCTGAACATCCCTTACGAACTGGTGAAATTTGATTAATCTTAAAGACAAAACGAAAATGGCACAAAAAGTAACAATAGAACCTGTAACCCGGGTTGAAGGCCACGGAAAAGTGACCATTCACCTTGATGATAATATGAATGTTGCCCAATCGCGCCTTCATATTGTTGAATTTCGCGGATTTGAGCGCTTTGTGCAGGGTCGTCCCTACTGGGAAGCTCCTGTACTTGTTCAGCGCCTTTGCGGAATTTGCCCTGTAAGCCACCATTTGGCAGCTGCCAAAGCTCTTGACGTAATTGTTGGTGCGGGCACTGGTAATGGCTTGACAGCAACTGGCGAAAAAATGCGTCGCTTGATGCACTACGGACAAATGTTTCAGTCGCATGCTTTGCATTTCTTTCACCTTTCGTCGCCCGATTTTCTACTCGGATACGATGCCGATCCTGCAATTCGTAACGTGATTGGTGTGGCTCTTAACTTCCCCGATCTGGCAGTTCAGGGTGTGATGATGCGCAAATTCGGTCAGGAAATTATCGAGCATACAGCTGGTAAAAAAGTTCATGGAACTGGTGCAATCCCTGGTGGTATCAACAAAAATCTCAGCATCGAAGAACGCGATTTGTTCCTCAAAGGTGCCGATCCGTTGAATATCGATAAAATGATTGAATGGGCCGATGGAGCTCTGCAATTCTTTAAAGGATATTACATGCAGAATCGCGAAACTATTGATGGTTTTGCTCATTTCCCATCGAATCACCTCAGTCTTGTTCGCAAAGATGGCGCTCTTGATCTTTATCATGGCGTTTTGAGAGCAGTTGATTCCGAAGGCAACAGGATTCTTAACGATGTTGATTATCAGGATTACTACAACTATATCGAAGAGGAAGTACGTAGTTGGAGTTACATGAAATTCCCATACCTAAAACATTTGGGAAAAGAAAAAGGCTGGTATCGCGTTGGTCCTTTGGCTCGTTTGAATACTTGCGATTTTATTCCAACTCCAATGGCTCAGAAAGAATTCGAAATCTACAAAGCTGTTACTAATGGAAAACCAAATAACTACTGTTTGCATACCCATTGGGCACGCCTCATCGAATTGCTGCACTCAGCCGAAGTTATTAAAGATTTGCTGAATGATCCTGATTTGTTGAAAAACGATCTCGTAACCAAAGGTACCAAAGTGAATGAAGGTGTTGGTTTGATTGAAGCTCCTCGTGGAACTTTATTCCACCACTACAAAATCAACGATAATGATGAAATCACTATGGCCAACCTCATTGTTTCAACTACAAACAACAATGAGCCGATGAATCAGTCGGTCAATTTCGTGGCTAAAAGAGCTATGAGTGGCAAAGCTGAAATCACCGAGCCAATGAAAAATCAGGTTGAAATGGCTATCAGGGCTTACGATCCATGTTTGAGTTGCGCAACTCATGCTTTAGGCAAAATGCCACTCGACATTAAAATGTACGATTCAAAAGGCAACGAACTCGATCATTTTAAATCGTAAATCGCTTTAACGTCAATTAAAAAGTCCGTCATTTGTGGCGGACTTTTTTTTGTTTCATCTTTTATTTATTGAAAGTTTCATCATACAATGAAGAATTGTATTTTTGCAGTAAATTGCACCGCATGAAAAAAACACTTATTTATGGCTACGGAAATGCAGGGCGCATGGACGATGGAATCGGCGAACGTTTTGTTGAGCTGGTTGATAAATGGATTGCTGAAGAAAAAATAGAAAATGTTTTTACCGATTGCAATTATCAATTAAATATTGAAGACGCTGCAACCATTTCGGAGTATGACCGCGTGTTTTTCGTCGATGCTTCAATTGTTGAGGACGTAGAAAACTATCGCCTTGAGGAGATTGAACCCAACGATGCTACCATTGAGTTTACAATGCATGCAGTGTCGACATCGTATGTTGTTGATTTGTGTAAGAAAATTTATAACAAAACCCCCGAAGCCTATGTGCTTCACGTAAAAGCCTACGAATTTGAATTTAAAGAGGAAATGACGCCGAAAGCTGCTGAGAATATGCTTGATGCTTTTACATTTTTGAAGGGTTTTATTTCAAAATGATTAGGTGTTGGAAATTATCATTAAAACAAAAATTTCTTCTCAATAATGTTTTTTTTATCTTTGCACTCCCAAACCGGTCCTATAGCTCAGTTGGTTAGAGCAACTGACTCATAATCAGTAGGTCCCAGGTTCAAGTCCTGGTGGGACCACTTTTTTTCAAAATT
>PHDB01000052.1:10328-37772 GCA_002842495.1 Bacteroidetes bacterium HGW-Bacteroidetes-6
AATTTTTTTTACTCGCTGAAAACCAATGTATTAAATGACAAAAGCGAAGGCGACGAAAACAGTAGAAAAGCCGGATTTTTCATCAGAACTTCATCAGATGATTAAAGTCAAGCTATACCTACGAAATATCCCCGATGTGGATAATCTGTGTCGCGTGTATGCTTACGTGTACGTGAACAATCAGAAAGGTTATTTGGACACTGGAATAAAAGTGCAGGCTTCGGATTGGGATCCAAAGGATCGGTTGGTGAAATCTTCGCATCCAAAGTGCAACGATTTCAATTTAATTTTGAAGCAATCGCTTGCGAGGGTGAACGAAATTGCAATCAATTATCGCCTATCAGAAAAGCAGCTTAGCTTCAAGTTGTTGCAAAAAGCTTTTTTTGCAGATGAAGGTTCGCTGAATTTCATTAGCTGGTGCCGAAAAGACATTGATAAGCGAGAACATGAAATGGTTGCAGCTGCAACAATGGCATTGCATCACAGTGTATTGAATAAATTCGCTGAGTTTTGCAATGGGAATATGCCTTTCTTCGAAATCGACGAAAGGACATTGGCCACTTTCGAAAAGTGGTTGCGGGTGAAGAAAAGCAATTCAATCAACACCGTTCACAAAAACATGAAGGTTTTGCGATTGTATTTCAATCGTGCAATTCGTGAGGGATTGATGAAGCAAACGCCATTCGGTACCTTCAAGATGAAAAAGGAAAAGTCTCAGCCGGATTGCCTTTCAGAATCGGAATTGAATAAAGCATTCGAAATATATAGATCGAACAGGTTAACAGAAGAACGCCAAAGTGTTTTGCGTGTTTTCCTGTTTGGATGCTGCACTGGCTTGCGAATATCTGATTTGAAACGATTAACCTGGTCGAATGTGATGGGCAAAACTCTTGTGTTTTCCATGTACAAAACAAGGAATACAGCGCCAATTATGGTGAAGGTTCCACTTACAAATACAGCATTCAGGTTGATGCGCGATGCTGGAAGTAGCCGTGGAATTATTTTCGAGACTCCCGAAAACGATTCGTATGCAAACAAGGTATTGAAGCATGCGCTATCGGCAATGAATGTGGCTGACAAGATACATTTTCACACAGCACGCCACACGTTTGCTACACACTACCTGCGCAAAAACAAAGGCGACATTGTAACACTCAAAACGCTAATGGGGCACAGCAAAATAGAACAAACAATGGTTTATCTTACCGTTGATGAAGATTGGTTGCACGAAGGAATGGCAAATTTTGGGGAGTGGATATAAAAAAACCGCCCGAAGGCGGTAATTACTAATTGGATGTGTTTTCCTTGTTCTTTGAATCGAGATGTTTTCGGATTTTTATTACATTGCTTGTAATAGCAATCATCATCCCAAAGAGTGCACCACCAATTATTACTGATAAGAATAACGTTTCTGTAGCTTCCATAGGAAAAAATTTAGGGGTTTGAGCTCGCAATTTAATAAAAAATTTAATTCACCTCAGTTAATTCAAGATCAACCGGTGAAATTCCATTGTTTCGAAGCTTGTACTTTTTCTTTGTGGGCAGCCAAATACGGCCTTCGAGCAGAATAGTACGAAGCCAATTCAGATTTTCCAATTTTGGAATACTCATTACTGAGCTGCCCTTTTTCACTCGATTATTTGTAAGCGAATACTGGTAACGATCTAAATATACTTCAATAAAACTATACGGCTCGTTTGGAATTAAACTCAGATAACGCCCAGGGTTATCTACACCAGCTTTGTAAATGCCAGAACTTCCAGTAGGGAAAGCAAATTCTTCATCTTCAGTTGTATCCATGCCCCAATAAAACATGAGCTTCAATTCAAATTCATTGTACAACATGCCTGGCTGCAGTGGTTTGTTTTTGCTATTTCCTGCAATTTCAACCACAGGAACGCACCATCTATCATCCGATGATGTCAGCTGCTGATGTATATCTTCTACTGATTGGAACACAGTAGAAAACTTCATTGGTGCTTCTGTTATTTCTCCGGTTCCAACCACAACATTTTGTATATTGTAAAAGGCTTTTTCCCAACTCATGCTTCCATCCTGTGCTGCAAAAAATTGATAGAAGTAATTGTTTTCTAACACAAGTGCAATGTCACCTTCAATTGGAAATGTGATTCCAGACAAGTCAGTAATATTGTAATACGTTCCTCTGTTTCTATACTTCTCAATATCATCCGGGCGTTGCCATTTTTGAGCATAAGAATCTCCCGAATCGACGTGCACTTTGTATTTTACAGATTTTTGTTCTGTAATGTCGCTACCTTCATCTTTGAATTCAATAGAATCTCTAGCATCGTTGAGCTGATTGAAGGTGCGAATTTCTACAGTTTTTGTATTCTCATTTATTGCGTAGTTGATTGCAAACGGCGGAGTTTTAATTGCAGAAAGCAATTTCGTTACAGTTATTCCTGGCAGGTGATTTTTGAGTTGAATATAAAAATACTCACGGTTTGGACCAACTGAAAAAATAAGATTAGGATTGTAAATGCATAAGCGCTTCAATTTATCATCATGTCTGAATACATTGTAAGTAACGGTATATCCACACTCTTCAAATATCTTTTCGATGATATAACCAGCGTATGGAAATGGTGTAACCGAAATTCTGCCTGGTCTATACAGATATCCTGGATAAAGATTTGAACTTGGAATATAATCGTTCTGGTATTGACGGCTCAATACGTCATTTCTCCAACCATCTTCCCAATCACTACCATCGAATAAAGCAACATTTTTCACAGGGAAATATGCAAATTTTTCTTCAGGGAAAGTACCATCGCATACATTAAGAATAGATCCAGTGTTTCCGTTGTAATCATCGATGTATGTGAGCTGTCCATCGTACTCAAACTCTGTGATTTTTTTGTCTCCATAAAGCGCATAAAATGAAGACTCATTCAATGCTGAAACAATCTCAATAGATGCTCCCGAAACCTTTACAACATATGTGGTTCCCTCAGCTTTCAATCTGTTGTCTGAAAATATTTCAATGTGATGTTTTGCAGTTGGAGCATTAAGTGCCATGGTTCTATTTGGATGGCCGAAAATTGCAGCGTTGTTTGGGTTGTTTGGCACCGTAAAATTGTACACGCTATTTTCCTCGAAAACCTTTTCGGAAAATACAGGTGAAGTTTCTGAAACTTCGAGCTCGGTATTAGCGCGAAGGTTTAACCAATATTGTCTATCTATTCGAATGGAAATCATTTATTGAGGTATTTCGGGTTTAGGAAATACAGGTTCAACTATGCCCAATGCCGCCTTAGCCTCAGATTCAGTATTGAACCAAAACCATCCGTCCTCAACCTCGCCAGTGGCGTTTTCGTGGTCAGACACATTAATCACTCGTCCATCTGGATAAGTGATGGCATTGGCTGCCCAAAGCATTTCGGTGTCTGATATTTTTTTGTAAAGTCCTTTTTGCATGGTGGTTGAATTTATGAAACAACAGTCCAATTTTTAGCTGTGGCGATAGTTTGGTCGCATGTTGCGGCACCAGGATTACCGGTAATAGTAATTACCATTGGGTCTCCTGTTATTGTAGCCAAGTCTCCAAACAAAGTGTTGAGCGCTGTAGCATCCATATTACACGATGCGACAGAAAATGAAACGGCTATTCCTGGCAGGCGAAGTGATGCTAGGCGTGGGCAGCTGGAAAACATGCCTGTTGTAGATGTTATTCCACTGGCATCGCTAAGTGTAATTTCTGTAACATTTGCTGAGCCGTAAAAAGCGTACGAACACTCATATAGAGCGCTGGTAGTAATAAGATTCAATGTACCCTTTAATGAACTCGTGGTAAATGCAAAATATAGAGACTCACTGTTTGAAATATTGATCGTTCCTATTTTACGAATAAGTGGCGCGTTTTGCAGCATACCCGCAGTATTGGTTGCCGAACGGATATCAACATCTCCAATCTCCTCGGCCAAAGTACCATTGAAAATATAGAAAGCTGTTGTGGCATTTTGAGCCGTTACATTTCCAATTCGCCGGACATAACTTCCTGATGTTAGGTAACCAATTACGGTTGCGTTTGTTACAATGTCACCAAGATCATCTAATGATGCACCTAAATAAAACAAAAATTGCAATGTGCTCAAGCCTGACCAATTAACCTGAAACACATGAATTGGAACATTTCGAACACCACCAATCGTCAACCCGGCAAATGTAGACCCAAGCCAAACAAACTTATTTAATCTGAAAGCCGTGTATGAGAGCGATATTTCCAATCCAGTAATATAAATTGAGCTGATACGTATATCCAGCCAATTAGTGCAAACAAGTGTACTTCCTGGTCGGCCAATTTGAACGTAATTATTCATATTTCCGCTTGTCGCAGTTATTGTGACAACAACCTGCCTGTATCCTTCAGACGTTTCCGTATTGGCATCAATGGTGTCGAAATCATAAGTGTGTGCAGCCTCAGTTCCAGTTGCAATATCTGCTGTTGTACCATCTCCCCAATTTACTGTCCATGCGAAATTGCACAACATTTTCAAAGTGTTGCCAGGAGCCTCAAGAGAATCGTTAGGAAAAATTGCATAAAGCCCAACAAATTTATCATCACCAGCCGAAACCAAGTTGTCAATAGGCAGCCAATCTTCTGGTCGCTGCCATCCACCTGATGGCGTAGTTCCGCCAATTTTTACTATATTTGGTTGAATTATCATAGTACAATTACATTAATAGTGATATTCCCAACGGGTGTTGTTACACATGTGAAATTCAATATGTCGGTGCCTTGCGACACGCAGAAAACTTCTGCATCGGCCCACAAATCGGAATCTGCTTTTGTTGCGGTTGAAATAATAACCAGGCTAGTAGCCGAGATTTTCAAATCGCCTGTTGCAAGTTGAAGCGCATTTGCTGCCCAATTACCAACAGTTAATACAAGCTGTCCGCTTTGATTTGGCTGAACTATTACCGGAGGGTCGCCCTCTTCGACCGCTGGCATAACCTGTTTGCTCGATGGACCATAGTCGATGGCTATTTCCTGATTCTTGCTTGCTTCATACCAGTCTGCGACAACTGGAACATCATCTGCTGAAACAGCTGTGTATGGAACATTTTCAGCAGGTGTTTCTTGCCCTTTCAGCAGAAACGATTCGCCTTCAAGAATCTCATGTTCTTTGCCGCCATCGAGCGTAATAGTTTCACCAACACGCAACTCGTTTGTCAAATCTACAGGCAGCGAAATTGTGCCAATAACGCGCGGAGTTCTCGATATAACATAGCGAAGTGTTGGCAGTGCTTTTGCGCGGTTGGTTGGCATGGTGCCATAGTTGTAAATGTAATTTATTCTCTGCTCACCGCCAGCAAGTCGCAATTCCTTCATTTGTAATTCGTAGGTACTTTTGTCGAAAGTTAAATTGGCATACCCAACAAACTGCCCGCCAATCATGACCGGAATCTGCGCTTCGGTTACATTTTCAGATATTGCCTGAACAATTTCCATCTCAACTTCCCTGTGCTTTACAGCAGTAATAGCTCTGCTAAGATTCGATGCAAGGAGTGATGATATTTTCGCTATTGCGTTTGCAAATGTTGCCATGGTTATATGGTATAATCGTTTTGGTAATCGATGGAATATTCGCCCGGTGAATACGATTGGCTTTCGTCGGAAGTGATTACATTTCCGCTGCCGGTAATTCTGTAAGCAAATTTGAAAAAGAAACGAGCATCGCCATCGGTGTCGCTTTCGGCCGATTCGGTTTCAACAATTACAGGAATTAAATCAGCACCACGAATTTCATAAACTTCATCGCTGCCAAGAAATTCATCTATTGCCCAGCGAACCGATTCGATGTTCCGGAAGTAACCAGAATTCACTTCGTACAATTGCTCCAACGAATGATCTGTTTGAAATTCCGCACGATGTTCCGGAGTGAAATCTATAGGTTCATCAATGGTAGCAATGTCGCGTGTAACTGCAATCTTGCGTGTTGCCTTTCCTGTACTTCGGAATATTTCATAAACGCCAAGGCTGTTTTTGAATAGAAAAGTACGCTCCCATGGACGGCTTGCAGTATCGATATCGAAATGTCTTGTTTCGCTTACAGGCGCAGAATTAGCAGTTAGCCACAAATCGTATGCTCTTAGCGTTTTTGTTGGCTGATGGCTTGCCATGTAATCGGCCAGGCTCAATGCATAATATCCGCATTGAATTTCGAGAACATCGTATTTTGCAACTGTGAACGTAAGATAGTTGGTTACTGTTGCTTCGGTACCATCGGTGAAGTAACATTTCAGCGAAATGTATGTATGTCCTGTTGGAGTGTACCATACAGGAAAATATAATTTCTCAGGACTTGTGAGCGTGATTAATTTCCTAAGCGGATGCCAGGAAAGAAAATTCATTGAAGTGGACATGCGCGACCAGAACGATTCACCGAACTGATAATATGCCCGCAATTTATCTTCTCCGAGCTCACCAGCTAACGCAAAGTATTCTTCCGATGTCTGCAATGCCTGAACAGCCAAAGTGCTTCCATACGCTTCGGCGTATCGGATTTGATAAGCTTTCTTTGCGGCAGCACGTACAATAATTGCAGCGCCTGTTGTCTGTGGAAATTGAAAATCGACATCGATTAAATCTTTCACATAGTCGGCAACATTTACAAGAGCTTCGCCCTGTAGATCGGGGACAATTTTATCGACTCCGAGAATTTCGGATCCGGATATTGTTTTCACAATAAGACGGAAGTTTTCACGCAATGTTGGCGAAGTTCCTGCAACGCCAGTTGTTGCAGTATATGCTGTTGTATTAGACGTTATTGTTAGATTCTGGTCGGCCGACTTCTCACGACTCTGAAACATAATCGCTGAACCTACCAGGCTAATGTAAAAATCCTGAGACAAAAGAAAGTTTGCTGCAATTTGAGCATAATGCGTTGCGGCCGATCCGCCAGCAGTTATTTGAGTTCCGCTGCTGTCGGGTGTTGTTTTGGCTCGAAACGTAATGCTGTTGTCGCCCCAAGCAAAAACAATGGTTTCATCAACTGCAATACTTCCATTGCGGACAATATTTGCACTGCAGTAACTTCCGGCTGATGAATACATATTATCGGTTGCAAGCTTGAAAACCAAACCGTTTCCGGAGAGGCCCATTTTTGGGGGATATTTTGAGATTGTGATTGCCATATTATGCTGCAAGTTTACGTTGAAAGTATTTGTCGAAAAATGACATTATTAGCCCGACATCTTATTGCTGATGAAATCTTTTCGGGAAGTTTCTTCGTCTATTCTATCCGAAAGGTCCTTGAAAGTGTATGAGTTCGCAAGCTGCGAATTGATGCCAGCAAGCAGGTTTATCATTTGTTTGTTTTGCTCAACCAACATATTGAATGCTGCCGAAGAAACGCCAGGAGAAAACTTATCCGATTTTGTAGCTGTTGAGCTATCTGGATAATTTCCTTCGGCATACTCGCGTGTGCGACCAGCTGTTTTATAAATGTAATCAATCACTTCAGGAGAGCGCATTTCGAGATTGCGCAATGTTGGATAATCAACAACGAGTTCTCTGCCTGCTTCGCCCCAAATACCCGGTGCACCATTAATAAATCCAAATGTTGGACTAGAATAAATGCCGGTGCGTGGGTTGCCTGACCAACTTGCATTGTATTTTCTTCCGGAAGTTCCGGTGACTGAATATAATCCTTTGGAATATTCAGCAATGGGTTTTGCTAAGGCTAAACCGGTTTGCAATGCAGCTGTTCCAATAACTATTGGAATCTGAGCCAAAGCAGCAGGCACATATCCGAGAGTTAATGGATTTGCCGCTAATACAGCTGCTTGCATTTTAATTGCTGCTGTGTCTTTTATGGCTGTAATTCCAATTTGTCCGGCAGTCATTGCCTTTTCGAAAATACCAGCCCTCTTTTTAATCTTTGCATCTTCGGCGGCTTTCTTTTCATCCAATGCTTTAAGAGCAGCATTGTATTCTGTTTCCTGCAATAAACCATTTGCATACCTTGCTTCAAGAGCTGCTTTGTCTTCGTTATATTGCTGGTTGCTCTTTTTTGATTGATAAGCAAAAATTGTATCGGCCGTACCCTTGGCAATATCGATCATCTGGCTTTGCAGATTTTGGTAGAAATCGAATTTGGCTTGTTCATAATCTGCAAAAAGCTTCTGGCTTTCCGAATAAGCATCTTCCCAGTAAGTGGCTTTTTCAGGTGTATATATTTTTTCACCTAAATCAACCTGCTTATTACTTCGCTGATTGTTTTTTAATGTTATTGAGCGCATTATAGTTGGGTCGCCCATCTTATCTAATTCCTGCTGAATATATGCAGCATCTTGCAAGTTTTTGATAAGCTCATCATACAGTTCTTTTTCTTGCTTAAGGTCAGCAAGTTTACTGGCTGTTACCGATGCGTTTGCGTCATGAGATACTACCTGATCCTGCAGGAGCTTTTCGTATTTAGAAATTTCTTCGTTCAGAAGCTCGTAGGCAGTTTTAATTTCTTTCGTTTTTTCAGAAAGATTTTCCGAAGATGTTGCTGCATCATCAACTGCTACTGAATAATCACTCATTACATCGGTTGAATTTTCAGTTTGCACATTAGCTGCAGCTTGCTCATTTCTTAATCTTACAATTTCGGTTGTAATATCGTGAATGACAGTAATTGAATTATCGTATGCTCCCTCCAATGTTTTTTTATACATTCCGGTTGCATTGGCCAACTCCATCTGTATTTTAGCCTGCTCTTTGTATGCCTCTGTCAACATTTCGTCGTATGCTTGCAGCTTAGCCTTTAATTCAATTTGAGCATTGATTGCAATGAGAGCTTTTACAATGTCTTGGTAAGATGCGTTTTCCTTCAATAAGTTGGGCAAATACTTACCATAAGTAGAGTTAAGCTTTTCAATAGCTGTTTTACGTTCATCTGTACCGGCTTTGGAGTTCTTTAATTCTACAATAAGCAAACCAAGTTCGCTTCGTTCCTGGGCAGCATATTCAGCCGCCTTTTTATTGGCTTCGTTGAATAGCTTTTGGCTTGCTGTTACAGAACTAAATGTATTGCGAAGTGCCGTGAATATTGTAAGTACGGCTCCAGCTGCAATGATAATTGCACCAAGTGGATTCATTTTCATGACCGCCCAAAGCTTTTGAATAGTACCTTGTAGAAAGCCAGCACTTTTAGCGAGATTCATTTTCTGAGCTGCAGCAAGCTTTTCCTGATAAATTAGCAATTGATATTGCGCATATTCCTTTGCACGAAGTGTGATTCCTGTTTTCATGAGGGCGAAATCACGAATTTTCAAAGCAATGCCTTTGATTTTGTGCGCATTGTAAGCTAATAAAGCAACTCCAAGCGCCATAAATAAATATTTGTTTTCTCGGAGTATCTCAGGCAGGCGCATGAGTGCTTTCAGAAACATGGTTGCCGTATTCGTTGAGAATGTCATGATTGGTGCCAGGCGTTCACCCAATTCAATAGCCATGTTGTGGGCTCGGTTTTTTGCTTGCTCTAATTCGGCTTTATGTGTGCTTGTTGTAATCGTAGCTTGTTCCATAGCTACATTTGTGCCTGTTACTTGCTTGGTGAGCTCGGCATATCTGTCGCGGCTATTGATAAGCATTTGTGCCGTGGTCACATTTTCTAGACCAAACATTTTCACGAGATCTGCGGTCGATAGGTTGGCAGCTGCCAAATTATCAAGCGCTTGCTTCATTCCTACTATTGCAGGATTGAATTCTTTACTTCCAGTCTGAGTTTTCAGCATGAAATTCCGAAGTCCAGTACCAGCAATTTCTGCTTGCAAACCACCTTCGGCCAAAGTTTCAATGAGAGCGACTGAATCTTCTAGAGGGACATTGGCACTTTTTGCAGCCGGTCCCATTTTTACAATGGCTTCCGTAACATAGTCGACTTGTGCTGCACCATATTTTGACCCAGCGGCCAACACATTGATGGTTTTTCCAGCGTTTTCCGATGCAATGTCGAATTGGTTCATTGTGTTTGCCAACGACGAAATAGCTGTATCGAGATCCATTCCGGCAGCTTCGGATAGAATAATAGCCTGCTCTGTAACTTCGGCCAATGCTTCTTTGTTGTTGAGCAGCTCAGGACGTGCGGAAGCCATCTTGGTGAATGCATCTACAATGTCATCTGCGCTTTTTGTGATTCGAATACCATCTTCGGTAACTGAGGTTGAGAGTTCTTTTGCCTTGTTGCTAATCCAGTCCAAATCATTTCCTGTAAGTCCGGTTAGAGCACTAAGGCTTGCAACCTTGGATTCGTATTCGTCGAATGCATCAACCATTTTGCGCATTGAAAATACTACGCCAATAATACTGGCAGAAATGGCGGCAAAAACACCCATGTATTTATTGAAGCCATCGGCCATTTTCCCGAAACTAAAACCTGTTTGCTGTGCACCGCCTTTTAGCTCGCGCATACGGTTATTTACTTTGTCGAGCTCTCCTCTGAGTTCTTTGTATTGCGGAGTATTTGGATTGATATTATTTAGCGCAAACATTAGTTCTTTCGAACGTTGACGCAGCTCTCGCATGGTCATCCCAGTTAGCCCAATTTTGTTTCTAAGTTCATCCATTCTTGTTTGAACTTTTTTAAGCTCAGCCGATTTTCTGACAAACTCCTCTGTCCCTTCAGGGAGTTTTTTCAACTCGTTTTTAAGCTTTCTGCTTGTTATTTCAAGTTCGGTAAGCTCTGCGCGCGCTTTGTCGCCCTTCAATAAAATTTCGAGTTGTACCTTATCTGTTTTTAGGCTCATGGCAAATTATTAGTTAGTCCCACATGTTTTTAAAAAATTGTGACTGATATCCGGGCTCTGAAATAATTTGCTTGAGCCGCTGAATTGCCTCTTCTGTATAGCCATATGCTACCCTTGAGTAAAGAGTATTCAACGATCCATAAACATTGCGGCTATACCAGTTAACTTTCTTGCGGTTTTTTGAAGCATACTCCATTTGAATATCTTCACGGCTTTTTATTCCATAGATATCTTTCCATGCCGCACGAGTATAACCAGGCTTTTTGTAGTAGTTTATTTCGAGGGCTCTTCCATATCCCATAAAAGAAAACTCTAGTCTTGCTCTGTCTTTTGATAAAGCAATGACTTTGTATCGAATGGATTCAATTAATTTACCCTTATCGACAATTTTCATTTCGTCGATAGTTTGAAGAAGCAAGCCAAGAAGATAGTCTCCGTGTTTGTCTAGCTCTTCTGATAAAAACAGCCGTTTTGCTTCATCCTGATTGAATTCCATGATGCAAAACAACACCTTATATAGTGTGTGGAAAATGACATGAAAAAACCGCTTTTCTTACGAGCGGTTATTCTGGCGATATATTAATAGGAATGTTTAACTAACATTACGGCTTTTTCAGCCTCCTTTGTAAAATTCTCCCATCCGGAATAAAAGGTTTATGATCATTCCGTTGTTGTGTAGATCGATGGCACTTACTTTGTCTTCGCCAAGTGATTCATTCGCACGAGAAACATAATCGAGAAACCTTTGAGTAATTACATCAATGTCGGCATAGAAATCGACAATTAAATCAGCAACGGCATTGTCCATTACTTCAAATTCATCGATTGCAAAAATGAATGGTTCCTTTTCGTTAACATTCCTGTACTGAATGTCATCGGTTGCGCCTTGGTATTTTCTGGCGCCCATTTGGGTTGTTTGTTTTCCCATTTTTACCTCCATAAAAGACATGACCGGTAGTGCTGCTGCGGCCTTTCCAAGCCGACGGGTAATTAGCCCGTACACTACCGGTCATGCCGGTTCTTATAGAAGAATAATTGAAAGTACTCATTTTGGAAAGTTTCAGCGCAACAAATATACATTATTTTTTAGAAATACTCTTTTTGGGTTAGAAAATTTGTATTTTCGTGGAAACCAATAAACTTTAACACTATGAAAAAAGCATTTACAATCGTTTTTCTTGCGCTGGCATTCACTGCTATGGCGCAAAATTCATCAGATACATTGATGTTGAACAAAACAGTATGTGGATTTGATATGTGCCAAACGTTTGAAATTCAATCTTTGAAAATTGCCAGTACTGACATGATGATATCTTCTGGTGCAACGGTATTGGGAATAGGATGTATGGTAATTTCTTCGGTAATGTATCACAAACGCGATGATGCTGCTGCCAGAAATGCTGCCGACGATTATGTAAGAAGCCTACAAGATGGCGGCGATTTTTTTCTTGGGGCAGCAATTGCAATGGGAGTTGTTTCGCTTAGTTTGAATTTGGCTGCGGCAATTGATATGCGAAAGCCCACTAAGATAAAGCCTATAAAAGCATTGTAGAAAAACACAAAACCCCGAGCAAACGCTTGGGGTTTTTACTAACCTAAAAAAAAGAATTCTCGAAAACACTTAATTACCACGGCTTCCTTTAATGATGGAAAAGTACATCGAAAGGTAGTGTTGTTGGTTAGTGATATCGTAAGAGTATCCGGCAGCATAGTTTTTCGAACTTAGCAACAACCCGCCGCCAATTCCAAGGCTGTTGCTTTTATCATATGTGATAATTGGTCCCAAATAAAATTTGAATCTTGGCCGGTCTGCCAGAATATTCGTGGTTGTGGTAGTTGTGGTAATGAATTCTGTTGGGGTTCTGTCTCTGTATGTAAGCGTGCGCCCAAGCAGCCTATTCATATACACCGTATCTTGCAGCTCAATGAATGCCAGGCTATCATCCTGCAGAATATTTTTATAAATGCGCTTGCTGAAATAATCGGCCGCAAGCTGTTCACATTTTTCAGAATCCATTACAAAAACAGTTTCTGCAGGCAAAACAATTACTGGCGAAGGTTTGTCCACATAAACGATTCTGTCGATTGAATCATAAACAGTTTCGTACACCGTTTCAGTGTGTGTTTCCGTTTGTACGGTTGGCTCACGCGAGCAATCGTACAAAACGATGATAACAAGAATAAGCAGCAGCATTGCTGCAAGGATATTGAATAGTTTCATGCGGCTTGTTTTTTTGTGGAACAAAGTACCTGCTCAATTTGCAGAAATGAAACGTCTAAAATGAGTAGTATCGTGCGGCAAAGTGCTGGGTTTTCCAACAGTTGCAAATCGAAATCATTGTCTTGGAACATGAATTCGAGAAGTACTGATGGATGCTTTGACATTAGAACCGTAAAATTGCTTTCATAATCGGGATCACCGTCGGATAAATCTTGCCTGAAAGCAAGATCGGGCAAAAATGTTCGAAGGTTATTGAAAATGATTGTCGCGCAAGTATCTGACATTGTAGTTCCGCGAGTGGTCCATATTGAATATCCGTGAGCCTCTTTCCACACATCGCCCATGCCTGCCGCATTATTGTGCCACGAAAATACTATGGCAGGCGCTGGAACTTTGTTCATTCTGCGAACACGTGTTAATAATCCTGGCTCAGTTTCTTCGGGAGCATTGTAATTTGTGGTATAATCAATATCTCGAAGGTGTTTCTGTAATTCGGTGCACCAGAACTGAGACCATAGATATTCTTTGTGGCGACCATCTGGACTTCCCTTCCCTGCTACATCAGAACCGTGCGCATCATCGATGATGATATTCAGCGTGTGTCGGTAGAATGGTTTCCCGTGTTCACTTCCTATAATAGATGTTGAAAGCTGGCCGCTAAAATTTAATAGCATTGCTGCTGCTGCAAAAAACAGCAAAAAGCCGAGCGATAATTTCCAATGTTTCAGTATTTTTTTCATGACAAAAGGTTCTTGTTTTATTTGTCGAAATCGTCCATAAACTTGTCAATTCTTTCATGCTTGAATCGGCATCCGATGCTAATTTCGCTTACCACTTTTTTGAGTTCAAGGATGGAACCTGACAAATCTTTCATTACTTCGGCAAATTCCTCATTCCTTGCAGTTTGATTTCTTACAATGAAGCTGATAAACCAGCCAATGATTCCAAGCAACAATAATATAAGTACTCCTGCAAGCGATACAATGAATGTTAGCGTCGGTGAATCCATAATCCCAATTTTTGACAAAGAAAACATTAATAATATGATGTTAAAATGACCCATAGGAATCGGTATTAATGGTGAAATCGAAATCGAGCGACCATCCATAGAAGCCATCGAATACAGGTCCCACACGGTGAATTTCGAAACTATCGTATCTCAGGAAGTTCCAAAAATGGCAAGTGGTACCACGAGCAATATCAATAATATTTTGCCGCACCTTTAGTGTGGCTTCGAATGTGGCTTTGCGTTCAGCTTTGCGCGATTCGAAACGGCTTGAATTTTTGTCCAATCCGTACTGCAGCACAAATATAAGCCCACGATAAATGTCGTTGATGGAATCGACATTAGTACCTTCACTTTTTATTTCTGGTTGAAATAGCACAAGCGTTAAACCATTCACCAATCCTTTCAAATCGGAGATGATGTTCTTTTGTTCATCATCGATCGGGTAGAAGTTGGCACATGGTTTACCTGTTCCGCATTGGCTTTCGAACCATGCTTCGAATGTTTCGGTGTTAAACATGCTTATTCTCCTTATTTTTTGCTTCCATTTCATCGGCTTCGTGCGCTAAATGGTTCATGCGTTTGAGCATCCATAAAATGTTGGTGCGTCCAGTTTTTTCTTCATCGCCCGGTGTTGTACCTGTGAAAGCCACAATAGTATCGCTCCAATTGGTTTCGCGTGCTTCGCCAGTGCTTTTTCTGACCTTGTATAAATCTTTGAATTGATCGGGAAATGTTGAGCGAACCGATTGAAAGAAAAAATAGGTGTAAAGCTTAACGTATTTCCCTACTCTTCGAGACTTTTTCAGATAACTGGCAATATTTTCATCGTGAAATTGTTGCCGTGGATCCGATGGACTCGCTCCAAAATACTTGCGCAGCAACCAAAACGGCTTGCGGTGCCGATAAAGCACGGCAAAAAGCTCGTCCAAAAATTGCTTGTTGTTTGTTTCCGAGTAGCTGATTGCCTTTATTTCAGCAATAGCGTATTCCCATGTTTCAAGATTGGCCAAATTATCAGCTGGTCCGTACAAATTTCGCCTGAAAATACCACGTCGCACAACCGGAAACACATTTCGGGTTGTTGATATTTTTGGATCATCGAAATATTTCAACCGTTCTGAGAAAACAGTAATTTGCGACATGTGCTCTTCGTATTCTTCCTGGTCCCAAAAATCTTTGCTCAACGAAAGTTTTACGAGCTTTCGCACGGGAAATTTAATCAGCTTCATGATAAATTTCAACCGTACGTCGTGCCATGTGGCCGCACGGTAATCGGTCATTACTCGCATGAATAATTTCCAATGCCTGTTTGAGAATTCCTCGAAACTCTCAGGCACTTTGAATGCTTTTCCGTTTACTGTTCCTTCTATCATGCGCGGAATGTTTTGCGTGTTGTGTCTGTATTATCAGGAATATTATCATGTGGCGCTTCATCCGGAATGGACACATCTAAAATATGCTTCTGCAGAAGTGCCAAATCGGTTTTTGCTTGCGCGGCCAATCTCGAAGAGTAGGCGGCACGCGTGTCTTTATCCATAACCGACAACAAATAGATTGGCAAATCTTCTTCTGTTGTGGTAATTATAATCTCACTCATGGAGATATTTGCCAAATACGACAAACATAAATCGAGAACTTTTTGCTCATCGACAGAAAGCGCTGTATTTGCGTAAACTTTTACTCGAAGAGCTTTCAATTCAGTTGCGCCTACAATCGGTTCAAGGTCGAGCATTTGATGCCGATAAATGTTATTAGCCATCAAGAAAAACAGACGGGCAGAATCGGACAGATTAAGAATGAGACACAAAGTTTCCGAATCTTTGAATAAAAGCCGGTTGATAATTTTGTAATTCGAAGAAGTTTTCCACGCTTCGGGGGCAGTTTTGTTCAAATACTCAATCAATGCCTCAAATTTGCTCTGAGCAAGTCCCAAAATTGAGTGCTGTGTTTTTTTCAACTGCTCCGGAGTTGCTGGGCGGTGCGTGTCGCTCCAGTTCACTTGCAGTCCATTTTCGCCAATAGTTACATTCATGAGCGGCAATCGGGCGAAATATGCCATATATACAATGTAGCCTTGGCAGAGTTCAAGCAATTTCGGGTCAACTTCAACTGGTTCCACACCTTCTTCTGGTTCAGCAGGATCGACCAGCGCAAAAGTTGCTTCGCCAAGTTTCTTTTTCAGCTTTTCTTCGTAGTCTTCCAGAAATGGCGAAATGTTGACGTATGAGTTTGTGTCGCCAACTACATCGGGCATGAATTTTCGAACATCTACTATGCTAGTTACTATCATTGTTTCCTCCTGATGTTGCTTTGGTTTGTGTGTCGAGTTGCAATTGTTCAAATGCCAGTACTGGCCTGTAATCGTTTCTCCAAAAATTCAAACGAATGGCTTCATTTACGGCGGCCAAAATCTTGCGACGTGGTATTGGCGTATTCGTAAGCTGGTGCATGTTGAATGCAATGAGCTTGTCCAAGCCCGACGAAAGTTTGCCGGTTATTTGGATGTTGGAAAGCGATGGATCGAGCGATGTTGCTGCAATGATATTTTCGTTGATTTTGCCAAATGCCTCAAAGTTTGCTTTGATTCGATTAGGAGTGTCATCTTCAATAGCTGTTATTTTCCAGCTAGCAGCAGATTTTCCATATTCATCGAGCTTGAATTTTGTATGGAAGCGCTTTACTGCATTTCGGCCATCCGAAGCACTTAAAAAGTCATCTACTCGGCTGAAAAATTCGTTTTCGTAATCTTCCAGTTGTTTTAAGTTCCAATTGTTGTCTTCTTGGATTGCTTTCCAATACTCGTATGGACTTTCTATGTGATAGCGGAACGGGGCATTCACAATAAAGTCCTGCGTGTTATTCAGAATAAGAAGCTTCAAATTTAAATAGTTTGCAACACCAATGGTAGAAGGTCGTCCGTAATACTTGCTGCTAAACGATGGCATCTTTTCATAGAAAAGGCTTTGTGGGTTGCCGAACGGATTATTTTTGTCGTAAGCTGGAACTGTCGTAACGCCATCAGTCCAATTCATCCAATCAGAAATAAAGTACTTTTTGACGTCGTATGTTCCAGGTTCCATCAAACCCATTCGAACATCTTCAATTGGAATTCGTTTTAAGGATGAAATTTTCTTGTTGTTGTCAAAATCGCGTCCAAGTCGGCTGAACCTATTGGGAATCATCATCGTTGCAACGCGCTCAATGTAAACGAAATCGGTTGCTTGTTCAATCACATAATTTGCAAAGCCAAAAGAATCAAGCCAGTCTGAAATTTCGTTATCAATTATAGGATCGAGAACGATTGATTTTCGACCATTGTTTTCGATTACTTTTTCAAGAAAAAGCATGTGGCGTCCAGCCATCATCAAGTCAATTCGCTGCCGGAGCATTCCTGGCATGATTGAATCTGATTCAATCATTCGTTTCCAGTTATACGGAAACAGGTTGTCGGGGCCATCGGGCACAATCTGTTCGTTACCGGCATAGAAGAAATCGCGATACGAAGGAGTTTCAAGGAATGGCGACGGTGCAAAACCGTCTGTCACAATAGAATCGCGTGGATTTATTGTGGCTTTTCTTTCAAAAATGCTGCGCGATCTGGGCAAAATAGCCACATCGCCGCTTTTCATTATATCATTCATTGATCACGAGTTTTTTACCATTGTAGAAATACAGTGAATACAAGTGGCAATGCTGTATGCTGTTGTCGCTAATGCTTCGGAATTTTATCAGTTCAAAATGCTCAGTATTTTTCATACCTGCATACATTACATTATCCAGCTGGTGCATTTGCCCTTGTCCGCTGCTTTCGTTGAGCGAATATTGCGACCATACAATAGAAAATGGAACTTTACTAAGTTTCATTTCTTGCAGTGCCTCATAGAAATTCATTTCGTCAGCAGCGTTCATGGTGCAATTTTACGGTTGAAATTGTGGTTGAAAAATGACATTAAAATAGGCGTTAAACAATAGTTAATGTTTTTACATTGGTTGCATACGTGCAACTTTCTTTGTATATTTGTGCATTATTAATTCAAAACCCTGCGGAGCCAGCAGCTGAAAAACGGGCAGAAAATATGAAAAACACAATCGAAACCATGCGTGAAGCCGTTGAAAACGGTACAGCTAAAATTCTGACAACTTCAATAGCTGAAGAATTGAAAGGCAAAACAATCTCTACTATTTATTTCGGATATCGTGGACAGGATGGAATTGACGAATTTGTAGTTGGAGAAGTAAAAAACGAAATTTACGCATCTGGTAAAATTGGACCATTGTGCTTATTTACTTCAGATGGCAGAAACACCTTTATTAGAGCACACGAGGTAAATTGCAGTGCTTTTACTTGTTCAGATATTGATCGTTTCGTTTATTTTATTGAACATGAAAACTAAATGCTATTCCGTCCGTTTGCAAAGCCTTGTCAGTATTTCGGACAAGGCTTATAAAGCTACCGCATTCGATGGTAGCAGCGATATTATTCCAGCCTCTCAGGTGTTTGGTCATGATTACGATGTGCAGAAGTCCGATGCTTATTGGATTTCCGCATGGATTCTGGATAAAAAAAGCCTGCAATACTCTACAAAAAAAGAAGCCTGGTTTGATAGCGAAAGTGGCCGCATGTTGCCGACTTACACTGTTGAACGCCACAAGCCAACTAAAATTAAAAAAACAGAAGTTGAACCAATTAAAGAACTACAAAAATGAAAATCGAAATTAATCTTGGAACAGCACCAAACGGTGCTACTATTTGGGGAATTGGATATGACAGTAGTATTACCCATGACAAAACATGCGGAACATCTGTTGAAAAGAAATATCTTGATTCAATTCTTCCACAAACGGCATCAAACGAAGAGTATCATTATGAAGTTGCAAAGTATGTATCTTCAATGCTCGAAGAAAAATTAAGTGATAAAAATTTAATATTTGAAATTGAATTCATATGCCAGGGGACTTCCTTCAAGAAAATGAAATTGTAGTTGCTGGTCACGCTGTAAAATACCACGCAATTGAATACGCTCAAAGCTTCGTTATAATTACACAAAACAGAATTAGACGCCGTATTTATAAAGGTTGGTATTTTGATGATACAGGAACTCATATTTATGTATCTGTTTATTATTCTCACATCTTTCAGCACAAAAGTAAAACGCGGCAATTCATTGTTAATACCGTTACAAAAGAGTGGAGAGATTATCAGGCAATTATCATTGAACGTCACAAGCCAGAACGCGTTGAACCAAAACAAACACAGCCCGATGCAGACCTTATTAAATGATCAGATAAGCGCCATTGACAAGCTCCGGCAGTTCAAAGTCGGAGCCTTGTTCATGGAGGCTGGAACCGGCAAAACACGCATTGCGGTTGAGTTGGTGAACGAAACGCCATCCGTTGATCTGGTTGTTTGGATTGGACCATATCAAACCATTCACCGGCCCGATGGCGTGCCTGCCGAAATTGCAAAATGGGGCGGGTTCCTCTGCCACCATGTTGAATTCTGCGGTATTGAAAGCCTGCAAAGCTCCGACCGCATTTATCTGGAACTGCGTAAAAAAATTTCGGAAGCGGCCAGAACCTTTATAATTGTAGATGAAAGTCTGAAAATTAAAAATGCCGATGCCAAACGAACTCAGCGATTGATCGACCTGGGCGATTTATCAACCTACAGGTTGATTTTGAACGGAACCCCGCTCAGCCGCAACCTGCTTGACCTGTGGAGCCAGATGCAATTCCTGTCGCCAAAGATTCTGAATATAAGTCTGGCTGAATTCAAAAATACATTCTGCGAGTACACGCGCATCACGAAAAGATTTGGCGGCCATAAGCAGTACACGAAGGAATTCATTACCGGGTACGAAAATATTGACCATCTGTACTCGCTAATTCGTCACTATGTTTATGAATGTGACCTGCAGCTGCAAGTGAAGCAGTATTACAGCACGCTAAACTACACGCTGGACGAAGAATCGCTGAAAGAGTACAACTATTTGAAGGAAAAATATCTCGATAACGAGACTTTGTTGTGGAAAAACAACAATATTTTTATCGAAATGACGCAGAAAATGCAGCATTCATACGCCATTACTGAAGATAAATTCAACGTAGTTGATCAACTTTTCAAGGAAATTGAACCCGAAAAAACGATTATTTTCTGCAAATATGTGAATAGTTCCGAGTCTTGCGCCAAATACTGGCCAAAAGCAACGGTGCTGAGCTACCAAAAAGAAGCATTCGGGCTGAACATGCAGCACCTGAGCAACACCATTTACTTTGATAAGAACTGGGACTACGCGCTGCGCGTGCAAAGTGGACGCCGCACATTCAGAACAGGGCAGGAATACGATTGCCGATATTGGGATCTGACAGGTAATGTCGGGCTTGAAAATCTGATTGATCAGAACATCAACAAAAAAATCGGCATGGTTGAATATTTTAAAGGAAAAACGAAAGAAGAACTGAGGGCTGAATTATGAATGTGTATGAATCTGCAATGAAACGAATAGAATTCATCTTTTCTGAATTTGACAACATATACGTGTCGTTTTCGGGCGGAAAAGATAGCGGAGTATTGTTGAACCTATGCATTGACTATATCCGTTCTAATAAGCTGCAACGGCGCATTGGTGTGTTTCATATTGATTATGAAGCGCAATATCAGATGACCACTGATTATGTTGACGCTGAACTTGCCAAAAATGCAGACATTATTGATGTTTACAGAATTTGCCTTCCGTTGCGTGCACATTGTGCCACCAGCATGTATCAGAACTACTGGACGCCGTGGGAGAATTCAAAAAAAGATATCTGGGTGCGCGAAATGCCAGCAAATAGCATTAATGAGAATAATCATTCATTTGATTTTTTACGCGCAGGAATGTCTGATTACGAGTTTCAGGACAAATTTGGAGTCTGGTACCATCAAAAGAATAAAGCATCGCGCACGGCCTGTTTAATTGGAATCAGAACGCAGGAAAGTCTTAACCGGTGGCGGGCAATTTATAGTGATCGGAACTATCGGAACTATAAAGATTTCAATTGGACAAAGGAAATTGCACCAAATGTTTTCAATGCATATCCGATTTTCGATTGGAAAACAGAAGATGTATGGATCTCAAATGGAAAGTTTCGATGGGATTACAACAGACTATACGACTTGTTTTATCGGGCAGGAGTATCGATTGATAAAATGAGGGTTGCCAGCCCATTTAATGACTGGGCAATTGAAAGCCTGAAACTATACCGTGTGATTGATCCAAATAACTGGGCTCGTATGGTCGGTCGAGTGAATGGCGTAAATTTCTCCGCAATATACGGCGGAACCACAGCCATGGGATGGAAGAATATAAAGCTTCCACCAGGCCACACATGGGAAAGCTACATGTATTTCCTGCTGAAATCGCTCCCGGCAAAAACGCGCGAAAACTATCTCACAAAACTTTCTACCAGTATTATGTTTTGGCGCGAAAAAGGCGGAGTGCTTTCCGTTGAAACTATTCAGAAATTAAAAGATGCCGGAGTGAAAATCGAAGTCGGAGAATCCACAAACTACAAAACTTCAAAGCTACCGGTACGAATGGAGTACATCGATGAAATAGATATCTCCGAATTCAAGGAAATACCTACGTTCAAGCGCATGTGCATTTCAATAATGAAGAATGATCACTTGTGCAAATACATGGGCTTTTCTCAGACAAAAGATGAAATGTCCCGCCGAAAAAACATCATGGAAAAATACAAATCGCTATTATGAAATCACCAGTATATAATGTGATGCCTGTTCCCGTTGAAAAAATACAGGCAAACAGCTACAACCCGAATGCGGTTGCACCGCCGGAAATGAAGCTGTTATACCAATCAATCAAGGAAGATGGCTACACCATGCCGATTGTGTGTTACTATTTGTCAGATATCGACAAGTATGAAATTGTAGATGGGTTCCACCGCTACACAGTGATGTTGAAACACCGCGATATCTATGAACGTGAAGGTGGAATGATGCCTGTAGTTGTGATAGATAAGGATATCAGCAACCGCATAGCTTCAACCATCAGACATAATCGAGCCAGAGGATCACACGACATTGATCTGATGGTGAACATTGTTTCAGAACTCACAAAATCAGGCATGAGCGATGCCTGGATAATGAAGCACATCGGGATGGACGCTGATGAATTACTTCGACTGAAACAAATATCAGGGCTTGCAGAACTTTTCGCAGACAAAGAATTTTCAAAATCAAAAGAAATATGAGCCATCTACCCAAATTCCTACTGGCGCAAAATCGTGAAAATACACGTCAGTTTGTAGTGCATACACAAGAACCATTGTGTATTGCCGAAATTCACGATAATAAAGATGTTGTAGAACTCAAAGGAGTTGCAATAGCTGAAAATAATCTCGAAGCGCAGCGTATTGCTGGGCTTATGTCTCGCATGGGCGATTGGTATTATTCAGTAATTAAAGAAAGGAGCGAAAATGAAAACCATTGAAGCTTTCACAGCTATGCTGAAAACAAAAGGGATTGCAGAAAAAATCGGAGTTCCTGAAAACACAATTAAATCGTTGAGATTCCGATTGAAAAACGGTGTTTTCATATCAATAGATAAAATGATTGAGCTGTTAGTAAAAGCTGGTTATTCCATTGAAACAGAAATGACCTGGAAGGATAATTCTAAAAAGTAAACTGCACCATAGCGTTTATACAAGCCCCAAATGGGGCTTTTTTTATGCCTAAATCCGCAATTATTACGTGTTTTTTTTTACATGTCTGAAATACAATGTTTTAACATATAATCCTTTCAAATTTCATTTGAAATCAATGAAATATTAGCGACACACTCCCTTCCTAAAGTGCAATTGCATTGGCAAAAAATATGGATGTGGACTTCATATGTATATTTCCACATATTTCACTCTAAAAACTCCAACAACTGGCGCAGAGCTCCAACAATTATAGTGATGCCCAACAATTATAGTGATGCCCAACAATTATATGATGTTGGCAACAACTGTACGATTGAGTTCATAACTCATTCGTACACATATGTCAGCATACGATGGTCGCACGTAAATACACTGAACGGAATGGAATCGCGGAGTAATGGCATACGGGAAATAGAGTCGCTATTGCTAACAGGTTCATAAGGGCAACGCTCGAAATGTATCTGTTGCGACTCTTGCGTGTGACATTAAGCAGTGTGGAATGTAGAGAAGTTGTATGCGTACGTCTATCGGATGCTGATTGGTTTAGGCATCACTAACCGAAACTTGGAGTCATTGACTCTGCGCTTACTCTCTTGCCTATCTTGTCGCTGAACATGCCCCACAAAGCATAATCGTTTGCATCCGAATAGTTGGTGCTGTTCATCGGCAAGTCGGCAAGGTTCCGCTTCTTCTCGCTTCTCTTGTCCTTCTTCTTTGTGAATGTATCGAATGGTGCCATCCTTATGCTGTTCACATACTCAGGTGCATTGCATTCATCAATGCGATGAATAGGCAAAGCATTATCTGTTTCAGAATGAATGACGTCAATCAATAGTTTTCTACTATCGTGAGGTACATTCTTCATGTCGAGGCTCTTGAGGTTAACAATCCAACCCTCTTTCCTCTCAAGAATCTTGAATCGAAATTGCTGCACTACTGTGCTTCTACTATTGGGCATACGATTATTACCGGCACGATCGTAATACAAATCGAGTACCTTTTCCCTGTGATACTTATAATAGTTGCAAAACATATCTGCAAGGTCATCGATGATGTCGGGTTGCAAAACATGCATACATTTAACCGTCCTGAATTCCCTTCCAAGCGATTGGTTTACTACCAATGAATTCATATTGCCAAAGTCAGCACCGCCAATGAGCTTAACGCTTGGGTCAGTCCATGCATCTGAACGGCTATCGCGTTGGCTATATTCAATACCAAACTGGTCGGTGATTGCATAGTGATATCGGGCAGGAAGACAATGTGTTTTGGAATTGAATTTGGCATAAAATAGCACATCGGCCGATGGCATAAGGATAGAAAGGATTGCACTCTTGAATCCAGCTGGACCTAATGCAATGAGCATATTATCAAGATAATCGAGACCAAGTGCATCGATATTTACCAATGTGCTGGCTATTTCGGCATAAGTACTGTTTATTCTCAAAGCGTTTATTTCAACTCGTAGTTGAGATAAATCGTTTTCGAGCTGAACGATTTCAGGATGATCATCAGGCAATTCAATCATTTTCAAAATGATTTCACTTTCCATCAGAGCCAATCGCAGAATGAATTCAATTTGCTGTGGATCGGCCTGATTCATTAAATTGAATAGCCATTGGCCTGTTTCGGGGTCGGGCATGTCTGTTGTGAAAGTAAATCCCTGAAATTGTGGGCATTTTCCGAATGTCATTCGTTCACCACGAATAGCAGGGAATACCGATTTACTCATCTTTTCGTAATTGATGAGTTTAATTTCATCTCCAAATAAATGCTGCAGACTTCGACCGTTCGCATTTTCGGGACGCTCATCTGAAATGAGAAAGAACTTCGCTCCTGTAATCCATGTGATTACATGCATGTATTCAAATAGCGAAGTTTTACCTTCCTTGAAAAATTTAGGGGGGCGTTCATCAACAACAAAATCATAGCCTTCAACATAGCCAAGCTCCTTCCATCCCTTTACAACGTTTGGCACAAGGTTTGTTTGCAGATTCAAATACGAATTCCCAATAAAACCAAAATCAGCTCCTGGCATTTCAAATGCTAAACGAGCTGTTCTAATGGCCAAAATACGCTGACTCTTTCCGGATCCACGGCCAATGACTCCAAAATAATTCTTGGAGTGTATCAGATTGGCTTTTTCCTGAACGGTATTAAGATATATTTTCTTCGTTTTTCTTGATATCTGCATCGAGCATTAGCCTTTCTTTTTGTTCCTTATCAAGCTTCCATTTATACATCATTCCTAAAAGCTTTTCGCGCGAAATTGGTTCCATGCCGAAGTCTTCCGGTTTATGGCTGGTAATGATGGTTCGTCCTTCGTACAGCTCAGCTGGCAATTCTGTGCTATCTTGAATTTCCTTCACAATATTAAATTGCTTCTCAATTATTTTCATTGCCAGTTCGCGATCTTCGGCAACTGCCAGATAGAATAGTTTGTCAAGATTTGCCAACAATCGATTGTACCAAACTATTTTAGGTTCTGAAATAGAAAAGAAGCTTGCAGCTTCACGAACAAGTACATAAGCATGGCTTTCGCTACATCCGACAGCCTCGCGCACCAAATTAATGATGTAATCATTTCCATGCGCCCTAGCTCTGAAATCGTTGGCGATATCGCGGACTATTTTCAGGCGCTTCCAATATTCCTGCACCGATTCCGATGCATTTTCGAGCGGTTTGCCGGTCAATATCCAATCTTGCAACATTTGGTAATGTCCGGCGTGATATGAATAGCTTTTTAATGTACCACGCTGTTTTTTGAATTCTTCGAAACCTGGCAGAATATCCTGCATCATGGTTTCGAGCTTTTCTTGATCCATGGCTTTTTTGAAGTCCTTGGCTGATGCGCTACTTGCTTTAGCGGCATCCATCAGACTTACATTCAATTCAGCCTTTGAAAATAATCTTCTTTCGTTTATTTTTCGGGCAATATCCGAGTCCGGATTATTACACTCAACAATAAACCACTTCAATTCATCCTTAACTAATCCAAGTGCCTCTCCAAGCCTTTTGGGGCTAAAGAAAACAGCAGCAAACTGCTCTAATTGTTCCCATTGTTCACTTGATAGAATCAATGATCCAATTTTTTCTAAACTCATATAGTTCGCTGTTATTGGTTAATATATATTGTTCGTGCCTAGAATTTTCGGAAAAATTTCCGCTTCCTTCAAGCACAAAATAATCATCTGCAATTTTTGCCAAGGCAACCTTCGAATGATTCCATGCGTAATGAAAACTCACTTTGTCTGAGCGCATTACAGATTCCTCCTGAACCATTTTATAGCTGGCCGGAAAAAGACTCTTAGCAGCATCCGAAAGAAAAACTGTGAGTTTATCTATTTTGCCGGTGTCGACCAGGCGCATCAGTGCCCCGATAACAAGTCGGCTCATGTTGTACGTTGTTATTGTCAGTTCATCAATCTTGCCTCGCTCAGCAATGAAATACTGAATGAATGTGAATGCATTAAATGACTTCAATGTCCATAGTGCAAAGAATTCGGAATGCTCGGGCAGTTTTCCGCAAAGCTCTTGAACATTATTCAGCGCTTTATTGTGGCGTTGAATAAAACGTTTCATCATTGCATCGTGATGCTTATCTTCGACTCCAACGCCCGAAGATTTTTTATCAAAATCGCTCATTGTAAATGGAAGGCCGCTCATAATTCAAGTAGTTTTCGAATTGCTTTTTCTTGTTCGTCGTATTTTTCCAACAATAGCATTTTGCGGGCTATGCTCGTTTCATCAGTGAGCGAAGCAATTGCTTTGTTCACTTTCGAACGATAGCTTGGAAGATTGGTAAGCATTTGAAATAATTCTGCTTTCGATTTGTGCTGCAGCTCAGTATAAATTGAATCAACTCGGAAACGTGGATGTTTTCCTAGAATTTCTCCTGTTTTGTTATAATGGCTTAATTCCTGCCAAATCATAAGATTTTCGCGGCGGAATCTAATTTCTTCGCTGTTTGCCGAAAGTCGCTCTTCGTCCGATTTTGCCTCGAACCAGCGGCGACGTGCTGCATTTGCCTGATGGTAGAGTGAAATTCTGTCCATTGTCAGAATTTTCAGTACATCGGGTAATGTGCTATAATCGATTTTCGGAAAAGTACGCTTGAGCGACTTAGCCGGGTCGATTATGTTTTTAATAATTATAGTTTTAGCCTTGTCGGGCTGTTGTTTTTCTGTTTTTTTTGGTGGAGCTGGTTTCCATTTGTCAGGATCAATTCCTGCAAGCTTCGCCAACTCTCCTTTCAATCGTGCTTTTATTGCAGCAGCACTATTGTTTGATGGGAGAAATGTGAAACGCTTCAGGCGCATATCTTTACCATATAAACGATAAAGTTCAACGCCCGAAGCATAATCGCATCCGGAAGAAAACCAGTTGGTTATTTCTTCGTGCATGAAGCTAAGAATTTCGATGCTTCTGCTTTAACGCGCTCACGAGCTGCAGCAGAATCGCCCATGTTCACAAGCTTAATGCGCATTGTTGGGTCTGACACCAGTGTGAAGTAAAGCTCTCGAAGAGTTTTAAAGCTGGCACTGTTCGATTTGGTAACCGCTTCGCACATAGCTTTGGTGTCTTCGATTTCTTTTGCAGCTTTCTCTGATTCTTCGGTAGTTTCCTCGGGTGTTTCATCCGTTGATTCTTCGGTAGTTTCCTCGGAAGTTTCGTCCGGTGTTACATCTGTAACTTCTACTGGTGTTGCATCCGTTGTTTCCTCTGGAGTAACATCAGGTGTTGCATCTGT
>PHDB01000053.1 GCA_002842495.1 Bacteroidetes bacterium HGW-Bacteroidetes-6
ACAAACGCTTTTCGAAATTCAGCTCTGCCGGCAACGAAGTAGCCTTTGGAACCATTGGCGATGCATCTACCAGCGAAGGACATTTCTGGGAAACTCTCAATGCTGCAGGTGTGATGCAGGTTCCTCTTGCCATGATTGTTTATGACGATGGTTATGGAATTTCGGTTACTACGGATAAACAAACCGTGAAAGCAAGCATCAGTGAAGCACTCGAAGGGTTCAGACGAACCAAAGATAAGCCTGGTTTTGAAATTTACCGTGTCAATGCATGGGATTACGAAGCATTAACGAAAACGTTTTCGGAAGGAGTGGGTTTGTGTCGAAACGAGCATGTTCCCGTTGTTTTTCATATTACAGAAGCAACACAACCGCTCGGACACAGTACTTCGGGATCGCACGAGCGTTACAAATCGGTAGAACGTCTCGAATGGGAAAAAGAATTTGACGGACTTTCGAAGTTCAGAAGCTATATACTCGATAAAAAATTGGCTACAGAAGAAGAACTCGTGGCAATTGAAGCTGCTGCAAATCTGCGGGTGAAAGAAGCGCGTAAATCGGCCTGGAAAAAGTACATCGAACCCATGAATGCCTTGCGCGACGATTTGGTGAAGCTTAGTAATATTACAACTTGCAATTGTCGCAAAACCGGAGCAATAGCTGCAGCCATCGACGAATTGGCAAAAGTGGCCGAACCCGACCGCAAAGATGTGATTTCGACCGCAAAACGAGTGTTGCGCTATTTTTGCAACAGCTGTTCGCCCGAAAAATCGCTCAAGAAAAGCGTTGGCGAATGGCTTGCACGCCAGGAAGAAGTGGGTAAAACATTGTACAGCTCGCATTTGTACAGCGAAACTGTTCATGCGGCCATTCGTGTGCCCGAAGTGAAACCCGTTTTTGGTATTGAAAAAGTGATGGTTCCCGGTCGCGAGATATTGCGCGATAATTTTGACCATTTGCTCGGAAAATATCCCGAAATGGTTGCCTTTGGCGAAGATGTAGGCAAAATTGGCGGAGTGAATCAGACCTGGGAGGGAATGCAGCAGAAGTATGGCGAAGAACGAGTTTGGGATACCGGTATTCGCGAAGCAACTATTACAGGTCAGGCTATCGGAATGGCTTTGCGTGGATTGCGTCCGATTGCCGAAATGCAGTATTTCGATTATTTACTGTATGGCTTGCAAACATTGGCCGACGATTTGGCCAACTTACGCTGGCGAACATTGGGCCGCCAAAAAGCGCCACTTATTATTTCTACCCGTGGTCATCGTCTCGAAGGAGTTTGGCACAGCGGCAGTGCACTCAGTATGGTTATTAACTCTGTTCGTGGAATTTATGTGATGGTTCCACGCAACATGACTCAGGCCGCTGGATTCTACAACACCATGATGCAGAGCGACGATCCGGGAATTATCATCGAGCCACTCAACGCATATCGCATTCGCGAGCAGCGTCCCGAAAATATGGGTGAATTTACTGTTCCACTCGGAAAACCCGAAATATTGAACGAGGGAAGCGATGTTACACTGGTTACATACGGCTCGTGTGTGCGCATAGCAGAAGATGCAGTGAAGCAATTGACCGAGTTTGGTATTTCGGTCGAACTTATCGATGTGCAGACACTTATTCCATTCGATACCACCGGAACTATAGTATCGTCGTTGCAAAAAACCAACAAAGTTGTCTTTTTCGACGAAGATGTGCCGGGCGGAGCCACCGCATACATGATGCAGCAAGTGCTCGAACGCTCGGGCGGCTGGGATTTTCTCGATGCACAGCCTCGTACCGTTACAGCCAAAGAACACCGGCCAGCCTACGGAACCGATGGTGATTACTACTCAAACCCCAACGCTGAAGATGTTTTCGATACCATCTACGACATGATGCATCAATACAATCCGGCAAAGTTTATAAGCTTGTATTAATCTCAGATTCCTTCAAAAATCACTCACTCTATAGCAATACTTCTTGTTTCCATTTGCCCGTAGGGTATCAACATTTATAAATCAATATCAATAGAAGAATTTCCGTGTAGGGGATACAACAGAAACAAAAATCATGGAATCACCATGTCGATTACCACTTTTGCTTCGATGGTTGTTTTATCATTAACTGTAATAACGTTTTCTACAGCTGAGCTCATGTATTCTCCGCTCTGATGCAATTTGTCGCCGTTCGTATCGACAAAAGCATACAAGTGGTATGTGCCAGGATGTACATTGCATATTGTGATTCTGTTAGTTTCGGCTGATAAATAGATGTAGCGCGAATAGTAGTTGTGATAATCGGGTTTCAGTTTCAATCCGTCGTAAATGGATTGGGTTGTGAGTAGCACGAATACTTCAGCATTTTTATTCATTTTCAGCGATTTGTCTATATCTATTTTAATACTTGCTTTTCCTTTGCAGGGCTGCTCCGAAGTAGGGTAGGGGTCGCTTTCGAAAACAAAATATATACTTTCGGTCAGGCTATCGAACACATGCGAGAAATCGCGTACCATTAACGGTAGAGGATATTTGTATTTACCGATGGCATTGTTGGCCGAATTTTTATCGCCATGCACTGCCAGCCAACGGCTGTGAAGTACGGGAGTTTTCTCTTTGTTGAATTTGCTGGTGTAAACTTCCATAATCATGCTGTCGCCACGAAAAACAAACGAAGTTGCAGCACGGTTGGCGCCTCCACGGAAATCGCTGAAACGATAATATCCTTCGTTTTCGTTTACCGAATCCATCACTTCATATGTGACGCAACAACTTTGATTGAAGCATCCTTCGGTTCGCATGGCTATTTTAAGCTCGCCTTCGTATTGAACAATGAAAAAACTCATATTATTTACCGTCTGGCTGTCGAGGTTCGAATATTGCGAAATCTGCGAAGCCGAAACCGGACGAAAATCTGCGTACCATTCAGGAAAGCTTCCTGCCGACGTGGTTGAAATTACCGGGCCATGCCATATGCCAGGAATGTGGTTGAAAAAGCCAAAGCCTTTAACCTTTTCGTTTTGTGTTGAATTGTCTTTCGAAACCTGACAGCTGGCAATTGTCAGAAATAAAATGCCGGTTAGAAGAAACAAAAAAGTCTTTTTCATGATGTTGATTGTTTTTCAGTTTTACACAGTTAAGGTTAAATACCCTTATTTAGTATTTCACTATTCTTGTTTTGTTGGATTCTCTGTTGTGCCAGGTTCGGAGAAAGAGGATGCAAATATTTGATCGCAAAAGCGGTCGTAGTCCGATAAATAGTACGCATTTGGAATGTGAAAAGCTATTTCGCCATTTTTTACTTTTTGCCACTCTTCAATACTTTCTTCGGCAACAAAGCGTCGTGTGGAATTGAAATTGTCTCCGGGAGAACTATCAATTATTTTTTTGCAAATACTCAAGTGTATGTCAATCCACTTGTTGTACATTGCCGGATAGTTCAATTTGAGTTCTTGAATCAGATATTCGAGTTCAATTTCAAGTTTTTTCTCTTCTTCGATGTTTTTGTTGTATTGGTTCGATGCTTTTTCGTATTCCTCCAGTGGAGCTCCATGAACTTTATCAAGAAAAATATCGAGCGACAAGTTTTCGCGATGAAGCCGGAAAATCTGACTTCGGATTTTTTCAATTTTTTTAAGAAATCGAACAGATTCTTCCATATTGCTATTTTAAATTTTCAACCCTTGCAATAATATCGTTCATCATTTCGATCTGAACTTTCTGAATTTCAACAAGTTCTTGCTGTTGATGCATCATCAAATGGTCAATTTTTTCATGAAGCGATCTTATTTCGAGTTCCGATTTCAGGTTGATCATATAGTCCTTTTTGGCTCGTTCGCGATCTTTTTCTTCCTGCCGGTTTTGGCTCATCATGATTACCGGAGCCTGCATGGCTGCAATACACGATAAAATCAGATTAAGCAATATGAATGGATACGGATCGAAACCTTTGTTTGCAAGAAGAATTACATTCGAGGTAATCCATAACCCAAGAAAAATTCCAAACGAAATGATAAATGTCCAACTGCCACCAAACGAAGCCACTTTGTCGGCAATTCGTTGGCCAGTCGATTGGGAGTTTTTATCGTTTTCGTTTAAAATATCGGTAAGTACACTTTTATCAGTCATCGAAGCGAGGACAGTTTTTTCAAGTTTTGTGAGTTGGCTTTTTTCTTTGCTTAAAAAACCGGTAATATATTCTTCGCGGAATAGGTTAAGTTCGGTTATAGATAACGAATTGCTGACTTTAAATTCCGGATGTTTTTTTGCAATGTAGTCAAACAGGTTTCGTCGGATTGAGTTTCCTGATATTTTTTCGTGGATAGGAAATTCGTTTCCCGATAAATCGCTTCGAAATGTTTCCATTTTTTAGCGAAAGGTATTGTTTTTTTATATCCAGACCAAATTTTTTCAGGGAAATTCTGTGTACAACAACTTTTAAAATAAGTAATTATAATTGAACAACATTTTATATCTTAGCGTCATGAAAAAATACATTATCTTGGTTTTGGGTACAAGCATTATGCTGTTTTCCTGTAAAAAAGATCCGAAAACAATTTCGTTCAGCGGAACCGTTTACGATCCATATCAGAATACAACAGTTTCTGGTGTTCTTGTTACTCTCCAAGCCAATGGGATTGTTGACGGAGTATACAACTCTTCATACATCACTATCGAAACGGCAACTTCGGATGCAACTGGCTCGTTTTACTTCGAAATAGAAGAATCGGCTTACGATTCGTATAGGGTTACATTGCAAAAAGATGGTTACTATTTGTCGCAAACGGTGATAAGCTCTGCCAATATTAGTCCTGAAAATCCATACAGTTCGCCGTTTCATATCGCTTCGATGGCAATAGTGAGTGTACATTTTCAAAACACAACACCATTCGATAGCCAGGATACCATTCATTATTCGTTTTTAAATAATCCTGTAAGCGATTACGATTGCTGCTCGTCCACAGCAAATGCGATTGGCGGAACGGCAGTCGATACGACTATCTCATGTAAGTCAGTAGGTGGGTATGGTTTGGTGATTTTTCGCACTGTGACCAAAAACAATATTAGTGCTTCGCGTGCCGATACTATTTTTACGATCCCATCCGATACAGTGGTGTTTGATGTCTTATACTGATTTGCTTAATTGAGCTCAGTAAGCATAAAAATCGAGGCCGAACCCAAATTGATGTGTCCATCGATTCTCAGGCATGAGATAATAGTTCGAGAAAATTAAACGCACAGGCACATAAAGCCGCAAAAAATGCATATCGGCATACAAGTGGACGCCTGCCGATGAAAAATTGTGCTTGTCGGTACCAACCGCATAGTCGTAGCTCAGGTTTGTAGTGAGTCGTTTCAAATAAAACAACGAACCCAGATGGAAGTTGGGGTAGAGTAGTGGGCAGCCATATTCGGCGCTTGTAAAGGTTTTTACGGGATAATTAATCAGATTGTAGCCGCGTGGAGCCGACATTATGGTGCTGTAGGGCAATGCAAGGCTGTCGCGACTTTCAAATCCCACTCGCAAACGGAAACCATCATGCCTGAAAATGCCTGGAAGCCACAAGCCGGTATAGCCTGCAACCAAGAATCCACTTGTTTTATCGAACGATTGCCAAATGGCACCGCTGCCAATAAACGCTCCTAGTCGTGGAAACACGTTTCTGTTGTTGGTGTATTGTGCTGCTGTAGCAGTGATAAATATTCCTCCATTATTGACATTGTGCGAAATATCGTCAATTTTCATTGTGCCAACAGGCTTTAAGCTGATGGCCGGATTCAATCGAATAGTCCATGCATGGCGTGTGAAAACCAGTGGAATGTATGCATTTAGATTCAAGCTGTTGTAGAATCGGTACGAATGGTTCTCGGTTACAGGAAGTTCGTTGGTGAAACCGGCCGATACCACGGGAAGCCATCCTTGATATGTGGTTTTAAATCCGGACACAATTGTTGACGTGAACAGATTATAGCCACTAAATACCGATGCAGTCAGCGTACTGAGAATATTTTGCGAATCGAATTGAATTCCCGGACTCACAGTGTTGTCGGATGGATCGACGGTGAACGGACCCCACGAATGGACATTGATGAGGTGTTGCCTGGGTTTATATACTTCTGATTGGTTATCGGCTGGCAATGGTATTCGAAGTGTATCGCATTGCAATTGAGTTCCGGTTGTTAATGAATCGGCTAAATTGTACATAAATTCCCAACGGTTGGCCGCTTCCACTGCTTGTAATGTTGGGAGTCTTCTTATTTCGTATCCGTTCGAAGTTAGCTCGCTGTAAAAAATACCACCTTGTCCATCCGATGCGGGAAAATAAGCGCCAAAAGCAGTTTGTGTGATGCATTCTGGCTTTCCTCCAGAAATTGGTATGCGATAAATCTCTTCATTCCCATTCAAGTTTCCGTCGAAATACAAATAATCTCCAAGCAGAAGTAAATTCCCGATATTGCGGTCGCTGGTCGAAAACAATACATTCGAGGTATGCATTGCCGAGTTCAACGCAATGAGTTTTCGTTCGTTTTGTGTTTGAATAATTAAAAACAAACTGTTTCCTTTGTCGTCGATGGCCATCGAAACAGGTTGTTCGTAGTAGTTGAAGAATGCCGAACCCAATGTTTGTCTGTTTTTTGCATGAATAGCTGTAATACAGTATGTTCCATCAGGGTAATAAGAGCAGGTTGCTGCGATTTCGCCGTTTGGGCTTACAACAGGAAGCAACTCTTTTTTTAGCTGGGTGAAGTTTGTTACTTTGCCTGTATTGCAATCGAGTCGATACGAATTGGAATAATCGACAAACTCTCTTCGAGGATGAGGCTTGTACTCTGCATAGTAAATATAGCGACCATCGAAGCCAAAACTTTCGTCGTGAACAAGATGTGTGTATTTAATCACTTTTTCGTTACCACCGCCATCGATGCGTACAAAACAGGGTTCGCCGTGCATTTCTTTACGAAAGGCGATCACATTTCCACTCGAATCGAGTCCAAGTGGACGGTAAGAAGCATATTCTTTTTGCTGTGTTACAGGCAACACCAGCGTTGGCTTCATTGTTGAAATATCAAAACGAACCGAATCGCGAATAAGCGTCATCTCTCGTTTGTGGTATTTTCGCAGCGAAATGGATTCGTTAGTGAATGCTTTGAATGTTCGAGGAAACATGCCGAAATTGTCTTTCATAAATGTTTCGGCATACACTTGTGGCCAGAATTCAGACCCGTAGCGGTTGAAAGCACTAGCAGTGAGCCAGTAGCCGAGCAAATATTCGTCGGGATTGAAATTGTTGTACGAGCCCAATACACTGTGGTCGTAGCTTGGTATTCGCTTCGATGCATCGAGCCAGGCGAACAAAGGAGCCGAGAACGAGGCAGAGCGTCCGCGACCTGTTGGCAAGAATGCTGTTTCGGACGAAACAGCATCACCTTCGATGAACCAACCGGGAACAGCAAGACCTACAAAAGCAGTTGTGAATTGCTCGCCAAACAAAATCTTAAAACGCTTGCGGCATTGAGCCTGAGCAAGCGACAACTGAGCATAATGTCGCATTTCGTGCCACGCAAGTTGCGATGGCCAAAACCCTGGATAAAAATCACGCGAGGGCATAACAAAAAGTTCAGAGCGAGCTGGTGCCCATGCAACAAACCCATTCGAAATGAGTGTGTTTGGATGCAATACAATGTTGAGGTGATGTGGTTCAACATGCATAAGAAAACTGTGATACACAATAGCCGAGTCAAATACACTCAAATAAGACGAATCGCAGCAAAAATAATCGGGATAAACAAGAGAGAGGCTGTTCCCTTGATGCATATCCCAGTGTGTATTCGAGGGTTCTGTTCCCCAAGTGAAATACTGAGCAAAGACATTATTGCCCGAAAACAATTGCAGGAAAATAAGAAGTAATATTTGTTTTTTGAGAATAGGCAAACCCGCTTGAGAATAGATTATGTTTGAAAACACGAAAAACAAGTTGCAATAAACAAAAAAATAAATAGAGATGAAATTATTCTTTTGCCTTTGAATAAATCACCGACTTTTTACCATTGAGATCGGTTCTTTCCAAAACCAATTCGTTTTCATTTACTTTGATGATTCGGGTAATGATTTCATTTGAAAAATGTGAACTTTCGTCTTGCTTCATCGTGAGAATTAGGCCAGAACTGTCGAGCGACCATGTTCCCTGAATGGTAAGAATTCCATATTCCAAACTTTCGAAAGAGCCATCGCTTTCAAATTTAAGATAGTCGTTTTGTGTGTCGGTTGGGGGGGCTTTTTTTGTTCCGTCAGAAAGTTCGTATTCGTATGCGATCCAAGTTTTACAGAGCATGTCTCTGGTTTCTTTTCGGGTAGGACCAGAACAGGCTAAGGTTGTTGTAAGTGCAACGAAAAGTAAAATTCTGTAGAACTTCATGCCTGAAAAAGTTGATAATAAATAGATACCTACCCAACCACTTCTCTAACCAAACGTGCGGCATCGTCGAGCTTTACAGCCGAAAAAACCTGTAGTCCACTTTGGTCTATAAGTGTTTTTGCTTCTTCAGCATTTGTTCCTTGCAAACGAACAATAATCGGAACAGGAATATTGCCAATGTTTTTATACGCAGCAACAATTCCAGCTGCAACACGGTCGCAGCGTACAATGCCTCCAAAAATGTTTACCAGAATGGCTTTAACATTGGCGTCGCGCAAAATAATGCGAAATGCTTTTTCAACACGTTCGGCGTTGGCAGTGCCTCCAACATCGAGAAAATTGGCAGGATCTCCACCACTCATTTTGATAATATCCATTGTAGCCATGGCAAGGCCAGCTCCATTTACCATACAGCCAACATTTCCGTTGAGTTTTACGTAGTTCAGTCCAGCTGCATCGGCTTCCACTTCGGTGGTATCCTCTTCCAACAAATCACGCATTTCTGCAATGTCAGGATGACGAAACAAAGCATTGTCGTCAATAACCACTTTGGCATCGGCAGCAAAAATTCTTTCATCGGCAGCGCGAATCACAGGATTAATTTCAAACAATGAAGCATCGGCTCCAACAAATGCTTTATATAGAGCTGCAACAAATCGGGTCATTTGTTTTATCGATTCGCCGGAAAGGCCGAGATTAAAAGCAATTTTACGAGCCTGAAACGGCATCAGTCCTATAGTAGGATTAATTTCTTCTGTAAAAATGAGTTCCGGTGTTTCTTCAGCAACACTTTCAATGTCCATTCCGCCTTGAGGTGAATACATGATGATGTTGTGTCCCGTAGCGCGATTTACCATTACGCTCATATAAATCTCTTTCACATCAACAGTCCCAGAGTAATAAATATTTTGCTCAACCAATACCTTGCTTACCAGTTTTCCCTGTGGCGGAGTTTGAGGAGTGACAAGTTGCATTCCAATAATTTGTTGAGCATGCATGGCTACTTCGTCGATGTTTTTTGCAATTTTCACACCACCGCCTTTACCGCGACCACCAGCATGAATTTGAGCTTTTACAGCCCATTTTTCGGAGCCAACTTCCTGTTGTATTTTTTTTGCATTTTCTACTGCTTCGCTAGCATTGTTGGCTACATAGCCTTTGGGGACATTTACTCCGTAGCGCGACAGAATTTCTTTGCCTTGATATTCGTGGAGATTCATAATTTAAATATTTGCATCACAAACGTACAAAAAAATGACAAATGAAAAATTATTCTTCATCTTCTGGATTGGGACGGCCTTTTTGTTTTCCGTTTTTCCAGAGATAATCAAGCTCGTCCATTTCTTTTTGATGCTCTTTGCTGATAGTTTTGTCCATCAACTTGTCGAGATCGGGTTGGCCGGCATTTACCCAGGCTGTGTACCAGAACGAAGCAACCATAAGAATGCTCATTCGCAGTTTCCGCTCAACCATTTTGTTCATCTCGTTTTCCATGAACTGGCAGAAAGCCAGGCTGTATTGTTTTTTGATAACACCACTGCGTTCTTCCATAATAAAGATACCGTCGGGGTTATAGTGCAAAAGTAATGAGTCGTACAGGTTGATGACGCTGTCCATTTCGTTATGGCTATATTCAACCAACTCCCAGGCTTTATCGAGCGGTTTGCTGACATATAGTGCTCTGCCAATAAAAAAATCAAAATTTTCCGATAGCATTTCCGGAATACGCGTTTCCCACAAGGCATGAATGCCTTTTTGATACAATTTACGTCCATCGTAAAATTCGGTTGTGTGCAATGGTACATTGGCATCACCGATATAATGACCAAAATTGGCCGATACATTCAGAATTTTGTCAACGTCGCCTTCTTTAAATGCATCGGTAAGCCGGTACATCATTCGTTCGATGTTCCATGGAAGAATTCCATATTCCTGCAATGTGTCTTCGGTGTATTTTTCAATAGCTTCTTTCCACTTCCGTGGCATGAGCTCGAATGGTTTGTCGCCGTAGTGATCAATGTCGATATAATGCTTCTGAGCTTCGCCGTCAACAGCATGGCTGCGTTTATCGGGGTCCGCGGAATGCTGAATCAAATATTCAATGTTTTTTTTGTAAAAGCCAACCATCTCGGGAGGAAGTAAAAAAACAGCGGTTTTGTTTATAATTCTATGGCAGAAAAAACCCCATGCTCCGCTGACCAAAGGAAGTGTTGTAAGTACAAAAACAATAGGAACAATTTTCAGCAATTTACTCATGGTTTGTTTTGTTTACAATGCGGAATCCGTCGAAAACGGGAACCACATCGGTTTGGTCGGGGGTGAAGCAATATTCAAGAATAGAATCGAGATTCAGTTTTTTTAGGCGTTCGCGATGCATGGCTTTTTGAATATATGCAATGGGGTTTTCGCGGGCGGCATTCCACAGATCGAGCGATGCTTGTGCCGAGTCGCAATTCATACCCATACCAAGCTCGAGTAGTTTTTGTGAGAGTGCACCTGCAAACAAAGAGTCTTCTAGGTTGAATTTTTGTTTCCAGCCAGCACAAAGAATTACTGCATTTTGGTTTTGAGAAGCAATAAATTCGGCTGTTGCAGTAAGGTTGATAAACGATGCAATAACAACCGGACAGCCGTTATTGACCATTTTAATTGTCTGTGTGCCGTTAGTGGTACTGTATACAATGCTTCGACCACGTACTTGCTCGGTCATGAAATTGTCGGGCGAATTGCCAAAATCGGCAAAATCGAGTTTGATACCATTGCGCTCAGCTGCAATAAGGAAGCCTTGATTTTTGTATTCCATGGCTTCTTCGGTAGTGGCGACAGGAATAATTTCTTTCACATGATTTTGAAAGGCTGAACATATAGAAGTAGTTGCTCGTAAAATGTCAACAACAGCAACTGTGAAGGGAGGTTCGGTAAGAATGTGCTGATACAAAGCAGGGGTAAAGCAGACTTCAATAGTATTCATACGTTCGCATTTCGCTTATGTGCTGTAAAAATAGTGATTATTTGGGAAATGCTTACTAAAAAATAGCGTATCTTCAAATATCATTCAAAATAAAAGAGGCAAACAACTATGTCATTTGTTGATCTATTATTTGAATGATAACGGCAAATTCAGCAGCTGTGCCAATCTTCATCGTTTGTTGTTAGAGCTTGCTTCAAAAAAGAATAACTGCTAAATTAGTGAAGAAGTCTGCCTCCGGAGCTCACTGGTGGTTAATCTTCTTTTTTTGCAACCGGAGCCTTATAGCGGATAAGTTGACTTTCTGTTACATTGGTGTCGATTCGGGTTCGCTCAATGATTGTTCCCGGAGGTGCATATATAAAAGTTGGAGAAGCAAATGCTTCTTGCAGCGGGCGTTGAATTTTTGTTGTATCGGCTTTTGTTAGTTCTTTCGAATCCAGAATAGGTTTATCAACCGTATTTTGAGCAAAAATAAAAATTACTGAAAACAAAAAAACCGTAATCAAAAAAACTTTTTTCATAGAAACTAATTTTTGATTAATCGAAAACAGTCAGTACGCAATGGTCAGCAACTCCGGCTGAAGTTGGATTGATTTCGAGCCGCCAGGGCGATGTGGCCCAACTTATAACAGGTTTCCATTGTATTTTGACAGTAACAGGAACACCAGGAGTGCATGCAACCTGAACACCTGAAAAAGCTACAGTACCTGATGTGACAAGATATTGCCCGCCCCACGAATCTTCATCAAAGTCAGTGACAACAGTGGCTGCTTTGGCAACCTCAACTCCATTTGCAAGCACGCGTGCCTGAAGCAGTGCCTGTCCAAATTGAGCCATGCCGCTTGTATTGGCAAGCCTCGAACACAACGATGCAAACACATAAAATGTGCTATGAACAGGCGTAAAAGTAATGGTCATTCCGGTAATATCTGACCATGCAGCTGTATTGGTATTGGTTACCAGAGCATTTAGTTTTACACTATGTGCATTGTTTCCGTACACCAGAATATTGGTGGGATCTTGCCACACTGGTGGAAGACCCGCTCCCTGCGATTGTAAAATTTGTCCCGAAGTACCGGCATTGTTGTTGGGCATAAGTGCACCCGAAAACTTCACTGCGCCAGCTATATCGATTTTCTGACTAGGAGCAGCTGTCCCAACACCAACATTGGTTCCGTTGTCGTAAATCTGACTGCAAACAGCCTGAGCTCCATCGTTTTTAAGTACATAATTCGCATTCAAACATCCAACAGGTCCTGCTGGTCCTTGTGCTCCTGTGGCCCCTGTAGCACCGGTAGGCCCTGCTGGTCCCGTTGCACCAGTAGCACCGGTTGGCCCTGCGGGTCCCGTTGCACCGGTAGGCCCTGCGGGTCCTTGTGGTCCAGTAGCACCTGTTGCGCCTGCTGGCCCCTGTGCACCATTGCACACATATCTTGAAAGAGTAGGATTAATTTCTCCAGCATCTAAAACACCATTTCCATTGGCATCAAGCCCAAATTGAAGCAAAACTCCACCGTTCGGGCAGTTAACTCCGGCAGGCTCAATGGTTGTTAGAGCTACTGTGTTGAAACCTGTTCCAGCCGGACCTTGTGGCCCAGTTGGTCCTGCGGGTCCTGTTGCCCCAGCAGGTCCTGTTGCACCAGTGGCTCCTGTGGCGCCAGTAGGTCCTGCCGGACCTGTAGCTCCTGTTGCCCCAGGGGCTCCATTGCAGACAAATCGTGTTAGTGCTCCAAGTATTTCGGCAGGTTCAAGAATTCCATTGTCATTTAAATCGACTCCAAAATCGAGACGTGTGCCTCCATATGGACAATTTACTCCGGCAGGTTCGGCTGCGGTCAATGCCAGTGTGTTGTGACCATTTGTGCCAGAACCTCCACTGCAAAGCGAAAACCATGTAGCTGTTGGGGCGCGATATACCAAAACACACATGCTGTCAGTATCGTACACCAGTAAACCGTTCGAAGGCGCTGGAATTGCCAAGCGCTGAACAGCTGTCATTCGGGGAATAAGCAAACCCTTGTCGGCCGCAACAATGTCGAGTGCAGCCGAAGGGTCGGGAAGTGCACCTGTTGGGTTGATTCCAACATTGTTTTGAGCTGCAATTGGTTGAGTTGCACCCAACATCACCATCAACAAAACGATTGCTGTCGTGAAAGCGAAAAGATTGAAAAGCCGCTTCATATTTTTGAGTTTTTAATTATCTGAACAAAGTGATTCGTCCCATTACCCGCTTGGAAACTCCAAGCGCATTCTTGTATTCGAAAATATACACATAAATGTCTTGTGGACATTCTGTTCCCTTGAAGTATCCATCCCAACCGGTTTGCGATTCTTCGGACGTGAAAAGTTGGGTTCCCCATCTGTCGAAAACGGTAAAATAATACCCCTGAACGCCCTCGGTATTACCAATAACAGGATAAAAATAATCGTTGCTTCCGTCTCCGTTTGGAGTAAACGAATTGGGAATGTAAATGAAATCTTCGGGAATACTGCCGCTCAATGTCCAGTTTTTGAAAAAATCTGCCGGATTTATATTGCTGGTAGTAAGAGTGTTGTTGTTTGTATTGATGGTGCCATCGGGTGCGCGATCGTCCCATGAAACGTTGTTTTCGTTGTAGCGGATTGCAAGCAGCGTGCTTTCCTGAATGGGATCGAAATCGGCATCGGTATAGGTGAAGGTAATCTGCGTTTCGGGTTTGACTGCATATTGTGCGTCGAGAATCCAAAAACGGTCAATGGTAACATCGGGCTGAAAAGGATCGAGCGATGTTGCCGGATCGGGTAGGGGGTTGTTGTCCGACGAAGTTGGATAGGTCGAGAAGTCAATGAAGCCATTCCCCGATGAAGCCAGCGAAATATTGAGGGTTAGATTAAGGTCGTTGAAACTGCTGTTTCCGCTTCCAAAAGGAATTTCGAAGCTTCCAGTGATTGCATCAATATTCCAACGCAAAAACCCAAGACCTGATGTTGGTGTGGTTTCGGCGAGCAAATAGCCGCTGTGATATGCCAATGCAGTAACAGTTCCGTTTTCGAGCTCCATAATATTGCTGTTGAGGTCGAAGATCGATTCGATGGTGAAAAAGCCACTTACAAAAGCGTGTGAATTTTCGAGCGTTTTCTTACCGCCCGAAACACGCAGATTTTCGAAACGGGTAGATGTTGTACCCGAAATACTTTGTGCAGAGAGTGAGGGAAGCCATATTTTTCCGTCGGGTATTGTTTCAATGTTGGTAAAAACCAAGTTGCCGGCATTGTTTTCGAAATCACCGTAAACGACCATATTGCCATCGTTGTCAATAAAGCCGTTTTGACCACTGGTTTCGTTGATGTAGCTTCCTCCAATAACTAAATGTGCTCCCGGATTTATAACAATGCCATCTCCATTGTTGACAACGTTTTGAGCAAACGAAGAAAAAACAAATAGCAAAGAAACCGGCAACAGAACAGATAAAATTAATCTTTCCATAGGCTTGAATTACTAAATATCCCATCGAAATCCTGACAAAATAACCCCCGAAATCAATTTAAAAGGTAGTAATTATCCTTTAAAACTGAATTTTAGATTAGATAAATATACGAAAGTTTAATGCAAAACGAATATTATTGTAAATCGAGAAAACTTTTTACCGATTTCATCACTCGGCCGCGGTGACTAATTTTGTTTTTGGCATCCGGAGCCATTTCAGCGAACGATATATTTTCCTCACTTGGTTGAAAAACGGCATCGTATCCAAAGCCTCCGACTCCTTGCCGCGACAGAAGAATTTCGCCATCCACAACTCCTTCAAATAAATGCTCTTTTCCTGAAAGAATAAGACAAACTACGGTGCGGAACCGCGCTTTTCTGTTTTCTGATCCGTATAGCTCTCCTAAAAGCTTGTCGATATTGGCTTCGAAATTGTGCCCATCGCCAGCGTAGCGAGCCGAAAATACACCAGGCCTACCATCGAGCGCTTCAACTTCGAGTCCCGTATCGTCGGCAAAGCAATCGGAGCCAGTGGCCGCATAAACAGCCCTTGCTTTAATAATCGCATTTTCGTCGAGTGTGCTACCAGTTTCTTCAATATCATCAAAAAAACCAACATCTTTAAGACTTACTATTTCAATTTGCGACGAAAAAATTTGTTGAACTTCTTTGAGCTTATGTACATTGTTGGTAGCAAAAATGAGCCTCATGTTTGGTGTTTTTATTGTTCAAAATTAGCAATTTGAATGAAACTCTGTATATGGGTTCAGGTATTTTTTTTCAATGATTGAGATTTGAACTTCTGTATGAGCATTACAATTTCAAAAATTCCCTAAATTATTTTACATTTGCAAATTAATACAAAACATGATTGCTAAACGTTGGAATCTTAAAGAGCAAGGGAACGAAGAACTTATTCGCCTACTTATGGAACAGGTGAATGTGAACAGAACGCTTGCAAATTTGTTGGTTCAGCGTGGTGTCGATTCTTTCGATAAAGCAAAAGCATTTTTTCGTCCTAGCCTGAGCGATCTTCACGACCCATTCCTGATGAAGGATATGGATAAGGCTGTTGACCGGCTTATTGAAGCAATCAACAACGAAGAAAATGTGCTGCTGTATGGCGATTACGATGTAGATGGAACAACAGCGGTGGCTACACTGTACAAATTTTTGAAGCGATTCAAAATGCCACTTGATTATTATATTCCCGACCGCTATTCCGAAGGTTATGGTATTTCACTTAAGGGTATCGATTATGCCGATGAAGCTAATTGTACCCTGATTATTGCTGTTGATTGCGGAATCAAAGATCAGGAGAAGATTTTGTACGCAAAGAGTAAAAACATCGATTTTATTATTTGCGATCATCACCGCCCGGGTGATGATATTCCCGATGCAGTTGCTGTTCTCGATCCTAAACGCAAAGATTGTAGTTATCCGTTCGAGGAGCTTTCAGGTTGTGGCGTTGGCTTTAAGCTTATGCAGGGACTTGCTCAAAAACTTGAAATTCCTTTTGATGAACTAAAAGTATTGCTCGATTTGGTCACATTGAGTATAGCAGCAGATATTGTTCCGGTAACGGGCGAAAACCGGATATTATCGCATTTTGGACTCAAAATGATTAATACAAACCCAAGTGCCGGAATCGAAGCTATTTTGAAAACAGCAGGTGTGAAACGACGTCCGGATAGCTATTATAAAACCGACTATTCTTTTACCAAAAAAATCACAATTTCGGACTTGGTGTTTATCGTTGGACCCAGAGTAAATGCCTCGGGTCGCATACACAGCGGACGTAGTTCTGTAGAACTGCTTGTGAGCGATAATGCAGATTTGGCAGAGGAGTTTGCTACTCAAATTGATGGTTTTAATGTCGAACGAAAAAGTCTTGATGCCAATGCTACTTCGGAAGCTTTAACTACAATAGAGGATTCGCTGGATGACTTTGGCCGGAAATCGACAATACTTTACAATCCGGCATGGCATAAAGGAATACTCGGTATTGTTGCTTCGCGACTTACTGAACATTATTACAAGCCTACCATTGTCTTTACCGAATCAAGCGAAAAAGGAATTATCACAGGTAGTGCCCGATCAATTCGTAATTTTGATATTTATGAAGCCATTGGCTCGTGTAGCGATTTGCTCATTCACTGGGGAGGACATACCTACGCTGCTGGTTTGTCGCTCTACGAAAGTAATTTCGATGAATTTAGGCGTCGCATCGAAGAATATGCACAGGCAAACATTACCGACGACATGATGATCCCGATTATTGAAATCGATTCTTATCTCGATTTCAACGAAGTGACCAAAAAGTTTTATACCGTCTTGAAACAATTTGCGCCATTTGGTCCGGGAAATATGAATCCTATTTTTCAAACCAATCGGGTTTACGACAATGGATTTTCAAAATTAGTTGGCTCCAACCACATAAAACTGATGGTTACGCAGAGTCATTACAAAAGTTTCGGATTGCCGGGAATTGCATTTCAGCTTGGTGAATATTTCAACTATATCGAAAGCAAAGAGCCATTCGATATCGTTTATGCAATTGAAGAAAACGAGTGGAATGGAAACACAACGCTTCAGCTTAATATCAAAGATATCAGAACAGAAAAAGACAAAGGAGACACGCAGGAATGACCAATAGAATAGTAAGTGGAATAAGGCCAACCGGCAATCTGCATCTGGGAAATTATTTTGGTGCAGTAAAGAACTTTCTCAAATTGCAGGAGGAAAGTGATTGCTTTTTCTTTATAGCCGATTATCACAGCCTTACAACCCATCCAACTCCTGAAAATTTAAACAACAATGTAAAGCAGGTGCTTGCCGAATTTGTGGCTTGCGGACTCGATCCCGAAAAGGCAACTTTGTATATTCAAAGCGATGTTCCCGAAACAGCAGAGTTGTATTTGTTTTTTAATATGAATGCCTATTTGGGCGAGTTGATGCGTGTTACATCCTTTAAAGAGAAAGCCCGTAAACATCCCAATAATGTAAATGCAGGCTTGCTTACTTATCCAACACTTATGGCTGCCGATATTCTTATTCATCGGGCGGCAAAGGTTCCGGTAGGGAAAGATCAGGAACAGCATCTGGAAATGACGCGCACTTTTGCCAGTCGTTTCAATCGTTTATATAGTACTGAGTTTTTCCCTGAACCGGTTGCTTATAACTTTGGTGAAGAACTCGTGAAAGTCCCCGGACTCGATGGAAGTGGAAAAATGGGAAAATCGGAAGGTGAGGGGAATGCTATTTTTCTGATCGACGACGAAAAGAGCATTTCAAAGAAAATTATGCGGGCAGTTACCGACAGTGGCCCAACTGAACCCGGACAAACTCCTCCTCAGTCAATTTCGAATCTGTTTGCATTGCTCGATATTGTTTCGACCAGCGAAACAGCAACGTTTTTCCGTGATGCATATGCCAATTGCAACATTCGCTATGGCGACCTCAAAAAGCAACTTGCAGTCGACATGAATACATTTGTTGCACCCATTCGCGAGCGCATTCTCGATGTGGTTTCGAACGAAGCCCTTATCTCGAAAATTGCTGCAACTGGGCGCGAAAAAGCACGAGCAAGTGCATCGAGAACAATAGAAGATGTTCGACGAATAATCGGTTTTAAAACACTATGATATGAAACCAGCTAAAGGTCTGTTTCCGTTTGCCGCTTGGCTCATTCGCATTACAATGCTTGTGTTTGCATACACGATATTTTTCGAAATCATAAAAACTTTCGATTTCTCATCTCTCGACTTTTATATCGCTGCCGCATTTGCATTTTTTTCAGTGCTTTTGTTTGTTGGAGGTTTTATGTCGAAACCTGCAATGACTGTACTTAGTGCATTTTTTCTATTCGGATTGTCGGTCTATAAGTTTGCCGTTTTATTCAGCAAAGAACCCAATTTGCCGATGTTGGTTTTTTTGATGTCGATGTCGGCCATGCTCATGATGTTTAGTGTAGGAAATAAGAAGTAATGCCGAAACCGCAAACGTATTCAACCGAAAAACCTAAAGAGCGTACCGTTTTGGTTGGGCTCATTACTCCCTCGCAACCCGAGGAGAAGGCTGCTGAATATATAGCCGAACTCGATTTTTTGGCTCGAACAGCAGATGCCAATGTAGTAAAGTATTTCACGCAGCGTCTTCCGAATCCCGACAGCCGGACGTTTGTTGGAACGGGAAAGCTTCAGGAAATTGCCGCTTATGTAGAGGATAATAAAATCGATATGGTGGTGTTCGACGACGAACTTACACCATCGCAACTTCGAAATATTGAAAGCGAACTTGGCTGTAAAATTCTTGACCGTACCAATCTGATTCTCGATATTTTTGCTTCGCATGCACGCACTGCTTATGCACGTACACAGGTTGAGCTTGCTCAATACGAATACTTGTTGCCTCGTCTTACACGCATGTGGACTCACTTGCAGAAGCAGCGTGGTGGTATTGGAATGAAAGGTCCGGGCGAAAAGGAAATTGAAACCGATCGCCGGATTATTCGTCAACGCATTTCGTATCTGAAGGAAGAGTTGAAAGATATCGACCGACAAAAGCAGACCCAGCGCAAAAATCGCGATAAACTGATTCGGGTTTCGCTGGTTGGCTACACCAATGTTGGTAAAAGTACCATTATGAATGTGCTTGCTAAAGCTGACGTTCATGCCGAAAACAAACTTTTTGCTACACTCGATACCACCGTGCGGAAAGTAACCTATAATCATCTGGCTTTTTTGCTGAGCGATACCGTTGGATTTATTCGAAAATTACCTCACCATTTGGTTGAATCATTTAAATCGACTTTGGATGAAATTCGCGAAGCCGACTTATTGCTTCATGTAGTTGATGTTTCGCACCCCAACCATGAAGAACAAATGGAAACGGTAAGTAAGACGCTACTCGAAATTGGTGCTGGCGACAAACCGGTTTTGATTGTTTTCAACAAAGTTGACTTGTACCAGCCCGAGGAACAGTTTGATGATGATCTGGAAGAAGATGAAATATCGGTCGAAAAAAGCCCCGGGCAACTTCTCGAAGAAAGTTTCATGGGTCGTACCAACTTGCCCACCATTTTCATATCGGCTAAAAAAGGCTATCAGATTGAGGCTTTCAAAGAATTGCTTGCTCAGAAAGTGAACGAACTTCATACAGGCAAGTATCCGGGTGTGGTTCCGTATTATTGAAAAGGCGTTTATGTTCGTTTAAGCTGAAACGAAATTCACACTAGTTAATCGGAAAGTTGTGGTATTTGTTCAGTGGAATATTGGAATCGCTATACTCCACACTACTCAAAAACAAACCTTTTGCAGGAACCGAAGCGCCTGCTGCATTGCGACTTTTTTGCTGAATAATGGTTGCAATTTCATCAGGTTCAATTCTTCCGCGACCTGCATCGATAATAGTGCCTGTGATGGCTCTAACCATGTTGCGCAAAAAGCGGTCAGCACTGATTTCAAAAATCAAAAAATCGTCAATTCTTGTTAGTTTGGTATAGTAGATTTCGCAAATATTGGTCGATTGACTACCATGAAGTTTTGCAAAGGAGGCATAATTAGCCTTTCCAATAAAATGCGAAGCTGCAGCCTGCATTCTTTCAATATCGAGCTCATAAGGTACTTGCCATGCCAATTCTTCAAAAAATGGGTTTTTTTGAAGCAATAACCGATACCTGTATGTTCTTTTTGTGGCCGAAAAACGTGCATGCCATGTATCCGGTGCCTCAAAAAATCCGAAAACCCGGATACCTTTGCCAATTATAGCGTTGCAATGATAAACCAAATTTTCGGGCAAAGCACTTTCGTAATCGAAATGTGCATAAAAGTTCGAAGCATGAACGCCTGTGTCTGTTCTTCCGCATCCGGTAATAGATATTTCGGATTTTAATAACACAGAAAGAGCCTTTTCAAGCTCTTCCTGAATACTTAATGCATTTTGCTGGCGTTGCCATCCGGCATAATTTTTACCATTGTAGCACAAATGAATGCCGAATCGCATAGCTTTTTATTTTACAAACTGAAGCCTGAACATATTGTTGCTGGTTCGCAATTCGACCCAGTAGCTTCCTTTAGCAAAATTAGCAATATTAATCTGTTTTTTGTTGTTGCCAGTTTCGCAAGCATCGTTTTCGCTATACACAAGCCTTCCATCTGCGCCGAATACGTTGAGAACATAAATTTCTTCGTTTTCGGCAACAAATTCAATGGTGATATCGCTTCCCGATGCAGGATTGGGATATAAAACAGGTTGTCTGTCGTATTCAATAAGTCCCGTTGTGACAATATTCACTTGTTGTGTTGCTGTATCGAGACCACACGTGTTGGCAACTATCAAAGTAATCGTGAACAAACCTGGAGTATTGTAAACATTGAACGTGTTTTGCTGAACCGATGAATTGCCGTCTCCAAAAGTCCAGTTCCACGAAGTAAGCGGAAGCATAAATGATTGCGACATGTCATTTACTGTTGTCGCATTGCCAACAAAGCCAGCTACATACGAGAAACCTGCCAGTGGACGAGTGGAAACATAAACCGGTACTGTCGTTGTGTCAAACAGTCCAATAGAGCTTTCAACTATTAGTGTAACGTTGTAAACACCGGTATCGCCATATACATAGCTTGGATTTTCTGAAGATGAAACACCAGCTCCGTCGCCAAAATTCCAATCCCAACCAGTGATTGTGCCAACTGCAGTTCCCGAATTGTCTGTGAAAAGTGTTGATGCACCAAGGCATGCCGTATTTGCCGAAAAATCGGCCGAAGGAGCATTGTTTATCACAATTGTTTGAGTTGTAGAATCGATGCAACCACTGCTGTTGGTTACAACAAGAGTAACATCGTAAGAACCTGTTGCTCCGTAATTATTCGAGGGGTTTTCGAGTGTAGAGGTATTTCCATCGCCAAAATCCCAGTGATACGAAGCACCCGAAGCTCCGGTGTTGGTGAAATCGACATCGGCGCCAACAATATTGTAATTGAATGTTGCCGTGGGTAGAGGAGTTACTTTTGCTATTGTTGCTACCCTTGGACTGTTGCACTGCGATTGTGTTTTTACTATCCAGTCGAAGAAAAAGTAATACCACGATTGGTTCTGGTTGTTGCCAGTTATTGAAATAACTCCAGGAATTGAATAGGGATATGACGGCCCACTTGCAATATAAAGATTGTTTGTACTACCAGTTTTTACACCAAGACGATAGCCAGTTCCCGGAGCAATATCGAAATTCAGTGTTACTAAATAAGGGTTTTGCCCTGTTGGTACAGTTACAACTGCAGAGTCAAGAGTTAATCCAGCATTGTTTTGTAGATAAATTGTGCGACTTCCTGCAGAATTTACATACACTTTCACCGATTCGAGGCGAATATCTTGGCTAACATCAAAAATCATGTAGCGATAACCAGTTGTTGTTGTGAAATACTGACCACCGCCTGAATTATCAGTCATACCTACATGCTGAGCAGCTCCAACTGTAGTTATATCGGAACCAGCATAATAAGTAGTTGTTGTCGATAAAAATGGAGTATTCCAAGGGCTTCCAGTTCCAACCAAAGTTCCACCAGAAAGAGCATCGTACCAATTGATAGTGCCACTTCCGCTTGCTGTTAACGAAACAGAACCATCACCACAAATACTATCACCTTCTGTAGTTGGAGCCAATGGCATATTTACTGCGATGTACGAAACTTTGGTAATGCTGTCGGTTCCTGCACATGAGGTGATTTTCAGTTTTACTGTGTAATTGCCGTTCGTAAGATATGTGTGAGTCGGGTTTTCTTGAGTTGAAATGTTCCCGTCTCCAAAATTCCATAGGAATGTACTACCTGTTTGATAAATACCATCGTTTGAAAATTGAACAATTCCTGAGCAAGTAGAAGTCACATCGGCCGAAAAATCAGCGGAGGGTGCCAACGGGGTCAGGGTTACGTTCTGATAGGTTGCGGTTCCGTTTGTGACCGATATTCCGGAAATGGTTTTTGAAACATAGCCGGGTGCAGAAAATGTCAGGCTATAGATTCCTGTATTTACGTATTTATGATAATTTCCAACAGGCAGTGCCGAATATACATGCGAACTGTCGTTTGTCTGGTCATAGCTATTTGCAAAAACTTTAGCACGAATTGGTTGTCCCGAACAAGAATCTGTAATTACTCCACGAATTCCGTAGAGCGACTCCTGTATATAATTCAGCAAAGCCTGGTAGTTGGTGTTCCACATCCCGTTGAGATTTTGAGTTTCAGTAGTTTTTACACCATCTAGTTCAATGGTTAGTTCCCGGCATTGTTTAAAATAATTCATATAATCCTGTCGTCCTCCTGCGATGACATACCAGTCTCCGCCTTCTGTTACTCCGCTCGAATATGTGTCGGTCATATACGTTGGCGACACAACTCTTGCTGTAGCTACATAATTGGCACAAACTCTTTCCCACCAAGCCACATCAGCGTTTGGATTTCCACTGGTGGTCCATGTATCCCATGGGTAATTAGTAACTTCGGCTCCTCCATGAAAATTGGCACTCATGTTAAAGTGATGATTATCCGCAAATGTCATGAAAGCTTGTGTTTCAGCTTGCCATAATTCTCCGTCCGGGTGTTGCCCTGCGCGAGGATCAGGATAATTGCGGTTAAGATCAACACCAGCCAGATTGTTTCTGACCGAATAAGCTACAGTTGATCCGACCGGTGACGAGCCGTAATAAGTGCCTTCCGGGTTGGCCAGCGGGCATATCCATATTTCAGCGTTGTTAACAAGATTGGTAACCTGTGTGACGGAACCGTAATTGCTTAGCAGGTAGTTGATCAGACGAAGCATGAGATAATAACCTGTGGTTTCATCCCCGTGCATGGATGATGAATATAGAAATTGCGGCTCATTTTCGGCGGTATGCACATTGTCGGATATTTTTGCGACAAGAATTCTGTAGTTGCCTGACGGGGTAGATGAGAGAATTGTATCAATATCGCATATGGCCGGGTATGTGTTTGCGAAGTTAACCATCATTTGTTCGTAAACACTGTAGATCGGGTAGCGGTCCCAACTCGCCATTTCCGCAACCGTTGTGGCCATAGTTAAGGCCTTTGGGGCAGATTTTTGTATAATCTCGTAGGGAATACTCCGCGAAAGAAAAGCCTGATATTCCTGTGCATTGGCGTAGGCTATGACTTCATAACCTTGGCCGTTAGCAAGTTCTTTAACATTGTCAATGGATATGATGTTTGTCAGATCTTCATTGATCTGGGTTTTGGAATTTACATTGAATTTTAAAACAACTTCTCCCCGATCCTGTAAAATTTGGGAAACCTGCTGAGATTGGGTCAATGTTTGAGAGAAGACTGTTAACGACAGACTTAATAAAAGAAACGTAAATCGAAACTTCATGGTGCAATGAATTTTTTATAAGACCGGAAATTGTCAAAAACGTTGTCTATACAATGCTTTTTTCTGTTATTGCCACTGTTTCAACTATTTCGTTGAATTTATTCTGGCTGACAGGATGAACCGGTAGTCTGAAAACATGGTCTATCAATCCTTTTATATGCATTACTGCTTTTATTCCGCTTGGATTGCCCATGTTGAGTAATTTGTGAATAATAGGCAGCAACAGGTAATGATAATAGCGTGCTTCATCGAAGTTTCCTGCCAGGGCTGCATGTACCATTTTCGAAAACTCTTTGGGATAGGCATTGGCAATAACTGAAATAACACCATCGGCCCCCAATGCAATAAAGGGCAATGCGAGTGCGTCGTCACCGGCAACCATCTGGAAATCTGCCGGCTTCTGATGCAGCAAATCCATCGCCTGATCGATATTGTCGGTTGCTTCTTTGATGGCAATAATATTCTTGCAATCATTTGCCAATTGGATAGTTGTGGATGGTTCCATATTTACAACTGTTCGACCAGGTACGTTATATAGTATTACAGGAATAGGTGCTTTTTCTGCAATTAATTTGTAATGCATATACATTCCATCCTGATTGGGTTTGTTGTAGTATGGCAAAACCGAAAGTATTGCCGAAGCACCGGTGAAATCGAAGAGATTCATTTCTTCAATCAGTTGGGTTGTATTGTTGGAGCCAAATCCCATCACAACAGGAACTTTTTTATTCAAATGAGCCGAAACAAGTCGCAAAGTATCTTGTTTTTCGAGAAGACTCACTGTTGGCGATTCGCCGGTTGTGCCGAAAAGCACAATGTAATCTACACCGCCTTCAACAACATGATCGACAAGTTTCAATAATGCGTTTGAATCGATAGCACCTTGGCTGTTGAATGGTGTAATAAGGGCTACTCCAAGTCCACGTAAAGATATCATATGGGTTTGTTTTTTAATATGTTAAGGTAGTCGTGAGCAAGTCTCATTACTTCCTCTTGCGAAACCACATTATCCGAATCGATTGTGAGGTCGTATAATTGCGGACATTTTTCTGTCGATGCTCCAATTTTGAATTGCGCTGCCGATAAAGTTGTAATCCAAAGAATTGACTGGTGCAAACAGCCTGTCAAATCGATTAATACATCAAAAGGATGCAGTAGCAAATCGTCGATAGTTTTCGATTTTGGAATGCCCGATTTGGTGATGTCGTTTTTGCCAATTACTTCTACATGCAACGAAGGCATACACCACTGCGGCGTAATATGCAATCCATGAAACCCAACGGCGTGAACAGTTTTCCCTTGCAATTGCAAAGCTGCATAAACTCGTGTAAACTGATTGTATCGCTCTTCGGTTGTGCAATCGAACAACAACAGAAACGACACCGAATCGTCGAAGCTGCGATTGCGTACTTCGCGTTTCACTTTAAGCTGGCGCTTTTGTAGTGCTTTTAGAAAAAACTTATATTTCAGTTGATCGAGCATGACATATTGTAATTGGAACAAACGACAAACGCTTTGTTCTCGCTTTTATTTTGTTTTATCCGGTCCTTCAGGAATATCGGGAATGGGTTTGTAATTCTTCAGTTCCTCGAGAATAACTTCGATGGCTTTTTGCAACTGTGTATCGGTGCCAATGAATTCTAAATAGGGGTCGTTGTCAACTACAATGTCGGGCTCAACACCATATCCTTCAATAATCCATTCGCTTTCGTCGATTGAGTAGCTTGCAAATTCGGGCTTATTCAACACGGTGCCATCAACAAAAGGCAAGGTGCCTCGAATTCCGACAACACCACCCCAGCTGCGCATACCGATGGTTTTTCCGAGTCCGTGCTTTTTGAAAGCATATGGGAACAAATCGCCGTCGGAAGCAGAATACTGATTGAGCAACAGTACTTTTGGCCCCAGCATGAGTTTGGTTGGAGTTTGTCCCGGTGTGGTCACATTACGGGCCATGTTGGCGCGAGTTGGAATACGCATAAGGCGTTCCATAATCATAGGCGAAACATTGCCGCCGCCGTTGCCGCGATCGTCGATAATCAGCGCCTTTTTGTTGAGTTGTGGATAGAAATATTTTACAAACTCGTTTAAGCCTTCCACACTCATATCGGGAACATGAATGTAGCCAACTTGTCCGTTGGTAGCTTTTTCGACCACATCAATATTGTGCTGAACCCAGCTGTAGTAATACAACGATGATTCGGATGCCAATGGAACCACAATCACTTTGCGAGCTCCTTTGTCGGTTGGTTTGCTGTTTACAAGCATTTCTACTTGTACGCCTGCTTTATCAACCAACAATTGATACATGTCGTCAACAGTATTTGTTTTTACGCCGTTAATGGCAATAATGAATTCGCCTTCTTTAACAT
>PHDB01000005.1 GCA_002842495.1 Bacteroidetes bacterium HGW-Bacteroidetes-6
CGAACAGTTACCTAGGTCTTTCGAATCATTCTCAAATTAAAGAAGCAGCAAAACAAGCCATAGATAAATATGGAACAAGTTGTGCCGGGTCACGATTTCTTAACGGAACATTAGATATACACCTCGAACTTGAAGAAAAACTTGCTCGTCTGGTTGGCAAAGATGCGGCTATTTGCTACAGTACAGGATTTCAGGTAAATATCGGCGTTATTTCTGCATTATGCGGCCGGAATGATTATCTTCTGCTAGACTCACTCGACCATGCATCAATTATCGAAGGGAGCAGATTGTCATTTTCAAAAGTATTAAAATTCGAGCATAATGACATGTCTTCCCTCGAATCCAAATTAAAGCTGTGCAACCCTGCCCAAATCAAATTAATTGTGGTTGATGGAATTTTTTCCATGGAAGGCGATATAGTCAAATTGCCCGAAATTGTGGAATTAGCTCAAAAATACAATGCAAGCGTTATGGTTGATGATGCCCACGCACTGGGTGTCATTGGGCAAAATGGAAGAGGAACAGCATCCCATTATAATTTAACCAATAAAATTGATTTAATTATGGGTACCTTTTCAAAATCACTGGCATCTCTTGGTGGATTCATAGCCGGTGATGCTGCGGTTATAAATTATCTTAAACACAACTCCCGTTCTCTTATTTTTAGTGCAAGTATGACACCCGCATCAGTTGCAAGTGTTAATGCCGCAATTGACATCATGATTAGCGAACCCGAACGCATAGAGCATCTATGGAATCTGACTCATTATGCTCAAAACGCATTTAAGAAGGCAGGAATAGACACCGGTAAAAGCGAAACGCCAATTATTCCTCTATTTATACGCGATGATATAAAAGCCTTACAGATAAACCGCAAATTGCTCGAAGATGGTGTTTTTGTAAACCCGGTGATTTCTCCGGCAGTGCCAAAAGAAGATTCACTTATACGATTCTCACTTATGGCCACCCATACTTTTAAACAGTTGGACATTGCAATACCTAAAATTATAGCAGCATTCAGACAATTTGATGTTATTCAATCACCAACAGTTAAAGATTAATAATAACCCATTATGTCAAAAGTTGTATTCATTACTGGTATATCATCCGGCTTTGGGCGTGCTATGGCAATAGAGCTTACCAATAACGGACATAAAGTTTATGGTTCAATACGTAGTGAAGTTGATCCTATTCCGAAAGTAAGCTATGTTCGTATGGATGTTACCGACATAAGTTCCGTTGAACAGGCGGTTAAAGAAATTTATAATAAAGAAGGCCACATAGATGTTTTAATCAATAATGCTGGAATTGGAATTGGAGGTCCCATTGAATTAACAAGCATCAGAGATGCTCAATATCAAATGGATGTAAACTTTTTTGGTGTATTTAGGGTAACACAGACAGTATTACCGATCATGCGCAAACAAAAAGAGGGAGTAATTATTTGTATCAGCTCAATTGGAGGCTTAATGGGCATTCCTTTCCAAGGCCTCTACTCGGCAAGTAAATTCGCCATTGAGGGATATTGTCAGTCATTAAGTCTTGAATTAAAGCCGCAAGATATTCGTGTTGTATTAGTTAATCCTGGTGACTTTTCTACCAATTTTACTTCGAATCGCAAAATTGTAGACAATCCTGATATTAAATTGACATATCCTCAATTCCACAATACTTTATCGATTATAACATCCGATGAAAGTAATGGTCCAAAACCGGAAATTCTGGCAAAAAAAATAGGAAAAATAGTTTACAAGAAAAGGCCGGCTTTTAGATATGTAATAGCATCACCTCTTCAAAAATTTTCAGTTTCGTTGAAGAGGTTGTTACCCGAAACTTTGTTTGCAGCTATATTGAAAAAATATTATGATTAAATGAAAATAACTATAAAAGAAGTATCTACTAAACGTCAATTAAAACAGTTTGTAAAATTTCCAAATAAGCTTTATATAGGTAATAAGTATTATGTCCCTCCTCTAATTTGTAGCGAACTAAAAACACTATCAAAAAAGGACAATCCTTCTTTCGAGTTTTGTGAAGCAAAATATTGGCTTGCATACATCAACAATAAGATAGTTGGTCGTGTGGCAGGTGTAATAAATTACAATTATAACAAGAAAGTAGGTGAAAATTTTGTTCGTTTTGGTTGGTTGGATTTTATTGAGGACGAAAACGTACTTAAAAAACTAATAGAAACTGTTGAGTCCTGGGCTATACAAAAAAACATAAAAACAATACACGGACCACTTGGACTTTCTGATTTTGACACATCGGGTATTCTTATTGAAGGTTTTGAGGAACTATCAACATCCTTTGGGAAATTTAATTTCCCTTATTATTCAGAACTTATTGAAAAATTGGGATTTAAAAAGAATATTGATTGGGTTGAATATAATATTAAGGTGCCAAAATCTGTTCCTGAAAAATATTCGAGAATTGCGATGGTTGTGAAAAATAGATATAAATTACATAGTGCACGTCTTCGCAAAAAAAAGGATCTTTTAAAATATTCCGATGAAGTATTTCAACTCCTAAATCAGGAATATGCCGGACTTTATGCCTTTTCCGAGTTGACAAAAACACAATGTGATGATTTAAAAAATCAATTCATCCCTTTACTAAGGTTAAAATATGTATCAATCATCTTAAATGCAGAAAATAATGTAGTTGGGTTTGGTATATGTATGCCCTCACTTTCAAAGGCATTACAAAAGGCTAAAGGACGTTTGTACCCATTTGGAATATTGAGAATTCAAAACGCATTAAAATATAATGATACTATAGACACTTTGCTCATTGCAGTACATAAGGATTACAAGGATAAAGGGGTAAATTCTGTAATTTTTAATGATATCGGGAATTCAATTATAAACAGCGGAATCACAAACATTGAATCAACAAGGGAACTTGAAGAAAACTTTAGCGTACAAAATCTTTGGAATAAATTTGAATTTAGACAACACAAAAAAACAAGATGTTATGTCAAAAAATTAGTTTAGCCCAAGAGTGTGCTCAAAAAAATGACTAAGCACAAACTTGGAATTAATCTTTTTGTTCTATGAAATATTTTATATAAAATCTAAAGCAAATAAGGTTTAAATTAGGTAATCCAATTAGTCATCAAACTTCGATAAAACGAAGTTGCATAACAATTGGACTCAATGTGTAAAATAAAGTATACAATTTTTAATCTGACTAATGAAAAAGGTATCAGCAATTATATGTACTCTTAACGAGGAAAAAACCTTGAGAAATGTTATTATGGCAGTTTGGGAATACTTTCCAATAAATGAAATTGTCGTTGTAAGCAATGGCTCTACATACAATACCAAAAATATAATAAATGAACTCAAGCAGTTTATAGAATTCAAAGATATTCATTTGGCTGAAAACAAAGGGAAAGAATATGCCATGATAGTTGGTGCAGAGATTGCTTCAGGAGAAATTTTAGTTTTTAGATTTAAACGAACAATAGCTGCAATAAATTGATATGGATTCCATCTTCGTAAAAGGGATGATAATTGGAATCGTTGTATCTATATCCTTTGGCCCAGTTGTACTTACAACAATTCAAAAAACTATAAATAATGGAAAAGTAAGAGGCTTAATTGCTGGTATGGGTGTTGCAATTGCCGATACAATTTATTCAATAATAGCAGCATACAGCGTAAGCTCTGCTTCTCAAATTATCAATAATTTCCAGGTTCCAATACGTTTAATTGGAGCCATTATTCTTTTAATAGTGGGAATAAAAATAACAATTAAAAATTATTCTTTAACTTCTGATGAACCAAAAAAAAACTTACATTCAGCTTGTGAGGATTTTTTTTCTTCCTTCTTTCTTGCACTTTTAAGCCCCCAAACTGTTTTTGTGTTTGCATTGCTTTTTACAACTTTAAATATTATTCCAAGGGAAACCAATAGCCTACAACTTATTAAACTTTGCTTTGGCGTTTTTGTAGGAGCTAGCATGTGGTGGAGTTTTATCGTTTGTTCAATCAGCATCTTTCTGGATAAATTATGCTTAAATAATTTACCTTGGATAAATAAAATCATTGGAAGTTCCGTAATATTTTTTAGTATAATATTAGCACTGAGTATATGGGTTAAAATCTAAAAAAATCACTATTGCCCGTATAAACATCCAATAATTATTTGTAAGCATCCGATAAATCACATCTAAATAAGCCATTCTGCCGGATACTGGGTCACTTTAATTAAAATTTGATTAAAATTGGGTGAGTTTGTATCAACTCGATGCAAGTTTGTGCGATTTTGATTAAAGTTGGGTCAATTTTTATTGACTTTACCCAAATTTGGGTAGACTTGATACGATTAACACAAAGATTTTCTTACTTGACGCAAGTTTGACTCTTTCTCCACAAGTGTGGGAGTAGTATCTCCAGATTGCCTTTACCTTTACTGTAGGAGTACATCTTTGAAAGAACATCCTCTAGCCACTCTGTAGGGTTTACACCGGCAGCCTTGCAGGACCCCAAAAGAGAGTACATGACAGCAGCTCTTGTTGCAGCCTCTGAGTTACCGCAGAAGAGGTAATTTTTTCTCCCTATTGCCAGTGGACGGATGGCATTCTCAACAAGGTTGTTGTCTATTCTGTATCTACCGTCAAGGTGATATCTTGAGAGTTTTGGGAAGAGAGAGTAGGTATAAGATATTGCCTTTGCAGTTCTGCTCTGTGGTAACAGAGTTTTATAGTTTTCGAAAAGCCACTTTTCAAAGGTCACCAATATAGGATATGCCTTGGTTCTTCTCAACTCCCTTCTCTGTTCAGGTGTAGCTCCCATCTCATCTGCCTCCCTCTCTATTGCATAAAGGGACTGTATCTGCAGGAGAGCTTCGGTAGCCAATTTTTTGTTCTCTGCCAGGGCTTCGTCGAACTTGCGTCTGGCGTGAGCCCAGCAACCGAGCATCAACTTGCCGTCAAGTGCCTCAAAGCGCTTGTAAACCTGATAGCCGTCACTCTGTATTGCTCCTTTGAAGTCGTGCAGAAGCATCATTGCCGTTTTCTCGGAGCGGGAGCCTCTGTCGTAGTGGAAGAAGACCTCGCCATTATCCGGATTACGTACAACCCACAGGTAACCCTTCACGGCCCGCCTCTTCTCATTATCTATCACCGGGAGTGTACTCTCGTCAACCTGTATGTAATCGGTAGACAGGACCCTTCGTCGGAGATGGTCGTAAAGTGGTTTGAGCAACTCGCAGCTCTGGGAGAACCAGTCTCCCATCGTAGAAGAGCTTATCCGCACCCCAAGATCTGCAAAACGAGCTATCTGCCGGTGAAAAGGAATGTGATAAAGGTATTTTTGGATGATTATTTCCGTTAAAAGGCTTGTTTCTGCCATACATTTGTGTATCGGGCTCTCGGGAAGGGACGCTATCAATATTGTTGGCCGTTCTTTTCCTTCATTTTGTTGTTCAGATTGATTTTTAAGGGCAAATTTTCTGCGGATGATCCTTTTGACATAAAACTCAGCCGGTTTGTAGGCCAGTTTGTTTGTCACCTCGGAGCCAATGCAGACATATTCCTCATAATTTATCCCTTCAGGATCAATAACTGTCTCCTCAACACGCAGGTTCTCCAGGGAGATGTCCTTACGGGGAGTGCGAGACGTCTTTGTTGTTAATGTGGTGGTTATAAGCTTTTGTTCCTGTGCCGCAGCCCTCTCCAGTTCCTCTCTCTCCTTGTCGCTGAGCTGATCACCAAAGATATCCAGTTGACGGGAATCAGGATCAGATGAGATAAATCGCTCGCTCATCTTGCCAAACAACTTCTTGCGCAGCCAGGTGAGTTCGTACTCTAATTTGGAGATGTGTGATTCCAGCTTGGTGACATCTGTCTCCAGTGTGGTAATATTGGATTCCAAACTAGTGATATTGGACTCTAGATTGGTGATATTGGATTCAAGCTCTACAACCTCTGATTCAAGAGTGGATACAACCTCTTCTTTTGCAGCAAGCTGACTGCGAAGAGACTCGATTTCTGCTGCCATTTTCTCTATATCCTGTTGGGTGTATCCGGATGCCATAAAACACTGTAATTATCTGATACAAAGATAGTAACAATGTTTTAGATAACCAAATAATTACCAACATTTTATGCTAAAAAATTACTCTTTTCAGCCTCTTTAATCTTGTTGACGGATCATCCATAACACCTTCAACCATCATTACCAGATCCAGCCACTCCATCTGGATCTTTGTTCCGGAGGAATTAACCTGAGGAGGGCGGAAACGACCTTCTTCAAGCAGTTTGGAGTAGATGACAAGTCCTCCGGGTTCCATGTGCAGAAGCTTGATACGGTTGTGGGCCTTGTTGATGAAAATGAATACGTCACCATCGCGTACATTGAGACCCATATTGTTTGTCACGAGACCGCTAAGGGTATGATAACTCTTGCGCATGTCGGTGGGCTCGCTGTAGAGCAGGTAGCGCATGCTGTCATTGAGACTAAACATTGCGACGGCCTCCGGTAGAAGCGATGATGGTGCTTACCATTAATGAGTCCATGATGCCCCGGATGCGAAGTTCTGCTCCGGAAGGTGTGCGGAGCTCTATTTCTATCTCTCCACGAGTTATGAAACGCTGTTTTAAGCCTTTGCCACGTTTTGAGGGTTTGATTAATCCTCCGGAATGGACATCGATAGGGAGGAACTGACCCTCTGCCTGCAAAGAATCCTCTTTAAGATCTCTTGACTTGCGCTTCCAGTAGTAATATTTGTGAAGTTTTATCCATCTTGACGTCAGAAAACTTTTGTTGTCTAGCCCCGAATTAATCAGTTCCTCCTCTAACAGGTTATATTCTTCACCGGTCAAATATAAATATACTCTTGTTTAATCAAAAGAATTCCTCAAGGCTTGCCCCGGGGTCAAAGAGCATAGTTTGAAAACCCAAGGTTTTCAATACGCATGAAAAGCGTACATTTGCCTTATGTATGATGAACAAATATTCAAAAAGCACAACAAGACACCTCTTCTTTACCTTTTGGTTTTTCCTGTGAAGTACAGGCGCAAGGTGATCCATGGTTCGATCAGTGAATAGATCAAGGAGATATGCTTGGAAATAGGAGGTCGTTTTGAGATAAAATTTGTTGAGATTGGCACAGATGAGGATCATATTCATCTTTTGGTTCAAAGTGTTCCAACGCTGTCTGTTGATCAAATGATTCGAACGATAAAAAGTATCACGGCTCGTGAGGTTTTCCGTAGATTTACAGAGTGAAGAAAGAATTGTGGGGTGGAAGTTTCTGGACAAGTGGGTACTATGTGAATACAGTTGGTTATTATGACAATGCTGAAGTAATAAAGAAATATGTTGAAAATCAGGACCAGAAATACCAGCAGTTGTATGTTGATCAACTCAAGTTGTGGTAATCTTTCTTAAAGATACCTCGGGGATTGCCCCGAGGTAATTCATTAATATCATTTAAAACAATCCTAATTGATTTTTGTAATTGGTAAACACAAATGTTTCTTCGTCAGATTTGATATATGTTATCCTGTCTCAGAGAATGCCCTTAGCAACTCAAAACTTGCTCTGCAATATCTTGTTCAACGTTAACGAGCAATATATTAAATTTAAATGTCACATTTTGTCAAGTCTCAAGAAATCTTCAAAAGAATATTGCATACCCGAAAGCTCAATTATTCGTTTTACAATAATCTCTCTGCTAACAGCATTAAACCAAGAAGCATCTCCTTTCATAATACTATTTTGTTCGCTTCTGTAAAATTGGGGGAAATCAGCTCCTGAGAATACTCCAACCATCTCATATCCGGGAAGCCCTATGAAGTGAGCCCAGGGAACTTTCTTGGGGTCAGATTGAATGGATTTGTTGAGATTCTTCTCAAGAGTTAGATAATTATCTTGCCAATACTGTATGTATTCTGCCGACGGTGAATATCCATAAGCGTATTCATCTACAAGGCCGGCAAAAGCATGTCCCATTTCGTGAACAGGTGCATCATGCTTTTTATATCCTTTATTGTCTTTATAAAAACTTTCTGAATATGAGAAGAAAGCATAGCCAACATCATAGTAATTCTTCCCTCCGCAACCCATATTTGCGTCATGATTTACTACCATTACAACTGTGCAATTGGAAATATCAAAGCCAATTAAAGATGATATTTTTTGCTTGATTGCAAGACTCCCGCTTATCTCAACCCGGCTTACATCCATTAAAGTAATTCCATAGTATGTATCTCTTGAATAATGAGGATCAGAAATATATCTTTGCCTTGATACAGCTTTAACCATGTATATATTAAAGTATTCTTTATAACTCTTGAATGGTTCTGTTTCAAAGATATTATCCATTGTTCCATTGAGAATTGTTTCAAATTCTCCTCCGTTACCCATGGTTGAACTCGGAAAACCGTCCCCGGTAATGATGATGTTTACGCCCTTACCTCGGCTTGCTTTGTTTAGAAGAATGACTTTACCATGCTCGCTAGTGTTGTATTCCACCTGCCTATCAAAGTTACTGAATTTGTATCCATATTTTTGCCAGGCAACATAATAAGACGGACACCAATCAATCCAGTTTTTATGGTTGAAAACTTCTTCAGGAATCTCTCCGCTTAATTTATTCTCGGCAATTGAAAATACTTTAAGAGAATCCATATTACCAATCTCCTTTGGAATTGTGCCTGAAAGATTATTGTTAATTAGGGTTATGGCCTCCACCCTTGCTGTACCTTCAAGCATACCGGTCGAGGTGCAATTAATGCCATACCATGAGTAGGTAGGTTTATCGGATAACCAGTTTGCATTATTGATCCAATCCTTTCCATGGGTTGAATTATATAATGCTACCAATGCAAGGGAGTCTGTTATCCGGCCTAAACTCCTTCCCCTTTGAGATATCCTTAATGAAAATGTTCGGACAGGTGTAATCTCGAAGATCACGGTAGCGTTTCTGGATTCAGATTCGTTCTTTTTTAATATTAACTTATAATTCTTATGAAATACACCATTTTTGGTGCTGTCTTTTTCAAGTATGATGCTAATCCAATCAGATTCATTTTTAATCGAAAACGTATTGTCAGTAGTTATATCGATGCTGATTGTTTTTTCCTCTTTTTCAAGAGAGATGCTTTCCTGAGACAATTCGAAAAAGTTTCGTTTAGTTGTGTCTTTTATAATATCAGTATCCTCCTGTATTGTTTCTTTAGTACAAGAAATGGTAGTGATAGCTATAAAAGCAATTATTAGATTATATAATGTGAAGTGTTTCATGATATTAAATACAAAAATAATAAAATATTGAATATATATGCAAAAGCCCTCCGGAGAGGGCTCTCATTGATGATAACATTACATTATACCATCATCCGCAAAGCTAAAGTAGCTGTCACCGGCAATAATGACGTGATCCAGTAGTGTGATGTCAAAAAGGTCAGCTGCTCCTTTGAGTAACTTTGTCTGAACTTTATCATTCTCACCAGGCTTTGTATTCCCTGATGGGTGGTTGTGTATAAGAATGATCGAACTGGCAAGAAGCTCGAGAGCTCTCTTTAGTATGATTTTTACATCAACGACCGTTGCACATACGCCTCCGATTGAGAGCTGTTCCTTGATGAGCACTTTGTTTGCTCTGTTCAGATAAACCACCCAACACTCTTCATGTGAGAGATGCTTTAATATGGGAGACATTATTGCCGCGATGGAGCTTGAGGATTGGATTGATTCTCTTTCGGGAATGGGAGTCAATGAGTATCTGTGAGCCACCTCTCCGAGGGCGTTTAACTTTAATGCGGTGGATGCTCTGAAGCCTTTCCTTATGAGTGCCTCACGACTTGATTTGAAAAGTTCAAGAAAATCGCAGGACTCCAGATTGATTCCCAGCAGCTGGAGAAGTTCCACGTCCCTTAAAGCCTTTACGCCGGCTTGTTGATACAGTTCCTGAATTTCTTTTAATGTTCTCATAATACAATGTTTTTAAGTGAATTTGAGGCCTAAAAGAAAAGCGAACAGATGCGCAGGGATTTTCATGAGAATACTACCTGAAAGTGTGGAGATTGTCAGGAAAACAAAGCCTGTCCTTGCACAGTGTCAAGTGAGCGAAATATCTTTGCCGACAATTCACAAAAACATAATGAGAACGAAATTCAGTAAAGCAACAATAAGTACGAGAGTAACCATTGGAGAAGAGAGGGGAGAATCAATAAAGAAGAAATTTTCTTCTAACGCTTGCAATAAGAATGAAAAAGCAGCTTGTAATTTCTTACAAACTGCTCCGGGGGTTAGCGGGTTTTGGACATAACTGCTATAATATTTATTTCAGTTTGCGATAATAAGCATCAAAAAAGTATCCAGTCAGTTTTATAATACCATTGCTCCAATAATCAATAAAGCCATTCAAGGGTGCTGATATAATGAAGGTCTGTGTCTTTGGCGAGAATAGTTTTCATATTAATTTAAGACAGCAAAATTGTTCTAATGTCTTTGAATAGCTATGACAACTAACATTCGGAACTATATGCAGTCGAGGATTTACGGGCTCCTGTGCCATCCGCGTACTTCAATGTTTGTACGGAAATCTGAAAGTTTGCTTATCACGGAAACCCCAATGACATATAGTTTTTATTATGCGGTCGTGCTTCTTTTAATCTATTATTTTAAATTCTTCGTCATAATACCAGTTTTGAGGAATTCTTTCTCCAAAAACTGTATGATAAGCTCTTTTAAAAAGTTCGTCATATGTTAAAATATCAATGTTTCGATTGTTTCTTCTAAACAGTTCAAATGTCTGACTTTTAGTATGATTGTCACTTTCTAAATTATGCGGAAATTCAATTTTTCTGTTTCCAATGATAAATACCGTTTTAGGGTCTATTGTCAAAGTTTGGTTTTTATCAAGCATTATACCTTTTTCATTAATAAAATCTTTCGTTTTGTAACTTCTATCTAGAGCAAATTTCTGCCCCAAACATTGGCTTACTCCTTCAATGAAGTCAGAAGTAAAGTCCCATGTGTTTGCTCTCGCTTTATTCTTTTCTTTTTTGAATATTTTGGTCTCTGAATGTTTTAACTCAACTAATGTTGTAAAGTCAGAAATACCAAGCAGGTCAGTTTTGGGGCTTCCGCTTCCATTAGAGTTTTCAATTCCAATTTTTTGTTCGTTATAAAAATCTCGAATGAACTTTATGTCTACATTCAATCCTAATATCCAATCATTGTTTTTTAAAAAATGATGCCAAATTGCTTCCTCTCCAGCCTGAACAGAATATTTTTCTCTATAATAGTCAATACTCGTTTTGCCTTGCCCTACTATGTTCTTAAGCAAAAAAAAGAAATGCTTTTAGATTATGTTTTCGTTTTTCAAAGAGTATTGACCTTATGTCATTTTCCTTAATGTCCGACTTATTAATTAGGGTTTTGATGTCTTCAACTTTTTGTTTCTCAGTTTGTGTTTCAAATTCTGCAATAAATTTGTTTTTTGAATAAACACCAAATAAACTGTCAAATTCGCCTGTATCTACAACATCCTTAAAGCTGTTTAGAAAGCCAATAAATTTCCAAAACACAAGAGCTTGTCCGGAATTTTGGAAGGCAATTATTATATCCTTATTTGCACTTATATCCTTTTGAAGCCCTTTGTCGTCAATTTTTTTAAAAGTAAGTCGTGGAAGGTATTTAGAAGTTATGCTTGAAGGGTAAAAAGCTATTTCGTAAATAATTTTTGTTCTTGAGTTTTCATCAAGGATGAAAGTCTTGTAATAGGTAGTGTGAGAAACCTTGTCCCTTATTAAACAATTGTCGTGACTGTAACTTTCTTTAATCTCAAGCTTACTTAAGTCATCTGTTAACAAATTGAATGTGTTGTTAAAAAGTCGTCTGAGCTATTAACATATTTTATTCATTTTTTCTTTATTTGATGTTTGCACTGTCCCCTTAGCATGACGCATAACGGTGAGTGTAAGTTTTGTAGCGGATTCTCGTAGTGATTTTCTGTCCGATAGGGCTGGAAAATCAATGCGGGAATTTGCGCTTCGCACACCATCGCACCCGCCTATAAAATTTACACTTTGTTAGCGTTTTGTGTTTTTAATTAATTTCTATCTCCTATTATCGTATAAGTTACTATTTCGTTTCTAATTCTTTCTTTAGAACTTAAATCGATAATGTTATTGGTTCTCATTCCTTCAAAGTTTTTGCTCAAATCCAAAGTCATTGGAAAAGCAAATGGAATTACATTTAGATTCATACCAATCTTTTCTTTTAAGCTGTATGGAATATGGATTTGAAAGGCAAAGTTGTTGTATGAAAGAAAAAAAATTGAATGAGGAAAATTTTTAGTGCATTCATCCTTTAGTTCCAAAATTGTACATATTATTTCACTCGTTTGTAGATCAAAAGGATACATTGAAAACAACATGAACGGTTTCAAGTTTTGTTCAATTTCTAAATTCATCAACCAACTTATTGTATCTTTATATACAGCTATATTCTTTTCCGGCACTAAACTTATTCCGATTTTTACAAGGCACCGATAGATGAATTCTGGGATATATGAAGGGATTTTAATTTCAATAGAAAGACTGCCGTCACTTGCTTCTTTGAGAGCGGAATCAGGTACTTTAGATATTAAAATTTTTTCTGGTCCATTAATGATTTGGGGCTGTCCTTTTAGTTTGTATTTTGGAATTTTATTATTCTTTGATTTTGTACCTGACATTGTATTGTGGGATAACATATAATTTGCCATTTCATTTTCAAATAAACTGAAATAACTATTATTGCATGTGTCACATTCAAATTTTGAAAATAAGTTCTTATTTCCCATAAATTCAGGAATAGTATGAGCTTCGTTTTCAAATTTAACTTCAGGATAAGATTTTCCGCAAAATCTGCACGTATTTGGGTCAGAGTCAACAAGAAATTCTTTATTATACTCTTTTTTAATTTTTTTGGTTACAAGTATATTATAGTCCTTGAGAATTTCAGAAAACTCAATTTCTACAATTTTATTTATCGGATAATCTGAATTGATTTTCATAAAATTCTATATTTCAGATTGGCTTTTTTCAACATGAACGCTACATATTATATAATCAACTTTATTGCACATAGCATCCTAAAACTGGAAGATATGTGCATGTTTATTGAATAATATTTCTATTTCAAATTAATTCTGTAAAAAAATCTCTTCTATAACAAAGCTCTATCAAGATTTTTTAATGTTTTTCATTTAACAGTCTCTTAATTATATAAGCTAAAGTTATAATATATATTTACTTTTTACAAATATTACAAATATAACTACTTATGCTACTCTCTTTATTTTTAAAACAATAGCAATAAAAATTATACCTACAATAACTCAAAACTCTCTAAATAGCCACCAGCAATATTTTGGCACTATATCCATTATTCCTTTCTCGCAAAATTATTGAAATAATGTTTTCATAAACAGTTCAATTACCATAAAATAAGCCAGCAAATTGCAGGCTTATTTTAAGCTATATTAGAGTTATTTACCTTTCTTTTTCTTATTGCTCTCAGGGATGGTAGTGTCTTCAGCTACGGCTACTTCTTCCGGGAGGTCTGCCTCTTTTTGTTCAGCTGTGAATAGTATCTGTGAGGCAACTATTTCATAAGTCATCTTTTCTATTCCTGTTTTAGTGGTGTACTGCACCGGCTTGAGCTTTCCTATTACTGTAAGGGGTGTTCCTGTATGAATTTGATGGAAGTCGGGCATCCCGTTGCCTTTCCATGCTACGATGTTGTGCCATACGGTCTCGTCAACGAACTCCCCGGCTCTGTTCTTGAATCTGTCATTGGTGGCTATAGACAGCCTCATTACTGTAGCTCCGCTCTCCAATGGTGTTACTCTTGGTGTGAATCCGACATTTCCTTCCAGGCGTACATAATTCTTTTTCATGATAATTGATTTTTAAGGTAAATAATTTAGAATTTTAACGGGAGCAAATAAAGGTAAATGACTGCCGATACAAGGTTTTGTGGAAGAATACTACCTGAAAGTGTGGAGATTGTTACAAAAACAGGATGCATGACCTTGTATAAGGTGTTAAGGCGTTTGAAAACCTTTGCTCCGGTAAAACTCGCCAATTATCTTAAAAATCATTGAAAAGGAATGTCTGCAAGGGAATGATCACACCTTAACATCATCCGTAATACAGTATTGTCGATAATGACATTGAACTGAGCATAAGTTGTCCGTATCACACTAGTGGCAAGGCATCTGCTCTGACATCTCAAATTCTTCACCTCTTACAGATGATCAAACATACACGACTAAAGCAAAAGATTGACGGTCCATGCAGTTGCTAATCGCCCTTTGTATCTTTCTGGCAAAATCAGAAAGAAGCTCACTCGGGAGAGCAAAGGAATCCTTCATTCGAAAAATCAAATCTTTGATAATCACCCAAAACATTAATATTTATTATCTACATTTTCTTGATTTACAATTAACTAATTAATAAAGTTTAAGTAGAATAGAAGAAAAGTAATGAAGATAACTAACATTGTGATTATCATATAAAATACAATCTTAAATATCGCTCTGAGAGTGTAGAAAATAATTATGAAGAATGGAGCAGTACCACACTTTAAACAAATGATAGTTAAAGAAATAAAGAATAGTAACTTTAAAAATCTCTTATTACATATCATCCATTTGAGAATATTCCCCGTATAAATGCGGATTTGTGAGGTAGGGGAGTTTTTGTTTTGGTTGATTGCTTTCATGATCCGACTTTTTTTTATGCGTCTTTCGATCGGCTTGGTCGTTTTTGTTTCGTTGGCAATACATTGTAGGATTTGGAAGTAAAGGTTTTTGAGCAAAAATACTACCCGTAGGGATGGAGATTTTTCGCAAAACCGTAAGGCCAGACCTTGTACTCCCAAACAAATCCGGAAATAAATTTGCCATACGAGATAAAACGCTGAGCCAAAAAGCAGAATGAGGAGTGGTTAATTCATAGAAGAAAATTGCATTACACTATAGTTTAAATACATGTAATTAACACGGAAACTGGTAGCTTTGAACAGGCAAATCATTGAATTAACCAAAGAGTTTGAGCAGGAATGGTTGCAAAAATAGATGTAGGAAATTCGCTTTTTGGAGCATTGGCATACAATCAAAAGAAGATCGTTGAAGGTGTAGCCTTTAATTGAAGTTTAGTGCAAGGTGCAAGTATATATCTATATATATAGCTTGCACCTTGCACCAATCATAAAGTACTGAAATAAAAAGTTTTGGAAATTCTAAAAAGAAGAGTAATTTTGAACCTAGAAAAACACGTTCTTTTAGGTATTGAACCCACGGAAAAAACGACAACAATTTCCATGACCAATTCATGACCTATTGAAATATTGAAAATCTAACTCATTTATATTGTGTTTGTTATGGTGGCTAGTTCAGAACCCAACCGAATCACAAAGAAAAAAACTAAAGCCGCACAAACGTGCGGCTTATTTTATTATGCGTTGACGGCTCAAGCTCGCTTGAAGCCGTAAAACGCATAATAAAAGAGCTCCAGAGGAGCTTTAGTTTTTTGATTTGTTAGAGCCCCCCACCAGGGAACGCCGACTGAAAGGAGGCAATCCCAAGGTGGGGCAATTGCAGAGCTTTAGTTTTTTTCTTTGTTGGACCCCCACCAGGGAACGCCGACTAAAAGGAGGCAATCCCAAGGTGGGGCAAAGCCCCTTAAGCGTGGTGAATGGAACCTAAAATAGTTGCCAATCACTCTGGAATATAAGTTTAATCAATTTCTTGGCAAACCACAGTCTGCCAAGAGAATCTAGGGAAACTCAAGTATCTTATAGGAATCTGACTGTTTGCCCCAGTATAAAACCTTGCTTATTATAGTAATGTTTTAATATTAAGATAGATATTAAAGTAATAATTTTTGATGAATAATTATTTATTATTAGTTTTGAACTGATTTCCAGAATTTTAATAAAACAGTATTTATGAAGCATCTTTTAGTAGTCGTTTCTCTTCTGACTTTTATTTTTTCTTGTAGTAGTAATAATACCGAGGAGATATTTTTCCAAAATAAATTAGGAATAATAGATAAATGCATTTACGATAAAAGTTATGATGTGCTTGATAGTCTTAATTCAATAAATACTTCTAAATTATCCGATAATAATAAAGCATATTACAACCTATTATCTGCCATTGCTATAAATGAGTCTAACGGAACTTTCAAAAATGATTCCTTAATTACATTTTCTTTAACATGGTATGAAAAGAAAAAAGATCACTATAATTACTGTCGTTCAATCTTATACAAGGGTATTGCTTTATTTAATAGCAATAAATCCGACTCAATTGCCTATTCATATTTAAAACAATCTGAAGAACTATATAATAAGTACGAGTATAGTGATAAAATTCTTCAGAGCAGTATATATCAATATTTAGGTAAGATGAATCGCATAAAGAAGAATTATAAAGAGGCAGAGCAATACTTGCTTTTATCCTGTAATATAAGTACTGAACTTAATAGAAATAATGATGAATATAATACCAGATTGGAACTTTTTTGGACATATCTTGCACAGAAACGTTACAAGGAAGCACTTAGCAATATTATTCATTTTGAAGAATCAGACATGTCTTCTCCTGAAATTCAGTACAGCTTATACAACGCTCTCTCGGGATACTATTCAGCAAAAAATGAGTTAAATATTTCTATTGAATATGTTAAAAAAATGGTTAAATTAATGGGAAATAAGTCTCTAATAATTGACAAACCAAAATTGTATTATACACTTTCGTCATATTATAAAAGGATTGAAGTACAAGACAGTGCTATTTACTACAGTAAACTCGCTGTTTTATCAATTGTAGATTCATTATCAACTGAAAATTCCTTCTATTACAAATATCTTGCAGACATATATGCGTCTAAAGGTGATTATATCAATGCTTACAATAACTATAAAAATGCATATAATTCATATATATATACATATTCCAAGATAACAAAGAACAGAGTGCTAGAAATTGAAAAAAAGTACGATACTAAACGGTTAGAGATTTCATTATTAGCTAATAGACATGATAAAAATTTTTTTATGATTTGTTGTCTATCCCTTTTTTGTTTCTCAGCACTAATGATATCAATGCTAATAATTAAACTTAGAATTATCAAAAAGCAAAATTCTGCTTTAAGTATGCAAAATGTTAATTTTAAACAAGAGTGTAAAAAAAGTAGGCTTATAAATGAATTATTACAAATCTCTGCAGAATTATTGATTATGTATACTGACGCATTAAATATTCAAGCTTACAAACATAGAAAATCATCAAACACAATATTTGATGACCTTAATAAATTGATTGATAACATTAAATCAGAAACAAGGAGAAAAATTACGATTGTCGCAAATAGCGAGATGATTTTAACAGACAATCCTAATCTTATGAGTCTTCCAGAATTATCTGATTTGGAAAAAATTGTATTTGTGCTTAAACATTACGGCTACTCCTCACATGATATTGCAAAGATTTTAAGTACTACTTCTCCTCGTATTACAGCAGTTAATGCAAAAGTAAAAGAAAAAATATCTAAGAGAACATAAACTGACAAAACAACAAATAACTTTGTCGGACCCCCTAAATGGAGGACAGCGTCTCTTTAGAAAATTTAATAAATGTGACTTACTCCCATTTTTCGGACAGCTAAAAAGTAGAAAATTCGGGGTTTCTGATATATTCAATTTCGGCTTCTTCTGGCGTCATTCCTTGTAAAGAACTATGTGGGCGGTATGAGTTATAATCTCTACGAAAGGACTCTATTTTAGTTATAAATAACTTAATAAATCATTTTATTGATCTATACATATTTGCAAAAACATAACTTTTGCATAGCCAGATATTTATATGCTATAGATTATCAGTCTATTATAAGGTTTCTAAGCATAACTTTTACAAAACTATATTTATGATGTACGGATAATAATTATAATAATCTAATTTTGAACTATTGATGATGGCGTAATTACAACTTATAATTATTTGTTAGTGTATCATTAAATAATTTGCCCCAAAAAGTTCATATGAGACACTTCTTAGCCTAGCCAGCTAAAAACCGTCTTGTAAATAATTAATTGCTCAGTTACCCTCTAAAAGTAAACGGTTGAATAAATCAAATACAAAACGGCATGCAAATATAATGATAACCTGAGAAAAATATAATATTATTTTTGAGTAAGGCGTAAGCAGTTGAGAAAGGCTAAATTGTTTATGTGAAAATTAAACCATTTTTAAAAATCATTATTATGAATTTTATCGACTATAAAAAAAGTACTTCCACTCTTTCTCATGATCAAATGAAAACTATAAAAGGTGGAACAGGAACATGTGGATACATGGGACCAATTATTGACGGTCAGCGAGATATTATATGCAATATTTCCAAGTCAGAAGCAATGTTTTATATGTCAGCATACTTAGAAGACGACAATGACGCATATTGGTGTTGCGATAGCTGCGCTAGCACTTCGTACTGTGGTTGACAGTTACTCTATTTCTCCTTTTAGGTCATTGGAAAAATTTCCAATGACCTAATTCATCCTTTTAAACATATTTTTTTATCAATAAATTTCAATTATGACATTGAAAAACACATTTCTCATATTTACTATCTGGTTATTATTCCCTCAATATTATTGTTGGGGTTTTGAAAAAGAAAATGAGAACAATTCTAATAAAGGAATTGTTCTAATTATAAAAAATGCGCCAATTCAAAAATCATTTCAAACTCCTGGTGGCCTTACAAGGCTGAGAAGCAATCTGGCACTTTTCTCATATATAGATGATTCAGGAAATTCAGTGTTACTTTATACTCAAAAAGAACAGGATACATTAAGAATAGACATTAAGTTAGATTTTTTAGAGTTAAAGTTTCTCTATCAGGGATGTGAATCCACATATTTCCTATTAAAAAATAAGGATACTGTTTCTTTTGACTTTGATTCAACAGGCTATCCTTCTCTAAAAAGTTCTTTGTCCCCAGAGTTGACATCCATGTATAATTTTCCGTCATCAATTAAATCTCGCAAATTACTCTGGGACCTGGAGCCATTGACACTTTTGTTCGATTTTGGGCACAATGTAAGAACAGTAGCAGCAGCAAAACAAAGAGCTCCTGAATTATTTGAGAAATGGAAAGCAGATTATGTTTGCATTGATATTTTAAAAGACGCGTATTACGATTACATCAAAAATTATAAATCCACACTGGATTCTTTGTACTCATTAGGCGAGATGCCGGTAAATTATAAAGAATACTATGATTATCAATTATATAGGAAGCAGTGGACCTTCTACATTTCCGAGTTTTATTATGATAGAAAAAAAATATCTGAGTTATCTTTACCAAGAACAAATAGTACTATTTATGATTTTCTTAACGACAAACTTCTCTATTACTCGTCGTATTGCTCTTTCTTGAGTTGTTTTTCATATCCTTACTTGCATAAAGCCAATAAAATTCCCTCGGTAAAATTAGATAATAAAAGCTATATAGATTACAGAACAGCATTTGATTCAATATCAGTCAATAAAAAGATTCCACCAAAGAGCAGAAACCTATTGTTATATTATAAATTGGTAGATATTAATCAATATTTTGCGCAGAGTGATATTATTAAATATTCTAAAAAATATTTAGATATATCAGGAGATAGTATTGGATTAAAAAAAATACTTTCTACTAACGAAACAAAGTTGACTATTAACCCAACTGTCGCAGATCTGCAATTAATTGATAATAACGGAAAAACATTAACAATTAAAGATGTTTTTGACAAACATAAAGGGAAGGTTATTTATATTGATTTCTGGGCAAGTTGGTGCACTCCATGCATACAAGGAATGCCCGATTCTAAGAAGCTCAGGCAAGAATATTCAGGAAAAAATATAGTATTCATCTTCTTGGCAAAGAGTGATAAATTAGATATTTGGAAAACAAAAAATAAAGAACTTATTGGCAATGACTTAAATAGTGAAAGCTATTTTATTACCAATTCAAAAACATCTAAGATGTTAAAAATGCTGACTATAGAAGCAATTCCAAGGTTTCTTCTTTACGACCGAAATGGTGTTATTGTGCATAAAAATGCACCAAGGCCTCATAGTAAAGAGATTAGAGAGCTATTTGAAAAATACTTAAATAAATAACATTGTAGGTTGATTTTTTATGAAAAAACGAAAGATTATTCGTGATAATCAAAAAGAGATATTAAAAATATTCTTAAAAAGAATTAATTATCCATACACAGATAGTTTATATTCACAATTAGAAATGCATCCGGATTTTCCAAGCTTTATGTCTTTCCAATACATTTTCAAAAAAATTGGAATTGATAGTATTGCTGTTAGTACAAATTATGAGCAATTACAAGATAACCTCCCAAAACCAATCTTAGTCCATATAACTTCAAATACTGATTTTTTTTTACTTGTTGAAAAGGCAGATGATAAGTTTGTCTACGTTTTCAATAGTAGACTTAAACTAGAGCCAATAAAAAAAGATGTTTTCCTTAAGATGTGGAAAGGGAATGCTATGCTAGTAAACATTACTGAAGTACCATCGGCTAAATTACTCGTTACTGATAAAATACAGAATGTATTGGATAAATTAAAAGTGCCCTTTACAATTAGCACGTTTTTAGTGCTTCTCTCGTACTTAATATATTTTCGAATAGGTGAGCGAAATGTATTAAACTGGGCATATATCTTTTTATTCTTTATTGGTTTGGCATTTTCAGTGTGTTTGCTTATAGAAAATGTAAACAAACACAACATTTTTATTAAAAAAATATGTTCATCAAAATCATTAAAGAAAAACGTAAATTGTTCATCAATTTTAAATTCAAAAGATGCGTATTTTTTGGGAATATTTTCATGGGCTGATATTGGGCTGATTTTTTTTTTATTTTTAATATTTGTCTCTTTAATTTTTCCTGTTAATACTGCTAACACATTATCATGTTTTGCTTCAATTGTGTCTTTTCCATATGTCTTTTACTCAATATATTATCAACGGTTTATTGCAAAATCTTGGTGTACATTATGTTTGGGTGTTCAAACTGTCTTTCTGTTAATGTTTGCGTTGTGCATACTATTTATCAAGCAGATAACCTTTGCTCCGCTTCAAAATGGTAATAGTATTTTTTATCTGATTTTTGTTATATCTTTTTTAATAAGTGTCTATTCATGGTTAAAACCATATTTGATTATAAAGGAGAGATACAAATATGTCGAAAAGGAACTTGCTATCATTAAGCATTATACGGCAATTAAAGAAGTGCTTTTTTTAAAAGAGCCCTCTTTCCCTACTAATAAAATTAGAAAAATTGTCTTGGGCAATCAGCACACACAAGATAAAATATCAGTAGTTTTTAATACTATATGTGATGTCTGTGTAAACGACATGAAGGTATTACTATCATTTTTTAAAACTAAAGAAAATACCAATCTAGAACTTATATTTTTTTTACAAAAAAAGGATAATCCAATATCATATACGATTGCTATAAATTTATTGCATTGCTATATGAATAATCCATCATATTTCGTCAATGTGCTAGAAGACTATATAAATGGTTATCCTGCAAGCAAATCCAAATTTCAAAATATTCCTTCAAATACAAATCCAGAGGAATTAAATGAAATAATTTCTGAGCAGGCGAAATGGTGTATCGCTAATAAATTCTCTGGAACTCCAATAATCTTATTTAATAGTAAAATTTTACCAAGAATATACTCTATTAATGACCTCGATTACATGTGCTTTTAGTTATTTCCAAACTGTTAATATATGCCAATTGAATTTTATCTACAATTAGATTCCATGGATTGCGGTCCCACCTGCCTAAGAATGATTGCCAAACACTATGGCAAAACATTTAGTCTCGATACTTTGCGTCAAATGTCGAAACCCCTAAATGTGTCGGAACCCCTAAATGGAGGACAGCGTCTCTTTAGACAAATTTAATAAATTTGTAAGGAGAAACGACATTATGAAAAAGACAAAATTTAGTGAAACACAAATCATCAAAGCCATCAAAGAGTATGAATCTGGTGCAACTGCAGAGGTGATTTGCAGAGAGTACGGTATCTCAAGAGCCACATTATACCTGTGGAAAAAGAAATACTCCGGGATGGAATCAAGCCAGTTAAAACGATTAAAGGAACTTGAAGAAGAGAATCGTAGGCTAAAACACATGTATGCAGAACTTTCCATTGATCATAAGATATTAAAGGAAGTAATCGAAAAAAAGCTCTAAAGCCCGAAGCCAGAACAGCTTTATTGAACGATTTAATGGGAGTTATAGAAGAGGAGTACTAGATGCATATTTATTTGATAACTTAAACCAGGTAAGAGAACTGCCAGAGAATTGGATGAATGATTACAACGAATCAAGACCACACGAGTCGTTGGGAGATATATCTCCAAAAGCATACTTAGAAAAAATGAAAACAGTAACCTAAATAAAAGAAGTAATTTAACCAAAATGTCTAAAAGGGACATGACCTAAAAAGGGGATTTTGACAGTCAGCGTTTTGTATGCAAAACATTGGGGTCTATTTTATATCATTGCTCTTGAGCACTAAATACCAGCGAATAAGCAAAATAATAAATATTTACAATATCGTTACTAATTAGATTTATCAGTATATAATGTTTCTTGCAAATCACTTTTAAGTTTTGCCCACTAAAAAAACCGTTTTGCATTAAACTATATGAACCAGTTACCCTAGGAAAGTAAGCAGATTTATTAATTTAAAAGACAAAACGGCATGCAAAGATAAAGATTACCTAAAAAAAATAAAAGTTTATTTTTGAATTAGGCGTATGGAATTAAGAAACCTTGATTCCTTATGTAAAAAAAATAGCCAAATTTAAATCTTAGTTAAAATGAAAAAGTTAGAAGATTTCGCGAACATATTAGTAAATAACGAAAAGCAAATTCCTAATAGCAATTTATCAAAAATTTATGGTGGGGATAATGCTCAATTAACAGCTGTTTGTACTCCAAGTGGTAATAGATATGACGCTTGGGATTCAAGCACGGGCTACGAAGATGCCGATTTTTGGGATTATGTTGATCCCCAAGAATTAAGGCCAGAATAACACTTTCTAGTTAAGTACCTAATTAGCAGTCTAATACTTTTGCTATTGCAGAAGTATTAGACTAATTTAAGTTTAAAATAATAGTTAAATAATAACTAATTTATGGTTCTCATAATATCAGAAGAAAGTGATATAACTACAACTGAAGTTATCAAGTGGTTATTGTATTATAAATATCCAAAAGAGAAAATTATTCGTATTAATGATAATAGTTTAATAAATATTGAAAAAATAATCATCGGAAATATAAAAAATGATTTGATAATCTCAGTAGATACTAACAATACAAAACTAAAGCTAAATCTAAATAACATCAAATCTGTTTGGTATAGAAGGGGAAAATTAAATCTAATACAAACCAAATCAGGAAATGCTCAACTAGATAAATCTTTATCTTCTGAACTTTTTTCATTAGAGAGATATATTAATAATATTATTGATAATTCCGAAATCAGGATAGGACGATATCGAGAAAATTTTCTAAATAAATTAGATTGTTTAAAAGCAGCAAAGGAAGTTGGTTTAAAAATCCCAGAAACATTAATTACCTGTAAAAAAAAATTTCTAAATAAAGGTTTGCTAACAACGAAAGCAATTAAGGATGTAGTAAGGTTACCTATAAATAATAATCAGACTCTAGCACTAGGAACTATATTATTGGATAAAAACTTTATTCAGAAATCTCCAACATCTTTCTTTCCAACGCTTTTTCAAAGTTATATTGAGAAAGATTATGAGTTAAGGATTTTTTTTGTTTTTCAAAAATGTTTTCCAATGGCCATTTTCTCTCAAAGTAATGAACAAACAAAAATTGACTTTAGAAATTACGATAGAAACTTGCCCAATAGGACTGTTCCCTACGTCCTTCCCAATGTAATTAAATCTCAGATTTTGAGATTAATCACAAAGTTGGGATTAACATCTGGTTCTATAGATATGATTGTTACTCCAAAAAAAGAATACGTTTTTCTTGAAGTTAATCCAATTGGACAATTTGCTCAAGTTTCTAAACCATGTAACTACTACTTAGAAAGAGAAATAGCAAGATTATTAATTAGTTATAAAGAGAACTGATTTTATGAAAATTAATCCTCAAAATGTCCCACTCAATTTTAACAAGTGGAAAGTTATTGATAAATCATCATTAACCTCAAAAGATTCATATCAAATCAAATTTTATTTATGTGGTTATGCTGATTCTTTTCCAATCTCATTTTATAAACCTATCCGCTGCTCCTATAAAAGAACACTCTAGTTATGTCTAGTAATATATTTATAATTCATAGTTGCTGTATTCCGGTAAAAGGCCATAGAAGATCTATAATTTATGATCTAAATAGGAATCAATATTTTTATATCACAAACGATTTATATGATATATTAGTGAGCTTCAATGGAACATCAAAAAAGGTGGTTTATAAAAATTTTGATAGTATTAACTACTCTTTGCTTGATGATTATTTTAAATTTTTAGAGGGAAATGAAATAATTTTCTACACAAAGAAAGATAATGAAAAATTATTTCCAAGATTAAAAGTTGAATGGGAATCTCCGTCAATTATTACTAATGCAATAATTGATATTACACAAGAAATCGAATCTGATAATTTTATATTGGTTCTTTCTCAGCTTGAGAGCCTTCAATGTGAAGCAATTCAAATTAGAGAAGTTGGGAATGGGATTTCCAGTGTTCATTTGAAGAGACTTTTAGATATTATTAGTAAGAGTACGATAACTTATGTTGAGCTTTTTTTACATTATCGCCACCAAGATGACATTGAAGAACTAAGTAGAATCGCTAATGTACATAATCGCATTTTCAATATTTATATTTACAATTCTCCAAAATATTCTATTGAGTCATTTAAAAGCAGGCCATATGGGAATGTACTTTATATTAAAGATAATTTGAAAAATAGTGGCAAAATTCATGACGAATCAATGTTTTTTGTAAATATTTTATTGTTTAATGAATCTCATTTCTTTAATAATTATTACAATAGAAAAATATATATAGATGAAAACGGAAATATTAAAAACTCACCTGAAGTTGATGCTATTTTTGGCAATATTAAACAAACATTAATTCTTGATGTAATAAAAGATAAAAAATTTAATTACCTATGGGATATCAAAAAAGATGATATAATAATTTGTTGCAACTGTGAGTATAGATACATGTGTGTTGATAGCAGAATTCCTAAAAAAGACGAACTAAAGAATATTTGGTTTTGTGAAAACAAGTGTAAATATGATCCATATATATGTCAATGGTCTAAATAATATTAAATGAAAAAGTTATATATAATAGTCTTAATTGCGGTAATAGTTTCCTCATGCCATATGAGCGGGGTAGATTATCCAATTTTAATCAATCTGGAAAATGAGCAAGATTCTAAAGGATTTGCAGAAATTACTGCTTTAATAGAAACATCCTCTCCAAAGCAAAGCAATGTGGAATTTTCAGAAAATAATATTGTTCTGATGGACTTTAAATCCGGTAAACTTCTGAGATTTGACCGAGAAGAAAAATTTTTGAATCTAGTTGCAAAGAGAGGCGTGGAAGAAGGCGATTTTTTCTCATATATCACTCACAAAATTGATGAAAAGAACCAAGTTATATATATTCTAGATTGGTGTAAAATTCTAAAATTCAGCATTCATGGCAATTACTTGGGATCATTAACGGTTTTAGATCCGAAGGTGCCCGAAGATGGTGTTCCCGATGATTTAATATTAACACCTGACGGGAATTTATTGATACATATTAATAATTACTTGGGATGGGCAAAATACGATTATACAATTATTGACACTTTAGGAAACGAAATTTCTCATCATTTGGTGAAGACAAACTATGACAGAACAAAATTACCCACCAAACATCAAAAATTGGGAGTTGCTTCATATTTTTATGATAATACACTTCATGTGAAAGATTACGGTGACACGCTATTTATGATTATTAACAACCAGTTTAAACCAAAATATATTTTCAACAGTAAATTATCATTAGCCGGCAAAGAAGTATTGACCTATAAGGATCACGATTCAGCCCTGAGATATTCTAATGTATTTGAAAATAAAGATTTCGTTATTTTCAAGGCCATTGACCAGGAAAATTGTTACGCTGGGAAATACAATAAAAAGAAGAAAAATGCGAAGATATATAAAGAAGCTTTCGCAAATTGTAGTCGTGTTGAAGAATTCGCTGACAAACTGCTCCAGAAGATCCCGGATACTATCCTATCCAAAATCGCAGATAACATCTCAGACAATCCGAAGCAGTTTCTCGAGAATGTAAATGGTTATATATTTAGAATGATAGAGATAGATAACGGCATTTATATTGGAGAAACAGAGGTAACTCATGCTCTATGGAAATCAGTTTACGGAGAATATTATCCAACTTATAAAAGAGATAAAAATGAACCTGTTAGTTATGTATCATGGTTCACAGCAGTTGCTTTTACACAAAAATTAAGCAAAATAACAGGTAAAAAATATCGTTTACCAACTGAAGAAGAATGGGATAAAGCGACTGGTGCAAATTCGCGTAATCTAGGCTGGTCCGGAACAGAAAAAGAAGAGGAATTGTATTTATACGCGAACTATAACAATAAGGTTCAAAATAGAATATTACCTGTGAAAACTAAAAAGCCTAATCAGTTAGGATTTTATGACCTGAGCGGAAATGTGAGTGAATGGTGCATTGATTGGTCTAATCCTGAACCCTATAAATATAAGAATCACTATCTAGGCCCTTATATGGGAACGACTAAGATTGCAAAAGGAGGAAGCTATTCCTCCAAAGCAGAATTGATGACTATTAATATAAATAATAGCGTTCTGCCAAATATGTCTAATAAAACAATGGGAATTAGATTAGCGTTAGAATTATGAAGAAATGTCTATTATTTATACTGGTATTGTTATCATCCTGTCGGCAGAATGAACAAGACCTTAATGTTATAAGTATAAATCCAGATTCCCAGGGGGAATTCACGTTTAATGACGTATATGAATTACAATCGGTTATTCCTCTTGAGACTATCGATTCGTCTTTATTCGGAGAAGTAGCGAATATTATTTTTATTAAAGAGAATTTATTCATTTTATCCGGAAGAAAATTCAGCAGATATTACTATACAGTATTTGATACCACCGGGAATTTTTTGTACAGACAGAATAAAACAGGAAGAGGACCGGGTGAGTATACACGAATCAGTAATTTTATGTCAAATGGCGACAGCTTAATTGTAAAATCCGATAATAAACTTACATATTACGATATTGAAGGAAAATACATAACAGAGAAATCGGGCCCTTCAACTGTTTTTTTAGCAATGGAATACATGCCCGATGGTTGTTACCTTATAAACTATTCAATAACATCTGCCGATACCGTTGACGGCAAATATTATTCTCTTAAGCTGTACTCTCCCACAGGTGAATATATAAAAGGGTTTCTTCCAATACCTAAAGCAGTTACCGAGCGTCCTTTTTTTTCGGAAGGAACAACTTTTATTTCTAAAAATAGCAGAACATATTTCTTCCCTTTGACACATAATTCAATCTTCGAGTTTCGCTCAGAAGATAAATCATTTAATGAGCTATATAAAATTAAAATAGAAGGAATACCGGAGTTTGACATATTCAATGTTACGCCTGCACAACTTGAGGGTTCAAATTGGATTAGGAGTAAGAGCATGATATGGCTTCTGGATATAAATGATAAGTTTCTGACATTAAGGATAAACTATGGGACAAAGAGAAACATTGCCATTGTCAACCGGGAAGACAATAAGACGATTCTGATTCCAAACGAAAAATTCAATGATGAGCTAAATGAATTACCAGTAATTCCTATAAATAATAACAAAGGTACACTGGTTTCTATCGTAAATTCTTTATCAATAATAGAAACTCAAACTAAAAATCCAAATTCGATAGGTTCAAAACTAAAGGCGACACTCACAGATAACTCAAATTCTGTAATTATTGTGTATAAAATGAAACAAAAGCGCTAATTATATAAATTATTCATATTTGACTCATGAAATTTCCACATTACTCACAATTAGACTCGAGGGACTGTGGGCCGACTTGTCTTAGAATGATTTCCAAATACTATGGCAAAACATTTAGTCTTGATACTTTGCGCCAAAGGAGTGAATATACTAGGCAAGGTGTATCTATGCTTGGGATAAGTAATGCCGCTGAAAGTATAGGATTTAAATCGTTGGGAGCAAAGCTATCCTTTCAAGAATTATGCGAAGCACCTCTGCCTTGTATCGTTCACTGGAATCAAAATCATTTTGTTGTAGTCTATAAAATAAAACGTACCGGTAAAAGAATAAAAATATATGTAGCAGACCCTGCCGCCCGGTTGGCAGCGTTTACTCCGGAAGAATTCAATCGCTCCTGGATAAGCACAAAGTCCGGAGGAGAAGATAAGGGTATCGCTTTGCTTCTGGAACCTACCCCTGAATTTTATGTCGAACCAGGAGAGAAGGTTAATAGAAACGGCTTTGGATTTTTATACTCATATGTAAAGCCATATAAACAATTTATTCTGCAACTTATAATCGGGTTAATATTTGGTAGCCTTATTCAATTGATATTACCCTTTTTAACCCAGAATATTGTCGATATAGGCATTGGAACTAAGAATATAAATTTTATATGGCTGGTGTTGATTGCTCAAATGGTATTGGCATTGAGTACTGCTTCAGTTAATTTTATCAGGAGTTGGATATTATTGCATTTGGGAGCCAGAATCAATATCTCTCTCATTTCGGATTTTCTTATAAAATTGATGCGTCTGCCTGTTGGTTTTTTTGATACTAAAATGACTGGCGATCTAATGCAGAGAATTGGCGACCATAAAAGAATTCAGACTTTTTTAACCGGTTCTTCACTCAATATTCTATTTTCATTTTTCAATATAGTAATATTCGGGATTGTGCTACTCTACTATAATATAGCCATTTTCTCTATTTTCTTTATTGCCTCCAGCCTATATATTCTTTGGATATCTCTGTTTATGAAAAGACGGAGAGAGCTGGATTACAAATCGTTTACCCAAAATGCAGCCACTCAAAGTAGTGTTATCCAACTAATCACCGGTATGCAGGAAATAAAGCTTAATACTTGTGAAAAGCAGAAGAGATGGGAGTGGGAAAGAATTCAGGCAAAGTTGTTCAAAATTAGCACCAAAGGATTAGCATTGGGCCAGTATCAAGAAGCTGGAGGAACATTAATAAACCAATTTAAGAATATTATTATTACTGTTGTTGCAGCAAACTCAGTAATTAAAGGTGATTTGACTCTTGGTATGATGTTGTCTGTGCAATATATTATTGGACAGCTTGATGCTCCAATTTCTCAAATTATTGTATTTGTACAACAGACTCAGGATGCAAGAATTAGTCTTGAACGATTGGCCGAAATACATGGTAAAGATGATGAAGAGGCTGTAGACAGCTCCCTGATAACAGAAATTCCAAAAGACAAGGCTCTGTTAATAAATAACCTTTCATTTAAATATGCCGGAAGTGGAGAAGATTATGTGTTAAGGGACATCAATCTAACAATTCCCTCCGGAAAGACAACAGCCATCGTTGGAGTCAGCGGAAGCGGTAAGACAACAATTATTAAGCTATTGTTAGGTTTTTATCCTCCATCAAAAGGATTGCTGATGTTAGGCGAAAACAATTTAAATACCTTTAGTATGAATGCGTGGCGCAAGAAGTGTGGCGTTGTAATGCAGGATGGCTTTATTTTCTCAGACACAATTGCCAATAATATTGCTCCGGGAGCGGAGCATATAGATAAAGAGAAATTAGGCCAAGCCGTTGAAATTGCCAACATTCTGGATTTTATTGAATCTCTTCCACTGGGGTATAATACTAAAATCGGACAAGAGGGTGTAGGGCTGAGTCAAGGGCAGAAGCAACGGATATTAATCGCTCGGGCAGTATATAAGGATCCTCAGTTTATCTTTCTGGATGAGGCTACAAACGCGCTGGATTCAAACAATGAGAGAACAATAATGGAAAACTTGGATGATTTTTTCATTGGAAAAACCGTGATTATTGTAGCTCACAGGCTTAGCACAGTGAAAAATGCAGATAAAATTGTTGTTCTTGATAAAGGGCTTATCATAGAGGAGGGCACTCATCAGGAACTGACTGCAGCAAAAGGGGCCTACTTTCAGTTAGTGAAAAACCAATTAGAACTTGGGAATTAATTATGGCAACGAAAAATGATTACAATATTGAGATTCGCTCAGAAGAGGTGAATGATATCTTGTCCAGACCGCCACGTTGGATAATTCGTTGGGGCATAGGTGTAATTTTCCTTGTAGTCCTCATTATTCTAGTTGGGAGTTCTTTCTTCAAATATCCGGATGTTATTACAGCACCTATAACTGTTACATCCGAGATATTGCCGGCAAATATTATCTCAAAAGTAAGTGGCCGGCTTGAGAAGCTTTTTGTAAAAGATGAAGATTCGGTTGAAGCAAATGAAGTTGTTTCTATTATTGAAAATCCAACGGAGTATTCGAGTTATAAAATACTTAAAGATTTGTGCAACAGCTTTTCTAAATTAATCTCAAGCGGAGAAATTCTTAATAGTCCAACATTTCCAGTCAATCTTAAATTAGGTAATATTCAGTCTGCATATACTCAATTTCTGAAAAGCTATAATGACTTCAAAAATTTTATGGAAATTAATTATCACGAGAAAAAGATTGTATTTATTAAAAATCAGATTGAACAACAAAAACTAATGTTGAATTTAAGTGAACGGCAGTTGATTATCTCTTCTGAACAATATGAACTATCAAAACGATCATACATAAGAGATTCGCTACTCTTTGGGCTTGGCGTTTTATCTCAGACAGATATAGAACAAAGTCAAACTAAGTTTCTTGCTGCTAACCAGCAATTTGAAAATACGAAATCATCAATTATTAATATGAAGCTGTCCATATTACAGGCAGATCAGTCGGTTTTTGAACTTAACCAAGATAAGGAAGATATTGTAAAAAGTTATGAAAACTCAATCATAGGTAATTTTAATATTTTGTTATCTCAAATAACTGAATGGGAGAGAAGCTATCTACTAATTAGCCCTATAAGAGGAATTGTGGCCTTGACGAGCTTTTGGCAGGAAAACCAAAATATTAATGCAGGAGAAATTGTGTTGACAATAATTCCCAATATGAATAAGGGGATATCCGGCAAGATTTATTTACCAATGCAAGGAGCAGGGAAAATAAGAATCGGACAAAAAGTAAATGTGAAGTTTGATAACTATCCGTTTATGCAATATGGTATGATTCAAGTTGAAATAATGACTATTTCAAAAGTGCCGACTACTATTAATAATAAAAAAGTTCTAATTCTTAATGTAAAATTTCCAGATGGTTTAATTACAAACTACGGAATTAAATTAGAGCTGGGAGAAGAAATGTCTGGAACAAGTGAAATTATCACAGAAGATTTAAGTCTATTTCAGAGGTTTATAAATCCAATTAAGCATATAATAAAGAAAAATTCACTTTAGCTTCAATTGTCAGAATCCCCTTTTAGGGGGTCCAATAGTCCGACAAAAAGGGAATTTTGACCCCCCACCAGGGAACGCCGACTGAAAGGAGGCAGTCCTATCCGAACCACCCTAATTTACTATCAACTGTTTTACAGATATTTAACATTTCGATCCATAATTTTCTACTGTAAAATATGGCAACTTTTGTAAGTTATGAATCAAAAGTCTATATTTACATACCACTACGATATATGTAGTGGTTTGCAAATATACAACATGAATAATTTAATAGAAAAGAATAAGATTGCAAATTGGGACAAATTCTTTGTGGAACTGCAATCACAAGGTCGTTACACCTTTGCTTTTGATGAGTTGCGTGGTCGGTTCGATTTATCGGAAGAAACGCTTTTGCAAGGATTGTACAGGTATAAAGTTAAGAAGCAGATAGCACAAATCCGTAAGGGTTTTTACGCTATTATTTCACCCGAATATTCCAAGCAAGGAATGTTGCCACCATATTTGTTTATCGACGATTTAATGAAATCGCTAAATAAGCCATATTATGTGGCATTACTATCTGCGGCGGCTTTGAATGGCGCAGCACATCAGCAGCCCATGGAGTATTTTGTGATAGCACAAACCCCTGCCCCAAGAAGCATTAACAGTAAGAAGTTGAAAATTTTGTTTTTATCGAAAAACAATTGGGAACAGGATGATATTGTACAAAAGACAACCAATGTAGGTTACATCAATGTTTCTTCTCCCGAATTGACGGCACTTGATTTATTGTCTTATAACGAAAAAATTGGACTAAACAGGGCGACAACCGTATTGCAGGAATTGGCGCAAGTTATGAAAGTATCTACGCTTTCACGAACGGCCAAGCGATTCCCAAGTACGCCGGTTATTCAGCGCTTAGGCTATATTTTTGATAAAGTTTTAGGTGAAAAAAAATTGGCCGAAGCATTGTTGAAAATATTAAATAGTAGAACCGTTGTCCCGGTCTTGCTATCTGTTCAAAAAGAGAAACAAGGCGAGGTAGATGAAATATGGAAAGTAATTAAAAATATGGAAATAGAAAGCGATTTATGATACCTCAACGATACTTGGTTGAATGGAAAACGCAAGCCCCTTGGCCTGCTAATGCACAAGTCGAACAAGATTTAATCATTACAAGGGCGCTGGTAGAAATATTTTCCGACGATTTATTGAAAAATGCATTGGCTTTTCGAGGAGGAACAGCCTTGCATAAGTTGTATTTACAGCCACAAGCGCGCTATTCCGAAGACATTGATTTAGTGCAAATCAATTCTGAACCAATCAACCCTATACTCAAACAAATCCGTGAGCGACTGTCGTTTCTTGGTACAAAGAGGACAGTAAAGCAACATATTCACAACAACACCATCATTTACCGTTTTGACACAAGCACACAGCCGATAATCAATATGCGGTTGAAAATAGAAATCAATACACGCGAACATTTTCATGTGTTAGGATTAAAACAAATTCCCTACAAAGTAGAAAACGGTTGGTTTTCCGCTGAATGTATGTTGACAGGATACGAATTAGAAGAACTCTTGGGCACAAAATTACGCGCCTTGTATCAAAGACGAAAAGGTCGCGATTTATTCGATTTATACTGGGCTTTGAGAAACCAACAAGTCGATATTGAAAAACTTATACATTGTTACAAGACCTACATGCAGTCTTCGGTTGACAAACCGCCTACACAAAAACAGTTCCTTATTAATATGGCAGAAAAAATGACTGACCACGAATTTTTAGATGATATTCATATTATCCTCAAGCCGGGAATTGAATATAACAATGAGGATGCTTGGGAAGTGGTGAGGAGAGAAATAATTGAAAAGATTTAGAAATTATGGACAAAAACAGCCGAGTAATTTCCGATGCCCCGGAATCAAACGCCGGAGACGATTTTCATGTTCTGTGGTCTATACGAAAATCACTCGAATTATTGAATACAGATGATTATGCACTCAAAGCAATTACTGTAGAAGGAGTATTTCCCAATGAAGCGAAAAAGCTTGATCCAACAGGGTTTCTATTTTGGGTGTGGATATTACAGAATATTATGGCGGTGAAAACTTTCAAGATGCAAACAATGTAATATTTTCTCAGCTTAAGTATAGCACTCGAAATGCTAAAATACAAATTGGACTATAAGCGCAATTTCAAAAGCAAATAAAAGCAAAAAGGATCCATTTTCAGGCTCAATTATTCATCGGTTATCTGTCCTCAAACACAGAGCCGAGGTTTATCTATTGAAAAGCTTGTAATCTCACTTTATGCCAAAGGAATGAGTGTGTCAGATATTGAGGATGAATTACGTAGTATATATGACATCAACCTTTCCGGATCCTCCCTATCAATTATCATCAATTAGGTTACACAAGTTGTCGGTATGTGACCTATAAGGATTAAAAAGAGTTTAAAGAGTGATCTTAAAATAATCTACGGAGCTATAAACAAAGATGCAGCACCAATGCTCTGGATTCGTTTGAGCAGAAATGGGGCGATAGACCTAAATAAGATTACTAGAATATTTGATAACAGAATTATATTGTAATAATGAAACCTCAGTTATCGTTTACGCAAAATTTTGGACAGTGCCTCAGAATTATAAATTTTTAAACAATGAATCATCAATTTGTAATTTGAGGATATATGCATTTTTGTTTATTGATGAATTTATTGACTTTAATTTGCTTGAAAATGCTTGTCTATTCTTTTCACTAATTTCGTCAAAAAATTCAGGTTCTACTATGAAAACCAATTCATTATCAGCTGTTAATAATTTTGGTGTATTAAAATAGATAGCCTCAGGCGAATTGCTTCTAAAAGAAATTAATAAGTAATTTTTATTTTTAATGTCATATAAAAAATGGTTAATCTTTTTTTCTGTACCCTCTTTCATAAAACAAGCATACAAATAATTCTCATTTACATGAAAAGTATTAATGCTGATATTACCACTTTTCATAATTATCTCCACTATCTTCTCTTTGTCTAATTTCAGGACATCTTCGGAAATCTGATATTCTCCAAAATCGAATGAATAGCTTATTATTGCACTAGTATCCAAAAGTCGGTATATCCTTCCATCAAGCATGTTTTTATAATAAACGCGATTCCCTGTAGATGAAAAGTTTTTTTCTACTAGAGGACCATAAAAATCAATAGCATCCCTGCTTAGACATTTTGCAACTATATTACCCTTATTATCTATTTTGTAGACTTGTGCAAGCCCAACAGGGTTAACATCAAAGTATATTGCTCCTTTTGACAACCAATAGCCCCCATCTCTTGTTTTAGAAAAAGAATATGATCGAACCGGAGTGGGAATTTTTTCGATGAACTTTCCAGAATTATCATATTTTGTAATGTTTTGGTCAATAATACTAAGGATTTCTAAATTTCCATCAGTATCAATTAAAAAATCAGTAGTTTCAATAACTTCATTTGGCCCTCTACCCATTATGGGAATCTTATTTACAAATTTACCTATTTCATTATACTCGTAAATATTACCCTTTTGTAATATAAAATACTTGCCATTAAAGAGTTCCATCATAGAGCGATTACTTATAAATATTTTTTTGGCCGTATCTAATGGTATAATGCTGATATGATCAATTAGTGACGAGTATTTTGATGAATCTACGACTTGTAATTTTGAAAAAGAAAACTCAACAGTTTTTTCGGATGAGTTATTATTCTTACACGAAACAACAGCAAAAATTAGTATTACAACTGTTATAAGAGGATTTTTCATAAATATCTATTTTAGAAGCTTCATTCTTATTATTTGTTTTTCTTTAAGTGCGCAATTACAAATACCGGATTATCTCCTTCATCAAGACCGGATACAAATTTTTTGAGTTTATCTAGTCTTTCAGGATATTTGACTTTTGATTTTACATCTCCAAAATGTTCTGGAGTAAGGATATCTATCATTTTGGTTGCACTATATGATCTAAACCACATATCTTTATCATACTGCATCATATTTGAAAATCCGCCATCAATATCGTTGTAAAGACCCATAAATAGATTATTGATTTTAAACTGATCACTAGACATTGATCCCAAAATATTTTGATTTCCGGTAGATTTATCGTAAACTGTAGATATATACCTGTTTTGAAAGGCAAATAGAAAAAAGATATAACGTGAAGATTCACATAAACGGTCCAATATGCGTAGTTTACTTGAATATACAGCAGAATCAAATACTGACAATGTCGTTTGTACATCAAGCTTATAATTGCCGAAATCGACAATTATACGCGGAGTTGTAGTGAAATCAGAATTAACTACAAACACAGTATCATTTAAGGACTCCCAGAAATTTAGACGATTATTGCTGTCATACCAAACTATGTTAGTAATAGAAGCCAAGACAGCTGATTCTTGTATGTTAACTCCTAAATTGTCTAATCCGTAAATTCTACTTTCTTTATGTTTAGCAATATGACCAGAAGAGAGGTCTAAAGTATAAAAAGCATCGTATTTTGATTCTTGAGCTCTTTTTGTTCCAGAGGGGTTTACGAATACTTCACTATCAGATAAAGAATATATACTCGCTACATTGTTATTGTACATCGTCATTAATTTCCCGTTCAAATCTATAATTGGCAGTTCTCCCAAGTATTTACCACTTAAGTAATCATATTTTGCAATAACTGCCCTCCAATTAAGAATTGTGTAAACAATTCCCATTTTTTCATCTATCACAAATCCCCTTAGTTGTAAATACTCACCTGGACCTCTTCCGTATGAACCGATCTTACGGACAAACTCTCCGCTCCGTCTATATTGAAGAAGACCTGCTCCATGAGAACAGTAAATAAATATATAATCATCTGTTATATAAGGGCGCTTTGCATCTAAGATAATTCCAATCGGGAATTCATTACTATACTCCAGTTTAATATATTCGAGCGAATCAATAACATCACTCATCATTGGAGCATCTTTGTCAGACAAATTTTCGAGATCAAAAGATATCATGTAGGGTTCAGCCAGAGCCGCTTTATCCTCTTTTTTCGAAGATCCCGCGCAACTTATTAAAAAATAAGCAAATAGGAATAATATTGATTTCCTCATGAAATAAAAGTATTAGTAAATATAAGCTGCTTAAAAAGTGCAAAATAGCGAGAAGCTTAATGTTTCGGACAGTCTTTATTGATTTCTTAACTCTTTCTTTAACAAATATATAAAAATAATGAATACATTATTCAGCTGCAGTAAATAGTTTTTTGTTTTTATAATAATTTAAAACTACATTTGCCACGTTAAAATTACTTAACACTAAGTTTGATACGTAACTTTCATACTCTCGTCCCCCCCTTTGGGGTATAATTTCCTAACAATCTCGTAGGAGATGGGGCTTCATTATGCCCAATCTCAGTCAATAATTTCTGCAAACACAATCTGCAGAACCATTTAATCACATATTAAAATTATAACATGAGACACGGATTTATCGGGTATGGTAATGTCATAAAAGCGATTCACGCATACCTTCAAAAAATTGGAGAGAAAGAGTTCACATACATTTCAAGAACAAATTCAGAAAACAGCATAAAATGCAGCAAGTCAATCAATAAATTGGTTGAAAATTCAGATATTATATGGTTGGGAATCAAGCCACAGAATCTTGACCAAGTTCTAAATGTATTGTCAAAAACCAACATCAACGAGAAGCTTTTTGTATCCCCGGTTGCAGGCAAAAGAATAACCTACATAGAGCAAACCCTGGGTCAGGAAACATCAATTATAAGAATTATGCCAAATCTGGCCCTAGAGTTTGGCAACTCAGTCACAGCATACACAACAAACAACATCCAACATAAACACAAAAATGAAGTAAAGCGACTCCTGCAAAGCTCCGGACAGCTCATCGAAATCGACGAAACCCATTTCGACCTCTTCACTGCAATCTTTGGCAGTGGCCCTGCCTTTTTACTAAAACTGATTGATGTTCAAAAGAACAAAATCAGACAACTGGGCTTGGAAGATAACCAAATGAATAACATGCTGGCCGGGTTGCTCGAAGGAACTGCAGCGTATTACAGAAACAACTGCAACAGATTAAGCATAGACGAACTTATAACAAACATTGCAAGCAAAGGCGGAACCACAGAAGCGGGGCTCAATTATCTAAATGAAAACCATATTGACAAACATTTTGAAAATGTAATCAATATGGCACAAAAGAGATCAACAGAGCTTTAGATAAGTACTTTGCTATTTAAGCACATAAGCAATTATACCTGCCTCAATACTCACTCCAACCGAAATAGACATAGGTGCATTAGCACTGCCGTATACTGTCACGGTTATCTTCTCTTCGTTAAGGAATTTGCTTGCAACGGCATCCAATAATGATTGAGGTATTGTTGGTTTAAAGGTATTATTGGTAGAGGATATGTTTGTGAGAGTTAAAATATGACCGATTCCAGCAACCTCAAGGGTTACGGAATTTATTACCTGACCCGGCTGCATTCCCAAGGCTGTAATCTCAACTTCACTAAGATCAATCTCTTTAATTTTTTTAAGATAAGGCTTAATATCAAAATTGTCCAGAAGCTCTATAACATGAGTTTCAGAGAAGTTAAGCGGTATGTGAATATTTTCTCCAAAGGCTGCAGCTGATGGGAGATTGGTTGCGATTACTATTGGTATTTCAGTCTCAATTTTTGTGTTGATTCTTAATGTTGCCAGCTCTTTGAGCTTATCGCAACCCGTTAATGTTAAAACTAATGTATAGATTAACAATAGGTATCTTTTCTTCATTTTTTCTGTTTTTTTAGTGTGTCGTGAATTGGAATTGTAAAGCTGAAAAGCGAACCTTTGCCCTCTTCACTCTCAGCCCAAAGTGTTCCTCCGTGCTTTTCTACAAACTCTTTACATATAATCAAACCAAGCCCGCTACTTGGCTCTCCTTCTGTTCCGGGACGGTTTGATATAGTATTAAGTTTGAAAAGGTTATCAATTACCTCCCTTGACATTCCCATTCCTGTATCTCTTACCGATAAGGTTACTTCATTGTCATTGATTTTTTGTGCAATTAATGCAACCTCTCCCCCCTGATCGGTAAATTTAATTGCATTGGAAACGAGGTTGCGGATGATTGTCTGGAACATATTAATATCAACAAATACATCAATATTTCCTGGTACGCTGTATTGTAATTTTATATTTTTAGAATCTGCAGTTTGCAAGAGAATAGCCATATTGTCCTCAACAAGAGAGTTAAGGTTTTTTACTGATGGATTGAAAGGGTAGGAGGTCTGCCTCATTCTCGACCATTGAAGAAGGTTCTCAAGAAGGTTGTATAGATTGTGTGCAGAGGAGTTTAAGTTTGTAGCGATATCGCTAATTTCTTCTTCTGTAAGATCTTTGAGGTTATGTGCCAATATTTCAGAAAGACCCAAAAATCCATTAAACGGGCCTCTTAAATCATGTGCTATTATTGATAATAGTTTATCTTTCTCCAGATTGATAATTTGCAGCTCTTCGTTCTTATCGATAAGTTCTTGTGTCTTAATAGTTACTTTAGATTGAAGTAACTGCTTGTCTTTTTTAAATTTATGTTCTCTTCGTTTAATTAGATTATAAATTAACACTAAAGCCAACAAACCCAATGCACTATAAAACCACCATGTTCGCCACCACGGATGCTTAATTTTAAAGCTTAAAGAAGTAACATCACTCCATAATCCATCGCTGTTGACTGCCTGTACATTAAAGGAGTATTTTCCAGGATCCAGATTCCCGAAAGAGATCTCAGTTCTATCGGTAAGAGAGCTCCAATTGTTGTTTAGCCCCTCAAGTATATATCTGTAACGTGCTTTACGAATTTGAGAGTGGCTGATTGTATTGTAATTAAATGATATATAATTATAATTATGAGGTAGTTTAAGGTTCTGTGGTATACCATACCATCTTGAAATATCGTCGAAGCTGATGTTCTTAATTTTCACTCCATTTTGAAGTGTTAAAGCGGTATCCCTGTTTAATGTGAGCTCTTCCCAAGGTATACTTTCATTAAAGAGTTGGATGTTTGTAAGCATAAGCGAGGGTTTGGCATCAGCCACATCTCTCCCGTTCTGGTTGAAAATAGTAAGACGGTCATTAGTCCCAATCCAGATATTCCCGTCATTTAACTCTGCAATTGCTCCCAAATTGCAACCGATGCCAATAAAACCATCTTCAAAATTATAGCTCTTGAAAAACGGGCTGCCTGTGTGATTGACAATCTGCTCAATGTTTTCAGTTTTAAGTTTATTGAGACCAAATCTTGTTCCACTGATTATATTGCCTCTGGAATCTTGCAATAGAGACAAAATGTGATTGTTATTTAAGCCTGACTCCTCACCAAACTGTTGAAAGGTTACTCCATCAAATCGTATGAGTCCGTTTCCACCTGTTCCAAACCATAAATCACCCCGGTTATCCTGTATAATGCTGTAAACTGTGTTGCTAAAAAAGCCTGATTCCTGATTGAAGTGAGTAAATTGTTTACCATCAAACGTTGTCAAACCGCCACCATCTGTTCCAAACCATATTTTGCCCTCTTTATCCTGCAAAATGGATAAAACATTATTGCTGCTTAGACCTTCGTTTACAGAATAGTTGGTGAAATTGTGCCCATCAAATTTTGATACACCAGAGCCATATGTTGCAATCCAAATATTGCCCACTGAATCTTCATATAATGTTCTTATAACGTTGTCTGCTAACCCGTGAGTTGTATTATAAGTGAGTGTTCTTGTGCCATCATAAACAGCTATGCCGCTACCATCTGTTCCAAACCAGATTCTATTTTTGGAATCCTCCATTATCTTATAGATACGACTTCCAGGCAAACCTTGTTCTCTCCCGAATTGAGAGAAATAAGCCCTCTTTATGCCATCTTTTTCTTTGAAAGTGCACTTGGTCACGTAACCTCCAAATGTACCTATCCATATAGCACCCGTGCCATCCTGAAGTAAGCTGTAAACTCTGTTGTTACTAAGCCCTTCATTTGTAGTTAAATGGGTAAAAAGGTTCCCATCGTACCTTACAAGCCCTGCTCCTCTTGTTGCAAACCAAAGAGTACCTGTTCTATCTTCTAGCACAGCCCTGATGTAGTTTGAACTCATACCCTCTTCAGAGCCAAATCTGGTAAAGAACTTACCGTCAAATCTTAAAACTCCTCCGTCGGCAGTAGCTATCCACATACCTCCTCTGCTGTCTTCGGTTATGTCTCTGATAGAATTATTGGTTAATCCTTCATCGGTTGTGTAAAGTAAAAATCTATTTCCGTCGAAGTTTAAAACTCCATTATCAGTTGTCCCTATCCATAAATTACCATTATCAGCCTTTAATATTATGCTGATTGAGTTAGAAGGAAGACCCTCATTTTGTGTGTAGTTCCAAAATTCATCTCCTTTTAAGACAGAGATTCCTCCGCTATATGTTCCAATCCAAATGTTACCGTTATTATCTTCATTTATGGCTCTTACATCGTTACTTGCCAGCCCGTTATCAGTGCTGTATGTTGTAAAGCTGTCACCATCATATTTAACTACTCCTTTACCTGTTCCAAACCACAAATTTTCATAAGAATCTTCAAAAATGGTGTTAACAACGTTATCGGGCATCCCCTCATTTACAGTGAAGGTTGTGAGATACTTTCCATCATATTTGGTTACACCTCCGCGAAATGCACCAAACCAAATATTATCTTTACTATCCTGGATTACTTTAAGAATAAGGTTATTATTTAACCCTTGGTTTGTAGTGTAATGGTAAAAAAACTTCCCGTCGTATTTTGCCAGCCCATCGTCGGTACCAAGCCAGATATTACCCATTTTGTCCTGAATTATCGACCTTATCTGATCATGTCTTAAGCCTTGAAGCTTACTGAAACTGCTGAAATTATGAGGATTAATATCTTTGATATATGGGTCTTTAACCGCTATTACATCAGGTGCTTTGCAAAAAATCGGATTAACCTTTGCCGGATTACTTTTAGGTTGTGTTGTACCATCTCTCCCAATAACCTTAACAACAGGGGCGCCAATTATGATTGTATTGGGTTCACCGGATGGATAAACATTTGAAGGTGCAGGGATTTCAAGCGATTTGTCGGGAATTGTGACAATTGGAGATTTGGCAGGAATTATATCTGGCTGCCTGAGGCTATCCGGATTTTGAACTATGCCCTTGGCAGGCATAGTTTTGGACGCCGTAATATTTGTTTCGGGAGATTTGGTGTTGTTGCACGAAAAGAGAAACAATATTATTATTAAAAAAATAAATCTGATAGTATGTTGCATAAATTGTCAGAACAATTATGAATTTACTGCTAAATATACAACTATCTATTCAAATTTTTTTAAAAAATCCCTTAAATGATTAAAATCAGCAGCCATTTTAATTGAATGCTTCTTCTTGTTAAGTGAGTTAGTCAGACTGCCCGGAATATCGAAATCTTTGCCGGTGGCTGAGATTACTGTATCATAAAATTTTGCAGGATGAGCAGTCTCAAGAATAACAGAGACTAAGGATTCATGCTGCTCATTTAAAAAGTCTTTCATTGCCAGATAACCCACAGCACCATGCGGATCAATTGTGTAGTCATACAAATCCAGTACCTCTTTTATCCCATTCAGAGTCTCGGAGTCGGAGTAAGATTTGCTGTAAATCAGGCTTTTAATTGCGGGGTAGTCATTTTTAAACAACTCAAAAATTCGTTGAAAGTTGCTTGGATTACCTACATCCATTGCATTGGAAAGGGTAGCCACAGAAGGCTTTGATGTAAAAACTGAGGTGCGGAGGTATTCCGGAACAATGTTATTTGCATTTACAGCCGCAATAAACTTCCTGGCCGGTAGCCCCATCTCCTTAGCAAATAGTCCTGCTGTAATGTTGCCGAGGTTTCCGCTGGGTACTGAGAATACAACAGGTAGCCCTTTATCTTCAAGCTTGCTGTATGCATAGTGATAGTAGAATGATTGGGGAATCAATCTGGCAATATTTATTGAATTTGCCGAAGAGAGAGAAAGAGTTGAATTAAGCTGACTATCTGCAAAAGCCTCTTTTACAAGCCTCTGGCAGTCATCAAATGTGCCATCAATTTCAAGCGCTGTTACATTGCCACCGATTGTTGTCAGCTGTTGCTCCTGAATTTTACTAACCTTTCCTGAAGGGTAAAGAAGAACCACCTTTATTCCCTCTTTTCCAAGGAATCCGTTTGCCACGGCGCTCCCAGTGTCACCTGATGTTGCAACCAGTACTATTGTCTCCCTGTTACTGTTTCTGGTAAAATATGAGAGTACACCTGCCATGAATTTTGCTCCAAAATCCTTGAAAGCAAGGGTAGGGCCATGAAAAAGCTCAAGTACAAATTTATTCTTTTCCAACTCTTTAAGAGGTGCGTCAAATGTAATATTATCAAAAATTATTGACTTAAGTTGGGCCTCGGGTATTTCGTCACCAATAAGAATAGTACTTATTTCAAGTGCGATTTCTGGCAGAGATGAATTTCTGTGCGATTTATAAAAGTCACCTCTTAGTTTTGGAAGTGCTGCAGGCATATAGAGGCCACCACCCGGTGGAATTCCATTAATTACTGCCTCTGTAAAATTAGCCTTAATATCTTTATTTAAAGTACTGTAGAGTTTCATTTGATCTTAAATAAGTTCAATAATTTTTGGACCCTTACGGTTAATTCCTGATATATAGATGTCAGAAGCAAGCTCAATTTTGTCTAGTTGACTTTTCATTGCTGCTCCAACTTTTTTTGCTGTTTCTAAATCGGAAGAGAGAGCAAAAACAGATGGCCCTGAACCGGAAATATTGCACCCCAAAGCTCCGCTTTTAAGGGCGGCCTCCTTTATTTGAGCGTACTGAGGTATGAATTTCCCCCTTACAGGCTCTGCAAAATGATCCTCTATACTTCTGCCTATCAATTCATAATCACCCGTTAAGAGCCCTGCTACAAGGGCTGCGCAATTCCCCCATTGGGCTATTGCATCATTTACAGGAATAGATTCAGGTAAAAGCTTTCTTGACTCTTTAGTAGAGATTTCGATATGAGGGTGAATTACTGTGCAAAACAGATTCTCCGGCGATGAAAGAGTAACAATATCAACAGGTTTGTAACCTCTTATAAGAATAAAGCCTCCGTAAAGGCAGGGTGCGACATTGTCGGCATGTTCCGATCCACTGGCTATCATCTCACCTGCCTGGGCAAACCTAAGAAGCTCTTTATTTGAGAGGTTAAGTTCAAGAAGGTGGTTTAAAGCAAAGGTAGCTCCAACTGCACTTGCAGCACTTGACCCCAACCCGCTACCGAATGGCATCTTTTTATGAATCTCCATCTCAATTCCGCACTTGATGCCAAACTCTCGGCACATCTCAATAATGGGTACTCCTGCTGTATTTTTCTCAGGATCAAGAGTTAGCTTACCATCGTCTCCGGTAATTTTCGTAATGGTAATGCCGGATCGTTGCGTTGTACGAAGAACAATTTCGTCACCCGGAGTATCGAGTGCAAAACCCATTACATCAAAACCGCAACCGACATTAGAGACGGTAGCCGGAGCAAAAACTCTGATCTCTTTTCTCATAAGAATGTATTTAATTGGTGATTATCAGTAGGACCTCTCGTTTTTCCCCTCAACCCAGTTAATAAAGGCTGTATTGACCACCTTATTGCCGCCCGGGGTGGGGTAGTTTCCTGTAAAATACCAGTCACCACTATTCTCTCTGCAGGCTTCATGCAGGTTTTCAACTGTCTGAAAAACCACCTTAACATCGGCTTTTACAGATTTGTTTTTAACCATTGAAGCAATCTTGTCTGATACCTCATCATATGTAAAAGGATCATAAATCTCTTTTACATAATTTTTGAAAGACTCTCTTGGAAGCCCCTCCTGCTCTTTACATTTGTTATAAACATCATCTATCACGCTCTCCATCCCTCTCTCAATAAGTAGTGCAATAGCAGCATTAAATGCTATGAATTCGCCCATTCGTGTCATGTCTATTCCGTAACAGTCAGGATATCTGATCTGTGGAGCCGAAGAGACTATAACAATTCTTTTAGGGTTAAGTGTATCAAGAATTCTTAAAATGCTTCTCTTCAGGGTTGTGCCTCTTACAATTGAATCATCAATAACTACAAGATTATCACTCTTATTTATAGCCCCGTAAGTAACATCATACACATGGCGAACCATCTCATCCCGATCATTGTCAGAGGTAATAAAGGTGCGTAATTTGGCATCTTTAATTACAATTTTTTCAACCCTGGGCTCACGTGATATTATTTCAACCAACTGATCATCACTTAATTTTCCGCCAGCCTCCCTAATTAACCTCTTTTTATCCTTGAGCATGTGTCCCCTTATTCCCTCGACCATTCCATAAAATGAGACCTCAGCAGTATTGGGGATAAAAGAAAATACGGTATTATCAAGATCGTTGTCAACAGATTTTAAAATCTGGTTAACAAGCAACATGCCCAGCTTTTTTCTCTCTTTATAAATAGATCTGTCGTTACCCCTTGAAAAATAGATTCTTTCGAACGAGCAACTGCTCCTTTTTTCAGGCTTTCTAACCTCCAAATGAGATACTGTTCCATCTTTCTTTATAATCAGGGCATAGCCCGGATCTATCTCTTTTATAAGTGAATCGTCTGCTCCGAATGCTGTTCTTATTACTGATGCCTCAGAAGCAACAACAACAGCCTCCTGATCGCTGTAATAGTAGGCCGGCCTTATACCCCAAGGATCTCTCATAACAAAAGAGTCGCCATGACCTGTTACACCTGCAACGGCATATCCGCCGTCCCAGTTTTTGCTGCTAAGTGATAGGACATTTTGTAAATCGAGGTTTTGTTCAACAAGAGGAGTTATCTCCTCCTTGGAGAACCCTAAATCTCGATATTTACGGTAGAGATTTTGAATTTCGTCGTCAAGGTAGTAGCCTACTTTTTCGAGCAATGTAACAGTGTCGGAATAATCTCGCGGATGTTGCCCCTTATCTGTGAGGCTTTTAAACAGCTCATCAACATTAGTAAGATTAAAGTTGGCTGCAAGTGCAAGGTTTCGGGATCTCCAGTTACTTGCCCTCTTAAGAGGATGAACAAGATCGATGTTATTCTTGCCAAAGGTGGCGTACCTTAGGTGGCCAAGATATATTTCAGATACAAATGGGAGGTTTTGTTTAGCCCACTGAGCATCTTTACCGGCAATAACCTCAGGTGAAAAGTTATTTTGAATTGTTCTGAAAACATCCTGTATAGGCTCCGAATCACAAGACCTGACTCTGTCAAGGTATTTATATCCTGCAGGCATATCAAGCTTAACACCAACCACACCAGCCCCCTCCTGACCTCTGTTGCGCTGCTTTTCCATTAAAATATAGAGTCGGTTGAGCCCGTACAGATATGTCCCGTATTTTTCTTTGTAAAAGCTAAGTGGTTTTTTGAGACGGATAAGTGCTATCCCGCATTCATGTTTTATCTGGTCACTCATCGTAAAAAATGTTATGCCTGCAAATGTAACAAAAAACAAAATAGATGAAAATTTTTGTGATAAATTTTATATATTTTTTGTAAATGCTATAAGCGTCAAGTAATCAGATAGATAAAATAGGGTTAACCCTCTCAAACAGGGCTTGTTGATAAGGTCTGTCAAACTTTATAACTATCAATTTAAAACCAATATGTTTCATATTTCAAATTTTGATTTAGCTTTGCACGCTTTTAATAAAAATTATCAATCAATGGAGAGAAAAATGGGTAACCCAGCGGCTGTTGGCCTGGCTGGTTTTGGATTAACAACTTTACTACTGCAATTTCACAATATCGGACTGCTTGGGTTAGGTCCGGTTGTGGCGATGGGATTTATTTTTGGGGGACTGGCGCAAATGATTGCAGGTTTTCAGGAGCACAAAAATGGTAACAATTTTGGCTATAGTGCATTTGTTTCATATGGAAGCTTCTGGATAGGACTGGGCATAATCTGGATGCTAAACCATTTTGAAATATATAAATCAAGCCATTCCGACGTCGGGTTCTTTATGCTTGCCTGGACTTTGTACACGGTAATTCTTTTTATTGCTGCACTCAGAGTACACAAAGCCATGGCTATAACTTTCGGACTACTGCTTATAGGTTTCATCCTGCTTGTAATAGGACACTTTGGTTATCCTGTATTCAATGTAATTGCGGGCTATGAATTGATCTTTTGTGCACTAGGAGCCTGGTACATGATGGCTGCAATAATAATAAACGATCTTGCAGGTAAAGCAGTTATTCCGGTAGGCGTACCTTTCATCAAATAGTGTCAATAAGTAGCATCTTTTAACTCTATCCATTTTTGATATCTTTGCGTCAAATGTAATTCGGATGCAAAAAAGAGATATACCAAAACCAGAATGGCTAAAGATAAAACTTAGTACAGACAAAGGCTACGGCGAAACAGGAAGGATTATCAGGGAGCACTCCCTAAATACGATTTGCAGCAGCGGAAGGTGCCCTAACCAAAATGAGTGCTGGAGTCGCGGGACTGCAACTTTTATGATACTGGGCGATATATGCACCCGCTCGTGCGGTTTTTGTGCCACCAAGACAGGCAAACCATCAGCTATTAATGATGAAGAGGCCTTTGAGGTGGCACAATCCGTTAAATTATTAGGTCTTAAACATTGTGTTATTACATCGGTAACAAGAGACGATCTTGACGACCAAGGGGCAAACCATTGGTTTAAAGTTATTAATGAATGTAAAAAAGTCAATCCCGGCACAACAGTTGAAATACTTATACCCGATTTCAAGGCAGATGAGAAGCTGATTGATATAATAATAAGTGCAAAATCTCATATTATCGGGCACAATATCGAGACTGTTCAAAGACTTACCTCTGCTGTGCGTTCAGGGGCCAATTATCACACCTCACTTAAAACAATAAAATACCTGTCACAATCGGGAGTTTATACAAAAAGCGGTCTAATGGTTGGACTGGGTGAGACGCCTGAAGAGGTAGAGGAGGCACTAAGGGATCTCTACAATAATGGGTGCAGAATTGTAACTATAGGTCAATATCTGAGACCCGGTCAAAACCATATTCCTGTGGTTGAATATATAACACCTCAACAGTTTGATTATTACAGAGATTATGCTTTAACAATAGGATTTGATCATGCATTTTGCGGCCCGCTTGTAAGGTCATCATATATGGCCGAAAAGGCGTTGGAAAAGATAAACATATCACATCATGAGACCCTATGAAATAATTAAGCCCGGATTGGTCGATTATAAAGAGGCCTGGGATATGCAAAAACAGATTTTCAATGATTTGATTGCTTCAAAAAAAGATGGGACATCCTCACCAATGGCCTTAATTCTGCTTGAACACCCCCATGTATATACTATGGGCATACATGGAAACCAAAATAATATTCTATTCAGCCCCGATCTGCTAAAACGTATTGATGCCTCTTTTTACAACATTGAGAGGGGAGGAGATGTAACCTATCACGGTCCGGGGCAACTTGTAGGGTATCCAATATTAGACCTTGAGTACTTCAAAATAGGAATTAAGGAGTATATTCGCCGTATAGAAGAGGCTGTTATTAAAACAATTGCACATTATGGCATCAAGGGTGATATATCTAAAAATGCAGTTGGTGTTTGGATAGATTCAGAGACTCCACAGGCAAGAAAAATTTGTGCCATAGGAGTAAAGGTCTCTCGATTTGCTACCATGCACGGTTTTGCGCTGAATGTTACTACAGATCTTGACTATTACAGATATATCAACCCTTGTGGTTTTATTGACAAAGGGGTAACATCAATTGAAAAGGAGACCGGCTTAAGGCCATCGGTTGATGAGGTCTCCAATGTGTTTCAAAAACACTTTGAAGAGCTTTTTAAAAAGTGCTAAAGGCTTTACTATTTAATGATTCCTCTGTTTTTTCTTCCATCAATATAGATGAAAAGCGGGTTATCAAATCTTACATGTCTTACGTACTTGCTCTCATAGACAGCATCATGCGAATCCAATTTCTCTGAATTAAAAAGTCCGTCATTCATATATGGATTAATTGTAAGATATCCAACTCCGAATGAAGTGAGGTTTTGGAAGAAATGCGTTCCCTGACTTGGTTCAATTCTGAAATTTTTAAGTCCGCACTCTACGATTACTTTTGCCTCAGAAATATTTGGCCATTTGATAGGTATTCCCAGCCATGGGTCACTTGAGCCCCATCTTCCGGGACCGATGAGAATGTAATGTCTTTTTTTATCTCTAAGCTTTTGATTCAGTCTGTTTATCTCCTCTGCAATCTCCAGCGTGTGAGCGCTGTCAAAGCTCTCCTCTTTGATATAAATAATATCCTCAATCCCTTCAATCGAGCCGATCCCGAGTGCATTTTCTGAGTAAATAACTGAATCTTCAGTATCAATGCTATCCCAGTCTAGCGACTTGTTGTCATTGTTGTTTGTTATTGGCCTTATCTGAAGCAGACTGAAAATCTTATCCTCTCCCTTAGGAACATCCATATTTACTGCAAATTCTATTTCAACTGCCGAATGCATCTCTTTATGGCATATCTGAAGCATGTCACTAAGTATTTCAGCCAAAGGCATGGTGTCATATTTCAGAATATGTGAGAATGTGATAATCTTTCTTCCCTCCTCAAGGTTACTATCTACCAGTCTTGAACTCTGCATATCCCAGGTAGAGGCAACAAAGTTCATATTTCTGAAGTGCTTTATCTGGTTAACATCAAACTTTCTGAGGTTTACTGAGTCGTCAACAGATGTTTTAAACTCTTCTGGTTTGAGGTCAAGCGCATACATTTCGTTCTGAGTGTCTCTAAGTGCCAATTGAGGAGTAGAGAGCTGAAGCACATGCTTAGGGTGTTTAGGAGAAAACCTTAGAGTTTTACCACCCTCTACAACTATTTTTCCAAGCCCGAATGCCATATTTACAATTCCCTCTTCTGGCAGCTCCGATCCGATTGGGTAGTAGTTTACGCTTCTTGCAACACCCGATATTGTTGGAAAAAAGAAACCCGAGTCTTCGGTTCCAACAATATCCTGTAAAACTACAGCCATTTTCTCTTCACTTATGAGGTTAGATGTGGCCTGAATGTAAGCTCTGCTTGAGGAGAAGTAAATTGAGGCATAAACACTCTTGATGGCTTTACCAAGAAGTCTTAACATCTGGTCTGAATTCTTGGTGTGAGGAATCATATAAGTTGAATATATGCCTGCAAATGGCTGGTAATGCGAATCTTCAAGCTTTGAGCTTGATCTTACCGCAAGTGGCCCGTATGAGTTGGCAATATATGTCCTAAGATCTGTAACAAGAGTCTCTGGTAATCTTGAACTTACAAATTCAGAGAGTATCTCATCATCTGAAATTTCAGAGTTGATTACATACTGAAGTCCGTTAATTTTTATGAATTCGTCAAAATAGTCGGTAGCAATAACCACAGTCCTTGGGATCATTATTTTAACCCCCTCGTACTTTTCCAGAAGGTTGTATTTTTGGAGCATGTTATTAACAAATGCAATTCCCCTTGCTTTGCCCCCCAAAGATCCCTCACCCAGACGGGCAAACCAGATATAATTGCTGTAAGAGCTCTTGTCAAACCTTGCAACAACACCGTGACCCAGTACTATTCTGTAATCTTTTATTGCCTGCACAATAAACTCTCTCAGCTCATCTATTGAGTCAAAGTGGCTTTGATGAGTAGATTTTACCTTTGACGCCAGGGAGAAAAGTCCCCTTGAATACATCCACTTTGAGAGCCTGTTTCTGGAACCATGATAAATCAGAACATCTTCGGGAATCTCCATAATAAGATCCTGAAGGTCTCTAAGATCTTTAGCCCGACCTATTATATCGCCGTTATCCAGATCTTTAAACACAAAATCACCAAAGGCAAACTCTTCACTTATATATTCAGACAATTGAATGAGAAGTGTTTTGGAATATTTCTCGAGGAATCCTACACCCAGTTTCTTAGCAACATCCCTCATACTCTCCTGGGATGACTGCAAAAGGAAAGGCATATGAGGGTCGTCGCTTTTGATTAGTTTGCATAGATCAATCCCTGCATCCATTTTTTCACTGCTTGCAGGGTCGTTTTTATTAATTACAAAAGCTACATCTGAAATCACTCCAAGCAGGTTCTCTTTGTATCTTTCGTACAGATAAACTGCCTCTGAATAGTTAGTAGCCATCAAAATTTTTGGTCGGGCTCTTTTTCTTAGTTTTTGCTGCTGCTCGTTAAGGGTCTCTTTAAGAAATTCAGAACCCTGTTGGAGAACTATCTTGTAAATAGCGGGGAGGTATGTAGAGTAATACCTTACGGAATCTTCAACCAGCAATATGGACTGAACTCCTACATCCAGGATATCGTGGTCGGCATTCATTCTATCTTCCAGCAACTTTATTATTGCAAGAATTAGGTCAGCATTTCCGTGCCAGCTGAATATATAATCAATACCCGATCTGTCAGCATCCTCAATCTTCTTGTAAAGCTCTTTTGAGAAGTGCGTTAACAGCACAAGAGGAATTTCGGGTCTCTCTCTTTTAAGCAGCTTTGAAAACCTGAAAACATCCATGTCACCAATGTTGAACATGCTTATTATCAGGTCAAAATCCATATTGTCTTTGAGTAATAAAAAAGCTTCTGCAGATGATGTTACCCATGTGAAGGTAGGAGGGTTGCTCAGGTTAAGGTCTGTATACTCTTTGTATATCTGAACCTCTATTCTCCCATCCTCTTCAAGGGTGTAAGCATCGTAACTGCTGCAAATCATCAGCACTTTACGGATGCGTTTCTGCATCAGGCTTTTATAGTTAATACTCGACATGTTTCAATTATCTGTAATCGTAAAATCCAATACCGGTTTTTCTACCCAAATGACCTGCTCTCACCATTTTCCTCAACAGCGGGTGAGGGCGGTATTTTGTATCACCAAACTCACTGTAGAGAACCTCCATAATTGCAAGGCATACATCTAAACCGATAAGGTCTCCAAGTGCAAGTGGTCCCATAGGGTGGTTTGCTCCCATTTTCATTGCCTCGTCAATCTCCTCTTTGGTAGCAACGCCGTCTGCAAGAATTCCTACAGCCTCGTTAACAAGTGGAATAAGTATTCTGTTTACAACAAATCCCGGAGCTTCATTAACACTTACCGGGGTTTTTCCGATTTTAACTGCAAGTTCGCAAACGGTTTTGTGTACCTCATCAGAGGTAACCTGACCTTTTATAACCTCAACAAGTTTCATTACAGGAGCAGGGTTGAAAAAATGCATTCCTATAACCCTTTCGGCCCTTTTGGTTGATGCTGCGATTTGGGTAATTGAAAGTGAAGAGGTGTTTGATGCAAAGATTGTTTCGCTTTTACACAATTTGTCAAGCACTCCGAAAACCTCTTTTTTAAGAGAGATATCTTCGAAAATTGCCTCTATTACAAGATCAGAATCGGCACAATCATCATAGGTGAGAGTCTCTTTGATGTTTGACATAATTTCTGCCTTGGTTTCGGCAGTAATTTTGCCCTTTTCCTCAAGCTTTGTGAGGTTACGGAAGATATTATTGTGTCCCCACTGAAGTTCGGCCTCTGTCAGACCCTTCATAACAACACTTAATCCTGCCTGAGCAAATGCCAGTACAATGCCACTTCCCATTGTACCTGTTCCGATAACGCAAATTTTCATAACTTATTTGTTTATTGTTGATTAAATACTATTTGTTTTTAAATTCAGGTTTTCTTTTAGCAAGAAATGCCTCCATACCCTCTTTTTGATCTTCGGTAGAGAAACAGAGTCCAAATAGGTTGCTTTCAACTGCCAAACCAGAATCGGTGTCTGTTTCGGAAGCTAGATTAATTGACTCTTTTGCCAACCTGACAGCCTGTGGAGCATTGGCTGCAATCTTTGCAGCAATATCATATGCTTTGTTCAACAACTCCTCTGCCGGAACAACAAAGTTTACAAGGCCAATTTTTAAAGCCTCCTCTGAATCAACTATTCTTCCGGTGAAAATCAGATCTTTAGCAATAGATATTCCAACTATTTTCTGTAATCTTACAGTGCCTGAAAAACCAGGTGTTATTCCAAGCGAAACCTCCGGTTGGCCAAACTTTGCCTTTTCAGAAGCAACTCTTATATCACATGATATTGCAAGCTCACATCCTCCGCCCAAAGCAAAACCATTAACTGCAGCAATGACCGGAATTGGCAATTTTTCAATTTTTCTAAAGAGAGATGACCCCTTTAATCCAAACTCCTTGGCTTGGGCAGGGCTCATGACAGACATCTCAGTGATATCGGCTCCTGCAACAAATGCCCTACCGGCACCTGTGATAATAACTACCCTAATGTCTTTGTCTTGTGCAATAATGTCAAAAACATTGCCAAGTTCATAAATTATATGGGAGTTTAGAGCATTGAGTGATTCGGGATTGTTTATTGTTACAGTACAGATACCGTTTTCTGTAACCGAAAGGATTTTGTTTTCGTTCATAGGTTTAATAATTCAGATTCAGACTTTAAATATAATTCATTTTTTTGAGGATAAATTCTTAATCATTTTTTTGATTGACACAAGTTGACAAAATGCTGCAATATTTTTGCATTATAATTAAAATTGGAAATCATGAAAAAGAAAGAAAATCAAAAAGTTGAAAAGTCAGTCGTGATAGATTCAGAAAAAGACTACCTGGCAATTACAATTGATTTACTCTTTAGCAGGGAGACGATTGACTACAGAGGTGATGAGTTTATTGACCCTAGGTTTGTTGTCAATTTTTAGGCCCGTATTTCGTTTAACCGGGATATTGCATAACTTTGGCTTTAGAACTTCATAAAATAAAAATTTATGTCCAAAAAAGCTATTGTAGTAGGTGCCACATCCGGTATAGGCAGAGGGATTGCGGAGTTACTCGCATCACAGGGATATACAGTGGGTATAACAGGCAGGAGAGAGCATCTTCTTGACGAAATTAAGGCTTCTTCTCCATCATCCTTTATTGTAAGTACATTTGATATTAACAACACCCAAAGTGTCCTGGATAAGCTGGAAGATCTTGCATTACAGCTCGGCGGGGTTGATCTCTTCATTCTTAGTTCAGGAACCGGTAAAAGAAACAAAGATCTTGATCTGGAGCCTGAAATCAATACGATAATGACTAACGTTACCGGTTTCACAACTGCAGTTAACTGGGCTTACAAGTATTTTGAGAAAGCAGGAGGAGGTAAACTTGCAGCTATTACTTCAATTGCAGGTACCAGAGGCTTCGGGCTCTCTCCCTCATATTCAGCATCAAAATCATACCAGATAAAATACCTTGAGGCCCTAAGACAGAAGGCTAAAACATCAGGTGGTAAAATAGTTGTAACAGATATCCGCCCCGGATTTGTTGATACGGCTATGGGCCACGGTGATGGTGCGTTTTGGATTGCTCCCGTTGAAAAGGCTGCAAAACAAATAGTTAAGGCTATAGACAAAAATTGGGGTGTTGTCTTTGTGACAAAAAGGTGGAAGATTATCTCAATTTTGTTGAGATTAATGCCGCGTCCAATTTTTGAGAGGCTTAAATTCTAACCTCTAACTTCAATTTTATAAAATTTGTTAACTGATACCTAAAAGAGAGAAAAGGCATGGATAACTACATCGAGAAAATTTCAATATGTATTCAAAGGGGAAAGGTAAACTTTGATTCTCCTTATCCACCGGACATGAAGGGGCTTCCCGGAGCAGATGAACTAACAGGAGAGGCACTTCAAAACGGGATTAAGGCCAATGAAATCTTAACAGGAGCCATGATACCCGCCATGGGTATTGTAGGTGAGCAATTTAAAGATAAGAAATTGTTTGTTCCACAGGTACTTATGTCTGCTAAGGCCATGAATAGCGCCCTTAAGCATCTAAAGCCATATTTCAGTTCGGGCGAAATTCAAAGAAGAGGAACATTCATAATAGGCACAGTTGCCGGTGACTTGCACGATATCGGTAAAAATCTTGTATCAATGATGATTGAGGGTTCGGGATGGGATGTGATTGACCTTGGAGTTGATGTCAAATCCGAGCAGTTTTTGGAGGCAGTTGGGAGCAATCCTAATGCAGTACTGGGAATGTCGGCTCTTCTCACAACTACAATGGAGTCAATGGAAAAATCTGTAAGACAAATCAGAGAGTCATATCCAGATTTGAAAATCCTGGTAGGAGGAGCCCCTTTAAATTCAGAATTTGCCAAGAGGATCGGAGCAAACCTTTATGCTCCAAACCCTCAGGTAGCTGTAGAATACCTAAACAGTTAAACCTAATGGAAGCGTTTACCGGATATACTTTCCCTCTTTCAGAGAATGCGCTAAAGACCGAAGAGATTGTCCGGTTGACAGGGCCGGGTTTTGAGGACGAAATATTCAGGATAAACCAGGCTTTTTTAAAGGTTAATGCACTTGCAGGATATACTGTTATCGAAAGAGCTGTTACAACTCCTGAAATGGGTTTAAAAATCTCCAAAATATTTGAAAAATCAGAAAAGACCGCATTCTTTGTATTAACTTTAGGGAGGGGCTATGAGAAGATAGCCGAGACTTACAGAGGGGACTCATTACTATATTATTTAACGGATGTAATTGCATCTGAATATACTGAGATGATAGCTCATGTTATAAACAATAAAATTGCAGAGCATGCCTCTTCTCTTGGCTTAGGGAGTTCAAACCGCTACAGCCCCGGATATTGCGGATGGAAGCTTTCCGGTCAGAGGACTCTCTTCTCTTTTTTACCTCCGATTCCTTGCGGTATTGAACTTACCGAATCATGTCTTATGAAACCGGTTAAATCGATAAGCGGAGCAGTAGCAATCGGGAGAAATATAAAATTTCAGAAATATGACTGTGGCATTTGTAAAGATGAAGGGTGCCTGTACAGAAATAAATTCATTCTATGACAACAATGACATCAAGGGAGAGAGTGCAGCATGCTATGTCTCTCCGTAAACCCGACAGGGTTCCGCTAATGTGCCAGTTTAGCATTGGTGCAATGATGAATCTTTTACGCCCGTCTCCCGCCGAATTTTGGTATGACGGAAGGCTCTTTTCTATAGGTTTGGTTGAATTATGCGAGAGATTTTCGTTTGATGGTATTCTTGTAAGTTTACACGGTCACTCTCCTGACTGGAGAGAGAAAATTATCTCTTTCAAGCAGATGTCAGAGGGCAAACAGGAGCTTACATTTGAAGACCGTGTGGAGATTCACTCCTGGGACGATCTCCCGTTGGTGAAATATAACAACAAGATTCAAAGACCTTCAATTGATACCATTGATGTTGATAAGGATGTTCCTGATAACATAGAATACATTCCGGTATCACAGGATCTATATTTTATTATTGACAAAGAGCATCCATTTGACATCTTTGACTATATAAAGGAGCTTACAGGTGACAAGTATTCAATTCATGGTGAAATCACATCTCCGTTTGATTATCTGCTTGATGTGCTTGGATATGAAGAGGCTCTAATGTCACTGATAATGAACCCTGACAAGTGCAAGGAAATTCTTGCAAAATTTGCAAAGGGTGTTGGAGACCTCGCCGAAAAAATGTGTGATTACGATATTGATGCAATCAAAATTTCTTCACCATTTGCCGGAATGGGCTTCATTTCGCCTGAACATTACAGCGAATTTGTGCTTCCTTATGAGAGTGAGATCATCTCCAGAATCAGGGCAAAGGGTAAACATTCATACATTCACACTTGCGGTCATATTGATGACAGACTTGAACTTATGCGCGATTCCGGCACTTCAGGTCTTGAGTGTTTAGACCCTGAACCGGTTGGCAATGTTGACCTTGGAAATGCGTTCGGGAGAGTAGGAGACCAACTTTTTATAAAGGGTAATATTGATTCGGTGAACTCTTTGCTCTACGCTGATGATTCAAAGGCTGAGAATGACATTCTAAAGATAATTGAAACAGGTAAAGAGGGAAAAGGGTTTATCCTGAGTACAGCATGTTCAATTGCACCTAAAGTCACTGCCGAACGACTCCACATGCTTTACAATCTTGTCAAGGAGCACGGTAAATACTAGCTAAAAATTTCTCCACGCCAGTTTGTGGTAACTATCACATTATAAGAAAAATAAAAATGAGCCAGATTTTCATAAGAAATCTGGCTCATTTTTAATGTGTTGGATATAAATTATATACCACAAATTGGCGCGGAGATCATTTTATCAACGACTGAGTTCTTTTGATAAAGCGACTAAGCTCTTCGCCCTTAAGCATTCCGTTGGATAGAAGCGCAAGGTCGCTAACCTGCTTAACAAGTTGATTCTCTTTGCCAAATTCTGCATTAATCTCCTTCCTCTTATCTTTTATTGACTGAATCTCTTTCTCAAGAGACTCCTTTGCATCTTTGTCAACAGTGTCTACCTCTTCTGGCTTCAATTTATTGGTCTTTTCAGCTATTTCAGCCAATTTTTGATTCGATTCAGCAACCTTTGCACCAAGTTCTTCAACTTTAGCTCCGGTTGCACCTCTCTTATCTTCGATGATTTTCTTGATAAGAAGGTTATCGTAATTTACTACTATTGAGTAAGATTCCGGTAGTGAACCATAAAAATTCATTCCACCGCCTAGTGCAGACATATCTCGGTAACGTCTCATGAATTCATTCTGAGTAATAAGAACTGCATTTTCGTTCTCACCAAGGCACTCAAGGCTTACGCTGTAGTGAGCTCCTTTTGGAAGCACCGATTCAAAAACCTCAGATATATCATTTTGCTCCTCTTGTGGAAGGTCTGGTTTTTTAACCTCATCTTTCTCAATCAATCTGTCAATATGAGCAGAATCTACGCGGGCAAATGTGGTCTCCTTAAGTTTTGCTTCGAGGTGGTTAATAAAGTGCGCATCAAGCTGACTATCAAAGATTAGTACATCATATCCTTTGTTTTTGGCACTCTCAATATATGAGTATTGCTCATCTTTATCAGTTGAATAGAGATAGACAACTTTGTTGTGTTTATCAGTTTGATTTGCCTCAACCAGTTTGCGATACTCTTCGTAGCTGAAGTACTTTTCGTCGGTATTCTTTAAAAGGGAAAATTTCTCTGCTCTCTCACTGAATTTTTCATCCGATAACATTCCGTACTCAATGAATATCTTTAGGTTATCCCATTTCTCTTCAAGCTTTTCTCTCTCGTTTTTAAAGAGGTCTTCAAGTCTGTCTGATACCTTTTTGGTAATGTGATTTGATATCTTTTTAACGTTAGAGTCTGACTGCAAGTAGCTTCTTGATACATTGAGAGGGATATCAGGTGAGTCTATAACACCATGTAAAAGAGTTAAAAAATCAGGAACTATATTTTCAACAGAATCAGTTACAAATACCTGATTGCAATATAACTGTATCTTGTTACGTGAGATTTCAACTTTGTCCTTAATCTTTGGAAAATATAGAATACCCGTTAAAGTAAAGGGATAATCTACATTGAGGTGAATATAAAAGAGAGGGTCGTCCTGAGCAGGGTATAGCTGCCTGTAAAAATTCATGTAATCCTCTTCTTTAAGATCTGATGGTTTTCTTGTCCATAGTGGGGAAGTGTCATTGATTACCCTGTCTTTGTCAGTCTCTACCTCTTTGCCCTCTTTCCACTCCTTAACCTTTCCAAAAACAATCTCGACAGGAAGATATCTGCAATACTTCTTTAGCAGGTATTCAATTTTTGACTCTTCGGCAAACTCTTTTGATTCATCGTCCAAATGAAGAATAATGTCGGTTCCCCTTTCACTCTTCTTGCCCTTTGTGATTTGGTATTCAGGATCACCCTCACAACTCCATTTAACAGGCTCTGCCCCATCTTTCCATGAAAGTGTCTGAATTTCAACCTTTTTAGAAACCATGAATGATGAGTAGAAACCCAGTCCAAAATGGCCTATTATATTGTTTAATTGATCTTTGTATTTATCGAGAAATTCACCTGCACTTGAAAATGCAATCTGGTTGATATACTTCTGAACCTCCTCTTCGGTCATGCCTAAACCGTTATCGCTAACGGTGATAGTGCCTTTTTTGGGATCGGCAGAAATGCGGATTTTTAAATCTCCCAGTTCTCCTTTAAATTCACTATTTCCAGAAAGTGCCTTGAGTTTTTGAATTGCATCAACTCCGTTTGAAACAAGTTCCCTTAAGAAGATTTCGTGGTCTGAATAGAGAAATTTCTTGATAATCGGAAATATATTCTCCGTTGTAACTCCAATTTTACCTTTATGCATAGTTAAATTCATTTATGTTATGCATAAAAGAACTCAAAAGGCATACCAAAGGCGATATGCTGACAAATAGACAGTTTTATTTGCAGACCATTATGTCAAGAATCATATCATCAGTTATCTGCATTCCTTTGGAACCGATTTTGCCAAGATTGCGAATTGTCTTTTCAATATCTTTTTCAATTATGCCGTCATTATCGGATATGCAAATATTGTCAAGAGCCAAAATAGCAGATTGTACTGCAGATGATACCCCGGATGCAACCTTTAGGGCACATCCCACTTTTGCACCATCGCATACCATTCCGGTAATGTTACCTATCATATTCTTAATAGAGTAACATATTTGGTCATAATTGCCACCCTTGAGATATACTATTCCACAAGAAGCACCTGTAGAGGCAATTACACAACCACACAATGCAGATAGTTTACCAAGGTAACCCTTTATATGAATTGCAACTAAATGAGCTAAAACCAGTGCTCTTGCCAACTCTTCATCAGTAGAACCAAGCTTGTCCGATGCTGCAATAACCGGCATTGTTACTGTTATTCCCTGATTACCGCTTCCAGAATTGCTCATTGCCGGCAGGATACAGCCGGCCATTCTGGCATCGGAGGCTGCTGCGGTTATTGCCATGGAGTGGGTAAGGAGTCCGTCTCCGAAAACATTTTTATGAATGTTATCCTTTATTGTCTTACCTACTTTTAATCCGTAGTTATTTTCAAGCCCCTCATTTGAGAGTGCTCTGTTAAGGGTAACTGATTCTAATATAAAAGCAATATCACAAAATGGAATGGTTTTAGTAAAACTTACAATGTTTTTAACCGACAGTTTATAATCATTAATCTCCTTATTTATACTATTAATCAATTCATTATTAATGTCTTGTGAGCCAGTCTTGAGTATTGTTAAGTTGTCTCTCTTAACCGTGGTAATATTATCATGATTGTCTTCAATAATTGCAGATGCTGAATGATTGCCTGATATACACTTTGCGAGAATATAAAGCTTCTTGTCTGTTTCGGCAAGCGAAATGGAGATAGCTTTTTCTTCAAGCATCTGTTTTGCCCTATCTATCCTGAGTTTATCAAGATCTTTTAATACCTCAAGCTTATAATCAGAGACTCCGCATGTAACTCCCAATGCAGCAGCAATATGTAGTCCTACCATTCCTGTTCCAGGTACTCCGACACCCATTCCGTTTTTCAAAATGTTTCCGCTGACAGAAACCTCTACTTTTTCCGGCTCAATCCCAATCTCCCGGAGAACCTCTGCCGCTTTTGCAACTGCCAGAGAGACAGCAATTGGCTCAGTACATCCGAGAGCAGGTTTCACCTCTCGTTTAATAAGTTCAATTATCTCCAACTCCCTCTCTCTTGTCATCACTTAAATTATTTGGTTTCAAAAAATGCAACTATTTGCTTAATTATATTGTTCAACTGGCTCTCTTCTTTTAAAGTTTCAAGAGGAAAACCAATCGATACTGTCTTGTAATCTCCTTTATATGCTACACCGGCAGAAATGTTGTTGTCGGAATATCTGAAAATTGTCCAAGCTCCGGTTCCGAAAGGCTCAATACCATCCGGTGCTTCTGCACTATAGGAATAGCTGTTGGGAGTGGTATAGAAGCTGAAGTTTCCTGTGAAATCATAAAGGCTCTGTACCGCCTTTATTTCTCCGGTCTTTGATGCCCAATTTGTTCTCCACTGATACTTAAGTGTGTTCTTGGCAAATTCCTGGCCATCTTTGTCATTTTTAACACTATCCCACAAGTCTGTAGCGATAAAGGCTCCTGATACCAAAATATTACCTCCTGTCTGAGAGTATTTTGTAATAAAATCTCTTAGGTGTTGAGGGAACACTTCGTATTTATAAGGGTTGGAAGTACGTCCTACAATAGTCTTAATCTGTTTGCCGGCTATTATGTCAACAATGTCATATTTTGAAATAGAGTCAACACCGTTTACAATAGCCTCGCTGCTTATTGATACAAATGAGTAACCATTATTGGCAAATGCCTTACCATGAACAAAAGGATAATCAAAACTATTTCCTGCGATTACTTCGGTTTCAAAGTTTGCATACGAAGAACCAAATCCGGGAGAGTCGTCATCCATCCAAGGTATTGATCTGCGAAATTCGTATTGACTACCAATGAATGATATATCTTTCAGATATGCAACTCCATTATCTGTATTATCGAAGAATCCGGCAATTGATGTGTCAGATGAGGCAAATGAATGCGGTGGAGCAACTCTGTTAAATGCGTTTATTATCAATACATTCCCTCTTTCTTGAGGTGATTTATAAACTGAGAGTATTTCAGAAGGGAAACTTTCACCACCTTTATTAAATGCAGTAATTTTAAAGCTGTAAATTTTTCCTGTCTCAATCTGGAACTCAAATTTGTTAGACGTTACTACTGTCCCGTTATCAAAACCGGCACCGTCAACACGAGTGTAAACTATATACCCTTCCGGTTTTGCTGTTGGTTCAAGCTTGTCTTCTGTTCCACTCCAGTTTAGAGAGACAACCTGGCCGCTTCTAAGGGCCGAAAACTGTTTAACAGGCAGAGGTTGGACCACATATTCAAGGCCAGACTGTTGGGCTAAATACTTGAGCATCCCCTTGTAGATTGCCCTGCTCACATCAAAACGAAATGTGGGGTCAAGGCCATATCTCATATCTGCAAAATTTTGGTGGGAAAGCAGTTCGAGAAGCATTGTAGGAACCACAGGTGATCTTGACTCTGAATAGGTTCTGTCCCAGATTCCTCTCCTTTGCCAGATTGGTTCATGAAGCTTTTTAATGTCTTCAACTATTTGAGTTTGAATTAAGTCTGTAAGGTATCTGCCATTAAATCTAGGCTCTCCTGTTGGGAATTTGTCGGAACCGTTTGAAAAACGGGTAAAAATTCCAAGTGTTCCAATAATTGAATCATTGAGGGTGGTTCCTGCGTCTGTATGGAAGGCCATTGCCAGATCAACAGGTATATTAAGACCCCTCTCCGTTGGATTTTTAACGGATCCTCCACTTATGACATTTACCCACTTACCTCTTGACATATAATCATCATTATAGTCGTTTGTGTTTTTATTTGGGCTATAAATTGTATCGCTGTAACCAGCCCACTGAAGCCAGTATCTTGCACCCTCGGTAAACCTTGGATAGTTGCTGATAATGGGCTCCGGATCTATTGGCAGAACAATCTTTTGAAGAGGTTCGTTTGATGAACTAGGTCTGTTTAGAACCAAGCCCTCAGTAGCCGGTTTTCTTGCAATGTTTCCCATTCCTCCGCCAAATTTAACGGCATCAGCTGTAATAACGTCACCATTTTTAGAGGTTAGGTTTGACAATGAAACCTCATAACCGGGTTCATCACCAGGGGCAAAAAGAAATGTACCCAGGTAAATCCATGTCCCGCCTCCCATTCTCTGGTTAACCGTAAAATGAGTCTCTCCACCGGCATGTTTAACTGTATACTTTGCCTCTTGTGTACTGTTTGGAAAGCTTTGGTAGGATACATACACAGCATACTCACCTGCCTCCGGAATATGAGGTTTCCAATAGGCATAGCTTAGAGTTCCCTTCTTTATTGAGCTGATTACTCTGGCGCTCCCCATTTGAAAAGGATTCTCTCCTGTGATATAAATACTTTGAGCATTGTGAAATCCAGGGACAGAGGAATCCTGCCATGCCTCTGATCCGTCAAGTTCGGCATAACCTGAATATTCTGAATTATTATCTACAATAACCTCATTCTTTTGAACATCCCTTTCACGAGGCATCATAACAACAGCCCCGGCATTCTCTAACATAGGAACTAAAAATGGGACAACATACGATTGAGTGTAGAGGTCCTCTACAGTTTGGAAAATTCTTGCCCTTTGCCATTCCCATCGGAGTAATTTCTGTTCATAATAATATCCGTGACTCTGCCACACAGCAATATGCCTGTTGTTTAGTCCGGCAGAAATATTATATGGCTTTGAACTGTTTTTTACAAGATTTCCTCTGTTTTCAAGCTCTTTTTGAGCATTCCTCAAAGCTCTTCTGCTCTTTACAGGTGCTTTCGAGTTATAAAAGGGCGGAATTAGCTCTTCTAAAGCCAATCCGTTGGTTACAATTCTTAAATTGAAAGAACTAAACTCCTGAGGCAACATTGATTTTACAACAGAGTATACAAGTTTTGTATTATCCTCTCTGAATGGATACTCAGCCAATGAGTTTGAAAAGTATATAACAAGATCATTTTTGTATGCAATTGCCGAATCAACCCTTATTCTTCCGGTTGCAAAGGCCTGTTTTCTAAGTATCTTTTGTAATGAATCGGCTATTGGTGCAAATTCGTTACTTAATGCCTGCGCCGAAGTTTCTGCTGAAAAGAGAAGCAAAAAGGAGACCAATAGAAGAGAGAGTATCTTTTTCATCAAAGTATCTTTTAAAGTGCACAAAAATAGTCAAAAATTAAGTAAGGTCTATTGGCAATGTCTCTAAAAGCTTAACTTTACACAACTTTTAACTAAACTCTATGAAAAAGAGACTATCATTGGCAAATGTGCCAACCAATATTACCAAAGCAGAAAGATTGTCACAAGAACTTGGCGTTAATATCTTTATTAAAAGAGACGATCAAACAGGGACTGAAATTTCCGGGAATAAAATTAGAAAACTAGAGTACGCTCTTAATGAGGCGATTGAAAAAGGATGCACCAGAGTTATTACAACAGGAGGACTTCAATCCAACCACTGCCGTGCAACAACAGCAGCAGCAACTATTCTTGGTTTAAAAACTACAGTTTTACTAAGAGTGACCGAAGGGACAAAAGTAGAAGGCAATTATTTTCTGGATAAATTGTTTGGTGCTGAGGTCGTTTTCTGTACTCCCGATGAATACCGGAACTCCAGGAATGAAATCATGCAAAAGCTTGCTCAAGAGAGAGAAAAAAATGGGGAGAGATGCTATGTAATACCAGAAGGGGCATCATTTGGAATAGGTTCACTAGGGTACTTTGAGGCAATGCAGGAGATTGCTGTACAAGAGAAAGAGATGGGAGTTAGATTTGATACGGTAGTTGTTGCAGTTGGTTCCGGCGGCACATACTCAGGCTTGTATCTTGCAAATAAGCATTTTAACTCAGGAAAGAGAGTAATTGGATTTGCAGTATGCGACGATAGTGACTATTTTGCCAAAAGAATTGATTCGATAAACAAAGAGGCAATCGAACATCTTGGTTTTGGGGTTGAGAGTAGGGTAGAGGAGATCGAGATTAATGACAAGTATGTGGGAATAGGTTATGCTTTAAGTCGTCCCGAAGAGCTTGAATTCATAAAATACATAGCTACCCTTGAAGGGTTGGTTCTTGACCCGGTTTATACAGGAAAAGCAATGTACGGACTATATAATGAGATTAAAGAGGGAAAAATAACCGGTGCGAAAAACATTTTGTTTATACACACCGGTGGTCTTTTTGGACTGTTCCCTAAACAAGATCAGTTTAACTTTTAGAAGATCTCTTTTTCATATATCCATATCTTATATCAACAGGTGGGATAAAGGTCTCTTTTACAGTTCTTGGACTGACCCACCTTATGAGATTGAACACCCCTCCGGCTTTGTCATTGGTTCCTGAGCCTCTTGAGCCGCCAAATGGCTGTTTTCCAACAACTGCTCCTGTAGGCTTGTCATTAATGTAAAAATTTCCGGCAGCATACCTGAGTCTGTTACAAATACCTGCTACTGCCACTCTGTCTTGTCCGAAAACCGCTCCGGTAAGCCCGTAAGGCGATGTAGTGTCACAAAGATCAAGCGTTTGTTCAATTTGGTCATCTTCATATACATATGCTGTTAAAACCGGGCCAAATATCTCCTCCTCCATGGTTAAGAAATGGGGATTGGTGGTATGAATGAGTGTAGGTTTGACAAAGAACCCTATTGAGTCATCATACTCTCCTCCAAAGATAATTTCTGCCTCATTTGAACTTTGAGCCTTTTTAATGTATGAAGCAATATTTTCGAATGAGGCCTTATCTATTACTGCATTTACAAAATTGTCTGAATCAGCTACATCTCCAATTTTTACACTCTCTGATATTTTAATAATCTCGTTTTTAAACTCTTCCCACAGTGATCTTGGAATATAAGCCCTGGAAGCAGCCGAACACTTTTGACCCTGATATTCGAAAGCTCCGCTGTACGCAGCAACAGCTACCTCAATTACATTAGCAGAGGGGTGTACAAAAATAAAATCTTTACCTCCTGTTTCACCTACAACTCTTGGATAAGAATGGTAACTAGTAAGTCTTTCTCCTACTTGTCTCCACAATGAGTTAAAAGTTGCATTTGATCCGGTAAAGTGAATTCCGGCAAGATGGGGTGATTTCAGAACCTCGTTACCGATCAAAGCACCACTACCTGGAACAAAATTCACAACTCCCGGAGGAACACCAGCCTCTAGGAATATTTTCATAAGGTAATAATTTGACAATAAAGCTGTTGTTGCAGGTTTCCAGACAGTTGTATTGCCCATCATCACAGGCGAGAGGTTTAAGTTTGAGGCTATTGATGTAAAGTTAAAGGGACTTACAGAGAAGACGAAACCTTCAAGAGCTCTGTACTCCATCCTGTTTAGTTGATTAAATGAAGAAATCGGTTGAGTTTTATAAATCTCCGATGCAAAGTATACATTAAACCTTAAGAAATCTGCAGTTTCACAAATGGCGTCAATTTCTGACTGGTATATATTTTTGCTCTGCCCCAGCATAGTAGCCGCATTTATCAATGCTCTATACTTAACTGTTAGAAGATCAGCAATCTTTAGCATAATTGAAGCTCTGGTTGTCCAGTTAAGGTCAGACCAGATTTTGTGAGAATCAACAGCAGCATCAATTGCCATTTTAATCTCTTTTTCGCCCGCTTTGTGATAGTTAGCCAGCACATGATTGTGATTATGAGGCATAACTACATTTCCTTTATCATTAGTGAATATCTCCTTACCCCCAATAATCAATGGAATCTCCACAACAATCTCAGATTGCCTTTTAAGCTCCTTTTCAAGTTCTTCTCTCTCCAGGCTCCCGTCCAGATATTCAAGAATTGGCTCATTTGAAGGAATTGGAAAATTATGTAATGAATTATTCATATTTAATTATTTAAATTGGTACTTATTTTAATATATATGCAACAATTGAAAAATGAATTCGTTTAAAAAGCAGAAACGATTAACAAATATGAATCACTTCTTTAAGCAGGTAACAAGAAGAGCCCCTTCAGAAGAAGAAAAAATTTATGATGAGTGTCATAAACGGCTCTATTTTACAAGTCTGCGAATTTTAAACAATCAGTTTGAAGCAGAGGAGGTAATGCACGATACCCTGTTGAAATATTTTGACAGAGGCGAAAAATTCAAAGATTTAAAAGAGAGAAATGCCTGGATGACAAGAGTATGCGTAAATCTTTCTATTGACAGATTCAGAAAACGAAAATCAGAAGAGCTCAGACTTTTGTCAGAAGAACTTAAAAGAGACAACGTTGATGAGAACCTAACCCAGGATATGCCTGAATACTCATTCAAAGGAGTAACCGTTGATATGGTCAAGGAGGCGCTGGAGAGGTTGGCCGCAGGATACAGACTCGTACTTTCTCTGAATTTATTTGAAGGTTATGACTATGAAGAGATTGCGCAGATACTCAATTTAAAGGAGGTTACTGTCCGTTCACAATACATAAGAGGCAAAGCAAGGTTGGTTGAAGAGATAGAAAAATTTAAAAATTTAAGATAATTATTCAGTTATGGAGACTATAAATGATATGATTAAAAATAACAGGGAGATGTTTGAAAACGATCAACTTCCCGAAGGTCACAAAGATAGATTTCTTAAGAAAGTTGCCAGAAAAAGATTGGCTTCAAAAAGAGAGTTTTTTTACAAGGTAGCAGCAGCATTTCTGATATTCGCAGCGGTTACATTGCCATGGGTCTTAAATGACACACAATCAGGTAGCTATTTGGCAACGCTTGAAAGAGAGAGTTCGGCACTCTATATAATGGCTGAAAAGCTTGATCCATTAAATAGAGAGATGGTAATAAGTACACTAGATCAATTAACTTCAGAAGCAGTTCCTTTTGCAGACCAGTTACCTGATAACCTGGACAGGAAAACAACAATCAGGAAGAACAGAGAGTATTATGGTCCGAAAATCGATGGAGTTGGAAGACTTAGAGGTTATGTGAGCGAATTACTTGAGAATTAAAGATATAAACTAACACAAAATATTTATTAAATAATTTAAAAAATCAATCAAATGAAAAAATTTCTATCATTCGCGTTTGTGATGATGTTTGCAATGACATTATTCGCACAGACAGAAAAAAAGAGTTTTAATGTAAGCGGCTTTGAAGGAATAGACGCAGGCGGTGTATTCGAAATCGAGCTTGTAAAAGGCGATAAAGAGAGTCTTACAATTGAAACAGAGGCAGAGATAATGCCACACGTAAAGGTTAAAGTTACAGGCGGTGTCCTCAGATTGTCTATTGAGACCAATGACCTGCCATCAAAATTTAAGAGAAACATGAAGGCGGTAAAAGCCTATGTATCTGTAAAAAATCTTACAAATATCAATTTGTCCGGTGTTACAAAAATGAATGTAACCTCAGCCTTCACTACAAACGACTTTATAGCCAGAATTAGCGGAGTTTCTAAAGTTGAAGGTTTGAACATAACTGCAAAATCAATTAAAGTAAACCTGAGCGGTGCATCATCAATGGACATCAAAGGCAAGGCAGAGACAGCCTCATTTGAGTTGTCTGGAGCGAGCAAAATCACAATCAATCAGGATTTTGGAGGTCTTAAGCTGGGTGGAAGCGGTGCAGCTAAAATTGATATTACCGGGTCCAATGAGTACGCCGAACTATCATTCTCTGGTGCTGTTAACACCAGAATGTCAGGTGGATCGTCAACAAAAATTTTATTGGAGATGTCCGGAGCTTCAAAGTTTGAAGCACCAGATTACCCGGTAAAAGAGATGGATATTAAGGTTAGCGGAGTATCAAATGTTAATGTTAATGTAACTGAAAGCATCTCCGTTGAGGTTAGCGGAGGATCAAATATTAGATATAAAGGTGATCCACAAATTAAGAAGGTAGATATCAGCTCAATATCAACTTTCAAAAAGATAAATTAACTCTCTTTATGCTCATTTTACTATCTTTAACAAAAATAGAGATAAAATGAGCTATAAGAAACTACACCAAAATGCCTTTGTGCTTGATTCCCATTGTGATACTCCTTTAAGATTAATTGAAGGATCTGATCTTGGAAAAAAACTGCACAAAGGCCATTTTGATTACATCAGAATGAAAGAGGGCGGCCTTGATGCCGTTTTTTTTGCAATTTATACATCCGGAAAGCTTGAACCCGATGCTGCTACCAGAAGAGCATTGCAGCTTATAGCCGGTGTTTACGACTCTGTTGAGGCAAATTCCAGCAAAGTAGCCGTTGCACTGGATGCAGAGGAGGCACTTACAAATAGAGAGAATGGAATTTTATCAATTTTTCTTGGAATGGAAAATGGAGCCCCAATTCAGAAAGATCTGGGTCTGCTCAGACTGTTCTATGACATGGGAATCAGATATATGACTCTCTCTCACGCGGCCAATAACGAAATTTGCGACTCATGTGCATCAAAGGAGAAGAGATGGAATGGGTTAAGCCCATTTGGAATTGAGGTTATAAAAGAGATGAACCGTCTGGGAATGCTCATTGATGTGTCACATATATCAGATGAAGCCTTTTACGATGTACTTAAACATTCAGATCAACCTGTTGTAGCGACACACTCATGTTGCAGGGCAATTGCCAATCACCCTAGAAATCTTACAGATCAAATGATTATAGATCTTGCTGCCAAGGGTGGGGTGATTCAAATAAATTTTTATCCTCCGTTTTTAAACAGTGAATATGCCGAGAAATTCTGGCCACTTTGCGATGAGTTTGAAAAGGCTGAGGAGCTGTATAAACTTGATCCCATTAAACATGAGGCATTATACAACCAGGCAACTGAAATGATGTTTGCTATAAAAAGGCCATCATATACAGAGGTTGTTGACCATATTGATCATGTGGTTAAATTGGTTGGTACAGACCATGTTGGGATAGGTTCTGATTTTGACGGAATTGAGGTGACGCCTGAAGGTCTTGAAGGGGTAGATAAGTTACCCGTTATTACTAAAGAACTTAAGTCAAGAGGCTATTCAGACGAAGACATTGTCAAAATTTTGGGAGGAAATTTCTTAAGATTACTATAATTCAGCATTTTATGGCAAAGATAGCGTTAGTTACAGGCGCCACTTCCGGCATCGGAAGGGCAATATCCTCTATTATGGCAAAAGAGGGATATGACATTATTGCAACAGGTCGTAGAGCATCTCTTCTATCTGAACTCTCAAAAGAGCTGGAAACTAAGTATAAAGTAAGGGTTCTTCCATTAAGCTTCGATGTAAGAGATGCCTCTCAGGTTGAGCACTATCTGGGTAAAATATCCGAGAAATGGTCAGATATTTCGCTTTTGGTTAATAATGCAGGCCTGGCGGTTGGACTTAACCCTGTTAACACAGGTGTGGTTGATGATTGGGAGAGAATGGTTGATACCAATATAAAAGGCTTACTATATGTCTCCAGAATAGTATCCAGTATGATGATAAAAAGGGGAGGAGGGCATATTATAAATATTGGCTCAATAGCGGGTAAAGGTGTCTATCCAAATGGAAACGTATACTGCGCAACAAAACATGCAGTTGATGCCCTTTCAAAAGGTATGATGATGGATCTTTATACCCACAATATCAGAGTGTCTCAGATTTGTCCCGGTGCCGCAGAAACTGAGTTTTCTCAAGTTAGATTCAAGGGTGATTTGGATAAAGCAGCTGATGTTTATAAAGGTTTTACACCACTTTCAGCAGAAGATATTGCAGACGTAGTAAGGTATGTAGCACTTGCTCCACCTCATGTTAATATCTCAGATGTAGTAATTATGCCAACTGCTCAGGCCTCAGTCTCCCTTATTAACAGAAAAGTGTGAATTAATCAAGCCAGCCTGCAGATTTCATAATATCTTCCAGTTTACTTGCTGTCTGTTCTCTGTCTCTGTCATTTCTATTTGAAAAGAAGAGATAGAGAATTTTTTTATCCGGGTATGTGCCCGCAAATATTTGAAAACCACCGTTATCGCCAGTATGATAAGCCTTAACCGGAAAACCGGGTCTCTTTTCTATAAACCACCCGTAACCATAAGAGTTGTGTGGCATATCGGCAATTTCTATTTTAGGTGAGTGAGCCTCCAGTTTTGATTGTTCCGAAATCAGAATATTGTTCCTCAGAGCTAGTTCCCATTTGGCAAATTCAGTTACAGATGTGTATAATCCGCCGTCTGCCTTGGTTGCAAAAAAGGACTCCTCCAAGTAATCATATTCGTTAAAAACACCGCTGGTTTTATCTTGAAGATATCCGTGAGCCATTCTGGGAATCTCTTTATCAGCTTCAAAATATGTAGCTTCACCCATTGAGGCTTTATCAAAAATTTTCTCTCTCATAAAGTCATCAAATAACATTCCGGAGCTTCTCTCCACAATTGTGTACATTAGCTGAAATGTTGGGTTCATATACTCGTATGAAGTTCCCGGCTCAAAGTTGAGCTTTTCCAATGTTGATATATATGCATATGATTGAGTGTCAATTGCTGTAGTGACAAAAAATCTATCGCTTCTGTCTCTTGAATCTGGTATTCCTGAGGTGTGAGAGAGTAGGTGCCTTAGGGTGATTTTCTCCATTAGTGGAGACGTAAACTCAGGAAACCATTTTTTAACATTGTCATCTAAAGAGAGTTTACCCTCTTCTGCAAGCATTATAAGTGCAACAGCAGAAAACTGCTTTGATACAGAAGCAATGTTAAAAAAGGTATTATGGTCGATCATTGCGTTTGTATTCATATCAGCAATTCCGTATCCTTTTTGAAAAACAATTTCATCTCCCTTGAGGATCAGAACTGCAGCCCCTGGTTCACCGGCAGGGTAGAGGGATTTAAAAAGAGAGTCAATTTCTGAAACTGCATTATTTTGCAGGTTGCTTGAATTTTTGCAGGATAAAACCATAATCAATGCAATTACTAAATAGGTAAAATTTCTCATAATAATTTAATTCTTAGGAAATTGAGTGCTTCAGAAGAGAACCTTATCATATTCCTTGTTCTGTCACCTGTAAAGACCTTGTAACTTGAATCAATTCCAAAATCTCCGGATACCGAAACCCATACACTTCCTACCGGTTTTAAATCAGTGCCTCCTCCCGGCCCGGCAATACCCGTTGTTGCAATGGCATAATCTGCGTTATAAAGCTCTTTCACTCCCTTTGCCATCTCTTGGGCACACTCTCTGCTGACTGCACCATATTTTTCCAGAGTCTCTTGTTTAACCTTCAGTACATTTATCTTTGATTCATTTGAATAGGTTATTACGCCGCCACTAATGATCTCTGATGAACCGGGAATTGATACCAATCTTGACATTATTGTTCCTCCGGTGCATGATTCCGCAATAGCCAATCGCTTTCCTTTGTTTTTTAATATATTGAAAATTAGTGTCTCAAGTGTATCTTCCCCCTCTCCGTAGACCAAAGAACCTAATATGCTTTTAAGTTCAGATAGATATCTCTCTACAATCTCAATTGAGTTTTCTCTATCTCTGTTATAAACTGACAGCCTCAATCTTATTCCGATTGAGGGATTAGGCAGGTAAGCCAGTTTAACATCTTTATCCAGATTATCTTCCCATTCCTCGAGCATTTTTGCAAGTGATGCTTCAGCGATACCATAGGTTACAATAGTCTTATGATGGATATAACCGGGCGATAATCTATTTGAGATTAATTCATTAACTGCTGGCATCATTCCCTCCATTTCGTATGGAACACCTGGCAATGAGACAAGCATCTTAGTTGTGTTCTCTTCACTTGTATCAAACACCATTCCCGGTGCAGTGCCCATTTTGTTTGGAATTACAGTGCAGTTATCAGGAACCAGTGCCTGATCACGATTAAGGTCCGAAACCTCCAAACCTCTTTTTGCACAAATCTTTTTTATAAATTCCAATTGCTCGTCATTATAATAAAAAGATTGTGAATTAGTTAAAACTGAAAGAGCCTTTTTTGTAATATCGTCTTTTGTGGGGCCAAGCCCTCCGGTGATAACAACAAGATCGTTTTCGTTAATGCAAATCCGTAATGTTTTTAAAATCTCATCTAAACTGTCACCTATTGAAATTTTTGTAGTGACTCTTACTCCCGCTCTGTTTAATTCACGAGAGATAAAAGCTGAGTTTGTATCAACTATCTGACCTATTAGAATTTCGTCACCAATTGTGCAAATTGCTGCATTTATCATACATCACCCTTTTTTGACAGGTATTTCAGTATTTTTTTAACAAACGCAGGGCCGTTATAGATAAATCCTGTATATATCTGTACCAATGACGCTCCAGCATTAAGCATTTCGTGTGCCTGTGCAGGAGTCATGATTCCCCCGACTGCTATTATTGGAAGCTGGCCCTTGGTTTTCTGAGTAATATATCTCACCATTTCAAGACTCTTTTTGTAAAGAGGAGCACCGCTAAGCCCTCCCTCACCAATGAATTCTACCCTCTCCTTAAAAGTAACCAGGTTTTCTCGCGATCTGGTGGTATTGGTGGCAACTATACCATCCATACCGGATATTAAAATCAATTCAATAATTTCATCAAGCTGCTCATTATCAAGATCAGGAGAGATCTTTAGCAGAATTGGGCGGTATTCGTCGTAATATTTTCTTAAAGCGGTAAGTCTGTCAACAATTTCAGAAAGAGAGTTAATATCCTGAAGTTTGGTTATACCTTTAACATTGGGGCATGATACATTAACAACAAAATAGTCAACAAAATCGTATAACTGTGCAAAGGTCTTTTCATAGTCCTGAGGAGCAATCTCATTAGGCGAGGCAGTGCTTTTAATAATGTTTGCGCCGATTATAACTTTTGGTTTTCTCTCTTTTAGATTTGTAACCAGGTGTTTAACACCTTTATTATTAATCCCCATTCTGTTTATGATAGCTTTATCATCAACCAGTCGAAAGCACCTTGGTTTTGGGTTTCCAATCTGTTCAGAGGGAGTTACAGAGCCTACCTCTATGAATCCGAAGCCAAAATTGGCCATTTCGTTGTAAATCTCACCATTCTTGTCAAATCCGGCAGCCATTCCTACGGGGTTGGGAAACTTAATGCCCATTACCTCCCTTTCAAGTTTTGGACTCCTGTATTTGAATAGTAATCTTATAACAAAAGAGGATAATGGAATGTATCTTAAAATTATCAGCAATCTCACAATAATGTTGTGAGCTGTCTCTGGCGAAAATGAAAAAAAGATTGGTTTGAGAATTTTATACATCAATGGAAAATTTGGCCAAAGATAGTAATTATAATTATTAGCTATTCTTCACCAGGAGTGTATTCTGTAAAAGTACCGTCAGAATATATCATTATTATCTTTTTCAGGTTCTTTTTATCTGCATGAATGGCTTGATTGAAAGCGTTTATTGAATTCTCAGAGGGTTCAGGATGAATTAAAACGGGCTTAACTTGTTGATTAGGTGTTGTTTCAGTTGTGTTTTCGGGGTAGGGGTTATTGACTATTTCTGCTTCATTACCAAAAAAACGTGATTCGGAACTCTCTTTGTACACCTTTCCCTTGCCCGTAAGTAACCAGTCTGCATTGACTGATGGAAACTTCACAATTAGTTTCTGAATAAAGTCAAATCCGGGTTTGTTTCTGCCGGATAGTATGTGCGACAAACCTGATCGTTGTATGCCAAGAATGTCGGCAAAACGCGATGGAGTGAGCTGCTCAAGCTCTAAAAATCTCTGTAAACGATCTTTCATAACTGTAAACATTGTTTTCACAAATGTAAGCAAAAAAATAATTACATATGTAACATTGTGTTTGTTCACATTTGTGGAATACTTCACTCTAATATTATAAACTAAAGTCTGTCTGTTAATGCTTATGCGAACTTTATCGTGATATAATTCAAACGGAGAACTAAAAATTGAGATAAACACTATAAAGTATTGGGTTACAAGCATAAAAGTATGAAATATTTATATAATAAGCATATTACAGCTGTTTTTTGGCAATTATGCTTAAATATTAACTGAAACTGACTTTAACTAAATAATGTTAAAATGCTGGGTTTTAATCATATAAATAGATAATAATTTACAAAAAACATACGTTACATATGTAACGTAAACTACATACGATACAATCTATTATTCGACATCATCAGTTTACAAATAGACAACAATTTATTTATAAATGTAAATTACATATGTAAACAAAAAGGCAAATTTAAACGATTTTATTAGTTAGGTATATTTGTATAGTTTTGTAAAAAATAATTGATTGTGGAGCCTGAAATTAAGATTGACCAATTCAACTACATTCTGCCTGACGAGAAAATTGCTAAATACCCTACTGAGCAACGTGACCACTCCAGGATTTTAATATTTAAGAACAATAACATCTCTGATGGCAAATTTTTAAATCTCCCGGGGTTGTTACCACCTTCCTCTTTGATGATTTTTAATAATACCAAGGTGGTCCCGGCACGTTTAATTTTCAAAAAGACTACCGGAGCACACATTGAAATATTTTGTCTGGAGCCAATTAGCCCGTCTGAATACAATAAATCATTTTCATCGGTAGGTACCTGCAGTTGGATTGCTGTTGTTGGCAATATTAAACGTTGGAAAGAGGGTTTGATATTTTTTGATTCTGCAGGTGACGAAATTCTTGATAATATTGGACTTACAGCTGAATTATCAGGGAGTAAAGAAGATAAATCAATTGTAACTTTTAAATGGAATGGAGATTATACTTTTTCTCAAATAATGGATCTATGTGGCAAAATTCCAATACCTCCTTATTTAAGAAGAGATTCACAAGAGTGTGATATTGAGAGATATCAAACTACTTATGCAAAGGAAAAAGGATCGGTTGCTGCTCCAACAGCCGGTTTGCACTTCACCAAACAAATACTTGAAAAAATTGTGGAGCGTGGAGTTGAAAAAGAGGAGGTTTGCCTTCATGTTGGGGCAGGAACATTTATTCCTGTAAAAACTACATTTATAAAGGATCACAAAATGCACGGGGAGCCATTTTCTGTTACTCTCTCCCTTTTAAAAAAGCTAAGAGATGCTAGTGTAAACGGAAAATATATCATTTCAGTGGGAACCACATCTGTTAGAACATTAGAGAGTTTATACTACCTTGGAGTTCAGTGTCTTGATATAGGCAGACCTGGGGATGTAACTCAGTGGGAGCCATACAATTCTATTATCAAGCCAAGTGTAAAGGATTCACTAGATGCATTGATAAGATGGATGGAGAGCGAGAAGAGAGATACTTTAGAGAGACGTACAGAGATTATTATTGTCCCCGGATTTGAATTTAAAATATGCAACATATTGATAACCAATTTTCATCAGCCCCAAAGTACATTGCTTTTGCTCATATCTGCCTTTGTGGGTGACCAATGGAGAAACATATACAAATATGCGCTTGAGAATAATTTCAGATTTTTGAGCTATGGCGACAGTTCGATATTATTCGGAAGAGAGCCCCAGATTAATATAGATTAGTATCTTATGAGCCCAATTGGAAAGCATTGGGCCTGAATTCATAAGGTTGGGGGCCACATTAAAGAGTTGTTGACTGGCCATATTGAGGTATAATGCCTCAGATGTTATTCCATACATTGTAAGTAAATTTCCCGCCATCACCGAATTTGCCGATGGTCTCATGAAATCAATATTAGACTCTCTTTTAAACGGAACTGTGTGACCGGGTGTTCCTATTTCAGATTTGGAGAACATACCGTTTTCGGGCTTAAAAAACCTCTCTGTGGTTATCTCAAGATATCTTTTAGCAACATGATAATATTCATCATCTCCTCTTATTTGATACAGTTCAAGTGATGCTTCAATAAAATGTGCATAATCAGACAGATATCCTGGCAGATAGCTTTCCGAACGACAAGTATATCTGAATAACCTTGAATCCTCTTTACTGATGTTATTGTATATAATAAATTCAAAATTTGCGACAGCCTTTTGATATAGTGATGTATCCGAAAGGTATCTCGAAGCAATAGCAAAAGCTTTTACAGAGGTTGAATTAGATGATGTGATGCACCTTTCGTCTGTAAAATATGACCTGTGTTCAGCTCTTCTTAATCTTAAGCTTTTAATTTCATCAGTAGTTATAACGTTAAAGGTGTCAAGCCCTCTGACAGGTAATTGTCTCTTTTTTGAATCGGTCTCTAGATCTAATCCCATGGCTTCAGCAATCTCGCCGTACCGTTCGGGAAATAGTATTTTAAGCTCGTTTATTGAATAGTGATAATAAACTGAGTCTTTTACATCTCCCAACAACGTGGTGCTGTTATAATAGCCTCCTTTACCATTACTCAATTCATTTTGAAGAAATTCCGAAATCAAAAAAGCTGTTTTCTTATATGAATCTTTTTTGTAATATTCGTAAGCAAGTGAGTAAAGCGCAAGAAACTGACTGTTATCTTCAAGAGTCTTTTCAAACAGAGGCTGAAGACAGGTATAGTCAACTGTCTGCCTGAAAAAGCCTCCGCCAATAACATCAAAAAGAGGGGAGTACTGAAAGTGATCAAGCAGATTTTCAACTCTTTCTGATATTTCAGGGTCAGGGAAAGATTTCAAATACTCGATGACTGTATATAGAGTGATAGGGCTGGGAGTGAATGGTTTAAATTTTGATATAAAATCTGTTTCGAAAATTGAATCCAACCAGGTTTTCAGATAAAAGCTGAAATATGCAGAGTCAATTTCCGACTTTTGTTCAGTTTTTTTAGCGATACCCAGGTTCATGACCCTCTTTGAGAGCTCTTCAGACATCTGAAAGAGTTTTTCACGCTTCTCTGACTTGGCAAGCAATACCCTTTTTGCAAACTCCTTAAAATTTTCAGGATCACAATCTGAAAAGGCAATCAGTGGCCTTCTGTTTGGCATTATAAACATGTTTACCGGCCCATAAGTGAAATCCTGATTTAACATAAGAAGATCCAATGCTAGAAGGAATGACTCAGGATTGTCTTCTTTATCTTCAATCAGACAAACATAATTTTCGTTCAACAATGAAATCACCTCAGGATCATTAAAGAGTTTCGAAGTACTCTCCCTTAAAGTAATGTTACTGAAGGATCCAATATGTAGAAATATCAGCTTATCCTCTTCCATTGCGTAATGCAGAAGTTCATTATTTAGTGAAAAATTCCATTTTATACCTTTTCCACTAAACATTTTAAGGTATGGAGAACAACTTTTGAACATTTATTATATATTTTTGCTAAAATAAAGCCTAACCTATATTATGAAAAAAAGAACAATAATCGATTTGTTCGAGGAATCTGTTGAGAAATACTCTAACAAAACATTGCTGCTTGAAAAAATAGCAGACAAGTATCTACCAACCACATATTCACAGACAAAGCTATTGGCAGAACAATTTGGTGCCGGCCTTTGTTCAATGGGATTTCAAAAAAATAACCATGCTTCAATTATGTCTGAGGGTAGAAATTGGTGGATTATTGGTGAGTTGGGAATCTTTTATGCAGGGGGTGTAAATGTTCCACTTTCAATTAAGTTGGAGGAGAGTTCCGATCTGTTATTCAGGCTTATACATGCAGAAGTTGACACTTTGCTTGTTTCAGAAAGGCAACTCAAAAAATTAAGACCAATAAAAGATCAGCTTAAAGATCTTAAAAGAGTAATTGTATTTGATAAACTGGATGTTTATGAGCCGGGAGAGATTTATGTGGGAGATTTAATGGCTGCCGGCAAGGAATACCTTGATAAAGAGAGAGACTCTTTTCTCTCAATATCCCGTTCTTTAAAAAATGATGATTACGCTACAATAACTTATACATCAGGAACTACTGCAGACCCCAAAGGGGTTATTTTAACACATAGAAATTATACTGCAAATGTGGAGCAGTCATTATCGTGTATGTCTATTCCTCCTGAGAAAAGAATGCTTATTATTCTTCCTCTTGACCACTGTTTTGCACATGTAGTAGGTTTTTATATTATGATTGCCACCGGTTCTATTGTGGCTACTGTTCAGGCAGGAAAAACCGGTTTGGATACCTTAAAGAATATCCCAATCAACATTAATGAGGTAAAACCTAACATTCTACTCTCTGTTCCTGCGCTTGCAAAGAGCTTTAGAAAAAACATCGAGAACTCAGTCAAGTCAAAAGGAAAAGTTGCCGAAACTCTGTTTAACCTTGGACTAAAGACAGCTTATGCTTATAACAAAGAGGGGTGGAACAAAGGGAGTGGCCTCTCATTTCTGCTGTATCCATTTGTTAAACTATTCGATAAAATACTATTCTCAAAAGTTAAGGGTGCCATGGGAGGTGAACTTGATTTCTTTTCGGGAGGAGGAGCACTGCTGGACATTGAGATGCAACAGTTCTATTATGCATTGGGAATGCCTATGTTCCAGGGATATGGACTATCTGAAGCAACACCTGTTATCTCAACAAATACACCCTTGAAACACAAACTCGGTTCGTCAGGAATTCTTGTTAAGCCTATGGAAATCAAAATTCTTGATTCAGAAGGAAGGGAGCTTCCTCTGGGAGAGTCTGGAGAAATAGTCATTAAGGGAGAGAATGTAATGGCAGGTTACTGGAAAAATCCGGCATCTACAAAAGAGACAATAAAAGATGGATGGCTTCATACAGGTGACTTGGGATATTTAGATAGAGATGGATTTCTATATGTAAAGGGCAGGTTTAAATCATTACTTATATCCAGTGACGGAGAAAAATTTTCACCTGAAGGAATTGAGGAGACTCTGATGGGAAATTCCAAACTTATTCAGCAGATAATGTTACATAATAACCAGTGCCCCTATACAATTGCAGTAATTGTTGCCGACAGGAGTAAGCTTAGTGGAAGAGAGCTGGTAGAAGCAATTGGAAAAGAGCTTGATAAATACAAGGGCAGGGGAGAGTATGCAGGCCAATTCCCTGAAAGATGGCTCCCATCTACATTTGTTTTGGCTGACGAACCATTTACAGAGCAGAATAGGATGATAAACTCCACAATGAAGATGGTAAGAGCCAAGGTAGAAGAGGTTTACAAAGATAGAATTGCTTATGCATATACACCTGAAGGGAAAAACATATTCAATAAATATAATATCGGACAGGATGAATAAAGCCAGACTGCTTATTACTATCATTCTTGCTGCTGCCGGTATTTTTGTAACAATCGGTGACACACATTTGCCTGCAGCAAAGGGTATTGATCATGCAGGATTTTCGGCAACAAGGGCATCAAAAGACATTGAAATAATCTCATCGGAACCTCACTCAATCTATCATCCTAGGGAGAGGGCAAAGGTAAAGGAGTACCTTGCCTCCCGATTTGAGGATTTGGGTGTAAATTATGAAATATTCGATTATGACTCTCTTGTGGACAGAAAGGGCTATGTGTTTAATATTTCAAATATTTATTCTGTAACAGAACCGATAAATGAAAAAGCAAATTCATACATTTTGCTGATTGCGCACTACGACTCAAGTCCTGTAAAAGAGATTAAAGGAGAGAAAGTGGTCTCCTATGGTGCTGCTGATGACGGATATGGCTTGGCAACAATATTGGAACTGCTCAGAAATGTGCTAAATACAAGATCCGAATGGAAACAGGGAATTAAGGTTCTTTTTACTGATTCTGAAGAGTACGGCCTTAATGGAATTAAAAAAGCGCTAAAATATGAGCGCGATATTTTTGAAAATGTAGGACTTGTCATAAACATTGAGGCAAGAGGAGTCAGAGGCCCGGCTATTCTATTTGAAACCACTTCTGGTAACAGCAGATTAATTGAGCTTTACAAGAATTCTTACAGGCCCTATGCATATTCTTTTACCAGTGCTGTTTACAACACTCTTCCTAACTACACCGATTTTACACTTTTAAAGGATACTTTACCGGGTCTCAATTTCTCCGTAATTGATAATCTCAACTTCTACCATACAGATCTTGACAACTTTAATAATATATCTCTAAAATCAATTCAGCATTACGGTGATCAGATTTTACCTTTAATCTCTGCTTATTTGACTGACCAAAAGTACTCAGACAGAAACAGATTAAGGTCAGATGAGAATTGTATCTATTTCACAATTCCGTTCATTGGTCTTTTTACCTTTTCTCCCTCTGTTTATCTGATCATTAAAATTATTACTTCAATTGTGTTTCTGCTGTTGCTTCTGGCATACCTCAAACAGAGCAGAATATCCTTAAAGAGTATAGGGTTTGTAATGGTTTTGAATCTTCTTATAATTGCAATAGCCTCTGCTTCAGGTTACCTTGTTGCCTACTTATCGGCAAAGGCGAACGGATTACCATATAGAATAATAAATCTCGCATACGTTCAGTATGAATTTGTCTTTACCATTGCTACAATATTGCTATTCATCGTATTATACTCAGTTATTTACATCATAATTATTAGAAGGAGAAGGATCTCCAGTCTCAATTTTATTGCATCGGGCAATATTCTGATGCTTATTCTCTCTTTCGTATCATATTTTAAATTGGGAGACAGTGTTATCTTTTTTATTCCCTCATTTATTGCAGTTATAATGTTTCTTCTCAATATTTTTAACTTTTCAAAGTACCTCAATATTTTAGGTGTGATACTTCTTTTAATGTTTGTATCCCCAATTATTTATTCTTTATCTGTTGCGCTTGCAATCGGCTCATTATTTGTTGTTACAGCATTATGTGGTCTTTACCTTTGGTTACTTTTACCTTTAACTGATCGTTTTGTGAGAAGGAATGTGTAAATATTTTATAATTTTGCGCTTTTAATAAAAATAACCTATGGTTATAGATAAATTCAAGGAAATCAAACCATATATCGGGGATGAAGAGGCTCCGGCACTCAAAAGAATAGCCTCGCACCCTTTGTTGAAGAATATTTCAACATATCTTTTTCCTGGCAAAGACCACGAAGAATTCAGAGCCTTTATCTCATCTCTTACAAGTGTTGATGAGTTTCAAGGCAAAGTTATGCTCGCGGCAATAAAAAAAATTATCAAAGACACAGCAAAGGAGTTGTCGTACTCGGGACTTGATAGGCTAAAGGATGACAAAAAACACCTCCTTATATCTAACCACAGGGATATTTTACTGGATTCTGCGTTAATTCAGATGATATTTTTCCTGAATAACATGCAGACATCTGAGATGGCAGTAGGGGATAATCTGGTTACCGACCCATTTATCGAAGATATTGCAAGGTCAAATAAGATGATAAAGGTTATCAGAAGCAGTAATCCACGCAAACTATATGGTTCGTCGCTGCTTTTATCGGAATTTATCAGAGAGAGAATAACATCACAGGCTTCATCTGTTTGGATTGCTCAAAGAAACGGACGTACAAAAGACGGGATAGATATGACTGAGCAGGGATTGCTCAAAATGTTGGATATGAGTAGTTCAACTGATTTTATCAATGGTTTTGATATGCTTTCTATAGTTCCTGTTTCTATCTCTTATGAATATGAACCATGTGATTTTTTAAAGGCAAAAGAGCTCTATATAAGCAGAAGAACCCGTTATGTAAAAACTCCCGGAGAGGATTTAAACAGCATCTTAACAGGAATTATGCAGTTTAAGGGCAATATTCATATCGATTACAGAGAACCTCTTTCACTAACAGACATAGAGAATTGTGCCCAATTAGCCAAAAATGAGAGATTCAAAGCTCTGGCAGAGGTCATTGATAAAAGAATCAATGATGGTTATCACATATGGAATACTAACAGAATAGCCTACGATATTTTACACTCCTCAAGCAAATTTTCTTCATATTATTCACCTGAAGAGAGAAAGGCATTTGAAGATTATTGTGACTTTAAAATATCAAGTTTTGAAGGTGATATTTCTGAGATAAGAGAGATATTTCTTTCGATTTATTCCAATCCACTTGGTGCAATCTAGTAATACACCCATTATTTGTTTTTCTCATCCTATCTGTCTAAATAATAATTAGATAAGCTTATACTTATTATTATGTAACACACTTGTTATATGGAATAACATTTATGTTATATATCTATATTATCAATGCATTAGTAATATTTGTCAGAAAATTATTTAAGTGCTGTTTTTCTTTATCTTTTTTTGAGAAGTTACAAATTAGAACACAATCCTTTCAAATGTGCAATGTTTAGTTGTTTTAAGGCAATTAAATTATTAATTTTGCCTTGATAATCCCACATTTTTGAAATATGATAACACAATCTATGAATAAGTTAGTTTCTTTACCGGAAGTAGTTGAAAAACTGAAAGATGGAATGACTATTATGGTCGGAGGATTTCTAAATTCCGGGGCTCCTCTCGCAATTTTAAATGCAATTGCCGACTCAGGTGTTAAAAATTTAACTTTAATCTGCAACGATGCCGGTTTTGTTGACAAGGGTGTTGGAAAGATTATCGCTAATGGTCAGGTAAAAAAACTGATTACATCATATGTTGGTTCAAACCCTTCGGCAATAGATTTCATGAACAACTCACAAATGGAGGTCGAGTTTTCTCCCCAGGGAACATTAATAGAGCGCATAAGAGCTGCAGGCGCGGGACTTGGAGGAGTTCTTACACCCACAGGGTTGGGCACATCAGTAGAAAATGGAAAACAGATAATAACTGTTGATTCAAAAAAATATTTACTTGAGACCCCGTTAAAGGCTGATATTTCATTAGTAGGGGCCTCAATCAGTGACAATGAGGGCAATCTTCACTACAAGGGTACAACCCGCAATTTCAACCCAATGGTTGCTATGGCAGCAGATATTGTAATTGCAGAGGCAGAAGAGATTGTTGAAACAGGCCAGCTAAACCCTGATCTTGTTCACACACCCGCAATTCTAATTGATTTTATTTACAATAAATAATTTTTATTATGTCTCAAAAAGCGATGATAAGGGTTCGAATGAGCTCCCATGATGCTCATTACGGCGGAAATCTGGTAGATGGAGCCAAGATGTTGCAGCTATTCGGTGATGTTGCAACTGAATTGTTAATCGATTATGACGGTGATGAAGGTCTCTTCAGGGCTTATGACAGTGTTGATTTTTTAGCCCCTGTCTATGCCGGCGATTACATCGAGGCAACAGGAGAAATCGTCTCTGCAGGAGGCAGCTCAAGAAAAATGAATTTTGTAGCTAAGAAGGTCATAATACCAAGACCGGATGTTTCAGCTTCTGCAGCTGATATTCTTGAAGAGCCGATAATTGTTTGCAAAGCAAGCGGCACATGTGTAACTCCTAAAGATTGTCAAAGAAAAAAGAGATAAATTATGGAAAAGCTAATCATTACAGCTGCTATATGCGGTGCGGAAGTATTAAAAGAGCATAACCCGGCGGTTCCCTACACTGTAGAGGAGTGCGTAAGGGAGGCAAAATCTGCATATGATGCAGGAGCAAGCATTATCCACCTTCATGTAAGGTACGACGATGGAACTCCCACTCAGGACAAAAACAGGTTCAAAGAGGTTATGGATGCTATTTACAAAGTTTGTCCCGATGTAATTATTCAACCTTCAACAGGTGGAGCAGTTGGCATGTCAAATGATGAAAGATTGCAACCTACCGAACTCAACCCTGAACTAGCCACACTTGACTGTGGTACTCTTAATTTCGGAGGGGATGAGGTGTTCATGAATACTGAAAATACAATAAAGTACTTTGCAGAGAGGATGAACGAGAGAGGCATTAAGCCGGAACTTGAGGTATTCGACAAAAGTATGATAGATATGGCTTTGAGGCTTCACAAAAAAGGTTATATAAAGGAGCCTATGCACTTTGATTTTGTGATGGGAGTAAATGGAGGTATAACCGGAGAATTGAGAGATTTTGTGTTTTTAAGAGGGAGTATTCCTGCAGAGGCAACATATACCGTTGCCGGAGTTGGCAGATTTGAATTTCCACTTGCTACTGCCGCAATTATTGACGGGGGTCATGTAAGGGTAGGATTCGAAGATAATGTTTTTGTTTCCAAAGGGGTGTTGGCAAAGTCCAACGGAGAACTAGTCCAAAAGGTGGTAAGAATTGCCAAAGAGTTTGGCAGAGAGATAGCAACTCCGGATGAGGCAAGAAAAATCCTCGGAATGAAACCAAGACAATAACCAAATAAAGTCATTATTAACATTTAATCTAAACTCAGGATGAAAAAGGGAAACAAGTACGGAATCCACAGAGTGATAGAACCACTAGGCGTTCTTCCTCAACCGGCAAACAAAATTGACAACAACATGGACGAAATTTACGACAACGAAATTTTGATCGATGTTCAAACTCTCAACATCGACTCTGCAAGCTTTACTCAGATAGAAGAGCAAGCCGGAGGCGATAAAGAGAAGATTGCGCAGATAATGCTTGATATTGTTGCCAAACAGGGAAAACACAGAAATCCTGTGACCGGTTCCGGAGGTATGCTTCTTGGAACAGTTGAAAAGATAGGTGATGCCCTAAAAGGTAAAACAGACCTTAAGGTGGGCGATAAAATAGCTACACTGGTCTCTCTTTCACTCACACCTTTGAGAATTGATAAAATTAAAGATATCAGACCGGATATTGATCAGGTTGACATCAACGGTAAGGCAATTCTTTTTGAAAGCGGAATTTACGCTAAAATTCCTAAAGATATGCCTGAAACACTTGCACTTTCGGCCTTGGACGTTGCAGGAGCTCCGGCACAAACTGCAAAACTTGTTAAACCGGGTGACACTGTTCTCATTATCGGAGCAGGTGGTAAGTCAGGTATGCTTTGCTGCTATGAGGCAAAAAAACGTGCCGGTGTTACAGGTACAGTAATAGGTCTTTGCCACAGTGAAAAAAGCACAAAGAGGCTTCAGGAGCTGAATCTTTGCGACTATGTATTCGCTGCTGACGCTACCCAACCGGTTCCGATTCTCGAAAAACTGGAAGAGATTACTAAAGGTCAATTGTGTGATGTTACAATCAATAACGTAAACATTACCGATACCGAAATGATTAGCATACTTGCAACAAAAGATAACGGAATAGTATATTTCTTCTCTATGGCCACAAGCTTTACTAAAGCAGCTCTTGGTGCAGAAGGTGTAGGTAAAGACGTAAACATGATTGTAGGTAACGGTTACACAAAAGGACATGCCGAGATTACTCTTCAAATATTAAGAGAATCAGAGGTTTTAAGAAAAGTTTTCACTGAATTATACGCATAATTGATTTAAAGAGAAGATGAAAAAGGGATGCAGATACGGAACCCACAGGGTTTTGTCTCCGGCAGGCACTTTACCGCAGCCGGCACAAAGACTTGATAATACAATGGAGGTTTATGACAACGAGGTTCTTATAGATGTAAGTACATTAAATGTTGATTCAGCCTCATACACACAGATCAAGCAGGCTTGTGGAAAAGATGCGGAAAAGATGAAACAGATGATTCTTTCGATAGTAGAGGAGAGGGGCAAATTACAAAACCCGGTTACCGGGTCAGGTGGCATGCTCATTGGTACCGTAAAGAAGATAGGGGAGAACTTTCCAAAGAACAAGCTAAAAGTCGGAGATAAAATTGCTACACTAGTCTCTCTTTCATTGACCCCTTTAAAGATTAAAGCGATAAAAAAACTTGTTCCGGAGTCGGATCAGGTAGATGTTGAGGCAGAGGCTATTCTCTTTGAGAGTGGCCTCTTTGCCACTTTACCGGACGATATTCCTGAAAAACTTGCACTTGCAGCACTTGATGTTGCCGGAGCCCCGGCACAGGTTGACAGGCTTGTCACAGAGGGTGATATTGTTTGCATAATAGGAGGTGGTGGAAAATCAGGGATTTTATGTTGCTACCAGGCGATGCAAAATTCAGGACCATCAGGAAAGGTTATCGTTGTAGAGTTTTCAAAAGAGAATGCCAAAAGGATAGCTGATTTGAATCTGGCAACAGATATAATTGTTGCCGATGCAACCAATGTAATGGACGTTTACAACAAAGTGATGGAAGTTACCGGTGGAAGAGGTTGTGATGTTACTGTAAACAACGTTAATGTTCCATCAACCGAAATGACATCAATCCTAATTACCAAAGGGCAGGGACATGTTTACTTTTTCTCAATGGCCACAAGCTTCACTAAAGCTGCGCTAGGTGCCGAAGGGGTAGGAAAAGACATCAACCTTATTGTAGGTAACGGATATGCCAAAGGTCATGCAAATCTAACCCTGAATATTATCAGAGAATCAAAAGAGATCAGAGAGCTTTTTGAAAAATTATATGTTTAATCCAATGACTGAGAACAGAAGACTAACAATGTTTCCGGAGGTTTCGGACGAACAGTGGAACGACTGGAAATGGCAAGTGAAAAACAGAATTGAGACACTTGATCAGCTAAAGAGCTATTTACACCTCACAAAAGAGGAGGAGGAGGGAATTAAGGAGTCGCTTAAAACATTGAGGATGGCAATAACACCATACTATTTAAGCCTCATTGATCCTGACAATCCAAATTGTCCGGTAAGGAAACAGGCAATTCCAACAGGCTCTGAAACTCATGTTTCAGCTGCAGATTTGCTTGACCCGCTTCACGAAGATGAGGATTCTCCTGTACCAGGGTTAACACACAGATACCCGGACAGAGTGTTACTGCTAATAACTGATATGTGCTCAATGTATTGCCGCCATTGTACCAGAAGAAGGTTTGCCGGCCATAAAGATGATGAGACACCAGGCGATAACATTCAAAAAGCAATTGACTACATTGCAAGAACACCTCAGGTTAGAGATGTTCTCCTTTCCGGAGGAGATGCCCTGATGGTATCTGATGCCAAACTGGAATCTATTATTAAGAGATTAAGGGACATACCTCACGTAGAGATTATCAGAATCGGATCAAGGGTTCCGGTTGTATGCCCTCAAAGAATTACAGATAAACTGGTTGATATGCTTAAACAATATCACCCGATCTGGCTAAATACCCATTTTAATCACCCAAATGAGATTACCCCGGAATCAAAAGCAGCATGTGAAAAACTTGCCAATGCAGGAGTTCCGCTAGGAAATCAGTCAGTACTCCTACGAGGTGTAAACGATTGTGTAAACATCATGAAAAGACTTGTTCATCAGCTTGTTATGATTAGAGTGAGACCATATTACATATACCAGTGTGACCTTTCAATGGGTCTTGAGCACTTCAGAACCCCTGTATCAAAGGGAATAGAGATAATTGAAGGCTTAAGGGGACACACATCGGGTTACGCTGTTCCTACATTTGTAGTAGATGCACCTGGCGGAGGCGGAAAAACCCCGGTAATGCCAACATACATCATTTCACAATCACCAGGCAGAGTTGTCTTAAGAAACTTCGAAGGGGTTATAACAACCTATACCGAACCTTCTGAATATCACAATAGTTGTGACTGCCAGGATTGTCGTGACAATGCTAAGGTAGAAGGTGTTGCATCACTATTACAAGGGCAGAGACTTGCTATAGAACCTGAGGTATTAATGAGAAAAACAAGGTCACATAACAAATAGATAATAATGCCGTTTGTAGAGAAGATCCTGAGCTCCGGAACACTTTCCATCGTGGGTCTTGAGAAAAATACCGGCAAAACCGAGTGTCTGAATTACATTTTAAGAAGATTATCAAGCTATGCCCTTAAAGTAGGGGTAACATCAATTGGTGTAGATGGCGAAAAGGTAGATCAGGTAACACAAAGTTCAAAGCCGGAAATTTTTCTTGGAGAGGGAATTCTATTCTCTACAAGCGAAAAGCATTACAGAGAGAGACAGATTCATTCTGAACTGCTTAATATCGACCAAGCACAAACCTCTCTGGGCAGAATATGCACTGCAAGAGCATTAGGTTACGGTAAAGTTTTGCTTTCAGGTCCATCTCAGACAGCATCTCTGATATCTTGGATTAGAATGTTAAAAAAAGAGTATGCAGTTGACCTGTGTATAATTGATGGAGCACTTTCAAGGCTAAGCCTTGCCTCACCGGCTGTCTCTGAATCAATGATTCTCGCTACAGGGGCTGCATTATCTTCAAACATTCCTGAGCTTGTAAATAAAACTCACTTCATTACAGAGCTTATTAATATTCCAGAAACAGGGATAGCTCTGAAAATTGAAGATAATTCACCTGAGAAGGGAATCTGGCAAATAGGAAAAGAGGGAAATTTTGAAGTTCCACTTTTTGAGTCAGCTTTTATCCATGGAGAATCTCAACCGGAACAAATTAAAGACAATAATGATATTAAAGCTCTTTTTATTGCAGGAGCCCTCACAGACAGGTTTTTAAAGATGATATCTTCAGAAAAGAGATACTCTGAGGCAGAAATCATTGTTAAAGACTTTACCAGAATTTTTGTAACACCTGCAACTTATCGTAATTTTATAAAAAAAGGTGGTATTATAAGGGTTTTAAAAAGAAGTAACCTTATAGCTGTGTGTGTGAATCCAACTGCCCCTAATGGCGTAATTCTCAACTCTGATAAGCTTTGCAGAGCGCTTAGCGAAAAACTGAATTTGCCGGTTTATGATATAATTAAAAATGGTTATGAAGTTTAAGTCGGTTTTAGATATTGCATGTGGGATCAGATATATCTATTCCAAGCTAGATATCTGCTCTTCACTGTCTAGGGCAATTCTTCTCGATAGCGAGATGAGTACCAAAATTCATGATATTGAGAAAGCCTATGACAATATCAATGAAGTATTGCCTCTTTTGAGCAAACCTACATTCGCATCAGCAATAAACCTCATCAAAATAAAGCTCTCAGAATTAAAGGATATTAGAAGTTCAGTAATACGTCTAAAAGAGGGGGCGATTCTTGACGATATTGAGCTGTTTGAAATAAAGTCATTGGCCATAATCAACAATGATATATCATCTCTTTTAAGCCAATTTAATACAGAGTCAATTAAAATTTATGACACAACCCAAGTATTGAATTTATTAGACCCGGATGGAAACAGAATTACCTCATTCTATCTTTATGACTCATACAGCCCTGAGCTGACCAAATTAAGGAGAGATTACAAACAGAGCAATTATCAGGACCAGGAGATTACATTTGAGATATCCAAATATGAGGAGATTATAAGAGAACAACTATCCTCTTCTCTAAGAGAACATTACTTGTTGATTGACAATACAATGCTCTCTCTTGCACGAGCAGATATACTAATTGCAAAATGCCTGCAAATTAAGAATTTAGGCCTGATTGTCCCAAACGTCTCTTTAAATAATAAAACTGAATACCGTGGTTTGTTTAACCCGGAAATTGAGAGCATACTAAAAAATGAGAAGAGGGAATATCAAAAAACCGATATCTCGTTCTGCTCAGAAATACCACTGCTAATAACAGGCTCAAATATGGGAGGGAAAACCGTAACTCTTAAAACCCTTGCTCTTTCACAATTACTATTTCAGTTTGGGTTTGGTATTCCTGCAACAGAGGCACTCATAACGCCTGTAAGTGAAATATACCTTTCATGCGGCGATGACCAGGACTACAGAGTGGGCTTATCATCATTTGCAGCAGAGATGAAGAGGGTTGATAAAATGATCAAGAGCCTGAGGAGGGGACGATTCATTCTCTCTTTAACAGACGAACCTGCCAGAACCACGAATCCTGTTGAGGGATCTGCGCTAGCCGAAGCACTAATAACTATTTTGAGCAAATACAGATCAATGAATATTCTCACAACTCACTACAACATTTCAAACCCTAGCTGTTCAAGATTGAGAGTAAAGGGTTTTGAGAATGGCAAGATGAACTATTCTTTGGTTGAAGATACAGGCACAGAGGCTCCACACGAAGCACTTCTTATTGCAGAGAGTCTGGAAATTGACCCGGAATGGGTAGAACTTGCTCAAAAAGAGCTAAATAAAAGAAATTAAGTATTTAATAATATGCAAAGTAAATTAGGTTTAGATTTTAAAAGAGTACATTATGCCAGAGAACTGGCTTCAGGAATTGCATCCAATGTTCAAGAGTTTGTTGAAAGTTTCACTACTGTAGCAGTAGAGAGAACATTATGCAGAATGGCAGGAATTGACGGAACTGACAGCAATGAGGTTCCTCTGCCCAACGTTATGACCGACTTTCTGAAAGAGAGAGGAGTTATTAATCAGGGGGTACTTTTCTACATTGCAAATGCTATGGTCAATACCGGGCTGTCTCCACAGGAGATTGCAGAGAAGGTTTCCTGTGGCCAACTTGATATAACAACATTGCCGGTCGCACCAAAAGAGAGAATAAGTGAAGCGCTCAGGCCTGTAATTGAGCAGTGTATTCAAAGGATAACCGAAAGAAAAGAGAGAAGGGAAAAATATCTTGAAACACTTGGAGAAGGAAGCAAACCCTATCTTTATGTGATTGTTGCAACAGGCAACATTTACGAAGATGTTATTCAGGCCGAAGCTGCTGCGAGGCAGGGAGCAGACATTATAGCAGTAATACGCACTACCGGACAATCTCTTCTCGATTATGTGCCATACGGACCCACCACCGAAGGATTTGGCGGAACCTTTGCTACTCAGGAGAACTTCAAAATAATGAGAAGTGCACTGGATAAAGTAGGTGAGGAAGTTGGAAGGTATATTAGGCTCTGTAATTACTGCTCAGGACTTTGCATGCCTGAGATAGCAGTAATGGGGGCCTTTGAGGGGCTTGATGTTATGCTGAATGATGCACTTTACGGCATACTCTTCAGAGACATTAACATGCAGAGAACTCTTGTTGATCAGTACTTTTCAAGAATAATCAACGGTTTTGCAGGTGTAATAATCAACACAGGGGAGGATAATTACCTGACCACTGCCGATGCATTCGAGGAGGCACATACTGTTCTTGCCTCTGATTTTATTAATGAACAACTGGCCCTTCTCGCAGGAATACCTCAGGAGCAAATGGGGCTTGGACACGCATTTGAAATGGATCCTGAGCTTGAAAACGGATTTCTATACGAACTGTCACAGGCACAGATGACAAGAGAGATATTTCCTAAGTCACCTCTAAAATATATGCCACCTACAAAATTTATGACGGGTAATATATTTAAAGGCCACATACAGGACGCTCTCTTTAATATCGTAGGAATCTGGACAGGACAGGGGATTCAGCTTTTGGGAATGCCTACTGAGGCAATTCACACCCCATTTATGTCAGACAGATATCTTGCCATTGAAAATGCAAGGTATATTTTTGGAAATATGAAAAACCTTGGAGATGAGGTAGAGTTTAAAGAGGGAGGAGTTATAAGGGAGCGGGCCCGCTTTGTTTTAGAAAATGCTATACAAACGCTTGAAAAGATCAACAACGTAGGTCTCTTCTCAGCTCTCGAGCAAGGGCTATTTGGTGATGTGAAACGATCAAAAACAGGCGGAAAAGGCCTTGAAGGTGTTGCTGCAAAAGGCAACAACTACATTAACCCGTTTATTAAGCAAATGAAAGGAGAAAAATAATATGAGTGGAGGTTTGTATTCTACACAATCCAAAGATTTCGATAAAACATTGGATTTAAAAAAGATCGCCCCTTATGGCGATACAATGAACGATGGAAAGGTTCAGGTAAGTTTCACACTGCCTGTCCCTGCAGGTGCCGAGGCAACCGAAGCAGCCAAGTTAATGCTTAAAAAAATGGGACTTGAAAACCCTCAGGTTGTATATTTCAAAGAGCTCACACCTGGCTACACTTTTTTCAACTGCTACGGAAATGCAACTCAATCTGTCGATTATACAACCATATATGTGCCCAAGGTTGAAAGCACAGTTATGGATATGCATGAAACAGATCTATTCATAAAAGAGAATGTAGGTCGTCCTTTGGTTGTGCTGGGAGCCAGTACAGGCACAGATGCTCATACCGTAGGTATAGATGCAATTATGAACATGAAGGGTTATGCCGGCCACTACGGTCTTGAAAGATATGAGATGTTCGAGGCATACAACCTAGGTTCTCAGGTTTTAAATGAGGATTTTATAGCAAAGGCAATTGAACTGAAGGCAGATGCCCTGTTAGTATCTCAAACTGTAACACAAAAAGATGTTCACATCAAAAATCTTGTTGAGCTTGTTGAACTTATGGAGGCTGAGGGATTAAGAGATAAGGTGATTTTGATTTGTGGAGGTCCCAGATTATCTCACGAATTGGCAAAAGAGTTGGGATACGATGCCGGATTTGGAATGAACAGCTATGCAGACGATGTAGGGTCATACATTGCACAGGAATTTGCCAGAAGGCAATCTCAGAAACAATAAAAAACCAAATAGATATGGACAAAAATCAGATCAGAGAGGTCATTGCAAGAAGAGCAGCCCTCGAACTTAAGGACGGCAATGTTGTCAATCTGGGAATAGGTCTTCCCACTTTGATACCCAATTATCTGAAACCGGGGGTAAAAGTTACCCTTCAGTCAGAAAACGGCCTCCTTGGAATGGGCCCTGCACCTGAGCCGGGTAAAGAGGACAAAAATTTTACAAATGCAGGCGGAGGATTCATTACATATTTTCCGGGTGCCGCAAGTTTTGACACAGCTCTCTCTTTCTCTATTATTAGAGGAGGCCATGTTGATGTAACAATACTTGGAGCACTTGAAGCCGATGAAAAGGGCAACCTTGCTAACTGGATGATTCCGGGGAAGAAGACTCCGGGAATGGGGGGAGCGATGGATCTGATTGTTGGAGCTAAAAGGGTTATTCTTGCTATGGAACACACATCTAAAGGTGCTCCAAAAATATTGACTGATTGTTCCCTTCCCTTGACTGCCAAGGGTCAGGTAAATATGATTATTACCGAAATGGGTGTCATGGATATCACTCCTGAGGGAATTGTACTAAAAGAGATACACCCCGATTTTACCATTGAAGAGGTTCAACAGGTAACCGGAGCTAAATTGATTATATCGGATAAACTTATTAAAATGAGGAGTTAAATATGAAAAAGGTTTACATTGTTGCCGCAAAAAGAACAGCCATAGGTAAATTTCTTGGCTCACTTTCAAGTTTCGGACCAGCAGAGCTGGGCGCAAAAATTATCAGCGGGATTGTTAAAGAGTCAGGAATATCTCCCGATAAAATTGACTCGGTAATTGTTGGTAATATACTGTCTGCAGGGCATATGCAGGGAGTTGCCCGCCAATGTTCTATAAAGGCCGGCTTACCTGTTGAGGTGCCTGCATATTCACTTAACATGGTTTGCGGATCGGGAATGAAGGCAGTAATGAACGGATGTGCCGATATAATTACCGGTACAGCCAATATAGTAATAGCCGGCGGTACCGAATCAATGAGTAACGCTGCATTTGTAATGCCGGGCGGAGCAATAAGGAACGGAGTAAAAATGGGCAGCATCACAACAGTTGACCATATGATTTGCGACGGACTCACAGATGCATTCAACAACTACCATATGGGAATTACTGCAGAAAATATTGCAGAGAAATACGGGATAACAAGAGAAGAGCAGGATGCATTTGCATTTGCATCTCAGCAAAAAGCAGCAAAATCGGTTGACGCCGGGCTTTTTGATGCCGAAATCATTCCTGTTGAAATTGTTACTAAAAAGGAGACTATCATATTTGATAAGGATGAATATCCAAACCGCTCAACCTCACCTGAAAAATTGGGAGCATTAAGACCCGCTTTCAAAAAAGATGGTACAGTGACAGCAGGTAATGCTTCAGGAGTTAATGACGGAGCATCTTTTGTAATGCTGGCAAGCGAAGAGGCTGTTAAAGAGTATGGTTTAAAACCTCTTGCTGAGATTGTTGCCTACGGACAGGGTGGAGTAGACCCTTCAATAATGGGTATGGGGCCTGTTCCAGCAATCAGACAGGCTTTGAAAAATGCAGGTATGAAGTTGGAAGAGATTGAATTGCTCGAACTTAACGAAGCTTTTGCAGCTCAATCGCTTGGAGTTATTAAGGAGCTAATCTCTGAGCATAAGGTTTCTAAAGAGTGGATTGATCAAAGGTGCAATATAAATGGTGGTGCAATAGCCCTGGGCCACCCGATAGGAGCATCGGGTAACAGAATTCTAGTTACACTTGTCCATTTACTGAAAAGCCAAAATAAGAAAGTAGGACTTGCATCTCTTTGTATAGGAGGTGGAATGGGAACTGCAATAATTATAAAATCAGTATAGAAACTCATTAAGAAGCTGTCTGATGGAAAAATCAAAGGTTAAAATACTCTTCGTATGTCTTGGTAACATCTGTCGCTCTCCAGCTGCGGAGGCAATTTTCAGGCAGAAGGCCATTTCTGAGGGAGTTTTAGAACGTTTGGAGATAGATTCTGCGGGGCTGAACGGTTATCATGATGGAGAGCCGGCCGACCAAAGGATGATAAGGCATGCTTCACAAAGGGGATACAGGATCACCTCTGTATCTAGAAAAATTATCCCTTCCCACGATTTTGTTTATTTTGATATGATCGTGGGAATGGATAACTTTAACTTCAAAGAGTTGAAAAGACTGGCTTCTCCCTGTGGAGCACAGGAGAAAGTCTTTAAAATGACCGATTTTGCAATAAATTGTAGTGCAAAAGAAGTTCCTGACCCATATTACGGAGGAGCAGCAGGATTTGAAAATGTTCTGGACATACTGGAAGATTGTTCCGAAGGTCTTCTTAATAATATTGAGTTATGAGAAAATTAATTTTTGCACTGGTATTTATCTTTCTGTGTACAGAGGCAAATACACAAAACCCTCCAAAAAGAGAGTTCAGAGGAGCGTGGTTTCCTACAGTTGTTAATACAACCTGGAAAAACATGACTACACAAGAGATCAAAAACGATATAATTCTCTACCTTGATCTTTTCAAAAGCCTGAATATGAATGCAGTAATATTTCAGGTAAGACCCCAGGCCGATGCTCTGTTTGTTTCAGATCTGGAACCCTGGAGCAGATTTATAACCGGAGAGCAGGGAAAGGCTCCGGATCCTTTTTTTGACCCTGCGCAATTTATCATAGAGGAGTGCCATAAAAGAGGCATGGAGATGCATGCATGGTTCAACCCTTATAGGGTTACATCAAATAAAGATGAAGTTCTGAGTTCAAACCACCTCTATTTTAAAAAACCCGAACTTTTCATCAAATACGGCAACCAGATCTATTTCGATCCTGGAAATCCAGAATCCCGAGAGCACACCAACAAAGTAATTGCCGACTTTGTGGCCAGATATGATGTTGATGCAGTGCATTTTGATGACTATTTTTACCCTTACAGAGTCCCATTTAAGGAGTTTCCTGACAATGATTCATTTGAGAAATATCACGAAGCGGACGGCTATGGCAAATTTGATAAGGACAACTGGAGAAGAAACAATGTAAATATGCTTGTTAAAGAGCTAAATGAAACCATTAAATCTACAAAGCCTTGGGTGAAATTTGGAATCAGCCCGTTTGGAGTGTGGCGAAACAACACCGTTGACGAAAAAGGGTCAGCTTCCAGAGCCCTTCAAACCAATTACGATGACCTTTTTGCAGATGTTCTGGAATGGACCAAAAACGGATGGATAGATTACAATGCACCTCAACTTTATTGGGAGATTGGACATGCAAGAGCTGACTACGCTCCGCTTATACAATGGTGGGCAGAAAATAATTCGGGAGTTAATCTTTATATAGGTCAAAGTATCTGGAACCAACTTGAGATCAAAAACCGGAACGGTGACGTTGTGAACCAGCTTCACAGAAAAATGGCAATGGTAAGAGAAAAACCGAATATTCAGGGAAATATCTGGTGGAGCGGTTTAGGATTTGCCAGGTCTCAAGAACTGGCCGACAGTTTAAGGTTGAATTACCAGAGATATCCGGCATTGATGCCTCTTTATGAAAATATTGACACCACACCACCAAAACCGGTCAAAGAGCTCAAATACAGAAGGGGAGTAATTAGCTGGACCACAGATGAAGAAAAAGATCCTTTGCAAAAGCCATTCCTCTATTGCATTTATGTTTTTGGTAAAAATGAGACAATTAATCTCAATGATCCCTCTAAAATTTTGGCAATAGTGAAGGATAAAAGCTACGCTTCAAAGAGTTTAAAAGGGGTGAAAGTGGTAGTTACGTCTCTTGACAGACTTCAGAATGAAAGCTATCCATCATCAATCACTATAAGATAACTGATTCCCTGCCGGTCACTATTTGTGACCCTTTTCAATTTGTATCTTTTCTATGTCATCCCTGGATTTTGATCTGATGACAAGAAACACTCCTGTAAAAATCAATACAGCAGAGACAGGTTTGGTCCAGTTCATTGTGTCCTGGCCTATTGCTATGGCAATGAATGATGCAATAAGCGGCTGAACATAATTAAACATACTTACAGTTGTGGGTCTAAGCAATTTAAGAGCAAATGAGACAAGCAAATAGGCGATAAATGTTCCGAAAAACAGAGCGTAGCCCAACTGGAGATATTGAGTCATACCAGCCCCATCTGCCATCTTAACATACTTTATGCAGAAAGGAGCTGAGAAAAGCATTCCATAGAAAAATGACCACTTCATTACCTCGATTGGGGGATACTTTATCATTAAAGGCCTGACAATAACCAGATATAGTGCAAATACAAAACTACTTATCAATACTATAAGATTTCCTGTTATACTTCCGCTCTGAGCAAAATGGCCATTGTAAGAGGTATAGAGGATAAGAAAAGCTCCGCTAAGGCCAACGAAAACTCCAAAAGCCTTTTTAAAGGTTATTGGCTCCTTAATTATAAGCGCGGCAAAAAGCATGGTCAAAATTGGTGTAATAGTAATTATGAGCGAAGCATCTACCGGTGATGTTTTTGAAAGTCCTACCAGAAAAGACATTTGATTTAAAGTGGTTCCCAGAAGCCCACATGCCATCAAGGTAATGTGCTCTTTAAAGCTGAATTTCTGTCTGCTCTTAAGAATTAGCGAAAGGATGAAAAAGGAGACAAAGGCAAATGAAATTCTCAATAAAGAGAGACCATATGGATTAATCCACAAGGGAGTTATCTCCCTTGAAATTGGCATGTTAACAGCAAAAAAGAGATTTGCAATTAATATTATTATAACGCCTCTGCTCTTAGGTGCATCGGTGAATTTTTTAAAATACATTACCTGAGGGTTTGAATCGTTTACTCTCCTCACTCTTTCTCACAATTTCGTTTGCTTTATCAAGCGCAAGCTGAATATGCGGGAAGATATACTCCCTGCCAATCTCACTAACAAAGCCCGCCTTTGACATTGACTCAAATACCTGGGAATTAACTCCGGAAAGAATAATCTGAATACGCTCCTTTCTTGACCTCTTCCAGAGGTTTCTAAGGTTATTTAACCCTGTTGAGTCTATAAAAGGTACACGTCTCATTCTTATTATCCTTACCTTGATCTGATGGTAAGATTCCCTGTCAATTTCATCTAATTTACTTGCTAGCCCGAAAAAGAATGGGCCGTCAATTTCGTATATCTCGACGCCTCTAGGGATTGAGATAAGGTCAATTTCATTTGGAGCCTCATCAGACTCGCTTCCCGAAACCCTTTGTTCAATAACTTTAATGCTTGATGTTTCAGATATCCTTTTAACAAAGAGAATTATTGCCAGTACAACACCCACTTCGATAGCCACTGTCAGATCTATAAGAACTGTAAGAAGGAATGTAATGACAAGCACAGCAACATCAGCCCTGTGTCCTTTGAGCAGATAAACAAAAGTCCTCCATTCACTCATATTGTAGGCCACTATTATCAGTATTGCAGCTAAGGTTGCCAACGGTATATAAACAGCATAAGGCATTAGAAATAAAAATATTAGCAGTAATACCAGAGCGTGAATAATACCGGCAACGGGAGTTTTACCACCGTTGTTAATATTTGCCATTGTCCTGGCAATGGCCCCTGTAGAGGGAATTCCACCGAAAAACGGTGTTATAATATTTGTTATTCCTTGTCCAATTAATTCAGTGTTTGAGTCATGCTTTTTACCGGTAACACCATCTGCAACCATTGCAGCAAGGAGTGATTCGATTGCACATAGAATGGCTATTGTGACTGCAGGCTGGAATAGCTCCCGGATAGTTGCAAAATTAATATTTGGAGCCTGTGGCCTTGGAAGAGGAATTCCTCCGGCCAATTCAGGAAACTTACTTCCTATTGTAGCAAAGTCAACTCCAAACGATTTTGAAATGACTATTGCTCCCACTGTTCCTAGAACAATTGCAACAAGCGAGCCCGGAATTTTCTTGTTTACTTTAGGCCAAAATACAATAACCAAAAGGGAAAAGATGCCCAAAGCTGCTTCATAAGGGTTTATTGATGAGATATTTCTGAGGTAAACTCCCCATTTTGGAATAAAGTCAGCTGGTAAGTCCGATATTTGAAGTCCTAAAAGATCTTTGATTTGTGTTGAAAAAATAACAAGCGCAATACCGCTAGTAAAACCAACAACAATGGGGTAGGGAATAAACTTAATAATGTTTCCCAGCTTGAAAACTCCCATCATAACCAGGATTACTCCAGCTAAAACGGTAGCTATTATTAAACCAGATATACCGTATTGACTTACAATGCCGTACACAATAACAATGAAAGCACCTGTAGGACCTCCGATGAGAAATTTTGAGCCCCCGAAAATAGAAGTTAGAAGTCCTGCAACAATTGCGGTAATAAGACCTTGCTGAGGTGTCACTCCTGAAGCTATTCCGAATGCAATTGCAAGAGGAAGAGCAATAATACCAACAATGACCCCCGCTATAAGATCCGACATAAAGGTCTTTTTGTCGTATCTTTTATTAATGATCAGGTCAAATAATTTTGGCCAAAAAATAGATTTGATACTGAACTTCATTAGATGTTCTTTTTAAGAAGCGGCAAATGTAGCAATTATATCCCTTGAATCAAGTAAAAAGCAACTCTGCCTCTTTAATAATATTTGAAAGTTCTGAATGATTGCTTATTATTTTGTGCGGTTTAAGTGAAACAGGATTAAAGTCATATTTAAACCTCTTCTCACCTCCCCCGGTGATGTTAAGCATAAGAAGTGAGTCTCTATTAGCTTTGCCTGATTCCAATGATTTTATCATTCCGGCAAGAGCAATACCGGCCGCAGGGTGAATATCTACACCTTCACTCTCTTCAAAAAGAGTTAGAGCGGCATACATCTCCTGATTTGTTGCCTTTTCAATATTACCACCGGTGTCGGTTAAAGCATCAAACAGTCCGCCCGGCACACCATATGGCGGCTTTCTGTTAGATAGCACCTTTGCAGCAATTTTAAGTGCATTTTCACGTGCCTCATCATCACTGAGGTATGTTATCTCCCTTGAGGCGGCACTCCAAGCATCGTACATTGGAGTAAATGGCTCATTTTGTGATGGAAGCAATACCATTTTTTTATTTCCGAAGCGACCATCCTCAATTAACCTCAGGTTGGCCTCCCACGCAGCAATAGTGCCGGTTCCACTCCCGATTGCCTGAAAGTAAAAATCAGGAATCTCACCGCAAAAAGCTGCTGCAGAGAGCACTGTTGTGGCCATTCCGTCTCGTCTGGCAACATTTCTGGCTCCGCCCTCCTCAAAAAACAGAGGCGATTTGCATATTTTGTTTGAGAGATCAATGGCATCAAAGTAGTCTGATCCTTTAGGTGTACATATCAGCTTAACACAATCCGACGGCATTTTTTTTAACCACAAAGCGTCCAGATTATCTTCAGGGACAACCAACAAAAGCGGAATATTATTTTCTGAACAAACCTTGGCAAAAGCTCTTGCGGTGTTACCCGCAGACGCCACGACCATAACTCCCGCTTGATCCTTTTCAAGTCTTGCACAAACTGAGTATGCCTCAGTCTCTTTAAATGAGCATGTTGTCATATTTGCTCCAATCTCAGGCCAGTAACCGCTAAAACTAATTAAAAGGTTATTGAGACCCAGTTTTGATGCAAGCTTTTTACTTTTATATGTAACTGTAGCCGATGAACCTTCAAGTGTTCTGTTTATGGGCAACCAATCAGAAAACTTATAAATACCAAGAGAATCATCTCCAATATCTATCTGTTTTTTCTCGTAAATAGCCCTTATAAGTGACGGTGAGTTGTAAGAAGGGTCTGAAAGTAACCATCCGGTGTCGTCAAACAGATTTCCATCTGCAAAGTTTCTTAGCTTGTAGTTTGTCATAAAGTGCTTAGGTAATTTTATTTTTTGTAAGCCCACCAATACCACGCTCCAACAAAAATAGCTCCTCCGACAAGATTACCCAATGTTACCGGTAGAAGATTGGTGAGAAACATTCCGTTTATGGTGAGGTTTGAAAGTGAATCAACTGTTAAACCGTAATCTGTTTGTGCAAGCGCTACAAAATGAGGATTCAGCTTAGCAAGTAAAGCTGCAGATATGTAGTACATGTTCGCAACACTGTGCTCATATCCCGACGCAATAAAGAGCCATATTGGAAAGAAAATTGCAATTGACTTACCTGCAATATCTTTGGCAGCGTAGGCCATCCAGACAGCCAGACAAACCAAGATATTGCATAGGATTCCTGAAGTAAAGAGTTCTGAAAACGACATGCTGGTTTTGATTACTCCAACCTTAACAGTATATGCCCCTAACAAACCTCCGGAAAAATCAAGTTGCCCTGATAAATAGATAAGAATTGCGACAAAAATAGAGCCTGCAAGATTTCCGACCCATAAAAGAGCCAAATTCTTTAAATATTTGCCGGGTTTTACCCTCTTGGAGAGAACTGCAACAGATATAAGGTTATTACCTGTAAAAAGCTCAGCTCCGGCTACAACAACTAATATAAGGCCTGCAGGAAAGATTAGCCCTGCCAGATATTTTGCCACCCCTGTATTTTCAATTCCGTAGGCAATAACGTTACTGCCAACCGATGCAAGAGCTATAAAAAGCCCAGCAAGAAATGCAAGAAGCGCAGATTTTTTGAAAGGCATAAATGCCTTTTGAAAACCGGTCTCCTCAGTATATTCCAGAACCTCTTTAGGGGTAAGAAAATTATTCATCGCCGGATTTGTCGTCGGATAAGATATTTTCCGACATTTTGTTTAAAACTTTAATAAAAGCGATAAGATCTTCTTTTGGTATATCTCTTATAATAGAGTTTGTAGAATTAATCGCAACCTCAGTGATCTCATCTTTAATAGATTTAGCATGTTCGGTAAGATGAATCTTATTAAGCCTTCTATCTTGATTGTCGGTCATTCTGTAAACAAGATCTTTTTTTTCCAAAGCATCAATAAGCTTTGTGACAGAGTTTTTATCCTTTACAAGAATATCGGCAATCTGCTGCTGTGATAATACCCCCTCATCCCAGAGGGTGTCCATAACAAGAAACTGTTCGGGAGTAAGGTTAAACCCGTGTTTAGTAAATATCTTGTTAAGATATTGCTTAAACTGGCAATGTACTAAATTGAGGAAAACGCCAACCTGTTTATTTAGTATCATGTTCTACATTAGTGATGAGTTACTATTGCAAATATACTCAAATTTTGGTTCATTTGTAAGAATATTCAACTTCGGAAAAATCACCTAATTATGAATACAACACTGAGCTTCATTCTGCCTGGAATACTACTTATTGTAAATATCATCTTGATAATCATAGTAGTTAATTTGAACAAACGAAGCAGAGAGGAGCAAAGATTTCTTCTGCAGGAGCTTCAACGCCTTAATCGTGAAAACAGAGAGGATGTAACACAGTCTCTATCAAGGTTTTCAGACTCTTTAAATCAGAATTTTTCACTCATGAGAGAATCTTCCGATAAATCAATGAATATGCTTGGCGAGATTCAAAAGGAGAAACTTGATCAAATTGAAAAGCGACAGGGTGAACTCATTATAAATACAGAAAAGAAATTGGAACATATCAGGGCCACTGTTGAGGAAAAATTAGAAAAAACATTAAGCGAAAGATTGGGGAGAAGCTTCGAAACTGTAGGCAAACAACTTATTGAAGTTCAAAAAGGGTTGGGAGAGATGCAGGTTTTGGCGCAAGATGTAGGAGGATTGAAAAGAGTGCTAAGCAATGTGAAAATGAGGGGTGGAATAGGAGAGGTTCAACTTTCGATGTTACTGGAACAGATTCTCGCACCTGAGCAATACGAATCAAATGTAAAGACAAAACAGTCAGGCAGAGACTTCGTGGAGTTTGCCATTAAGCTGCCGGGCAAAGAGGGACATAACAAACACGTATGGCTCCCGGTAGATGCAAAATTCCCAAAAGAGTATTATGAGACACTTCAGAACGCATACGATTCCGGTGATCTTGTACTAATTGAGAAAGAACAAAAGGCATTAGAAAACGCCATCAAGCTCATGGCTAAGGATATATCTGAAAAATATGTAAATCCCCCTGCTACAACAGACTTTGCCATAATGTTTCTACCGTTTGAAGGCATTTATGCTGAGGTTGTCAGAAAGGCAGCTTTACTGGAAGAGATTCAAACCAAATATAAAGTTCTTATTACCGGCCCAACAACATTTGCAGCAATACTGAACAGCCTTCAGATGGGATTTAGGACACTTGCAATAGAGAAGAGAAGCGGAGAGGTATGGAATATACTTGGAGCTGTTAAGAAGGAGTTTTCAACCTTTGGCGATCTTCTGCAGAAGGCGCAGAAGAATATTCAGGGAGGTCTCGATGATATTGATAAGTTAGTAGGAACAAGAACAAGGGCAATTCAGAGAAAACTCAGCAGCGTTGAGACCATGGGAATTCCCGACGTAAAACTTATATCAGATGAAGAGACAAATGCTCTTCTGCCACCCTCGGATGAGGTTTAAATAAGTGAGCTAATGAATTAAAAAGCTCCTCAAGTTTTACTTGAAGAGCTTTTTTTATTTAACTATAATTGTGATTAATAAGTTTTATATTCATCCCAACTTTTAATCTGAATATCCTCAATTTTCATCGAACAGAAAGCGATAATAAATGCAGAAGCCAGACGAGCGTTTGTTATGAGTGGAACGTTAAAATCCACTGCTGCTCTCCTGATTTTATAACCATTCTCGAGTTCAATCTGAGTAAGGTTTTTTGGAATATTTATAACAAAATCAAGCTCTTTATTTTTGAGCATTTGCATAGCCTGTGGCTGCATATCAGGATCACTTGGCCAATGCACCAAAGTAGCAGGAATATTGTTGTCAATCAAGTACTTGTGTGATCCTCCGGTTGCATAAAGGTTGTAGCCCTTCTGGGACAACAGTTTTGAGGCCATAAGCAGATCAGCTTTTTGTTTTGCAGAACCGCTGGATATTAAAATATTCTTTTTAGGGATTCTGTAACCGACAGATAGCATAGCAGTTAGTATAGCCTCATTGGTATCATCACCAATACATCCCACCTCTCCGGTTGAAGCCATATCGACACCTAGCACAGGATCGGCCTTTTGAAGACGTGAAAAGGAAAATTGAGAAGCCTTAATGCCCACATAATCAAGATCGAATGCACTATTGGAAGGAGGGGTAACCTCTGTACCTGTCATCACCTTTGCAGCAAGTTCTATAAAGTTAATTTTGAGAACTTTTGAGACAAAAGGGAAACTTCTTGATGCCCTCAGGTTACACTCAATTACCTTTATATCGTTCTCTTTTGCAAGGAACTGGATGTTAAACGGACCTGTAATATTAAGTTCTCCGGCAATTCTTCTGGCAATCTTCTTTATTCTGCGCGAAGTCTCAACATATAGCTTTTGAGGAGGAAACTGAATTGTCGCATCACCCGAGTGAACACCGGCAAATTCAATATGTTCTGAAACCGCATAGGCAATTATCTCACCATCTTTTGCAACAGCGTCAAGCTCTATCTCTTTGGCATTCTGAATAAACTCAGATACTACAACAGGGTGTTTTTTAGATACATTAGCCGCTAACTTCAAGAATTGCTCCAATTCACTATTGTTTGAACAAACATTCATTGCAGCACCTGAAAGCACATAGGATGGTCTTACCAAAACAGGGAATCCAACAATGTCAACAAATTCATTTACCTCATGCAGGGTAGTGAGCTCCTTCCATCTTGGCTGGTCAACACCCAATCTGTCAAGCATAGAAGAGAATTTATGTCTGTCCTCAGCGTTATCAATGCTTTTTGCGCTTGTTCCCAATAAGTTAACTCCAGACTTGTCCAATTTTAAGGCAAGGTTATTTGGAATCTGACCTCCCACCGAAACAATCATTCCATGAGGGTTTTCAAGTTCATAAATATCCATAACCCTTTCGTAAGTGAGCTCGTCAAAGTAGAGACGGTCGCACATATCGTAGTCGGTAGAGACTGTTTCAGGGTTGTAATTTATCATTACGCCTCTCCATCCTGTATTCCTAATTGTTTGAAGTGCATTTACCGAACACCAGTCAAATTCAACAGAACTGCCAATACGGTATGCGCCTGAACCTAATATAATAATAGACTTATGGTCACCAAGATAATTGACATCATTTGCAGTTCCGTTATAGGTAAGGTAGAGGTAGTTTGTCTGAGCCGGATACTCTGCAGCAAGAGTGTCAATCTGCTTAACAACGGGCTTAATGCCTCTCTCTTTTCTGATACTTCTAATCAATGATGCAGAGATATCGGGATCGGTTCTGTCTTTAAATATTAGCCTTGCTATCTGGAAATCGGAGAAACCCTCTTTTTTGGACTTTAACAGAAGTTGGTCATTAAGCTCCTCAATCTCTCCCAGAGCACTTAGCTTCTTTGACGTGAGAACAATATTTTGAAGCTTATCAAGAAACCATCTGTCAATTTTTGTAAGCTCATGAATTTGGTCTACAGTATAGCCCTTTTGAAATGCCTTAGAAATTACGAATATACGGTTATCGGTTGGCTCCCTGAGTGATTTATCAATATCTTCTACTATTATCTCTCTGTTAGCTACAAACCCGTGTGCACCCTGGCCAATCATCCTTAAACCCTTCTGAATAGCCTCTTCAAAGCTGCGGCCGATAGCCATAACCTCACCAACACTCTTCATGCTTGAGCCAATCTCTCTTGATACGCCCTGGAATTTTGAGAGGTCCCATCTTGGAATTTTACACACAATGTAGTCCAGTGCTGGTTCAAAGAAGGCAGGAGTTGTTTTGGTCACTGAGTTCTTTAGTTCAAACAGACCGTATCCCAAACCTAATTTTGCGGCAACAAATGCAAGAGGATAACCGGTTGCTTTAGAGGCAAGTGCCGATGATCTGCTCAACCTTGCGTTTACCTCAATAACTCTATAGTCCTCAGAATAAGGGTCAAAAGCATATTGTACATTACACTCACCCACGATACCAATATGTCTTACTATCTTGATAGAGAGCTCTCTGAGCATATGATATTCACTGTTGGTAAGAGTTTGTGAAGGGGCAACCACTATACTCTCTCCCGTGTGAATTCCAAGGGGGTCAAAGTTCTCCATGTTGCATACTGTTATACAGTTGTCATAACAGTCTCTTACAACTTCGTACTCAATCTCTTTCCATCCCTTAAGCGATTTCTCGACCAGTACCTGAGTAGAGTATGAAAATGCTTTTCCTGCAAGAACCTCTAATTCATCTGCGTTATCGCAGAATCCGCTGCCCAGTCCTCCAAGAGCGTAGGCCGCCCTTAGGATAACCGGATATCCAAGGTCTTGTGCAGCAATCTTAGCATCTTCAATAGTTGCTACTGCATGACTTTTGATTGTTTTTACATCTATCTGATCCAGTTTTTTTACAAAAAGTTCTCTGTCTTCTGTATCCATAATGGATTGCACAGGTGTTCCAAGTACCTTAAGATCATACTTTTCAAAAACTCCTGATTTATATAATTCTACGCCGCAATTGAGAGCTGTCTGACCACCAAATGCCAGCAGTATTCCCTGAGGTTTCTCCTTTTTGATTACCTCTTCAACAAAATATGGAGTAACAGGCAAAAAGTAAATTTTGTCCGCTACACCTTCGGATGTCTGAACGGTAGCAATATTGGGGTTAATAAGTACCGTCTCGATTCCCTCCTCCTTCATAGCCTTTAGTGCCTGTGAACCTGAGTAGTCAAACTCACCTGCTTCACCAATCTTCAATGCTCCTGAACCGAGTAATAGTACCTTTTTAATATTTTTATCCATCTTGTTAAATTAGAGTAGTTTAATAAAGTCGTCAAATAGAAATTCAGTATCTGTCGGGCCACTTGAGGCCTCAGGGTGAAACTGACAAGAGAAGAATGGTTTTGATTTGTGTCTTATCCCTTCGTTTGTTGAGTCGTTCATATTTATAAAGAGGGGCTCCCAATCGCCGCCAAGAGTATTATTATCAACAGCATATCCATGGTTCTGAGATGTAATAAAACATCTGTTTGTGTTTGCCATCCTCACAGGTTGATTATGGCTACGATGCCCATATTTAAGTTTAAATGTCTGTGCACCACCGGCTTTTGAGAGTAGTTGATTACCCATGCAGATACCAAAAATTGGTTTCTCTTCATTTAACGCCCTCTTTATGTTTTCAACTGTTATATTGCAAAAATCTGGATTTCCAGGGCCATTTGAAATAAATAGTCCGTCATATTCCAATTTTGAAAAGTCATAATCCCATGGTACTCTTATGATTTCAACACCTCTTCTCAAAAGACATCTAATTATATTGTGCTTAACTCCGCAGTCAACCAACACTATCTTCTTATCTCCGTTACCGTATCTTATAACCTCTTTACAGCTTACAACATCAACCTGATTTACCAGGTTAGGGTCTTCCATTTTCTCCAGAGTAGCCCCTTCCGGCAAAATCTTACCCAACATAGAGCCTTTCTCTCTCAATATTTTAGTAAGTTCTCTGGTATCGATACCATATATGCCAGGGATTTTATGTTCCTTAAGCCACTCATCCAGGCTCTTCTTAGCATTCCAGTGACTGTACTTGAAAGAGTAATCTGAAATTACCAAACCGCGTACATGAATCTTTTCAGACTCAAACAGCGTGGAAAGATTACCTTCAACAGAATCCTCCGGTACACCGTAGTTACCAACCAAGGGAAAGGTCACACATAATATTTGTCCGGAGTAGGAGGGATCGGTCAGACTCTCTGGATATCCCACCATAGCGGTAGAAAAAACGACCTCACCATCAATGGCTTGGTCGTAACCAAAAGAGTGTCCCTTAAATTCGGCACCATTCTCCAGGTGCAGGGTAGCAGGTTTGTTTGGATGCATTATTTTTTTCCTGTTTTGATATTAAATAAACTCGGCAAAATTAATCAAAATATAAACAAAAAAAAAGGGGCGTTTGCCCCTTTTTAAATATGATGTTTACAAAAAGCTATAAGTTACATACTTCTGGCAAAGATTGTCCATAATTCCGCTTTGAGCTCTACCCATCTTTTCATGGTAGCAGATGCGAAATTGTGAGTATGGTCGGTGAGAAGTTGCTTAGCCTCATCTGTTTTACCCTCCTTGATAAGATCTGCTGCCTTTTTCTCAACCATAGGTGCCATTTCAAATAAAAGATCTTCAAATTTCATAATCTGAGGCTCAAGAAGGCCTCTTGTTCTGTCCCAGTTTATTGTTGCAATTCTGTTAGTCTCCCTGAATGACCAGATTGCAGCATCTGTGCGATATCTGTGCTGACCACAAACCTTAAAACTCTCAGGCAGATACTTGGTTCCTGAGTAAATTGGAATCCTTGGACTCTGTGCAGGGTTGTCAAAGGAGAAGTAGGCAATACCTCCAACTTCGTCAGGCAGCCAGTCTCTCAACTGAATAATGTGTGAATAAGAGCACTGAATAACCGCTACGTTTCTGATTCTTTCGGTCACACCAGGTTTAATATGATTTAAAAGTGCCCTCATATCGTTACTCATAAAGTTTGATATTGGCTTAACAGTATCTTTATACTCACCTCTTTCACGATCCCTTCTTGTCACCTCTACAGCCAGATTCTTTGTCTGATCCCACTCTGTACCTTCGTATGTCTCTCTGTAAAGTGCAATTATATCTCTTACAGCTACCTTTTTATCTGGTTTAACAGAAAATGGCAGCTCTTCAGAATCAAATTTAAGATTCAATGAAGGAGCAAGTGCATTGAGAACAAAAAATTCACGATATGAGAATGGCTTGCTTCCGTTGTTTATCTTCCAGAATACAAACTCCTCTTTACCATCCCAGAAGCCCAGTTTTTTGCATCTCTCCTTAATATCGGTGCTATACATGAAATTGGCAGGATCGTTGAAATTAACGCGTGAAATCCTTGGTATATTGGCTGAAATGCCCACATGGTCATCCGGAATTCTTTGTGCAACCCAGATAGCAGATGGTTTTCCAGGACCCGAACCGAAAATTTCAAGTTGCCAAACCTCTTTTTTATCTGCAATTGTGAGACATTCACCTGAATCACCATAACCATACTGCTCGGCAAGACGACCAATAAGAATAACGGCATCTTTGGCAGTTGAGCATCTTTGAAGAGCAATTCTTTCAAGTTCCTCTATCAAAAAGAGGCCCATATCGTTAACAAGCTCTCTTCTGCCAACAATTGTGGTTTCGCCTATTGCGAGTTGCTTTTCATTAAGACATGGATATGCAGTATTCAGGTATGCGAAGGTTTCGGCAGGAGCGGGGATACGACCCTTTTCCGTAACATTTCTATTGTCCCAAGGCTCCTCTGTATGGAGTGCTCCCCAGAATACAGGTTCGGTATCTCCGGGTTTAAAACTTTTTTTGCCTACAATTTCAAGCCAGGTTCTGTAATTTGAGTCACAGGTGTGTGCTGTCATGACTGAACCGTCTGTACTGGCCTGTTTACCAACAACAATGGATGTGCAACTTTCTGTAAAATCAGAGTCATCTGGATTGACGTATTTAAAAGGTACCTGCGAATGCAGTGAGACAGAGACTAGAAAAAGAGCAGCGGCTAAAAATAGTCGTTTGATTTTCATCTGTTTAAGAGTATAAGTTAATAATGTAATTTTGTCACTTTGAGCAAAAATACAAAAAATCAGGTTATATTTACTCCGAAATACAAAATATGCCAAAAATGAGAATTTCGTTAATATTGCTGACTTGGATATTGTCTATAACATCGCTGGTAGGCCAGCAGACGTTTTATGTGATTGATATTAAAGAGGAGATAAACAAATCCTCTGCAAAAAGACTTTCTAAAGGGTTGGCAGAAGCTTCAGAGATGAAGGCCGACTGGGTAATTATTCAATTGAATACATATGGAGGGGCAGTTGATGCTGCAGACAGCATGAGAACAGCTCTCCTTAACTTTCATATTCCTGTGATAGCTTTCATTAACAACCAGGCCGCATCTGCAGGTGCGCTCATCTCAATTGCATGCGACAGCATATATATGAGAAAAGGTGGGAGCATTGGGGCTGCAACAGTTGTGAACCAGACAGGAGAGGTGATGCCTGACAAGTACCAGTCATTTATGAGGGCAATGATGAGGGCGACTGCAGAGGTTAATGGCAGAGATCCTAAAATTGCTGAGGCAATGGTAGATCCTTCAATATATATCGATGGGCTAATTGATAGCAACAAGGTGTTAAGCTTTACTGCAGAAGAGGCAATGTTACATGGTTATTGTGAGGGGATTGCAGTAAATACACAAGAGGTCGCAACAATCATAACGGGTTCGGATGACTTTATTTTAACTGTTCAAAAGCTCTCTTTCATGGATAAGATTCTACTATTCTTTTTAACTCCGGTAGTTCAGGGTCTTCTTCTGATGTTAATAATAGGAGGAATCTATTTTGAGCTTCAAAGCCCTGGAATCGGATTCCCTTCTGCTGCAGCTGTGATAGCAGCAGTTCTCTATTTTTCACCACTTTACCTTGAAGGACTTGCAGAGAACTGGGAGATAATCATTTTTGCGATAGGAATTTTGCTAATATTGGCTGAAATATTTGTAATCCCCGGGTTTGGCGTTGCAGGGGTGTCAGGTATTGTTCTAATGGTAACCGGTCTGGCATTTGCTATGATTGACAATAAACTTTTCTACTATGAAGGTAAGTTTGATTTTATAGTACTCATCAAGCCTGTTTCAATCGTAATGCTCTCGACCTTTTTATCTCTGATCTCATCCATATATCTGGCTGGAAAACTCTTTAAAACCTCAAGGTTACCGGGAGTATCATTACCAACAGAATTAAAAGATAGTGAAGGTTTTGTGGGGGTAGAGATACACTACCATCACCTTGTTGGGAAAACAGCAGAGGTTAAAACCGATATGAGACCTTCAGGTAAAATTGATATTGATGGAAAATGGTACGAAGCAACTATGGATATGGGTATGGCCAATAAGGGCGACTCTGTAATTGTTACCCGTTTTGAGGCGGGGAGACTATATTGCGAGCGTCTGAATCAATAAGTTTAAGCAAAATATCAATAGCTTCACTTTCGGGAACTGATCTGAAAACAGGTGTTTTACCCCTGTAGATGCTCACTTTTCCCCTCCCTTCGCCAACATACCCGTAATCGGCATCAGCCATCTCTCCCGGTCCGTTTACAATACATCCCATTACTGCAATGTTGTAACCCTTAAGGTGAGAGGTACGCCTTTTTACCTCATTAAAAACACTTTCAAGATTAAAAAGCGTTCTGCCACAACCTGGACAGGCAATGTACTCAGGTTTTGAAAATCTGCGACGAGCAGCCTGCATCAGATTATCTTTGAAGTTATCAATAAGGTGGTTAGAGATTGCTTGCCCGGCAACAAATGCACTTACAGAAAAATCATCTATGCTCTTTTCGAGCAAATGAGGGCCTATCTCGCAAGCTGCTTCGAGTATAAACTCATCCCATGTTTCTGTATTATAGCTAAAGTTTAAATTACCGCTCTGAATCTTCTCCAGAACAGTATAATATCTTCCTGGTTTTTCAAAGAATTTTGCAATAAGATCTGCTGCAGGAATTTCGTTTAAGGGGCTCTCTGTGAGAGACACCCTTATAGTATCTCCAATGCCTTTTGAAAGAAGAGCAGAGAGGCCAACTGCAGACTTAATACGACCCTCATCGCCGTTTCCTGCCTCAGTAACCCCAAGGTGAAGCGGGTAGATTACCCTGTTTTTGAGCATCTCATCATGTAAAAGGCTGTAAGCCTTTGTCATAATAATAGTATTGCTAGCCTTTAGAGAAATAATTATTCTATCAAAATTGTTATTTTCAGCCATTTTAATCCACTCCATTGCCGCCTCTTTCATTCCGGCAGGAGTATTACCGTACTTTTCAACAATTCTATCACCGAGTGAGCCATGGTTGACACCAATTCTGATGGAAGTGGAGTGTTCCTTGCAAATATCTGTTAATCTGGCAAACTCCCTGATTGCAATATCATGATCCTTTGCAAAGTTTCCGGGGTTTATTCTCACTTTATCTGCAACTTTTGCGGCTTCATGGGCAACTTCATAAGAGAAGTGAACATCTGCTACAAGAGGGGTTAAAATACCCTTATCTCTAAGCATCTCTTTAATAACCTTGAGCGCACTTACCTCTTTCAACCCTTGAGTTGTAAGCCTGATTATTTGAGCACCTGCATTTGAAAGTTCAACACACTGCCTGAAAGAGGCCTCAATGTCGGCCGTAGGGGTGTTGCACATTGTCTGAACCACTATCTTACCACCGTTGCCAATTGAAACATTCCCAACATTAACAGTTAGCTTTTTCATAGATGGAAGTATAATGTTGCACTAATAAGCACCTGCTTGGGATAGGTAAAAAAGTGTTCAGTTTCGCTGAATTTTTTGGGACTATGCAGATATGAGAGAGAGTATTGATAGTTTCCTTCTAGATGCAGTTCAAAAGGCCTTAAAACAAAGGCTAAGCCTCCTCCGACAATAAAGCCATAATCTACTTTATAATCATTCTCATCAAAACCGCTGACGTCAGAAACACTTTTTTTGTACCTGTAACCGCCGAAACCGCCAGCATTAATCAGAAGGCGCATCTTCCAAAAATCCATATGGAACTGAGAGACAACAGGTATGGTGATAACTTCGTATCTTGTAGTTGTCTCACCGATTGTAAAACCCTGCTCACTCTTTGAGATTGCAGCCTGAAAACCAAAGAGATTTATTGTTTTCCAAAGATCATGATAAAAGGTATAAACAAAAGAGTAATTACCGTAAGTTTTAACAGATACTGCACTGATATCCGGTCTTGTATCAAGTCCACTTATGTTGTATGCAGCCCTGACTCCAATCAAGTGCTCTCTCTTTTGAGCGTTTACTGTATTAGCGGACAAAAGGAGCAAAACAAACAGTATAGATATATGGATCTTTTTCACGTGGCTGGTTTATTTAACTATTTAGTTTTATTAGGCTATTTAAAAATGCTTTTCAAATCAACACTTTGCAAAAGCTCTACAGATTCTGGTATAGAGATTATTGTGGCTCCGTCAGACAAAGAGTATAACCTTACCTTTTCAGGTTGCCTTTTTAACAGAACATTTCCGGTATCAATAATTCCGTTTCCGTTAATATCCTGAGTTATCCTTATTGAGTACTCACCCTTTTGGAGATATGGGAATTCCAGTTTAGTGTCTTTGTTTATCTTATAGCTTCGAAATACTTTATCTCTTGTGATATTTGTTAAATCCACAATATATGAGCCTTCTGTGCCCTTTATGTCAAGAATAAGTTTCGATAAGGCATCATCATTCGGAAGCTTAACAGTGACAAAAGAAGAGTCATTTGTCTGCTTATAAATATCTTTAAATGTAGCAGTAGTTGCCCTTAATGTGTATTCATAACCGGGTAATATTCTATCTGTAGGAACAATTGACATGATTCTGCTATAAATTGAATCACTTACAATAGTGTACTTCATATTTCCAATCTCTCCTCTTGGTGCCTTGTATTCAAGTTTTAGTGAATCAAGCAAGAGATGTGCAAGAGGTGACGGAAAGATTAGTTTAATCCCTTCGGCTTCAAACAGTGTAGGATCTGCTATCATTTCAAAATCAAGAAGATCGGCTCTCTTTTCCTTTACTCCGGTTTCGGCCCTGTTTCTCATCTCCCTCTGTGTATCTCTCTTTGGTCTGGTATAGACAAGTCTGAAGTCTTCGGTAAATGGGGTAAGGTTATTTAATGAGTCTGTTTTCATGTATTCAACCTCAAGGGTTAATGAATCTGAAACGACTAAAGATGTATCTTTAATCCAGATAACAAGACTGTCACGTCTGATATTAAATTCTTTAAGAAGAGATGCAGAATCTATGCCTTTGAATTTAGCAGACAAAACCTCGGCTTGAGGTGTAGAGAATTTTACATAGGCCATTCTGTGCTGTAACCTCTTTGCCTCTCTGATAAACTGCTTTGCAGGATCCTCCTTAAAAATGTAAAGATTGAGTTCCGAGGGTCTGGACATGGCTGTGAGGGTATCTTTTTCATCAACCTGAATCAGCTCTTTTAGATCTGCCCTCATAATATTAACTGGTGTTAAAAGGGTATCCAAAAATGCAACCTCTTCACTTTCAGGGTCATATTTGTTATTATTGTTATTGTCGGTAAATGCAAAGACTCTGTATGGGACATTACTAACATTTCTTACCAAAAAGTAGCCGAACTTATCGCTTCTGGCAATTGAAGAGGGCAGGGTATTAAAAAGTGAAGAGTCGGAATGGTCCTTATAAAATGCTATTGTTGCATTCACAACAGGAAGTAAAGATTGAGAGTGGTATATTGTACCTGAGCACATTAGCGAATCAATAAAACTGCCGGTTGAAAAAGGATATACATACGCACCAAACAGATTGCCCTCATTATTGTCTACAATTGACCTGCTGAAATTCAGAGTATAAGTGGTTGCCGAATCAAGATTTGATGGAAATGAGACTATGATACTTTTACCTCTGATTTTTGTTTCGGGGCTTTTAGATTGGGGCGGAGAGAGGTATATATTTTTAAGAGGCTCATTAAGAACCACATACTCGTCAAATTTAAGCTCTATTGAACCCTCTTTAAGGGGAAAGTTGACCCTTCCGGAGTCAGGAAGCACTTTAAGTAATTGAGGTGGTATAGTATCTTTGATTCCTCCCATAGGGGGGGTTGTAGTGTTGGCGCAGGAGATGCAAAAAGCAAATGTTAAAGCTATTACCGCCGTTGCAATTATCGTGTCTCTTTTCATCTTTTAATCCTCTTTTATCTCTGTTCTTTTAACACTTTCAACGCCTTTTACAAGTGACATTTGCTTGATAAGCTTGTCCAGATCTTCGGTGCTGTGGACATATAAATCTACAAAACCTTCAAAAATTCCGTCATGAGTCTCAATAAGAATTTTTCTGATATTTACGCTCAGCACCAACGTAATATATTGTGTAAGATCATTTAATATTCCTATTCTGTCAATTCCTCTCATGCTTATCCTGGCAAGGAAAGAGAGAACTGTGTGTTTGCTCCATTTGGCTTTAACGATTCTTTCACCGTAGCTTGCTGCCAGATGAATTGCTTCGGGGCAGCTGTTTTTATGAACAATCACCTCTTCATTATCATTAATAAAACCTATTACCTTATCTCCAGGGATTGGCTTGCAACATCTTGCAACCTGGTATGAGAGGGTCTTTTCCAAAGGATCCTCCTTAAGAAGATAATCTTTCCTCTTGTCTATCCTTGACTTGATTATTGGAGGAATTGCATCATTATCATCAAATGCCTCATCCTTTTCTGCAATCTCATCATCATCAGTATAAAAAGACTCAGAGTTATTTTTTTCTGAACCGGTAATCTTTGAAAACTGAAGATTCCAGTACCTTACAATTTTATTGCTTGAATTTTTTTTGAGCATTTTCCCTAAGTCTGAAAGGTCAATCAACCCGGCTCCGACTTTGCTAAAAAGCTCTTGTCTGTTTGTAAGTCCATAAGCAACAGTCAATTTTCTGTATACTCTTGCCTGTGGTTTAATGCCAAACTCTTTAATCTTCTCGTCAAGCATTGTATGTCCTCTTTTCAGATGATCTTTAATCTCTGATTTGAGAGCATCCATAATAAAGCCTTTGGCTTTAGGAGTCTTTACAAAATCAAGCCACTCTCTTTGTGGCTTTTGAGATTCTGCAGTGATTATCTCAACCTGATCGCCGTTGCGCAATTCATAGGAGAGGGCAACCAATTTAAAGTTTGCTTTGGCAGCAATAGCCTTACTGCCTATTTCTGAGTGGATTGCATATGCTAAATCGAGAGCAGTTGAGCCTTTGGTTAGGGATTTTGACTCGCCCTTAGGTGTAAAGACATAAATTTCAGACGACAAAAGGTCTGAATGGAATCTGTCAAGAAATTCAAGGGCATTTGAATCAGGATTCTCCAGCACCTCTCTTACCATATTGAGCCATCTGTCCATATCGTTTTCAGAAGGTGTTCCTGTCCCTTTGTAACTCCAGTGAGCAGCAACTCCTCTTTCAGCAAGTTCATTCATCCTGCTAGACCTGATCTGAATCTCAACCCAGTTGCCCTGAGGGCCCATTACGGTGCAGTGAAGTGCCTCGTATCCGTTAATTTTTGGAGTGCTAACCCAATCTCTGATTCTGTCTGTTTTTGACAGATACAGTTCTGTAATAAGTGAATAAATGTGCCAACACTGTATTCTTTCAACCTGTTCCGGTTTTGCTTCAAAAATTATTCTGACTGCGTAAAGGTCATAAATCTGTTCAAATGGAATTCCCTTAGTCTCCATCTTTCGCCAGATGGAGTAGGGACTTTTTGTCCTTTTGGTAATATTGAACTTAAACCCGGCTTGTCTTAAGCTTTCTGCAATAGGTTCGATAAAGCTATCCATCGCACATCCTCTCTCCTCTACGGTCTGTGCAATTCTAGACTGAATGAACTCATACTGAGATGGTAAAGTGTGGAAAAGCCAAATATTTTCAAGTTCTGATTTAATACTGTAAAGCCCAAGACGGTGTGCAAGTGGTATGAAAATATACATTGTCTCACTCAGGACTTTGGACTTTTTATGATCTGGCATAAAGTCAAGAGTCCTCATATTATGAAGGCGGTCAGCAAGTTTGATTAAAATCACCCTTACGTCATCATTCAGAGTCAAAAGAATTCTTTTAAAGTTCTCTGCCTGGCCGGAAGTCTTTGAATCAAAGGCACTTTTAATTTTTGTAAGACCATCGACAAGTGAAGCTACTTTGGCCCCGAACAACCTTTCAATGTCCTCTAACGTGTATTCTGTATCCTCAACTACATCGTGAATAAGAGCAGTAACAATTGATTTGTATCCAAGACCTATCTCCTGAACCACAATTTGTGCAACAGATATAGGGTGGATTATGTAAGGTTCTCCTGATCTTCTTCTTACGCCGTTATGAGCTGCTTTTGCAAAATCAAAAGCCTTAAGTACAATTTCGTACTCTCCCTGATTTGCACAACGCTTCAAACTTGCAAGTCGAAGAACTTCAAATTCCTTTTCAATCAATTGATTATCTTGCTCAGTAAACATATTTTAATATAAAAGATCTCTTTTACCGTTACGTATCATCTCAATTTTGCTTCTCAGCTCTTGCTGCTTAGAGGCATCTTTCATGTGTGTTATTTCATTCTCTATTAATGCATAGCCCTCTATCTTGGTTTTTTCAGATGAGTAATCCTCCAGATATTCAGCCAATGTCAAAACAGCATTTGGGGTACAGAATCTTCCGATGAAACCCGGAATGGCATACTCCATGAAGTGTTCACCGGTTCTGCCCAGTCTGTAGCATGATGTGCAGAAACTTGGGATAAAACCCCTCGACAGTAGCCACTGAATAACGTCGTCAAGCTCTCTTGAATCGCCAATTTTAAACTGCTCCCTGTTCAATTGCTGATCATCTTTCTTCTCCTCCTGATATGATCCAATCTCAAGTTTGGTGCCAGCATCAATCTGTGAAACGCCAAACTCAATTACTGCATCTCTCACCTCAGATGTCTCTCTTGCAGTCATGATCAATCCGGTATATGGAACTGCTATTCTAAGTGTTGCAACCAATTGCTTAAAGTGAAGGTCACTAACCTCATAAGGGAGGTCAAGTTTCATTCCGTAGGCAGGTTTTATCCTCGGGAAGCTTATAGTGTGAGGCCCTACGCCGTACTTTTCCTGTAAATAGAGTGAATGGCTAACAAGACCCAAAACCTCAAACCTCCAGTCATAAAGACCAAACAGTGCACCCAGACCTACATCATCAATACCGCCTTCAAAGGCTCTGTCCATTGCATTCAGCCTCCACATATAGTCGCTTTTTGTTCCGGGGCCGGGGTGATATTTTGCATAAGTCTCTTTGTGATAGGTCTCCTGGAATACCTGGAAAGTACCTATTCCAGAATCTTTTACAGTACGGAAGCCCTCAATTGATAGTGGAGCAGCATTAATGTTTACCCTCCTGATCTCTCCATTGCCCACCTTTACACTATAGCATGTTTTTACTGTCTCAGCAATAAACTCTGGAGTATATCTTGGATGCTCTCCATATACAAGAATGAGCCTTTTATGTCCCTCTTTCTCAAGCTGTTCAACCTCTTTTATCAATTCGTCTTCTGCCAAGGTTCTTCTTACAGCTTTTCTGAGAGAACTTCTGAAGCCACAATACTGACAATTGTTTATACAATAATTACCAATGTAGAGTGGGGCAAAGAGCACAATTCTGTTACCGTATATCGATCTCTTAAGATCTTTTGCCGTTTCGAACAACTCCTCAAGACCCTCAGGTGATTTAATGGCTAATAGAGTTGCCGTCTCCTCAAGAGTAAGTGCTTGCTTTGACTTGCTCTTCTGCAAAATTTCGCGAATTTTGGGAAGGTCCTCTTTTGTATTATTTATTAAATCATGAAGCAACTTGTCGTCAATGAAATCTGTTGCCCCTTGTGATAAAACTCGTTCCATAATATTATATACGGTTAGACTACTGTTAATTAAGATTATCTAATATTTGTAACTGTCAACATTCTGGTATGCATGAGACAGTTCTGCTCCGAAAAGTATAATTGTCCAACTGATATTCATCCAGATTAGAAACAGCGGGATAGCTGCAAAAACTCCATAAACTGCATTCAATCCGGAAACCATCAACTGGGTTTCGAGATAGAAAAACTGAACTACTACAAAGGCAAAAGCCATAATTAAGGCGCTGTTGAATGCAGCAGAAACTTTGACTTTTGTGTTTGGGATATATTTGTACATAATTGTAAATACCCCTACTATAAAGGAGTAGGCCACAAGCCAAGTGGCAATTGATGTGATAGGAATAAATCTGTCAATGTCAAGTCCTACTGAATTCAATGCTTTTGAATAGACAAGACTAAGTGTAAGAAACATGAAAATTATCAGAGGAGAGACAATAAGCATTAGCATATAGTAGGCTGCTCTCTTTTTAAATGATCGTCCTTTTTGCAGTTTCCATATCTCGTTGAATGCCTCTTCAATATTAAGCATAAGCCAGATAACAGACCAGAGGAAAAATAAAAAACTTATACCCCCGAACAGACCATTTTGGCTTGTAATGATTATGTTATTGGCAAATTGAACCAGATAAGCAATAATATCTTGATTGCCTTCAAAATATGTATAGAGCAGCATTTCAAATTTGTCGCTTAGCCCAAATCCATTTGTAACGGCAAAGATCAGAGCTACAATTGGAACAACAGCCAATGCTGAGAAGAAACTTAACGCAATCGCCTGCAATCCAATTCTATCATTTGAATAGCCTTTTATTGTAATAATAAGCACTTTAAGATATTTGATCAACCGTGCCCTCATTATGCTGAGCTCAGAAAGGTCCAGGTGCCAAATATCCGTTATTACGAACTTTAACAACCTTTGATATGTGTGCGATATTTTACTGGTTTTACTCACGAAAGGCGATCCATATATTTTGATGGGTTGATAATATATCTGATATGAGTCCCTTCACCGATAGAACCACTATCATCAAATGCTTTCACTTTGAAGGTTAGCTTTTTACCATCGATAGCAACCAATTCAGCTTCGGCGTAAACCTTGGCTCCCAAAGGAGTTGCTCTAGTGTGTTTAACATTAACTTCAATTCCAACAGTGTCCTGAGTGTCGGTTAGAGAAAATTTTGCCAAAAGGTGTGCTGACTGTTCCATTAGTGCAATCATTGCAGGTGTGGCAAAAACATGCAGAAAGCCTGAGCCGTAATAAGCTGCAGTATCACTCTCCTTTACAAGTTTCTCAATTATCAGTTTTTTACCTATTTCCATAACTAAATTATTGTATTTGCAATTTGGGCAAAGCCCTCCATCTTTGATTCAGATGGCGAACCGATAAGTTCAACAGGTGAAGCAGTTTGAATCCACTCCATCTTTTCCGCAAATGCTACCAGTGACTTTAATCCACCACCACTCCAGCTGTAAGAGCCAAACAGAGCATAGTTTTTATTCTTAGGATTAAGCACCTCAAGTTCGTTACACAAATGCTGCATCATGGGGTGCATTCCGGCATTGTATGCGCTGGAGCCCAAAATAACAGACTTGTATTTCCATATATCATTTAAAATGAACGAAACATGGGTTTTAGAAACATCATAAACCCTTATGTTTTTAACACCTCTTTCGGAAATAAGACGTGCCACGTAGTCGGCCATCTTTTCAGTATTGCCATACATTGATGCAAAGACAATTACAACGCCATCCTCTGATTCATGACGGCTCCATTTGTCATAAAGCTCTATCGCTTTTGATGGATTTGATCTCCAAACAGGACCATGAGAAGGGCAGATAAATTTAATGGGAATTCCCTGAAGTTTGGCAAATGCCTTCTGTACCATATGGCTGTATTTGCCCACTATGTTTGAATAGTATCTTCTCATTTCATCTTCATAAAATGAGAAATTTATCTCATCGTCAAAGATTCCTCCATCCAAAGTGCCAAATGAGCCAAAAGCGTCACATGAGAATAGAATCTGGTCTGTTGTGTCATATGTCATCATGGTTTCAGGCCAGTGAACCCATGGGGTCAGGACGAATTTCAACTTATGGTAACCAAGGTTAAGTTCGTCGCCATCCTTTACTTCAAGAATTGATTCTGAAGGAATTCCGTAAAATGCATCCAACATTTTGAATGCTTTATGATTGGCAACTATTTTAACATTTGGGTGTTTTCGGATAATCCATCCGATCATACTCGAATGGTCAGGTTCCATATGATTTACTATCAAATAGTCGAGCTCTCTGCCCTGAAGTATATCTTCGATCACTTCGAGATAATCATCTTTGGAGCCGAATTCAAGAGTATCTATCAATGCACACTTTTGATCAGCAATCACATAAGAGTTATATGAGACGCCATTTGGAAGAGGCCAGTTGTTTTCAAAAAGACTCTTTTTTCTATCGTTGGTACCTACGTAATATACTTTATTGCTGACAACTATCTTTTTCATTTATATTCAAATCATTAATAATTATAAAACATACTAACTTAAGAGATCAAAATTAGTCAATTATTTGATAATTTTAAAAAAAACCTCCTCGTCAATTATTGCTATTTTAAGCTTTTTAGCTTTGTCGAGCTTTGATGGCCCAGCCTTCTCACCTGCAAGAAGATATGTAGTGTTGGATGTGACCGAAGAGAGGTTTTTACCTGAATGGCTCTCAATGATTTTCTTCAACTCCTCTCTTGATATAGAAAAGTTACCCGATACCACAATGTTCATACCCTGTAACTTATCTGATTTAATGTCAATATTCTCATTATCTGTTTCAAAAAGAAGCCCGGAATTTTTAAGATCTTCAATAACTGAAATATTCTCCTTTTCAGAAAAATATGCGATAATTGAATCGGCAACTGTCTCTCCAATATCCTCAACCTCTAGTAGTTGGTCACGGGATGCTCCCATAAGATTGGCTATGCTTGAGAAATGGGCAGCCAAAGACTTTGCGGTTGTCTCTCCTATATGCCTTATACCCAGTGCAAACAGAACTTTTTGAAATGGTGTCTTTTTTGAAATATTCAGACTTTCAATAAATCTATCAGCTGACCTCTCTTTCCACCCTTCAAGTGTAAGTAGTTGTTCTTTAGATAGAATATATAAATCTGATAATTTTTTTATGTATCCAAGTGCATATAGCTGCTCAATTGTAGCTTCACCTGCAAGTATGTTCATGGCCTTTCTTCCTGCAAAATGTAGAAATTTCCCTTTGATCTGGGTAGGGCAGTGAAGTGAATTCAAACAGTAGTATTTTGCTTCATCATCTGCACGATACAATTTTGAGTTACAATCCGGACAATACTCTGGAAACAGAGGTCTTTCTGCATTTGCAACTCTTTTGCTTAGTTCGACACTGGTAATTTTAGGAATAATTTCGCCACCTTTCTCAATATAGACGTAATCACCAATGTGTATATCAAGAAGTTGCATCTGATCTGTGTTGTGAAGCGAAGCCCTTTTTACCGTTGTTCCCGAGAGAAGGACTGGTTCAAGGTTTGCTACAGGAGTTACTGCACCAGTTCTGCCAACTTGATAGTCAACCGAAACAATGCGGGTAAGAGCCTGTTCTGCCTTGAATTTGTATGCTGTTGCCCACTTTGGAGATTTTGAAGTTATTCCAAGAGCCTTCTGGTTAACGAATTCGTTGACTTTAATTACCACTCCGTCAGTAGGGTAATCAAGAGTTTTTCTCTTTACATCCCAATTTTCAAGATATTCAAATACAGAGTCGAGATTGTGGCAAAGGATTATATGTTCAGATACCGGAAAGCCGCACTCTTTTGCCCATTGAAGTGATTCATAATGGGTTGTAAAGATAGGATAGTCTGTAATAACATGATATAGAATTGCATTAAGACCTCTTTTTGCCACCTCTGAGCTGTCAAGCAACTTAAGTGACCCTGCAGCAGCATTTCTCGGATTTGCAAAGAGGGGCTCTTCGTTAAGTTCCCGCTCACTGTTTAAACTATCAAATGAGCTCCAAGGCATAAAAATTTCTCCTCGGATTTCAAAATCCTTAACCTGATTTGATGCAGGTAGAGTTTTGGGGATAGAGCTTATATTTATTATGTTTGAAGTAACATCATCACCGGTATTACCGTCGCCTCGTGTAACTGCCCGCAATAGTCTGTTGTTTGAATATGTAAGAGATATGGCTGTACCATCAATTTTTAGCTCGCACACATAGTTAAAATCACTATCAATTGATTTTTTAATTCTCTCATTGAAAGCCTCTAATTCTAATTTATCGTAAGTATTGCTTAAAGAGAGCATAGGGTGTTTGTGCGTCACTTGTACAAACTCTTTTTTAGAGTTTTGGAGTGACAAGTCGCTTCCAACCCTTACAGTTGGAGAGTCATGAGAAAAAAACTGTGGAAATTTTGACTCAAGAAACTGGAGCTCCTGCATTAACAAATCATACTCAAAGTCAGAAACAGACGGCTTATTATCAATATAATAGCGTCTGTTATGTTCTTCAATTTCTCTTTTGAGTAAAGAGATCTTTTCCCGTGCCTGCTCTTTTGATATCTTCATAATTTATCATACAAATTTACATTTTTTTTAATTATGTATTAACTTTGCGGGCTCAATAAATAATGTGATGAAAAAATCGATTGTAATTTTAACTGGAGGCGGTCCGGCGCCGGGAATGAACACCGTAGTAGGTAGTATTGCTAAAACATTTATTACTAATGGGTATCGTGTTTTGGGCTTACATGGAGGATATAAAGGACTATTTTCCGAGAACCCCAATTTTACGGATATAGATTTTCTGATGGCCGATTCTATCTTTAACAGAGGCGGTTCATATCTTGTAATGAGTAGGTACAAACCTACAAAAGAGGACTTTGAACAGAATTTCAACCTTGATTTCTTTAAGGATAATAATATTCAACTACTTGTGACAATTGGAGGAGACGACACTGCATCTACTGCAAACAGAGTTGCAAAATACCTTTCGGAGCACAACCACAGCATATCAAATATTCACGTACCAAAAACTATTGATAACGATCTTCCGTTACCGATGCAAAGACCAACATTCGGTTATGAATCAGCAAAGTCCGAAGGAGCAAGACTAGCAACAACAATATATGAAGACGCAAGAACCAGCAACAACTGGTTTGTTGTATGTGCCATGGGAAGGTCAGCAGGCCACCTGGCATTTGGTATCGGATCGGCAGCACACTATCCGATGATAGTCATTCCTGAGATGTTTAACAAGACAACCATTACTATAGATAAAATAGTTAAACTTGCTGTATCATCGATTGTTAAAAGAGAAATTCTTGGCATTAATTACGGAGCCGTAATGATCTCAGAGGGGGTATTTCACGAGTTAAGCGACGATGAACTTAAAAAGTCCGGAGTTACTTTTTCATACGACGACCACGGACACCCTGAACTTGGGAAGGTTTCAAAGGCACACATCTTTAGTGAAATGGTTGACAGAAGAATAGCAGAGCTGGGTCTAAAAACCAAAATCAGGCCTGTAGAGTTGGGATATGAATTGAGATGCCAATCTCCAAGTGCTTATGATTTAGTTTACTGTACAGAACTTGGAATTGGAGTTCATCAGCTCTTTAGTGAAGGAAAAACCGGTTGCATGGTTTACATCGATCACCTTGGAAAGGTTAAACCACTTTATCTTGTTGACATACAGGATCCTGTTACAGGAAAGATCAATCCACGCGGGGTAAGTCTGGAATCAGACCGCGTACAGGCAGTGATTAATAACATTATGCACTACGTAACCGAAAGCGATTATTCAGCTGCATCAAAACTTATTTCAAATCCTCAGGAGTACGATTTCAGGAAGATTTTAAACTGGTAACTATGGCCGGTAAAATTGCCATATACCAGGTTTTACCTAGACTATTTGGGAATACAAACAAAAGTTGTATTCCCAATTCTTCTTATAATACCAACGGATGCGGCAAACTTGACCAATTTAACCAAGAGATTTTGTTGAGGTTAAAAAGCTTTGGTTATACCCACATCTGGTTTACCGGAGTAATAAGACACGCCTCACAAACAGCATTTTCTCAATTCGGAATTGAGGATCAAAGCCCCCTGATTGTCAAGGGAAAAGCGGGATCTCCCTACGCAATAGTTGACTATTACGATGTCTCTCCAGATCTGAGCAACAATGTTGCAGAGAGAATGTTAGAGTTTGAACAACTGATTGGCAGATGTCATAATGCAGGTTTAAAGGTGATTATAGATTTTGTGCCAAACCATGTTTCTAGGGCATACAAATCTCTTGTAAAACCATCCGGAACTGAAGATTTCGGCGAAGGGGATAAAACAGATTATCCATTTCATCCGACAAACAATTTCTATTATATTCCAGACAGTCAATTTGTTTCGCCTGTAGTTAATGAAACATACAGCTATCCGGAACAAACTACCCGGGAATTTTATGAGATACCTGCAAAGGCCACAGGTAATGACTGTTTCACTTCAACGCCAAAAATGGATGATTGGTATGAAACTGTAAAACTCAATTACGGAGTTGATATCCTAAATGGCGGAACTGAATATTTCAATCCTATTCCGGATACATGGCACAAAATGAGAGATATACTGCTCTTTTGGGCCAAAAAAGGGGTAGATGGTTTCAGATGTGATATGGCAGCCATGGTGCCACTGAAATTCTGGGAATGGGTTATACCTCAGGTAAAGAATCAGTTCCATCACCTGACATTCATTGCAGAGATATACGAAAAGGAGCGCTATGAGCATTTTATTAATGGAGGTTTTGATTATCTGTACGATAAGGTGGGACTATATGACACCCTAAGAGCCATAACAATGGGAAATGGTGAGACCGGTGAAATAACAAAGTGCTGGAGCTCGCTGAATGGTATTGAGGACAAGATGCTCAACTTTTTGGAAAACCATGATGAACAAAGAGTTGCATCCGATTTCTTTATGGGAGACCCATTTAAAGCGATACCTGCCCTCACGGTTGCTCTAATGCTTAACAGAGCTCCCTTTCTAATCTATTTTGGGCAGGAGCTTGGAGAGAGGGGAATGGATAGCGAAGGTTTCAGTGGAATGGATGGAAGAACAACCATATATGATTATTGGTCAGTAAGTTCGATTAGAGAATGGATAGAGTCAAACACTTTGCCTGAAATTGGACATCTTTATAAGGAGCTTATAAAGATTGCTGTTACAGATAGTGCTGTTTGCTATGGACTTAAGTATGATCTTCAGTATGCAAACAGTGAATTGGCCGGTCCGGATAATAAGAAAATTTATTCGTTTATGAGAAAATCAGACGATTCTCTTCTTCTGATAGCTGTTAATTTCTTTTCAACCGAAAAAAGCGCAGCGGTAAAAATTCCCACTGGTGCTCTTGACTATTTTGGACTTAAGGGGCAAATATTAATGGATGGAAGAGATATTTTTGGGGATTATTCTGATAAATTTTCGATTATTCCAGACCAACCAGTTGAGATAAAACTGGATTCTTATGGAGTAAGAGTAATTAAATTTTTACTTTAATTATATCATCCCATATAGTAGTAAATCTGGGAGATAACATATTCATGTTATACCTCATTTTGTAAACACCCTGAGAAGCTGAATAGAGAGTTTCTCTGCCATACTTGGCATTAATCTCATCGAGTGTCTTCATAAGCCTCCCTTCGGCTAATAGGTCTTTATCGCAGAAAAGATTTCCAGGAGTCTCGCCTTTAATGCTAATTTCAGATAAAATCACTCCCGCTTTTTTATAGCCGTATCCACTCTTAAGAACAGATGTTACTGCCTTTGTACACATTCTTACAATATCAAATGTACTGTCGGTTGCATTTTCGAAGTTTATAACTATGCTTCTATAATCTCTTGGGGTGTTATCTTTGAATGGATTGGTGAGAACAAAAACCACAGCTCTTGAGGCAACACCTCTCTGTTTGCGAAGTTTTTGCGCACAGGATGCTGCAAATTTGGCCACTGCCATTATAATCTCTTCATGTTCATACAGATCATTTGCAAAGCTTCTGCTGGTGCATATTTGCTTCTTATCCTGAGTGTTATCTTCAAAATCAAAACTGGGTTCACCATTAAGCTCTTTGTAGGTTTTAAGTCCAACAATGCTCATTTTTGATTTTACCCAATCGGGATTACATTGAATAAACTTCCAGGCAGTGTCAATATTGTTACTCTGTAGCATCTTTGAGTACTGCCTCCCGATACCCCATATATCTTCAATAGGAAATTTTTGAAGAACCTTACTGATATCCCTTTTTTCAATCATTACGCAACTGTTATTAAGTGCAGGGTATTTTTTGCAAAGTTTTGCAGCAATCTTTGAAAGGGTTTTTGTCTTTGATACTCCAATGCTTACGGGGATTCCGGTCTCTCTTTTGATAACAGTTGTTGCATTATGAGCCATATTTTTAAGTTCGCTACTCTTTACTCCGTTCAGATTTAAAAAGGCTTCGTCAATGGAATAAACCTCTATACCGGGAAAAAGTAAACGCAGCCGCTCCATAACACGCCATGACATATCTCCGTAAAGCGCAAAATTTGAAGAGAATACCTTGACATTTTCTTTTTTGACAAGATCTCTGATTTTGAAAATTGGTTCTCCCATCTTGATTCCAATATCCTTGGCCTCATTGGAACGGGAAATAACACACCCGTCGTTGTTGCTTAAAACAACAACCGGAATTCCGTTGAGCGATGGATTAAAGACCCTTTCGCAACTGACATAGAAGTTATTGCAATCTGCCAGGCCAAACATTGTTCAATGTTTTCTCTATTGATTTAACCAGTATGGTGCTCAAAATTATTGAAGAGAAGTTAGCCACCATATCCATCATATCGAAATCTCTTGCAGGGTTCAAATTTTGCAGAAGTTCAGCAACAGCTGCCAATACTAATCCCGAGATAAAAATTGTTAAAAGGGGGTGTTTTTTACCTCTTCTTCTGAGGGATGGCTCAAACGCTAACCATGCTGAAATGGAATAGGGGAAAAACATCACAAAATGGGCAGCATGGTCGGCCCTTATAAAAAGTATGTATTTAGAAAGGTCTATTGGTGTTGATTCAAATGTCCAGAGCGAAAAAAACAGGACTAACAGCACATATGTGAAAAACAGTGCTATGAATATATATTGAGAAATTTTCATAAAATATCAATTTAAGATGATCCAGGAATGGTTTACATTCTTTTTATCAGATAGCGCACAATTCCCCAAATCATGAAGTCATCTCCTTTGTTAACCCTAATAGGTTTAAACTTTGAGTTGGCAGGAACAAGCAAAAGGTGGTCGTCCTCCTTTTTTACCCTCTTGAGCGTAAACTCTCCCTCAAGATAACAGACAGCAAGCGCGCCATCAGTAGGCTCAGCCGATTTATCTACAACAAGCAGATCACCGTCATCAACTCCATCCTCCACCATACTCTCTCCGCTTACTCTGGCAAAGAATGTAGAGGAGGGGTTCTTTATGAGTTCTTTGTTAAGATCAAGCTTAATGTCGGTATGATCTTCGGCCGGAGAGGGAAATCCAGCCTTGACAGGGCTCTGCGCAACCGCAATGTAAAGAGATTCACCTGTATCCGAAGAGTATATTTTTATATTTTTCCCCATTTTGTTCTTAAAAACTAATGCAAATATACTCTTTTGATAAACCAATTGTTCTATATTTACATCCTAAATAGTTCTTAAATATTTTTTCTAAATCCGAATAACATGTCAGCACTTAAAACAATGGCCTCTACACTGGCAATTTTAGTTTTGCTTTGCACAAATATCTATGCACAGGAGAGCTCATTTGAAGAGGTTCGCCTTAAAAACAAAATAGTTCCGCTAACGAGTAATGTGTATAAATTACTTGAATACCATGAAGTTGCGGGGCATACTCCCATTTTGCCACTTGCTAAACCTTACAGTAAAATATTTATTTTAAAAACTTTAAAAAGCATCGCAGACAATGACCGGGTGACCGAAAGGGAGCGTGAACTTGTAAACAGATACATTAGCGACTTTTCAAGAGAGTCAAACGGCCTTCAGGTGGCATCGGGCTCTGCAAAGAACACATTTGGTCTGATTGGCATGGGAACGAGTGCAGAGGTAAGGAGCGGAGTGGGGGATAATTCTACAGCTACACTTATATTGTCGGCTGAACCCTACCTGTCGGGAGATATAGGAAATAGCCTAACCTTTCATGCATCACTGGGGCCTTCAATAGAAAAATTGGCTCCCGATCTCTTCTACGGCTCATATACTAAGGATAAGCAGGTTCATTTCCCTCATGAGGCTACGGGTTTCTCATATCTGCCTTACAAATTCAACTTCGAAAGCATGAACATAAGAACCACTGTAGAAAATAAGAGTCCTGGCTATGCTGAGATTACAGAGAAGATTGCAGTGAGCTTTCTCTATTCAACAGAGCTAAACGCAAGTTTATTTGATGGAGCTCTTCAGTTTGGAATTAATAATCAGAGGCGTGCCTGGGGAAATGACTTCGACAATCTTACACTGTCGGCCTCGGCCAGAAAGTTTCCCGCCTTTGAATTCAAGCTGGCACCTCTTAGATGGCTTAGATACTCTTATCTTCTGGGAAGCCTCCATTCGGGAAAAAGTCTTTCAGGTGGCTACAAATCAGAGATATACGGCTATGACGTGGGTGCTTTACAGAACAATTTTACCCTTCACATGCTTGAGGTGGAGCCTTGGGAGTGGTTTTTACTAACTGCAACTGCAGGTAATGTATGGGTTAAGAGATTTGAAATCAATTATATGATACCTTTTGTATTCTCGCACCTTTCTGAACTTGAGTCGGGAGATTATGACAATCTCACAATGAGTATTGATTTAACATTTAAAGTACCCAACTTCGGAAAGATATGGTTTAGCTTCTTTAATGACGAATTCAGTTTTATTGAGAAGGGCAACCTCTTAAAGATGCCTCGAAACAGATACGCCTGGCAGCTTGGCCTTGTAAACAGGATGCCTTTTATTCCGCACACACTCTCGTCTTTCAAATATTCAAGAGTAACTCCATTCGCCTACACACACTACCCCGAAACCAGAATGAGCAATTTCAATAACCGCCCTTATGACATGACCTACTCTAACGACGGATTTAACCTCGGCTTTTACCTCCCTCCAAACTCAGGAGAGTTCAACTGGACCCTTACAAGCTTTGCAGTAAACAACCTGACCCTCTCAATGGAGAACCGCTTTATTATGCACGGAACCAACGACCTTGCGTCAGAAGAGCTAAAACTCATATACGGAGATATTTACAGGCACCAATATACAAATCCGGGAGAGGATATTCACCAGTACCCACTGCTCGATTTTACAAAAGATGGAATATATGACTTTACCCTAAGCTCCGAAATAAGATTTGACTATCGCATTAGAAAGAGCCCATATTTAGATTATTACAGGCTTTTTGGCACAATCGGGGCAGCTAGAACATGGTGGAAGGAGAACAGTAGTGGTGTTGTTGCCCCAACTCCAAGAAATTTCGCTACAGTTAGTATTGGTATTGCAATTGACATTTAAAACTTATTGCATAGTTTTTCTTAAAAACACCTTACAAAATGAAAAAGGCCTTTTTTATCACATTAATTGCACTTATCTCCCTGAATTTTGCCCACGCACAGAACATCGTTGGCTCATGGAGAGGAATTCTGAAAATTCAGAACGTTCAGATGAGAATTGTTTTTAACATCTCATTAATAGACTCAATTTATGTCGCTACCATGGATAGCCCCGATCAAGGCGTTAAAGGAATTCCGGTAGAATCGGTAATGTTTACAAATAATATGTCGCTTAAGATTCTCCATCCACCGTTTATGATGGAATATAACGGTGTTCACATGGGAGATAAAATCATTGGCACCTTTAATCAGGCAGGAATGACCGCTCCGCTAGAACTCACATCTGCACCGGAAGAGGGCCCTAAAAGACCCCAGGAGCCAAAAGGCCCCTTTCCTTACAACCAGGAGGAGGTTTTAATCATAAACAGGGTTGACAGCATTGTACTATCGGGAACATTCACATACCCTCAGGATGGTGGCAAGCACAAAGCAGTTGTACTAATATCGGGTAGCGGACCTCAAAACCGCGATTCAGAGATATTGGGTCACAAAACATTTCATGTAATTGCGGATTATCTTACAAGAAACGGAATTTCCGTTCTTAGGGTTGATGACAGAGGGGTGGGGAAATCGGGAGGAACATTTGCTAATTCAACATCTCTTGATTTTGCCCGTGATGTTAAATCTGCCATTGAATACCTCAAGGGCAGGAGTGATGTGGCAGAGATTGGCCTTATTGGACACAGTGAGGGGGGATCAATCGCTCCAATGGTTGCCTCTGAATGTAGCGATGTATCGTTTATTGTTTTGATGGCTGCCCCGGGTGTAACAGGAAGGGAGATTATTGTAACGCAATCTGAACAAATCTATGCCGCCTCCGGGATGGCTCCGGAGCAGATAGGTAAAGTTATGGAGGTTAATAAAGCAATGTTGGATCTTGTTACACCAGACAAAGATATTGCGATAATAGAGAAGGAGCTTTACGACTTGATAAAAAATCTTACCGGAAACGCAGTAACTGACCAGGAGATAAAGCGGCAGATTGCACAGGTAACCACACCATGGATGAGGTATTTTCTTAATCATGATCCAAGATTGGTACTGCCAAAAGTGAAATGTCCCGTGTTGGCAATTAACGGCACTAAAGATCTGCAAGTTGCCTCAAAAACCAACCTCGATGCAATATATTTTGCCCTAACCGGTGAAAAAAGAGATGAAAACAGTTCTGTTACACGATATAACAACAGTGTTACAGTAATTGAATTTGAAGGGTTAAATCACCTATTTCAAAAATGTGAAACAGGATTGCCTATGGAGTACTCAAAAATTGAAGAGACAATCAATCCTGAGGTTTTGACTGCAATTTACAACTGGATAAAGGGGTTAAATGAATAATTGATTACGGAATAAACACAACCTTTTGCCAATTTGATTTATCTCGGTCGTTCACGGCAATTACTATGTAGTTCTTACCCTTTTGACCTGAATACGCCGCTGCAGTGGAGACAACCTTAAGATTGGCATTCCAGCTATTGGTCTTGTTAATCCTCTCAAGCTCATAAACAGCATATTTTTTGGCACCTGTAACTGTACCCCAACTGATTGCGCTGCCTGTAACGGTAACCTGCGGAACGCCTGGAGCAGTTCCTGCATAATCTCCGAATTTTGGAACAAGCGAAAGATGTTTGTAGATGCTCGACTGAATGTAACCCCCAAGGTTACCCACAACATGGTTCGTTCTGAACCAACAGTTGCCGTAAACATTTGTCAATGATCTGCTAAGAGTCACCTGATTCAGAAACTGAACAGGGTTTGAAAAGGCGGGGTATGTGTTATCTCCATATTTATATGCTGCAAGCCCGGGAACAACGGGAGTTCCTGCGGACTCATTATTCCAGAACCTGATATTTGTGTCAAAATCTGCGGTTGAATGGCCTATCTCCCAATAAATTTGAGGCGCAAGATAATCAACATAACGACTCTTCATCCAGGTAACTCCATTTGCATAAACAGTCATGGCATTGGCGTGGGTTCCCATTGGAGATATGCCGTATGTAACATAAGGTTTTATACTTTTAATTGTATTTTTAACAGCCAGAACCATTTGATTTACATTCTCTTCGCGCCATGTATGTATGTTTACTCCATTTCCATATTGTTCGTAGGCAAGCCTGTCATCAAAGACATAGGGATTTGAAGTTGATTTTGCACCTGAAGGGTAGAAATAGTCATCAAAATGGATTCCGTCAACATCATAGTTTTTAACTATCTCTCTTACAATATCGCTTATGTGATCCCTAACCTGAGGCAGTCCCGGGTTCCAGTATCTAACACCATTGAACACCACGTACCAATCAGGATGGGCATGAACAGGATGGTTAGCTGCAAAAAATTGAGTGTCAGAACCCACTCTGTATGGATTTAACCAGGCATGTAGCTCCATTCCTCTCTCATGTGCAGCATTAATAGCCTCTAAAAGAGGGTCATACCCGGGATTAACTCCTTGTGTGCCGGTAAGATAATGCGACCATGGAACCAAAGTTGAAGTATAAAAGGCATCTGACGAAGTTCTAACTTGGAATAAAACAACATTTATATTCAACGCCTTTAATTTATCTAATTGGCTTATAAGCAGAGCCTTTTGAGCAGTAGCTCCGGTTGCACTCTGAGGCCAGTCAAGTGACCATGCTGTTGTTAGCCACGCCGCCCTAAACTCGTCCTTTTTGATCAGGTTGTCGGTTGCAGAATTAAATTCAGCTGGCATCTCCTGAACAGGAGGCTCTCCGGGTTTGCCGGGACCTTCCGGAATGGGCTCCTTGCTACAGGATGGCAGATATAATAGGGTAGAAAGGAATATTAAGGCAGAAATCGTCTTTGCCGTTAACTTTTGCTTATTTAATAAAGCGCTGAGTATCATGGTAGTTAAATATGTTTAAATAATAGGCAGTCAAAGGTAATAAATAATATTTTCTAACTTTGATTTTAAATATCAACAAATGTTACGGACAATTCTATTTATCGGCACCGGAGGTTTCCTTGGAACCGTTGCCAGATTTCTTGTTTCAAAGCTCAGCCAGCAGATGTTTCAAACAACATTTCCCATAGGTACGCTAATCGTAAACCTTACCGGCTGTTTTATACTAGGAATTATTTACGGTTTAATGGAGAGGGGAGAGCTCTTCTCTTCTGATGTAAGGCTATTTTTAACAGTAGGTTTTTGCGGAGGCTTTACAACCTTTTCGACATTTGCATTTGAAAATGCAAACATGCTAAGAGACGGCAACTTTACACAAGTGGCACTGTACACCGGAATCAGCGTAATAATCGGAATTGCCGCTTTAATAGCAGGAGGTGTTACAACCAGGCTGTTCTGATTTATATGATTTTTAGAAAGTTGAAATCAAACATTTAAAAATGAATTTTTCTACCTGAAAACCTAAATAATATGAAAAACGGTGAGAGCTCACAAACATTAAGAATTTACCTGAGTTCTACAGATAAGTTCGAGAACAGGTCTCTTTATGAAGAGATTGTGTATGAAGCCAAAAGACAAAAGCTATGCGGAGCAACCGTACTAAGGGGAATTATGGGATTCGGAATGAGCAGTATGGTTCACAGTCAAAAACTTTGGGAGATTAACGAAAAAATTCCAATTGTTGTTGAAGTAGTTGACACTCCCGAAAGAATCTCAGAATTTGTAAAAATAATTACTCCACATGTCGAAATGTCAGGAAAAGGTTGCCTTATGACAATCTTAGATTCACATGTAATTTACGCAAAAGAGGGTTCAAAAAATTCATGAAACTCAAAAGGTTATGTAAAGAAAAATCTCTTAAATTCTATAAACCTTCTTAAGAAATCGCAAAATCAGGCCTAAAAATCTGCCGTTATATTTCTCATTATTAGCTATATCCTGACAAAATTTCAGTTTTTTGCCCTGTTTTTTCATGTGGTATTCATTTTGCTTTTAAAAGAGTTGGAACGCGATAAGTGAGGTTCCACAATTAATTAAAAAACTTTTTAAAGCAATTTTTAACAATTTAAAAACGGAGGTTATTATGACACTAATTAGAAGAAGCGAAAATCTACCAGCGTGGTCAAATCTCTTTAATGATTTCTTTAACCATGATTGGAACGACTGGTCTCACAGGAATTTTTCCTTAACAAATACCACATTACCATCTGTAAATATCAAAGAGAGCGATTCAGACTTTGTAGTTGAGGTGGCTGCACCAGGAATGGAAAAGGGAGATTTCAAAGTTGAGGTAAACCAGGGAGTGATGACAATTACTTCGGAAAAAAGTACGGAGAACAAAGAAGATGGCGGAAAATACACTCGCCAGGAGTTTAGCTACCAATCATTCTGCCGCTCATTCTCGCTACCAACATCTGTTGACAGCGAAAAAATCGGGGCAAAATATGAAAATGGAATCCTCTTTGTATCAATTCCAAAAAGAGAAGAGGCAAAACCTAAGCCCGTGAGGATTATTGATATAGAATAAAAAATTTCTCCGCGCCAGTTTGTGGTATGCAATTGATTACAAGTAAATAAGAAATGAGCCAAATCTTTGTGATGTGAACCCAAAAAGTTGGACGGTTTATTATTAATTATTATTGTAAAGAGTTCGGTATTGTACCGGGCTCTTTCCTTTAAGTCTCAACTTTATA
>PHDB01000054.1 GCA_002842495.1 Bacteroidetes bacterium HGW-Bacteroidetes-6
AAGGACAAATTCTTGAAGGAACTGTTAAAAACATTACAAGCTACGGTGTATTTATTGATCTTGGTGGCGTTGACGGACTAATCCATATTACTGACCTTTCTTGGGGAAGAATTATTCACCCAGAAGAGATCGTTCAATTGGATCAAAAAATCAATGTTGTTATCCTTGATTTCGATGAAAATAAAAAACGTATCGCTCTTGGTCTAAAACAATTAACTCCACATCCATGGGATGCACTTGATGCAAACCTTGCTATTGGTGACAAAGTTAAAGGTAAAGTAGTTGTTATTGCTGATTATGGCGCATTTATCGAAGTATTACCAGGTGTTGAAGGACTTGTTCATGTTTCTGAAATGTCTTGGTCTCAACATTTACGCACTGCTCACGATTTCCTTAAAGTTGGTGATGAAATTGAAGCTCTAATTCTTACTCTTGATCGCGACGAAAGAAAAATGTCTCTTGGTATTAAACAATTAATTCCAGATCCATGGGAAAATATTGTTGGTAGATATCCAGTAGGTTCAAAAAACACCGCTACAGTTCGTAACTTTACAAACTTCGGAATCTTCGTTGAATTAGAAGAAGGTGTTGATGGATTGATCCATATTTCTGACCTATCTTGGTCTAAAAAAATTAAACACCCTGCAGAATTTACTAAAATTGGAGATAAAATTGAAGTTGTAGTTCTTGAAGTTGACGTTGATAATCGTCGTTTAAGTTTAGGACACAAACAATTAGAAGAGAATCCTTGGGATGTGTTTGAAACAATTTTCACAATTGGTTCTGATCATGAAGGCACAATTTTATCTCAAAATGATAAAGGATATGTAATTGCACTACCTTACGGAATTGAAGGTTTTGCATTCAACCGTGCTTTAGCGAAAGAAGATAAATCTAATCCAAAATTAGAAGAAGTGTTAAATTTCAAAGTAATTGAATTCTCAAAAGAAGCTAAGAAAATTACACTTTCTCATACTAAAACTTGGCAAGAATCAAAAGAGGAAGAAGATAAACGTGTTGTTTCTGAAGATAAGAAAAAACAAAAAGAGATTTCTAAAATCAATGATAATAATGAAAAATCAACTTTAGGTGATCTAAGTGTTCTTCAAAATTTACAAGCTGATCTTAAAAAAAGAGAACAATAAAAAATTGTTCAACTTCATTAAATAAAAAAGGCTGCCTTTAAAAGCAGCCTTTTTTTTTATTGAAAAATAGAAGATTTATAAACTTGGGCCAAATTGAACCAATCTCTTTCCTTCCTCATTCGTTGCAAACATTTCAAAGTTTTTAATAAATGAAGCAGCCAATTGATGAGCTGCTTTTTCAAAACCCTCTTTATCATTCCAGCTATTAGCAGGATTTAGAATAGTTGAATTTACTCCATTAATTTGTTTTGGGATAGTTAAATTGAAAGGTTTTACAACTTCTGTTTCAACATCAATCAACTCACCATTTAAAATAGCTGAAATAATTCTGCGAGTGTCTTTTATTGAAATCCTTTTACCTCCTGAGTTGAATCCACCACCAATCCAACCAGTGTTAACTAAATAAGCAGATGCATTATGTTCTTCCATCTTTTTTCCAAATACTTCTGCATATTTAGTAGGATGTAGCATTAAAAAGGCAGCTCCAAAACAGGAAGAGAAAGTTGGAGTTGGTTCTTTTATGCCACGTTCTGTTCCAGCTAATTTTGCAGTATACCCACTTAAAAAATAATACATCATCTGTTCCTTAGTCATGATTGATACAGGAGGTAACACTCCAAAAGCATCAGCTGATAGGAAAATTACTTTGCTAGGATGTGTTCCTTTTGATTCTGGTTTAACGATATTGTCTATATGATAAATAGGGTATGAAACACGTGTGTTTTCAGTTTTAGCATCTGAATTAAAATCTATATTTCCATCCTGATCAATGACTAAGTTTTCAAGTAATGCATCTCTTCTAATTGCATTATATATCTCAGGTTCATTTTCCTTACTTAGATTGATACATTTTGCATAACAACCACCTTCAAAATTAAATACACCATCATCATCCCAGCCATGCTCATCATCACCAATTAAAGCTCTCTCTGGATCTGTCGATAAAGTGGTCTTGCCCGTTCCTGAAAGCCCGAAAAATATTGCTGTACTCTTATCTTGTCCTTGGTTAGCTGAACAATGCATTGATGCCATCCCTTTTAATGGTAAGTAATAATTCATAACAGAAAAAATCCCTTTTTTCATTTCTCCACCATACCAAGAACCACCAATAATACTCATCTTTTCAGTTAAATTGAATGCTATGAATACTTCACTATTTAATCCTTGCTCTTTCCAATTTGGATTTGTAGCTTTACAACAGTTCATTACTACAAATTCTGGAATAAAATTATCTAATGCTTCTTGTGGTGGTCGTATAAACATATTTTTTACAAAATGAGCTTGCCAAGCTACTTCCGTGATAAATCGAATGTTTAAACCAGTGTCTGCATTAGCCCCAGCCCATAAATCCATTACATATATATCCTTGCCTTCTAGTTGATCCTGCCCAATTTTTTTAAAATGTTCCCAAATTTCTGGAGAAATTGCTTTGTTATCGGAACCTTTAGTACCAGGAACATGCCACCAAATGTTATCTCTAGTTTCATCATCCAATACAACATATTTGTCTTTAGGAGATCTGCCCGTGAAAATACCTGTATCAACAGATAATGCTCCACTTTTTGTGTGAAAAGCTTTTTCATAACCCTCTAAATTTGGTTTGGTTTCATGTTTGTAAAGCTCTTCATAAGATAAATTCAGATAAATGTTTCCAGGATTTTTAATTCCCAGCGCAATCAGTTGTTCTTTAATGTTGTTCATATATGTTTTATGTGTTTAATTTTCAGTTTTATAAAGCATTAATATTGTAACAATTTTGTAACATTTTTAGATTTGCAAACTTAATGAACATATTTTACATAACAAACTTTAAGACAGTTTTTTAAGATTTTTTAGGAATTTTTTGATTTTACAATATTTATTCATTAAAAATGGTTATATTTGCTGAAGAATTTCAATATTAACTTTTAAATATTTGTATTATGCTTAACAAAAAAATTGAAGATGCTATCAACTATCAAATTAATGCAGAATTATGGTCTGCTTATTTGTATTTATCTATGTCTTTAGATTGTGCTTCTAAAGGATTACAAGGAGCTGCTAATTGGTTTGAAATTCAATACCAAGAGGAACAAGCTCATGCTATGAAATTTAAAAATTATATCATTGCTAGAGGTGGGAGAGTAGTTCTTCAGCCAATTCAAGAGGTTCAAACAGAGTGGAATACACTCTTAGATATTTTTAAAGATACTTTAGCACATGAACAAAAAGTTACTGCTTTATTAAACAATCTCTACAAAATTGCTCTTGAAGAAACTGATGTTGCCACTCAATCCATGTTGAAATGGTTTATTGATGAGCAAGTTGAAGAAGAAGAAAATGCTACCAGTATGATTGATGCTCTCAAAATGATTGGAGATAATGGGTACGGGCTTTATATGCTTGATAAAGAGTTATCTACAAGAGTTTTTGTCCCAATTCCTGCATAACCCTAGAGAAATCTTAAAAAAAAATTAAAAAAAAATAGATTTTTATCCGAGTCGTATTGTTTTTTTAGTATTTTTGCGGCGGAGAGATGGCAGAGTGGTCGATTGCGGCGGTCTTGAATACCGTTGAGGTGAAAGCCTCCGGGGGTTCGAATCCCTCTTTCTCCGCCAAACGCCTAAAGTGATGATTTTGATTGCTTTAGGCGTTTTTTTTTTAATTATTTCACACTTTTTCTTTCAATTTGCGTTTTTTTTTTACAGAACAACCTTGAAAATTTGATTCCAAAATGTATTATTTTTGAGATAGGGTTGCGCTTATTTTAATAAAAAACTTCCAAAAACGACTTTTTTACTCTTTTTTCATTTTGTATTCACTATACTATTCAAAAGGTAATCTATTTGTAAGATTAATAAAAATTAATAAAAATTAATATTTATTAACGTTTGTGTAGGTATTTTTTATATATTTGCAGCGTCTCTTATATATAGTATCACAACTTTTAAAAGTCTAAAAATATTCTAAAATATAGTCTTATAATGAAAAATATTTTAATATTTATTACTTTCTTTACTACTCTTTCAATCAATGCACAAATTTGGGAAGTGGGCAATCCTATCACTGTTTGCAAAGGTGACCCAGTTACCATAACTTCTCCCATTAATAATGCAACCAATTATCTTTGGTCAACTGGAGATATAACCCAAACAATTACTGTTACACCGCTTGTGAATACAACTTATACCGTTACTGTACTTCATCAAGGAAATATCATCGTTGACTCTTCAAAAGTTTATATTCTTACTGTTGATGCAGGTGAAAACGATACTATTTGTGGTGGAGAAACTGTTTTTTTTGTGGCTAGTGGAGGTTTGTTTTATAATTGGTATCCAACTGAAGGGTTGTCTAACACATCAAGCTTTTATACGAGTGTAACTACGGATACAAATGTTACTTATTATTGCGATATCACTTCTGCTGGTCCAAATATTATCTATAATGGAGATTTTCAACTCGGAAATACAGGTTTTATTAGCCAATATACATATAACTCAACCAGTCTTTGGAATGAAAGTACATATATGGTTGGTGAAAGCCCACAAACTTATCACGCCAATTTCTTACCCTGCCCAGATCATACAACCGGAACCGGAAAACAAATGATAGTAAATGGAGCTGTTACACCTAATAGAACAGTGTGGCAACAAACCATTCAAATTGTTCCTAATACAAATTATATTTTTTCATGTTGGGTTCAAAATGTGGTTACAGATGGAAATGTAGCTCAACTTCAGTTTATGATTAATGGCAGTCTTATTGGACCAGTTTTCTTCTGTTCAGATACAGTATGTAATTGGACAAAATTCTACACTTTATGGAATTCAACTAGTTCTAGTAATGCAATTATCTCTATTGTTAATCAAAACGTTGGGGGTGGTGGAAACGACTTTGCTCTTGATGATATTTTCTTTTCTGAATTAAAAATATGTACTGATTCTGTGTCTGTTTTTATTGAAAATCCAGTCATGGATCTTGGCCCAGATACCACGATTTGTGAAGGACAATTCATAAATATTCAACCATCAGAATCTTATAATGAATATTATTGGTCCACAGGTGCTACTACAAGTTCAATTATGGTTGTCTCGCAAGGTTTTTATTGGTGTCAAGGAACAAATAATTCTGATTGTATTGCAGTAGATACTATCTTTGTTAATTTTAAACCACAACCAAGATTAGAAATAACTTCTAGTAAAAATCCGATTTGTGAAGGAGAAACAGTTGAGCTATATGTTGAATCAAGTACTTCACCTCTATTCTTATTATGGGATAATGGACTTTTGGGAGATACAATTAGAGTTAAACCCTCAGAAACAACACTCTATACTGTATACGGGAATGCTCTAGATTGTTTAGATACAACAGATTTTGAAATTGAAGTGATACCACATCAAACCATTTATCTTGGTGAAGACGATTTTCTATGCACTGGTGAAGAACGTTTTTTTAATTTAGATTCTTTAAATGGTACATTTTTATGGAGTACAGATGAATTAACAAATAGTATTACTATTACCGAACCCGGTTTTTATTGGGTTTTTATCGATGATAGAGGATGTACCTTGTCAGACACCATTGAATATAAAGAGTGCTCTGAAATAAAAGTACCCAATATCTTTACACCAAATAATGATAATATAAATGACTATTTTGTTCCAATTACAAAAGGTATAGATACTCTAATTATCTCTGTATTCGATAGATGGGGTAAAAAAGTGTTTCAAACGGAAGATTTTGAAACAGGTTGGGATGGGAAAATTGGAGGTTCTTTAGCCCCTGAAGGACAATATTATTGGTATATTTATTATATTGAAAATAAATCAGGTAACATACGCCTAGAACGGCAACTACATGGCTCATTAATACTCGCAAGATAATTAATTAAAGAGTAGAAATCATGAAAACAATTAGATTTTATTTGCTCCTAACATTGTCAATAATGTTAGGATTCTTTGGGTGTGCTCCAGTGTACATCCCAAATGTTGTAAATACTCCTATGCTAAGCAATCAAGGTGAACTGCAAGGGGCTTTCTATACAGGAGTATCTGGATTTGATCCTCAATTTGCATATGCTATTACAGACCATTTAGGAGTTATGCTTAATGGAAGCTTCTCTAACAAAACTAATGATTCTCTAAATAACTTTCATAAACATCAATTTATTGAAACGGGTGTCGGGTATTACACGAAAATTGGTGAAAGTGGTAGATTTGAAACATTCGGAGGGCTTGGTGTGGCTAAATTAAAATCAGATTATTCTAATAATCTTTGGATCTCATATACTGATTTGTATTCTTACCGAGCGTTTATACAACCCTCAATTGGAGCTGCTACAGATTTTTTTGATGGAAGTTTCTCCACAAGATTTGTGATGCTTTCAATTTTTCAAAATAATCTGAACTATAATGCCTATTTTATTGAGCCAGTAATTACAGCAAAAGTAGGGTATAAGTACGTTAAAGCTGTGTTTCAATTGGGTTTTTCTTTTCCTGTCAATTCTAATGAATTAATTTTTAGCTATCAACCTCTCTTATTTTCAATTGGTATTCAAGCAAAAATAAATACCAGACCAAAAAAGTAATATTTTTTATATACTTTTGACATTATTAAATATTATGTATCATGAAAAAGATTATATCAATTTTATTTTTATTGATGATCTCTTATTATGCAGAATCTCAATGTGTTATGCAACTTTCTGCTGATACTGCAATCAAATGCGGAACGCAATCTATAATACAACTCAAATTACCATGGAGAACAATCCCATCCAATGTTTCAACACACCTTAATGATGTGTATTTTACATCTCAAAATGATGGTTTTGTTGTAGGTGTAAATGGAGTAATTTTAAAAACAACCAATAAGGGGGAAACCTTTTCAACACTGAATAGTGGTACTACAGAAACGCTTAATGCTGTTTTTTTTAAAAATGGTAACTCTGGCTTTTGTGTTGGAAATAATGGAGTCATTTTATCTACAAATAATGGTGGACAAACATGGAGCAATGTTTCCATTCCTGGATTGTCTAGTCATATAAAATCCATTTTCTTTGTAAATGAATCTATAGGATTTCTAGTTGGTCAAAATGGGTGTCTATTCAAAACAGTAAACGGAGGTGTAAATTGGTTCAATATTGCACCTTTAAACTCCTCTAACGATATCTATAATGGAGTTTGTTTCTTTGATGTAAATAATGGATTAGTAGTTGGAAATAATGGAAAAATATTGAGAACATGGGATGGCGGTATTAATTGGTATGTTCCCCCAACAACTTTTACGGTAGATTTAACAGATGTTTTTTTTATCAATTCCTCAGATTGTTTTACAGTGGGGGGTAGCCAAATTTTTAGCGCTCATGATGGGGGTACAATGTGGTATACCTATTCCTCTTATCCAACTTTGTATAATGATGTCTATTTTCAAAATGAACATGTTGGATTTGCAGTTGGGTATTATGGAACAATTATGAAAACATCAGATGGTGGAGAGACCTGGAATAAAGAGATTACATGTACTACCAATGAGTTTAATGCTGTTTGTGCTAGAGATTCTTTTTTTATTGCTGTAGGGAAGAATGGGTCTATTGAAAAATATGAGATTCCACAACAAATTACCTGGTCTCCAAATACATCCATAGATCTCTCTGATCCATTTAATCCCATTGTTTATCCTTTTGTTTCTACAAATTATCAAGTGAGTGTATTGTTTGAAAATACTCTAAATATTTTGGATAGTGTTTTGATCTCCATGGCGCCTTTCGATTATAATTCAATAAATGATACTTATTTGTATTGTGGAAATAGCATTGAACTCTCTTCTGAAACCGAATGGTTTCCCATCTATAATAAGAAAACATATAGTTATACGGATATCCATTTTTTGAATCCTGATACTGGATTCGTAATTACAGAAGATGGAAAAATTTTAAAAACATTAAACGGTGCCTATTCCTGGGATTCTATTACTCAATTTACAGGGGCACTGTATAGTTTGGATTTTGTAAATTCTCAAACGGCATACGTGTTAGGAGCAACTTCAACATCTCCATTTTGTTTGAAATCTACTGATGGAGGAACTACCTGGATCCAAAAACCTATTGTGTCTCCAAGTGTATTAAATTCAATAGATTTTATCAATCCAAATGTTGGTTTTGTTAGTGGTGGTTCTTCGAATATCTCAAGCTCAAGTGGCGTTATCTTGAAAACTATTGATGGCGGAGATAATTGGGATATTAAATATTTGAATAATGGTTTTATCCTAAATTTTATCTATTTTGTGGATGATTCTTTAGGTTTTGCAGTGGGTAGTAATGGGACACTTCTGAGAACAACAAATTGTGGAGAAAACTGGACTTTGATCCAAACCGGATATACAGAACATTTTAATGCCATCACGTTTACAAATCAAAATGTGGGTTTTATTGTTGGTTCAAATCAAATTCTCAAAACTACAAATGGTGGCTTGAACTGGACATCTTGTCAGTTGCCCTACGGTTGGTCATATTTTAGTAGTGTTTTTTTTACTGATTCTCTGACTGGTTACGTAACGGGTACTGGTGTTAATAATGTTGTGATTTATAAAACTACAGATGGAGGTGTTTCGTGGTTGAGTCATTTCGTAAATGGAGTAACATATATGGCTAAAGCACTATATTTCCCTACAAATAAAACGGGCTATTTGGTGGGTAATTTGGGCACAATGGCAAAACTTGAACTTCCAGAAGAAACATGGACTCCAGCAAACTATGTGTACCAAAATAATTCAGGTCGCTATTTTGCAAACCCCAATCAAACTGCAGCTTTGTCTGTTTCTGCTGTGAATAGATTGGGCTGTGTTGCTTCAGACCAAGTCAATTTACAAGTGTACCCTTTTTATGCAAATTACAACCATAATTATACCCTTTCTTGTGGCTCTGCTGTTACATTAGACTTAATCAGTCATGGCTATACAGGTTCAGATCCTTTACTTATCCAATGGTTCCCAAATATTGGTATATCGGATACCTCTATTTTTTCTCCCGTGGTTTCTCCTATTCAATCACAGTTATACCATGTTCAGATTGCGACTTCAAATGGGTGCTCTTTTCATGATAGTATTCTAGTTAATGTTACGCCTCTTCAAATTGATGCTGGCTATGATAAAACCATTAATTGTGGTGAAGAGGTTCAACTAAATGTAAGCTCTACATGGGCTCCCGTCGCTTCAACCTACCAAAACTTTAATGATATATTTTTTACTTCTGAAATGGTAGGATATGGCGTTTCAAATGGAGTGTATAAAACTACAAATGGGGGCTATACTTGGGAAGTTAAATTTCAAAGTGATCAATTGAGAAAAATAGTGTTTGTAGATTCTTTAAATGGCTATGCTGTAGGGTATGGTGGACTGGTCGCAAAAACTGTAAACGGAAACTATTTTAATATTGCAAATTATCTCTATAACACTGAACCCAGAGATTTGTATTTTATTGATAAAGATACTGGTTATGTTGTTTGTGATGGTGGAAAAATTAGAAAAACTATTAATGGTACTAATGATTGGATAAATATTGTTTCTGGCACAACTCAAAACCTTAATTCAATTCATTTCATTTCTCCAGCCATGGGTTATATCGTGGGGGATGGTGGAACTATTTTAAAAACAACCAATTATGGTCAAACTTGGACCCCTTTATCTTGTGGAACTACAGATCATTTAAAAACAGTTTATTTTCTTAATGATTCTGTTGGATTTATCATTTCAGCACTTCATCAATCTTATAAAACTACAAATGGAGGAGAAACTTGGGAGTTAATTAACCAATTACTCCCTTCAAATTCTATCTATTTTACAGATCATCAAACAGGTTATGCCACTGGAACTTTAGGAGCAACAGGTGCAATTGCAAAAACCACAAATGGAGGAAATGCTTGGGTAGTTACACCATATTTTGGGTACTCCAATTTCTATGGACTCTCTTTCCCCAACCCGAATACTGGGTATCTTTTTGCAACGGGTTTCCCTCAAAATGCGCTGCTAAAATTACCTGTTGTACCGTCTCAGATTGTGTGGTCACCTTCGCTGGGATTAAGTGATTCAACGATTGTGAATCCAATCGCTTCCCCAACACAAACCACTACGTATACTGTATCTACAATTGCTGGGTATTGCCCCGCTCAAGATAATGTTACAGTTCATGTTATCCCATTTTCAATCCAAAATATAAATTACGATTCACAAACACAAATTTGCAAGGCGATAGTTCAAATTGATTCAATTTCAACTAATTATCAAGGGATGGGTTCACTAAATTATCAATGGACACCCTCTTCTTCTATTTCAAATATTCAGATTGAAAATCCAACTATTACAACGGATACCACCTCTTGGTTTTCAGTCACAATTACTACTCCAAATGGATGTATTGATACAGATAGTTTAATAGTGGTAGTTTTACCTTTAATGGTTGAAGCTGGAATGGATAAATATTTATATTGCGGAGAAACCGTTCAATTAGATTCCATAATTACCAATTATTCAGGAGATTTGTCCCTTACTTATCTTTGGAGTCCATCTTATGGGTTAAGTGATTCACTCTCTCCAAATCCTTACGCAATTCCAACAAACTTATTGTATACTGTTACAGTTACTTTAGATACACTCTGTTCTGCAACGGATCATGTGGGAGTTTACTATTTAACCATGGATCAACCCTCAATTTGTATTGTTACAGTAGATACTAATAATAAAAATGTGATTGTTTTTGAGAAACCAATCTCCAATGCTATTGACTCATTTATGATTTATCGGGAAACCAATGTCACTGGACAATATGAAGTAATTGGCTCTTTAAGATACGATTCTTTAAGTATGTTTGTGGATCAAACGTCTACCCCATCTGTGCATTCAAATCAATATAAAATCTCATTGGTTGATGAATGTGGCATTCAATCTTTACAAAGTGAGCCGCATAAAACGATGCATTTATCAATAAATCAAGGGGTTGGGCAAAGTTACAATTTGATTTGGCAGCCGTACACGGGATTTATGGTTTCTACGTATAATATTTACCGTGGCACTGATCCTAATCAAATGCAACTTATTGGAACCATTTCTGGGGTGAATACTCAATTTTCAGATTTGAATCCACCTGCAGGGTATGTATATTATCAGGTTGAGGTTGTGGCTCCCTATTTTTGTGCTCCAACAAAGAAAACTGGTTTTCAGAGTTCCAGATCAAACATCGCTTCAAACAATACAATTTCTGTCTCAAATTTTGATGACAATGGCTCCATTTCTGTATCTCCAAATCCAACCCATAGTTTTATTCAAGTAAAATTATCCATTGTTAGAGAGGCACCTATCCCTTTCACCATCTATAATTTATATGGTGAAAAGATTTTAAGCGGGGATTATACAGATAAAATTGATGTAAGTGATTTTGCCAATGGAGTTTATGTTATTCAGCTAGAGCACAACGGACGCTTTTACAGAACAAGGTTTGCAGTTCAAAAGTAACATACAATACTATTCACTCTTTAATAATTAGCCACAAATTCACGAATTTAAAACGAATTTATATTTAATTTGCTAATTTTCTAATTCTACTCTTAACTCTTCATCAATATCCCTGCACTAAAGTACAGGGCTATTGATTATTAACTCTTATCTCTTAACTCTTATCTCTTAACTCTTATCTTTTTTTGGGCATTCCCCCTCGCTTCGCTCGGGGTCGGGCTTGTTCCGGGGTCCGCTTCGCTCCCGTACTTCGCTGCACTTCGCTTAAAAAAAGGGTTACCCCACATCAAAATGATCGCGGCGCTCGTTCCAGCTCGTACCGGCTTCGCCGCCCTCCACATCCCTAATGCAAGGAGGCGCAAGGCTCAGGGCTAATGGTTAAGGGGCTCTCAGCTGTCAGGTTTCAGTTATCAGTTTTAATAATTAACCACAAAGTGCTCAAAGTTTTAACAAAGAAACACAGAGGAGTGAAGAGCTCAACCCCGAATGGGGTTGCAGATTAGTAACCGTAGGTTGCGAAGCTACCTGCGGCTGAATGATGCCCCCACGACGATCTACTACCTCGAAGAGGTTGCAGAAAAAGTAAAAATTACTTCTATACGTCATCCCAAAATCGCTGATCAAAATCAAATCTTGCTTCTTTGACAATTTCTTCTAATTCTTCTTTAAATGAAACTGTTTTATGATGTTCTCTTTGATTTTTAATATAATTATAGATTTTCTCTTTTTCATTTATGCTATATGACAATGAACAATATCCACCACCCCATCCCTTGAATTTTTCGAATCCTTTTTCCATTTTTAACATGATACTACTACTACGTTTTATATCTCGTACAAAATCTGCAACTGCTATTGTTGGATGGATTGAAACAAGCATATGAATATGATCCTCAATCCCATTTATTCGAAATAGAAAACAATCTTTTCGATTTATAATTCCCCAAATATATTTGTATAATTCATCAGAGTGAGTCAATGACAATGTTTTTTGGTTTTTCTTTGTCCTGAAAATGATGTGGTAAAATAAATTATTATAACTCATAATACTAAGATTTATTTCTGCAACCTCTTCGAGGTAGTATTGTTAGCGTGTGGTTCATTTGTCCGCAGGTGGCGCTTCGCTGACCTACGGTTACTAATCTGCAACCTCTTCGAGGTTGATTTCATAGGTTCTTTGTGCACTTTGTGTTAAAACTTTGTGATCTTTGTGGTTAATTTAATTATAATCATTGCCATGCACTAAAGTACATGGCAATTGAACTAAAACCTAAAACTTAAACTTTTAAACCCTTCAACAGAGAAGCGTTTCAACAGCGAAGCGAGGGGGAGTGCCCAAAAATAGTGAATAATGAATAATGAAGAATGAAGAATGAAGAATGAAGAATGAAGAGTTTTCTGTAGTCCCTAGTCTCTTGTCCCTAGTCTCTTGTCCCTAGTCTCTTGTCCCTAGTCTCTTGTCCCTAGTCAATTTGCTAATTCACGAATTTGCTAATTTGCTAATTTAGTTCTTCGTTCTTATCTCATTTAACAAGTCCATCCTATTGATGTTTCTTAGTAATTTAGCGATGGTTTCGTGGTTCTCCTTTTTGTGATAGAAAAAGAAAAGATTTTGATTCTTTTTATCTTCCATCGTTTTGGCTACTTCGATTTTTTTACTGGTATATGGATCGTAACCCAGATAATACATCGCAGTGGCATACGTCATGGGAGTGGGGGTGAAATCTTGGACATGATCAGATTCGATACCATGTGGTTGAGTATCTTTGCTTTTCCCTTTGGTATTTCTACTGCTTTTCACTTCAATGGCTAATTCAGCCATATTTGCTAAACTACATCCAGGATGCGAAGAGATGAAATAGGGGATAAGCTGTTGGTTTTTATTATTTTGCTGATTTATCTGATGGAACTTTTCATAAAAACGCATAAATTGCGAAAAAGGAGGTTTTCTCATAAGTTTTAACACTTCACTTTGTGTGTGTTCTGGGGCGACTTTTAATCTTCCACTTACATGATTCAAAATAACTTCCTTCAAATAGGTTGTAAGCCCATTTTCTTGATCAATATTTGGATCTTTGGTTAGCAACATATCGTATCGAATGCCACTTCCAATAGTAATTCTCTTTATTCCAGGAATTTTTGATGCATTACGATAAAGCTGAGTCAGCGTTTTATGATTTAGGTTCAAATTTTCACATACTACTGGAAAAATACAGGATGGACGGGCACATTTTTCACATTTAGATGTTTTTACTCCCCCCATTTTATACATATTTGCAGAAGGTCCCCCTAAATCGGTAATAAAACCTTTAAAGTATTCTCTGGATGTTAGATCTTCCACTTCTTTTAAAATCGATTTCTCAGATCTTGAAGAGATGAATTTTCCCTGATGTGCAGCAATAGCACAAAAAGAGCATCCCCCAAAACAACCTCTATGAATGGTTACAGAATTTTTGATCATTTCAAAGGCAGGGATATCTCCTCTTTTATTGTATTTATAATGGGGAGCATTCATCATCACATCAAAAAGAGCAAATTGATCCATCTCCTGTTCTGTAAGTGGATTATTTGGAGGGTTTACCACCAAAAGTTGATTAGCATAAGGTTGAATCATTCTCTTTTGATGCATCTTATTGGTTTCCTTTTCAAATGCTATGAAATTCTCAGCGTACCATTTTTTTTGGAATAGTTCTTGTTCATAAGAATGTAGAACTAAATCGTTTTCGGTAATGATACTCTTTTTTGATGAAATCGGTTCTAAATAGGCAACTTGTTTAATCTGTTTGCATGCAATTAATGGATTTTCCCCTTGAAAAGCTTTTGCAATTTCAATCATGGGCTTCTCTCCCATACCGTAAACAAGTAAATCTGCTTTACTTTCTAACAAAATTGAAGGACGAAATTGATCTTGCCAATAGTCATAGTGAGAAAGGCGCCTCATAGATGCTTCAATGCCTCCTATAATTATGGGAACATCAGGGAATAGCTCTTTGATAATGTTGGAATACACAATGGTTGCATTATCTGGACGGTAACCAGCTTGGTCGCCAGGGGTGTATGCATCATCACTTCGAACTCTTTTTGTAGCCGTATAATGATTCACCATAGAATCCATATTCCCAGCTGTGATTCCAAAAAAAAGTCTCGGTTTCCCTAATTTTTTAAAATCTCTTAAGTCATCTCTCCAATTGGGTTGAGGTAATATTGCTACTTTGAGCCCCTGTTTTTCAAGAATTCGACCTATAACAGCAACTCCAAATGAAGGGTGATCAATATAGGCATCACCCGATATTAGGATAACATCAACCTGATCCCAACCTCTCGATTCTATCTCTTTTTTTGTAATGGGAAGGAATTGTTTTTGAGTCATAAACATTGTATTAATTTGGTTGATTTCAGGTTATATGGGATGCAAAGATATATAAAAAGAAAAAACCACCCAAATTTGAGTGGTTTTTGTCGGGATAGCAAGATTCGAACTTGCGACCTCCTGCTCCCAAAGCAGGCGCGATAACCGGACTACGCTATATCCCGTAACGAGGTCGCAAAAATACAACTTTTTTCTATACAAAAATCAAAAAAAATAAGAAAAATTTATTTTGTATATTTGCATAAAATTTTTTAAGTGAAAAACAAGTTTTTAGATAGAATACAATCATTTGAATTACTGAGAGATAATATTAAATTATTTCTCAGTAATTATCCTGAAATTAATGAAAAAATTTTTTTTCATTTCAAAATATATGAAGCTATCACAAAACAGTCTCAACAAAACAAATGGTTTACTCCGCATTACATTGTTCAAGCTTTAGAAGGTATTGTTTTTATGTTGGAATCATCTAATATAAAGTGTTTTACGAAATATTATCAAGATATATTTTTGCAAGAAATCGATAAAATTGAAACAATTTTTGTGATTTCAGCCGGAAATATTCCTTTGGCTGCATTTCATGATTTTTTCTCAGTTTTAATCAGTGGAAATAAGTTTTTAGGCAAATTATCAGCAAATGATTCCATTTTATTACCCATTTTAGCAGAGTTATTGTGTGAATTAGACCCGTACTTTTCTGATAAAATTAGGTTTGTTGAATCCATTCAGAATGGAAGTAATCAAAAAAAATCAGATTTGTATGATAAGGTGATAGCGACTGGGAATAATAACAGTGCCAAATATTTTGAGTATTACTTTCATAAAAAACCTTTGTTGTTAAGAAAAAATCGAAATAGTATTGCGATTTTAGATGGTAGCGAAACAAAAGAACAGATAAGTAGGTTGTCAAAAGATATTTTTTCTTATTTTGGATTGGGTTGTAGATCAGTTTCAAAATTGTATCTTCCTACAAATTTTAATATTATCGGTTTTATTGAAACTATTCAAAGCTATTCCACGTATAATGCTGACCACCATCTATATTTGAATAATTTGGAATACCAAAAAACGATCTTTTTAATGAATCAAAAACCGTTCTATGATGCAGGATCATTTATTTTGGTTGAAGAGTCATCCATGTCATCACCCATTTCAATCATTAATTATGAGTTTTATGATTCATTATCTAAATTAAAGAGTTCTATTGAAAATCAATCAGAACAGATACAATGTATTGTGGTTGAAAACAAAAGCACTAAAGAGATGATTGATACGATAGACCCTTTATTAAGTGTTCCTTTTGGAGAGGGACAATTCCCCTCTCTTTTAAATTATCCAGATGGTATTGATATTGTTAAATTTTGTAAGTTATGAAGAGAATAGTAATTTTTTCAATCGCCGTTATTTTAGTTACCTCTTCTTTTTTCTTAATGCTTACCATTTTCCAATTGTATAAAGATGCAGAAAAAGTTCAAAAAAGTATTTTAACCCGTGAAATTCTTTCTGCTGGAAGTGAGGTCGTTAACAAAATTGATGGATTGTTAAAAGGGGATACCTTACCATCATCAACGATTGTTCAAGCGACTGATACGACTCCAAATGTAGTATTTCAAAAACAAGGAAAAAGATTCTTATTGGATCCTGCAAAAGTAACTCCGATAGGTGTCGTTAAAACGACTATTAGTTACTTGAAAAATGATGTTGTATTAACAGATAATGACACTATTTATTTTGATACTACGTATATAAATATGTTTTCTCCAACATTGTATCCTATAGATAATAATCAAATAAATACTACACTTCAGCAAGTATCAAAAAGTGATAATGTGAATTTGATCGAGATGGATAGCAATACAATTCTTTTGTTAAATGAAGAGTATTTGAATAGAATTATTAAAGAAGCATTAGTTGAGCAGAATATTGAAGCAAAATTTGATTTTGCACTCTATAATTCATATACAACACAATTTGTGATTAGTCCACATATTGTTGATCCTGCTAGCATTTTAAATAGTGAATTTATATTTAGTTTAAAACCTTCAGAAAAGTTTATTGCACCGCACTACTTAATCATCTATTTTAAAGATCAAAGAAGAATCTTATTTCAAAGGATGAGTACCATAACAACTTTTATTTTGGCTTTAATTGCTATTATTTCATTCTTGAATATTTATACTTTATATCATTTGTATAGATTAAAGAAAATATCTGATATTAAGAATGATTTTATCAACAATATGACCCATGAATTCAAAACCCCAATCTCAACAATATCATTAGCATGTGAAGCTCTTGAAGATCCAGATATTTCTTCGAAACCTCAACTCCGAGATTCCTATATTTCTATCATAAGTGACGAAAATAACAGGTTGAAGAAAATGGTAAATAATATATTAGAGCTTGCCCAACTTAAGAAAGGACAGTTGCGAATATATGAGGAACATCTTGATATTCATAAACTTATAAGTTCAATTTGTATTGATTTTTCGCTTCAAATTTCGTCAAAAAATGGTAAAATTTCACAGTACCTTTATGCGAAAAATCCTATTATCTTTGCAGATAGTTCTCATATACATAATGTGATCGTGAATTTGATAGAAAATGCCATAAAATATTCGCAGGAAAACCCTGATATTGTCGTTCGAACTGAAAGCGATAGAAGAAATTTATTTATAAAAATTGCTGATAATGGAATTGGTATTGCAAAGAAAAACCATAAACGCATTTTTCAAGATTTTTATAGAGTCTCTTCAGGGAATATTCATGACAATAAAGGTCACGGGTTGGGCTTAGCATATGTAAAAAGAATTGTTGAATTACACGGTGGATCTATTTCTTTAAATAGTGAACCATCAAAAGGTTGTGAATTTGTTATTTCAATACCATATAAAAGATAATGATTATGAGTATAAACAAAAAGATTTTATTAGCAGAAGATGATATGAATTTGGGGAAGGTATTAACTACATATCTTGAAGCCAAAGGTTATTCTGTAAAACATGCTACAAATGGAGAATCTGCATACGAGCTTTTTTGTACGTCTGATTTAGATATTTGCATTGTGGATGTTATGATGCCATTAAAAGATGGGTTCACTTTAGCTAAAGAGATTCGGAAAATGGATAAACAGATTCCAATTATTTTCTTGACAGCTAAAAGTTTACCTCAAGATATGGTTTACGGACTCTCCATCGGTGGTGATGATTATATCACAAAACCTTTTTCTATGGAGGTTTTACTTGCCAGATTAGAAGCTTTAATCAGAAGAACTTATGGCACAGAGGAGGGAGATCTTCAACCAATTCAATTGGGATCAATTATTTTTAATGTGGCTCATCAAAGTTTGCTGATTAATGGTGAAGAAAAAAAGCTTACCACTAGAGAAACAGAATTACTGATGATGCTTATTCAGAAAAAAAATGATGTTCTTGATAGAGGGTATGCTCTTAAGAAAATATGGGGTGATGATAGTTATTACAATGCGCGTAGTATGGATGTTTATATTACGAAATTGAGAAAACTTTTCGCTCCTGATCCTAAAGTGCAAATTATCAATGTACATGGCATAGGGTTTAAATTAGTCATGTAATCATTGCTCAAACTATTTTTTTTATTAACTATTTGAAACCGTTGTAAAAACATGGAAACAACAAAATGTTTAATTATTGGGGGTGGACCAGCTGGGTATACTGCATCTATTTATGCTACCAGAGCCGGTTTAGAACCAGTTTTATTTGAAGGTATGCAACCTGGTGGACAACTAACCATCACTACCGAGGTTGAAAATTTCCCTGGTTATCCTAAAGGGGAAACTGGTCCCGTGATTATGGATAATATTAGAGAACAAGCACTCCATTTAGGGGCTGATTTACGTTCTGGGGAGATCACTGAAGTTGATCTATCGCAAAGACCATTCAAATGTGTCGTTGATTATGATAAAGTGATTATGGCAGAAACAGTGATTATCGCTACAGGTGCAACAGCACGTTGGTTAGGATTAGAAAGTGAAACTAAGTATAGAGGTTTTGGAGTTTCCACATGCGCTACTTGCGATGGAGCTTTTTTCAAAGGGAGAGTAGTAGCCGTTATTGGGGGTGGTGATACCGCTCTTGAAGAGGCAACTTACCTTGCTAAATTGTGTTCTAAAGTTTATTTGGTTCATCGTAGAGATGAGTTTAGAGCCACTAAAGCGATGCAAGATAAGGTAGAAAGCACTCCTAATATTGAAGTTATTTTTAACAATGTTCCCAAAGAGATTTTGGGAGAACAACAGGGGTTTGTTAAAAAAGTAACGGGAATGATTTTAACAAATACTAAAGATAAATCTGAACAAGAGATCGCTGTGGACGGAGTTTTTGTAGCCATTGGTGTTACTCCAGTGTCAGATCTTTTTAAAGGACAATTAGAATTGGATGAACAAGGGTATATCAAAACACAAGGAGTTCGTCCATTAACGAATATTCACGGTGTTTTTGCAGCAGGCGACATCCAAGATCCTTACTACCGACAAGCGATCACAGCCGCCGCCTCTGGGTGCAAAGCTGCGATAGAAGCAGAGCGGTTCTTGAACGAATAGTCTAAAGTCAAAAGTCTAAAGTCAAAAGTCTAAAGTCTTTCAACTCTTCATTATTCATTATTCATTCTTCATTATTCATTATTTTGGCATTCCGGCGAGCTCACCCTTATGCCCTCGCACCGCCGTCGGTCTCCGCCTTCAAGTCCGCAGCACCCATCCGTGTGACTGCATGGTCGTAAAAGGAGCTCCCAGGGTCGCTCTTTTACTCCCTGCATCACATCGGCTGTTCGCTTTGCGGGCTTTCTCGGCTCCGCCCTAATGCAAGCAGGCTCAAGGCGAAGGGCTATCAGCTATCAGGTTTCAGCTATCAGGTTTCAGTTATCAGTTTTAGGAATCAGTTTCGTATTGAGCAGTTTTTGCCAAGATCATATATTCTAATAAATGACGGGTTATGATTCGATACAAATTATTAAGATTTTGTACTATACAATCACTGAACTAGTTCAGAAAAATAGTCCCCGACATTTACTAGAATATTAAAAATTATTTTAAATCATATCCAGAAAGCAGATAGTTTAATACAAGCAATATATTTTTTTTTAATCTCAATACAATCTCGGTTTCTACTCTTGGATATATAGTATATCGCATGTCATCCTTGTCGTATGGCCATGCGCGAATTAGCTGGATTTGATACAATTTTTCATTTACTAATTTATCTCTTATCTTTTATCTCTTAACTCTTAACTCAAATGTTGCGTTAGGACGCAGCTGGAAAGCCCGCAAAGGGGAAAGCCGCTGTGATGCAGGGAGGAAAAAAGCGATAGCTTTTAGTAGAGACGCCATGCATGGCGTCTCTACGGTTCCGACCATGCAGTCACACGGCTTAACCCTGCGGACTTGGAAGCGTAGGCCGACGGCGATAAGACAACGCCCCCATTTATACCCTTTTTGCTTTGAATTTCTTTGCGTTGGCTTAGAGCCGGAACGCCCTAAAAATCATCATGAAAAAAATCATAAAAAATAGTAGTTTTTTATTAGAAAAATGTGATTTTTTTAGTCATTCAAAAGGTATTTTTTTGTATATTTGCAAGTTATTTTTTAAGATTATATAAAATTGATTATGAGTGAATTAGAAAACGTTGAAATCAAAAACGGAAATTACAATGCTGAGAATATTCATGTGTTGGAAGGATTGGAAGCGGTTAGAATGCGCCCAGCAATGTATATTGGAGATGTAGGTGAAAGAGGACTTCATCATTTGGTGTACGAAGTTATTGATAATTCGATAGATGAGGCATTGGCAGGGCATTGTAATCATATTCAAGTTACCATACATCCTGATAATTCAATCTCTGTTTTGGATAATGGACGTGGTATCCCTACTGATTTTCATGAAAAAGAACAAAAATCTGCTCTTGAAGTGGTTCTTACAGTACTTCATGCAGGTGGAAAGTTTGATAAAGATTCCTATAAAGTTTCTGGAGGTCTTCATGGTGTCGGTGTTTCTTGTGTAAATGCGCTTTCTAAAGAGTTTAAAGCTGAAGTTTTTAGAAATGGAGAACACTATATCCAAGAATTGGCTTTTGGAAAACCTTTATATCCTGTAAAAAAAATTGGAGAAACGTCCATGCGTGGTACTAAAATCTGGTTTAAACCTGATGATTCTATTTTTATTACTTCAGAATATAAATACTCAACGTTGGCTACTCGTTTGAAAGAATTAGCATTCTTAAATAGAGGAATCCGTTTGGAACTCACTGATGAAAGAGTTATGGATGATAAGAATCAGTTTTTACATGATTCATATTATTCTGAAGAGGGGCTGAAAGATTTTCTAAAATATCTCGATGGAGGTCGCGAAAAAATTATGGAATTTCCAATTTATATGGAGGGCGAAAAGGATAATGTTGAGGTTGAGGTTGTTATGCAATACAATACCTCTTTTACAGAGAATATTCACTCCTATGTAAATAATATCAATACGATTGAAGGGGGTACACATTTAGCCGGTTTCCGTAGAGCTTTAACAAGAACTTTGAAAAAATATGCTGATGAAAGCAAAATGTTGGAGAAAGTTGAAAAATCAAAAATTGAGATCTCAGGTGATGATTTTAGAGAGGGCTTAACGGCCATTATTTCTGTAAAAGTTCAAGAACCACAATTTGAAGGACAAACCAAAACTAAATTGGGGAACAATGAAGTGATGGGTATTGTTGACCAAATGGTTGGTGAAATGTTGAGAAATTATCTTGAAGAGAATCCTCGTGATTCTAAAGAGATTGTTAATAAAGTGATTCTGGCTGCTACTGCAAGACACGCTGCAAGAAAAGCTCGAGAATTGGTGCAAAGAAAAAATGTGTTTAGTGGTGGTGGTTTGCCAGGAAAACTATCTGATTGCTCTTCTAAAAAACCGGAAGAGTGTGAATTGTACCTTGTCGAAGGGGATTCTGCAGGTGGAACCGCTAAACAAGGTAGAGATAGTAAATTTCAAGCCATCTTGCCCCTTAGAGGTAAGATTTTAAATGTGGAAAAAGCGATGCCACACAGAATCTTTGAAAGTGATGAGATTAGAAATATGTATACAGCACTTGGCGTTACCATTGGAACTCCTGAAGATAGTAAAGCGTTAAACATCGAAAAACTTCGTTATGGTAAAGTGATCATCATGACCGATGCTGATGTGGATGGTAGTCACATTGCAACTCTAATTTTGACTTTCTTCTTCCGTTATATGAAAGAGTTGATCGAATTTGGTCATGTCTATATCGCAACACCACCCCTTTATTTGATTAAAAAAGGGAAACAAGAGCGTTATGTTTGGACAGAAGCCGAAAGAAAAGAAGCAGTAGCAGAATTGACGAATAATGGGTTAAATGAATCTGGACTTCATATTCAAAGGTATAAAGGTCTTGGAGAGATGAATTCTCAACAGCTTTGGACAACAACTATGGATCCTGCTTTTAGAACACTTAGACAAGTAACCATTGACAACTTAACGGAAGCTGATCGCGTGTTTTCAATGCTTATGGGTGACGAAGTTCCTCCTCGAAGAGAGTTTATTGAACAAAATGCACATTACGCAAATATTGATACCTAAAATTTAAAATTATATAGAATGGAAGAGACCCCAGAAATAATGAATGAAAATAGTTTGGAAACACAAACTGAAATTCAACCAGAAATTACATCTCCGATCCATCAAGATGTTGCCCATTCTGAGCCAGTTATTGTTTTAAATGAGGTGGATGTTTATCAAAAGAAGTTATTGATTCTTCCTAAAGTTAGTTTAAGCATCAACAAAGGGGAGATGGTTTATCTTATTGGTAAATCTGGTACTGGAAAGTCATCAATTTTGAAATTATTAATAGCCGATGAGAAAGCAAATGGAATTGAAGCTTCCATTGCTGGTTATGATTTGAAAAAAATTAAACCTAAACAGATCCCATATTTGAGAAGAAAACTAGGGCTGGTTTTCCAAGATTATCAACTATTGGCTGATAAAACTGTACTTGATAATCTAATGCTTATGTTGAAAGCTTCAGGATGGAAAAAACGGGATGAGATGCTCCAACGTGCTGAAGATGTTCTTGAAATGGTGGGTCTTGCTACCAAAGATTTTAAATATCCACACCAATTGTCTGGAGGTGAACAACAACGCGTTTGTATTGCAAGGGCTCTACTTAATAATCCAGAAGTGATTCTTGCAGATGAACCAACAGGAAATTTAGATCCTATTACTTCTCAAGAGATTTTTAAATTATTTATTGATATTAACAAAAAGGGGACAACTGTATTAATCGCAACACACGATTTTATGATGATTAATGAGTTTCCCTCTCGTACAATTTTAATTGAAAACGTATCATTAATTGATTCAATGGTTTAATTAATATGAAATAACTTTTAACAGATATCAATCTCCATCAAAATATTTTACTAATTGATGGAGATTTTTTTTTATCACTTAATATTTACAATTTCACAAAAAAGTAACAAATTTTATTTATATTTGCATTACAAAAAAAAAAGAAAGACTTATGAAAAACATTTTAGTTATTGGTGCTTGTGGTCAAATTGGCACAGAATTAGTTCCAGCTTTGCGTAAAATCTACGGAAGTGATCATGTGGTTGCTTCAGATCTGAATTTTCCATTAAAAGGAGAACTTGGTGAAGGTGGTCCGTCGTGTAAGATTGATGCTACCAATATCAATGACATTGCTGAAACTGTTAAAAAGTATAAAATTGACACCATTTATAACCTTGCTGCGATTCTTTCAGCAACTGCTGAAGCAAATCCAATGTTAGGATGGAATATCGGTATGGGTGCTCTCCTTAATTGTTTAGAAGTTGCTAGAGAATATAAAGCTGCTCTGTTTACACCTAGCTCTATTGGAGCTTTTGGTCCTGAAACACCAGCTGATAAAACCCCACAAGATACAATCCAACGTCCTAAAACCATTTATGGAGTTACAAAAGTTGCTGGAGAATTATTAAGTGATTACTACTACAAGAGATTTGGAATTGACACACGTTCGGTTAGATATCCAGGGCTAATCTCAAATGTTGCACTTCCTGGTGGCGGAACTACAGATTACGCTGTTGAAATTTATTATGCAGCTATAAAAGAGGGAAAATTTACTTGTCCTTTAAGAGCAGATACATGTATGGATATGTTATATATGCCAGATGCTATAGATGCTGCGATCAATCTTATGGAAGTTGATCCTACTAAATTGATTCATAGAAACTCATTTAATGTAACTGGAATGAGCTTCTCTCCAGAAATTATTGCAAATGAGATCAAAAAACATATTCCAAATTTTGAGATCCAATACAATATTGATCCATTAAAACAAGGAATTGCAGATTCTTGGCCCAATAGCTTAGATGACTCTGTAGCTCGTCAGGAGTGGGGTTGGAATCCAAAATATAATTTAGAAACAATGACTATTGATATGATCAATGTATTAAAGGAAAAATTAAAATAATATTAATAAATATAACACATGTATACTAAATTTCAACAATTTTTACAAAACGAACTTACTAGTATTGATACGGCAGGTTTATATAAAAGAGAAAGAGTTATTGTATCTCCACAAGGAGCAGAGATCACTTTAGCAAATGGAAATAAAGCACTGAACTTTTGTGCAAACAATTATCTTGGATTAGCAAACAATCCAGAACTTATCGCTGCGGCTCATGAGGCATTAGATTCTCATGGTTATGGAATGGCATCTGTTCGATTTATTTGTGGAACAGGTGATCTTCATAAAAAATTAGAAGAGAAAATAGCTGAATTTTTTGGAACTGAAGATACTATCTTATATGCTGCTTGTTTTGATGCTAACGGAGGCGTTTTTGAACCCCTATTAAATGAAGAAGATGCGATCATCTCTGATGCTCTTAATCATGCTTCTATAATTGATGGTGTTCGTCTTTGTAAAGCTGTTCGCTATCGCTATGCTAATGCAGATATGGCTGACTTAGAGAAACAACTTCAAGATGCACAAGCACAACGTTTTCGTTTAATCGTTACTGATGGTGTTTTCTCTATGGATGGCAATGTTGCTCCCCTAGATAAAATTTTAGAATTAGCGGCAAAATATGATGCCATGGTAATGGTTGACGAATCACATTCTGCTGGCGTTGTGGGACAAACCGGAAGAGGTGTTACTGAACTTTACGATAAAAAAGGTCAAGTGGAAATAATTACCGGAACATTAGGAAAAGCATTTGGTGGTGCCATTGGTGGTTTTACAACTGGAAAAAAAGAGATCATCGACATGTTGCGCCAACGCTCCCGTCCATACCTTTTCTCAAATTCTATTCCACCTTTAGTAGCTGCTGCAGGTGTGAAAATGGTTGAAATTATGCAAAATTCAAATGCTTTACAAGATAAACTACATTTTAATACAGAGTATTTTATCACTAAAATGAAAGCAGCCGGGTTTGATATTAAACCTACAAAATCTGCTATCTGTGCTGTGATGTTGTACGATGCAAAACTATCTCAGGTGATGGCTTCCAAATTACAAGAAGAGGGTATCTTTGTAACTGGATTCTATTTCCCTGTTGTACCTAAAGATCAAGCTCGTATTCGTGTTCAACTTTCTGCTGCTCACGAAACAGAACATCTTGATAAATGTATTGCTGCATTTATTAAAGTGGGTAAAGAATTAGGAGTGGTTTCCTAATAAATATAAACCAATAAAAAAAAATCATGAAACTTAAACAATTATTAACCATTGCATTAGTTTTAGGAGTAGGGATACTCTCTGCCCAAAATACTAATGAAAACAAAAACAAAAAAACTATGAAAGAATACACTGGTAAACCTGTAGAACATTTGTTCGAACCTCTTCCTTATGCTTATGATGCATTGGAACCATTTATGGATGCTTTAACCGTAGAGATTCACTACGATAGACACCATAGAAACTATTACAATCAATTTATCAACTTGATCGGAGAAACTCCTTACAAAAATGCATCAATGGATTTCATTTTTGCAAATATTTCCTCTTTGAGTACTCCAATCAGAAACAATGCTGGTGGTTGGTTTAACCACAATTTCTATTGGCAAGGACTTGCACCAAACGGTAAAGGTCAGCCCTCTCCAGAATTGATGAAGGCAATTGAAAAATCTTTTGGAACACTAGACAACCTTTTTGAACAATTTAATCAAAAAGCTGTTACTCAGTTTGGTAGCGGATGGGCTTGGATCCTTGTTGATGAAACTGGAAATCTTGCAGTTTCTCAAACCCCAAACCAAGATAACCCTTGGATGGATATCGCTCAAGTAAAAGGGAAACCAATCTTTACTATCGATGTTTGGGAACATGCATACTACTTGAAATTTCAAAATAAAAGACCAGACTTCGTGAAAAATTTCAGAAATATGATCAATTGGGA
>PHDB01000055.1 GCA_002842495.1 Bacteroidetes bacterium HGW-Bacteroidetes-6
TTAGGCCAATGCTTGGGTAGCATCACATTGATTTTTCTGAAAATGGAGCCGGCAATATGAATAATCGGGCCTTCGCGACCAACTGCTCCACCACCAAATGCCATCAGGAGGCTCGATAGAATTTTGATAATAATAATGCGTAGACCCAGTAGTTTGTTTGTTTTGTTGTCGTTTTGAGCCGATGCTATCTCGATAGCTGCCATGGTTTGAGGAATACCACTTCCACGTGAATATGGAGCAAACTGACGAACAATAAATCGAGCCAGAAAAAAACAAACCGGAGAAATGATAAACAGTAGCCATGCATGATAATGAAAAATCAGCATGCTCAATTCCTCTGTTTTCTTGAAAACCTGAGCATAAAAAACAGCCGTCAAACCGGTTATAAGCGATGCAATCCAAAAAGGAATGGCCTGTAGCAGGTTTTTCTTAAGCTGCTCGTTTTTAATGCTGCTGACTGATAGGTCAACAAATTTTCGGGCTCTTAATACTATTTTCCGACGTGAAACTGTTTTGAAAAAATCCGTATTCAATGCAATATTATTCCCTTATTTTCAATAATTTAAACTGCAATTCAACAGCTTATTGTTTGCCAAAGTTATTCAAATTTCTGAGAAAGCGATAAATTGATATTTGCCTATTGTTTTATTTAGCAACTATCTAATTTTGATATTTCTTTTTTGAACACGGATTTAATTTTTCGTCTCAACCGCAAAGAACTGCAGTAGGGTGTTAAGAAATACATTGTCAGCAGATTGCGCCGATTACGCGGATTATTGAATTGCACCAGCTGGGACAACAATTCTCGCAGATGCTTTACTTGTTTTGCTTCGCAAAACAAGCAAATAGTTGGTATATTCGAATCAGTTTCAATCTCCGATTGAAGCTGGTTCCATCTGCGGAAATTGAAAGATACTCATTGAGATTTGAGGTTTTCTGTGTAATCCCCAAAATCTGCGGACAAATTCTTGAACCTACTGGAGCAGTAAATCCAAATCGTGAAAATCGAGAGTACAGTGCTACTTAACTTGTCTTTCAAGTCAGGATGAATATCGATGAAAAAAGCGTAAGACACGAATAATCCTGTTTAATTCTGTGGTGTCTGTATTCTATGAATGCTTTGTTTTCAAAGTCATCCTCTGCCACGCAATGGGCGAATGGCTGTTTTTTCTTCGAACTAAGCGGTTGAAAAAAGAATTGTTTTTAAAAACAAGTTAATTCTGTCCCTTAAAAACAAGACTAAAATTTGCCTCTAATCTCTATTACTTTTGTGCCTGCAACAATCCAACAGCTTTCTGATGCACATGGGCAGCATCGGATGCAGAATAAAAAGTGAATAGCGGAATGCTGCTTCCATCGGTTTTGTTTACAATAAGTTGCCAGATTTTTTTCTTATCGTTCACGGTTGTGTACATGCGATTCGAAGTTGTGCCAACATTGGCAATCCGCCTGTTGTTAATTACCGTTTTTTCGATATTCAGAGCAGTGATGCAGCTGGCATTACCCAAATACGATGGCTTTTTGCCTTCGAGCATAGCCCAGATGGTATTGGTTTTCCAATCGAAGCCAAGCCGGAAGTTTTTTCGTCGGTTGCTTCCCATCACAATGGCAAGAAATATCAAGAATGCTGCAACAGCCAGCGAGATTGCACCAAGTCCTTTTTCCTGAACAGCAAATCCGCCCGCTGCCAATGTGCCGGCAAGCAATGCAAAAACAATGGGCACCGAGTAAGCTCCTTTTGCCGTTTGCGATTTGATAACACGTGCCGATATCTGATGCTGTCCTCGCGTATCGATAGTTGCAGCTTCAACTTTTGCACGGTCGGTTGGTGGCAAATGTTTCATCCTTACCGGATGCAGGCCTTTCATGTCGGGATTGTCGGCACCCCAGGCGTATTCGGCTGGCTTGTTTTCGTCAATTTCAATTTCTCTGGTTTCAGCTTTTTCCTGAGGTGAATTGCCGGGGGTGGGTGTACCACATCCTACGCAAAATTTTGCGCTATCGGGCAGCTCTTTGCCACATTGCATACAAAACATAATCGTATGGTTTTATTGATAAAATGCTCAATGGTTGCAAAAATAACTATTTACTCTAAAAAGAGGCTTGTGAATCAATTTGAGCTGAATATTTCAACTTTGTTGATGCCTTCAATAGCATTTAGGTCGTTGTTCAACAAAAAAGCTGCAATGAGCTTGTTGGTAATTGCAAATTGCTCATTACTGCACAAATGATCCGACTCCTGGATGGTTGTGAATGTCGCGTTCTTGAGCGTAGATGCTATCTCGCGGCAAAATTCGGGACGTGTAAACGAGTCGTGTTCGCCTGTGAAAATAAGTGTTGGTGCGTCGAAGGAAAAGATGTTTTCGCCTGGAGTGTAATTGAGCAATCGTTTCGAGTTCTCGACATATTTGCACTTCCCATCTTGGTTTGTGTTTTTTACTATTTTCGAAAGCACTTTATGTACAGCTGCATAACGTCTAATACTGTCAATCCTATCCCGATTCATCAATATTTCAAGAATATCGTTCGAGAATGTACTCATGTTATTGGAACTCAGTGTTTCAAACGAATACTCCACTTGTTTTCGTCTGTGAGGTGGAAAAGCTTTCATGGTTCCAATCAATATCAGTTTCGAAACCATTTCGCGAAAGGTACTAGCGAAAATAATACCGATGGGCGTGCCATACGATGCGCAAACCATTTCAATCTTGTCTATTTTCAACTTTAAAAGCAAATGATGTAGTGTCGATGCCAAAAACTCAATACTGTATTCGTGGGGAAGTATATCCGACTTCCCTGTGCCCGGTAAATCGACCAAAACAACATCGGCCAATTGCACATAGTATTCCAAATGCTTGCTCCACGATTGCATGTTCTGAAATGCACCACCAAGTACCACAATCGGATTGCATTTTTTGAATTCCGATTTTTGAATTGTACAGTAGTAATTGAATCCTTCAAAATTGAATTGGTATTCTTCAGGCACTTTTGTGTGTGATAGGCGAACTGAATTATCCATAGGAATCAATATCTTCAAAATTAAGATCAGATAGAATAAAGTGTTCAAACTTACATATTTTATATTAATATTGTTCGATAATATTTTGAGCAACAAAATTGTCCGCAGATTTACAGGATTATTCACCCATTGAACTGTTTTCAAAGGTACTCATGAGCTCTGCAACTTCGTTGCTTCGGTTCGCAGGTGGAATCAGCTCCAATATGAGATTGAATCTGATTCAAATATATCAACTGTTTGCATGTTTTGCATAGTAAAATATGCAAACCTTCTGCGCGAATTGTTGGCCCTGCTGGTGTCATTATACAATCCCCGTAATCTGGGAAATCTGCGGACAGAGGTTTCCGGGAGTGGGCTTATGCGAAAACCAAGTCTTTCAATCAAGCTAATGCCACTTGTTTTTTGTCGGATGATAGAGATTTTGTTTGGCAAAAACAAAATTTCTTCCTTACTTCGCACTACGCAATGAACAACTACGACAATCAATATTCGCTCAAGGAGGTTTTGCAACAACTTGTTGATAAATACAAGCTGCGCAGCAAAATGCAAAGCGAAGCCCTGGTGGCAAGCTGGCCCGAAATTGCAGGAAAATTGGTTGCCAAACACACCAAATCGGTTCGGCTCGATGGTCCTGTGCTTTATATCGAAGTGAGTGAACCCGCACTGCGCAACGAATTGGTGTATATGCAGAGTGTTATCATCAAAGCTGTAAACGATTATCTCAAAGACAATGTTGTTGACCGTCTGGTGATTAAGTAACTTGTTTGTCAGCTCAATGGATGACTATTAACACTTTATGTCACACTGAGTGTCCGCCTACAGGCGGATGTATCGAAGTGCGACTTATAGAATTAGCAACCACAAACGAATTCAAAACGAACCCAAAACAATATGAACATCAATCTCCGCCCGGCAACCGAAGCCGATTTTCCTGAAATTATAGGTATGATTAAAGAACTGGCTTTGTTCGAAAAAGCTCCCGAAAAAGTCACTAATTCAGTTGAACAAATGCAACGCGAAAAAGATTTATTCCGCTGCATCATGGCCGAAAACGAAACCGGACAAATAGTCGGAATGGCTCTTTATTTCTTCGCGTATTACACGTGGGTAGGGAAGTCGCTCTACCTGGACGATCTGTACATCAAGCCGCAGTATCGGGGAAACGGCATCGGAACTATGCTTTTGAATGAGATTATGCGTATTTCGAAAGAAGAAAAATGCACCCGTGTCCGCTGGCAGGTCCTCGACTGGAACACTCCGGCCATTGAACTCTATAAAAAAATGGGCATGACCCTCGATGATGAGTGGATTAATTGTGATTGGATCAATGAGAGTGGACAGTAATCAGTAGCCAGTTTTCAGTAGTCAGTTGACAGTGGTGAGTTGTGAGTAATAAATTTTTGTAGAGACGTTGCACCGCAACGACTTATATTAGGGGTAAGAAGTAAGAGGTAAGGAGTATTGATTGTAGTCAGTGGTGAGTAGTTAGTGGTGAGTGTAGAGACGCGATTTATCGCGTCTTGTGAAGGAGTATTGATTGTGATAAGTAGCCAGTATTCAGTAGGTCAGTTGTGAGTGAAGGAAAAGTCATTGTAGAGACGTTGCACTGCAACGTCTTTTGTTAGGGGTAAAGAATATATGCAGACACGCGCCCCGATCATTGTTAAAGGAGCCAAAGGCACAAAAACCGTTCATCTGAAAAATTTTCACAGCAGAAAAACAACCACCTGTTTGATGATTTGTGAAAAAAATCATATATATTTGCATATAGGCAAGACCGGTGGCTATCAGATTTGTTCAAGGTGATTTGCTGGAATAGGTATGACGATGTAAGGCCTATAAACAAGTTAGCGACAATTTTCACTAACCCATCAGTAAATGACAAATTCTGAAGATAATAAAGATTTTACTTTTTTTGAAGATGATTTCATTGCCGAATTAGATTCCTGGTATTCGGCCGACATTAAATGTTGTAATGAATGCTATGAAGATTTTATACAAAATTGGCCTTTAGCAATTGATAGATTACCTGATTCATATTCAATAGACACTAACGCTTTTTATCATGGGAGCAGATTAAGAAATTTATATACTGAACAGGAATATAATGAAAATCTTCATAACGTTAAATGCCCAAGATGTGGTGCAGGTATCTATGGCGTTTTTTGGGTTTTCGAATTTGATTTTGATAACTTTGATGAAATTGAATTTGACTTTCATCTTCTAAAACAAGATATTAAAGAAACACCATTTATTGTACTTGAAAACAAGCTTGCTAGTCAAACTTTTGAATTGATTGAAAAAATTTCTAAAAACATCAATCTTATTGATTTAGACCTCTCACTATACCGCGGTCGAATACTTGACAAAACGGATATTAATAAAAGTGATTTATTACCCCCACCACCGAACTTTACGAATGAGGGAAGATATAATCATATAGGAATTCCAGTGCTCTATGCCGCAGACAAAGAGATAACATGTTTTAATGAATTGAGAAAACCAATTCAAAATCTTCATTTAGCTGAATTTAAAATTCAAAAACAATTGAAATTGTTAGATTTAACATCAGTCGAAGAATTTGATAGCATTGATGAGAATAATTTATTGAAAGCAATTGTACTGTCTTCGGTTGCGAGCGCTAAAGCAGAAGATGGTTCAAAATATAAACCAGAATATTACTTTACTAGGTTCATATCTGATTGCTGTAAGTATTTAAAATTTGACGGTATTATTTACCCAAGTGTTCAAATAGGTGAAGGAAATAATTACGTCTTTTTTGAAACAACACTTTTAAATGAATATAATATTCAAATAATTAAGAAGTATAACTAAAAAAAACTACGACATAAAATGATTTGGTTAGAACTTAGGACAAATAACAGGACATACAATCCCGGCTGGAATTTTTCGGAAAGCGTTTGGGCTCCTATACAAACTCAAGACGGTAGCAAATGGCCTTTTTGGAACTTGATAAACCAAGTGGTAAAAGGAGACATTATTTTTCATCTACGAAACATTAATGGCAACAAAAGATTTGTAGGTTATTCAACGGCAGCTACAGACGGATATATAATTAGTGGTTCACCAACTCAACAAAACCATGAATGGGATTTTGTTCAAACCTACTATAAGGTTGAACTAACAGACTTCATAACATTGAATCCGACAATTTTGCTTTCAGATTTTTTTACCAACAACAATGCTGATTTACGAACATATTTTAGTACAAATAGGGCTAGAAGAACTAATAAGAAGAGACTCTTTTATGTTATTCAAAGAGGGCGATTACAATGTCTAAATGGTGCATACTTTTCAGAGTTTGATGTTATTCTGCCTTCAATGTTAGTTCGGAATTACGATACAAACAGACGAGAAAATGCAGTTGTCGAAAATGTTAATACAGGCGTAGCAGTAGGAGAAGTAGAACATAGAATTGGTCATCAAATATTTTCAGATAATGTAAAAGAGAATTTTTCCTCAAAATGCTGTTTCCCTAATTGCCCAGTTGAGGGGCGAGGGTTTTTAATTAGTGGACACATAGCTAGGTGGGCGGACAATGAACCTTTACGCGGACATACTGGTAATGGCCTATGCCTTTGCTTAATGCACGACAAAGCCTTTGAAAAAGGTTTGTTTACATTGGACGAAAACTATCGTGTAGTAGTTTTAGTAAATGATTTTACAAATAGACAATGGCTTAGTGACCTATTGCAAGGTGGTAACAATTTAGAAATTAAACCACGACAAATTAATCCACTCAGTCAAGCATTAAAAGACCATTGGCGAAGAATTGGTTATGAAAGGTAAACTACAGCTAACATGGGTTTTGATCTGACATCTCTTAAAAAAACAGCCTTGAGTACCAGCCATTGTCGTTTCATATGCATTTCTCATGACACCTATTTCCCAAAAATCCGCGTTGCTTCCCAATCCCCCCAAAAACAAAATCAGAAAAAAAGACATGGTTGATGAATTGAGTGAAATATTTGTAGATTTGTGTGTGTGATAAAGAATCACTATGACGGTAACAAAATTATGAGACATGAAATACAAGATAAATACTTTTGCACCTTACCAGACTTACTTAAAAAATATAAGTCAAATAAGTGATTTTGAGGAATTAACAGACATTTCATATTCTTTATCACAACAACTACTTTTCAAATACCCAAAAAAAGAACTGCCCAGATTTGAGCATGAAGCGAATAAGCTTGAATTGTTAAAAAGTAGCTCATACTGCATGGCTGACGTAACAGCTGAAAAATCGAAAATATTATGCAAGTGGATTACTATACAGGAATTTGCGACAAAAACAGATCAGACTATTCAACAGGTAGAAAAGCTAATTTCTCAAAACAAACTAGGCTCGATAGTATTAGATCCAAAGTCACATGAGAAATTAATTATTTGGCCACAATCATATAAGAATGAACCGCTAAACAAACTACCTAAGCCTGGGAGCTCAAAATATTCAGTTGTTTTGAAAATTAAAGCATCTGTAAAAGATAAGTCTAATATTGAAGATTTAGAAGATTTTGAAAATATTCAGAAGAAATTCCTGATGCTCGCACATAGTTTAGGTAAACCAAAAGAACTAGGAAAAAATTCGACAAATATTTTATATAGAAGTTGTTTCCTTTTACATTGGACATTATTTGAGGTATTTTTGCGAAGTACGTTGGATAAAATATTAATACAAAACCCCGAATTACTTTTTGATGACAAACAAGCTGATAAGCTTACTATTACATATAAAGACTTGTTTCATTTTTCAAATAAATTATCAGACATAAATTGCTTGCAATCAAAGCTAATTGAGAGCGAAATTGCTAAGCAAGAAGGTGATGGAAAATCAATTCACGGAATAATTAATTTCATTAAATCAAAACTTCAATTTGACAAGGACCCATATAAAGCCTGGTATCAATTTAAAGGTAAACGAATTGAGACTTCGTACCAAAGTTTAATTGAGCTTAAAGAAGTTCGAAATGTATTAATGCATGATGCTGGATTTCCTAATTCTGATTTTATTAACAGATATCCAAAAATTCGATATCGAAAAGGCGAACTTATAGTAGATTCAGATTACTATCTAAACGCGACACTTACATTAAGGAGTATTGCATACAATCTAGCTTCGCAAATTTCAAATAATAAATATAAAGTTTCTAAAGAGTTGACAAAGAAATAACTCTTCTAACTGCATGTTTTAAAACAATGAGGGGGCAGTTGGATGCGTACAATTCATTCTGCATCAAAGTTTTGCTCGGAGATGCCGACACAGCTTGGCAAGATGCTTCGTTTCATATATATCTATCGTTAGTATCATGTCCAAACTCAATATTATACCACACACACAGAAAAATCGTCAAAACGATAAGTATCGTCCAATCCCAGCCCCCCGATATTTCTCTCCCCATGCAACCAATTTCCCCTAAATTTGCACTGATTATCAAACTCTTTTTTATGCGCTCAATATTCACTCTGCTGACTTTCGTTTTTATTGCCGCCATTTCTACGGCACAGGTTACCGAACACACATATCGCTTTACCGATTATCACATCAAACCGGTTGGCAATTATCAGACTGTGGTTCTCGGTGGAACGCAACTCACCGGAGCTCCCGGTCAACCACTGTTGGCTTATTGTGCTGTTTCGCTCTTGCTGCCTCCGGGCGAAGTAGCCGAATCGATTGAAATAATGGGCGAAAACGAAGTTGTTATTCCCGGTTCATTCAATCTGTTTCCTGCTCAAAACGATGCCCCGATCAGTATGGGAAGCGATGGTTTGTTTCAGAAAAACGAAGAAACGTATTCGTCAACATCGTTTCCGCTGGTCAATCATAGTAGCATAACGACTCAATATCTCAACGGATTTGCTTTTGCTGTGGCGCTTTTCACTCCCATGCGCTACAATCCTTCAACGGGTCAACTTTCGTATTATTCGTCGGTGAAAGTGCGTATCCATTCAAAACCTGGCAAAAGTGCTATAGAAGCTCTCGGTAATCTGAGTGCCTCCGAAAATGTGTTGTTGCGTGTTCGCAGTTTTGCTCAGAATCCCGATATGATCGATCGTTATCCGCTCAACGGACCCAAACAGGCATATCAACTCCTTATTATCTCTCCTTCAACGCTCAGCAGTGGATTCACTCCGCTTGTAAACTATTATGCCACAGCAGGAATCGATGCGCAGGTTGTTACAACCGAAAGCATTTATTCGGGAACGACGGGAACAGACAAACAGGATAAGATTCGCAACTACATTCGCAACGAATACCAAAGCAATTCAATTGAATATGTGATTTTGGGTGGCGACACCAACCTGATTCCTTCGCGTGGTTTTTATTGCTATGCTGTGTCGGGCAGCGGCTACGAAGATTATGAAATTCCAGCCGATTTGTACTACTCGGGGATGGACGGAAGCTACAACTACGATGGCGACAATGTTTACGGCGAAGCACTTACCGATTCGGTCGATTTGCTCCCCGAACTGGCTGTTGGTCGTTTTCCTGTAAGCAATGCTACAGAGCTTCAGAATATGGTGCACAAATCGGTTACCTATCAAACCACGCCTATTGCTTCCGATATGAACAAGCCACTTTTTTTGGGTGAATTGCTTATGGAATCGCCTCTGACTCTCGGACAGGATTATTTGAATCTGCTTATCGACAATCGCACCGACAATGGCTACACCACTTCGGGAATACCTTCGGCAGAAAATACAATCGACTCGCTTTACGACCAATGGATCGATCCTCCGGGATATGCAGCCGAATGGCCTTTCAATTCCATGGTAACTGCAGTCAACAACGGAAGTTCCTTTATTCACCATGTTGGGCATTCGTCCGAAACATACATGATGAAAATGAGCGACTGGGATTTGAATACATCCACTTTTTCCAATTTGGACGGTGTTTCGCACAGTTATGGTTTACTTTACACCCACGGTTGTCTTTGTGGTGCTTTCGACTACGACGATTGTATAGCCGAGAAATCGGTTACCATGAGCAATTTTCTGGCTTCAGGGATATTTAATTCGCGTTATGGTTGGTTCAACGAAGGACAAACCGAAGGACCATCGCAGCACTTGCATCGTGAATTTGTAAATGCAATCTATAACCCGGCACTCAATATCCGTAATCTGGGAGATGCATTTGTGATGTCGAAAATCGAAACGGCCCCATGGGTCGATTTAACCGGCGAATACGAATTTGGTGCTCAGCGTTGGGTTCACTACGACAATAATATTTTAGGCGATCCGGCATTGCGTATTTGGGTGAATGAAGTCGAAACAGCCATAGAAGAACCAACTCAAAACACCATCGATGTGTTTCCCAATCCGTCGAATGGTCAATTTTCGGTCAATCTTGCCGAAGAGTCGAATGTTCAGATTTTCAATGTGTTGGGCGAATGCGTCTTTTCTGCAACTCAAGTTCAGGGTGTTTTGTCAGTCGATCTTGTCAATGCGGGAACCGGAATATATCTGCTTCAGATTACAGGTGCAACCACATCAAGCTCTTCAAAATTGATTGTTGAGTAGAATTCTAAAATAATATAACAAATGTCCGAAGGTTAACCTTCGGACATTAATATTTTAAAACAAATAGAAGTTCTGTAGTATTACTCAACAACTTCAATCAAGATTTCGCGGCGTTCAGTCAAATATCCAATCGACTCGCATGGCAAATTGTTGTTTGCCAGCAATTTTTCTACCTCAGCACAAGCTTCTGCTTCAACAGCAATCAACAAACCACCACTGGTTTGCGGGTCGCACAAAATTGCTTTCAGGCGGCGTTCGGGCAAACTTACATGGTGTCCGTAGCTTTCCCAATTGCGGCCTGTGCCACCGGGAATACATTTGTGCGACAAATATTCCTGAATACCGTCGAACACTGGAACTTTACCATTTTCAATCACCGCCGACAAGTTGCTGCCTTCGCACATTTCGGTTAAATGTCCCAGCAAACCAAAACCGGTAACATCGGTCATAGCACAAACGCCGGGCATTTTGCCCAGATCGGCACCTATACTGTTGAGTTTCGACATCGAATCGATAGCTTGTTTTGCATGATCGGGTTGAAGCAATTGCTGCTTCATGGCTGTCATCAGAATGCCAATTCCGAGCGGTTTTGTCAGATAGAGTTTGCATCCGGCTTTGGCAGTGTTGTTTTGTTTCAGATCAGCTATCGAAACTTGCCCGGTAACAGCCAATCCGAAAATAGGTTCCGGACTGTCGATGCTGTGTCCACCAGCCAAAGCGATACCGGCATTTTTGCAAGCCTGGCGACCACCGTCAACAACAATTTGAGCAATTTCGGGGTCTATTTTATCGACAGGCCAGCCCAAAATGGCAATAGCCAGCAAAGGCGTTCCACCCATAGCATAAACATCGCTGATGGCGTTGGTGGCAGCAATCATTCCAAATGTGAAAGGGTCATCAACAATAGGCATGAAAAAATCGGTAGTGCTTATTACAGCATTTCCATTCCCGAGATCGTAAACTGCTGCGTCGTCGCAATTTTCGTTACCAACAAGCAGCCGCTTATCGGGAATCGTTTCGATATTGCTTTTTAGAATTGTACAAAGTGTTTTTGGCGAAATTTTACAGCCGCATCCGGCTCCATGACTGAATTGCGTCAGCCTGATTTCATTGATGTTTTCCATATTGTTCGAGAATTGCCCTGGTGTTTTCAATGGGGTTGGTTGTTTTACTGGGAATAAAAACTGTAAATAACGAATTGTGCGATTGCAGTCCCTTGCTGTAACTCCGGTCGTAATAAACCAAAGCAATCATGGCTGCACTAAACAAATCGGATCGGTTCAGACAGTCAATTGCTTTGGCAACATTGTCGGATCCGAGCTTTTTACTGATTTTTTGAAACGAATTGGCTAAAGATTCAATGGGCAAATTGGTATAATCGTTGACCAAAAAAGCAGCTCTTATTTCGCGTTCAATATCAAGAAAATAGAGTGGGGCACTGCGCATTTTCAGAAATAATGGTCTGGGAATAAACACGGTACCAATTCCAATACTTTCGTCTTCGATCCAAATAGGTTTCTTTTTATCCAATTTGCGCCAGATTTCGAACAGATTGTTTTCGAACTGTTCGGTTCGTGGTTGCATATTAAAACCAAAAGCTCCGAAAGCCGAACCTTTGTGGTTTGCCAAACCTTCCAAATCGATTACCTGGTGATTTTCTTTTTGCAATTGCTTTAAAACAAGCGTCTTGCCGCTTCCTGTGTATCCGCCAATTACCCGGATATTTGCTTCTTCCGCAAAGCTGTTTAGCACATAATTGCGGTACTTTTTGTAACCACCGACGATAATGTGTACATCCGAAAAACCATTGTCGTGCAAATGTTGTGCAAATAAACGGCTACGCATTCCACCACGCCAGCAATGAACAACAATTTTTCCATCGGGTGCAATTTTTCGGGCTTCGTCGATATACCAGCTGCGTTTTGGATTGGCATAGTGGTAGCCAAGCTCAATTGCCTTTTCTTGCGATTGCTGCACATACACAGTACCGATATGAGCCCGTTCGTCGTCGCTAAACAAAGCAATATTCATAGCACCGGGCACATGACCTTTGCTGTATTCGCCTGGCGAACGCACATCGATGAGGGGTAATCCAAGGTCGAAATAATTACTGATATCGATTTCGTGAAGCATGGTGTAAAATTACTGCATTTTATTTTGATGTATGTGATTATTTTTGAATTCAAAAGATTCAATAATATACATCCATTTCATCACAAAATAGGTAGTAGTTATGTAAATTGATGAAATTTCGTCATAATATACTCGTTATGCATTCAATAACATATCTAAAGCCTTGACAAGGCCTATAAAAATCACTATCTTTGCCATCTTTTGCAAAAAAATGAATGAAATGAACGAAGAAAATGAAACACCTGCTATTGCTGCAGGTAATGATTCTGAAAAAGCTCCAATGGTGGGTTCACATATTAAAGCTTTAATAGTTGATGCCGGATCGAGCATGTACAGAACTGTACGTTATCCGGTTGGCGAATATTTCGGTCCCGTCGATTTAGGACTGCACCATGCAACCAAATACAACAGTCTCAATATAGGAACAGGTTTGTTGGCCGGTTCTATTTTCCCGGGTTCGAACCGGCTGATTTTTACGGGATTCAGTCCTTGCTGGACCGGATTCTACATTTCGAGTATGGGAGGTGCCGGTTTGGTATTCGACAATCTCGGACTCGATATGCTTAGCATTATGGGAAAAGCCTCGAGTCCATCGGTTTTGATTCTCAATCGTGTACACGGAGAAGAAATTCAGGTGAAAGTAGAACCTTGCGATATCAGAACCATATGGCAATCGGGTCGCGAAGGTGTGTATTCGCTCATGGATTATGTAAACGAAAAATATCGCGACGAATACAACGATGCATACCGTATTCTCGCAACCGGGCCTGCAGCAGCAACAACCGATTTTGCTGGTATCGTGAGTGTCCCTGTGCGTAAGCGGGAACTCACCTATGTTGACACCTGGGCCGGACGCGGGGGCTTTGGTTCCAAAATGTTCCAGGATCATGGAATTGTAGCAGTGATATATGGCGGAACCTTTATTGATACTGACTTTCGCGACAGGTCGGTTGCCGACAAATGGTTCGAAGACCGTTATCAGAAAAAGCTGGCAGCCAAAGACCTTGAAGCAACAACCAAATATCGTTTCGATCCTAAATTTGATACCGGTGGAACCTTTGGAGTAAACTTTGCTACCATTGGCGGACGAGTAATGGCATTTAACTACGATACCATTTTCTGGTCCGAAAAGGACAGAGAAGACCTTCACGAAGAATTTATAGTGAATCATTATCTCAAACAGTTTAACGAAGAAACCATAAAACCCAAGCAAAACTGGACCTGTGGCGAACCTTGTGTGGCTGTTTGCAAAAAGATGAACAATCAGTATAAAAAAGATTATGAGCCTTACCAAACCATGGGACCACTTTGTGGTATTTTCGACCAGCGGGCAGCCGAATTGCTTAATCACCATGCTGATATGCTCGGGTTCGATGCTATCTCCGCTGGTGGTGTTCTTGCCTGGCTGATGGAATTGCTATATAAAGGATTGCTTACCAAAGAAGATTTGGGTGTAACTCAGTTTCCGATTTGGCGTAAAGAAGGTTTCAATGTTGAAACAGATTCGATGCATAACGCCCGTTTAGGTATGGAGTTGCTCGATTCAATTATTCACAAAAAAGGAATACTCGATTTTACCTATGGGCCACGACGGTGGGGAAGAAAACTTGCACGTACCCGTGGGCGCGAAGTGCTGGATATGTTTCTCTATACCGCCTTCGGTCGACGAGGCTGGATGGTACCCAATCAGTATTGGACACCCGGAGTGTTATCGCCAATGCCTATTATGGGAAAATATTATATGTACTACGGAAACGATTTCATGCATCCGCGCATTATGGGGCAACTCAACACCGAACGATTTCAGAAAGAACTTATCATGGATAACCTGGGACTTTGTCGTTTCCATCGCAATTGGGCCGAAGATATTATGCCTGATGTTATTGGAGCACTGTATGGAAGCGAAGTGAAAGATAAATTCATCGAAAGTCTGCGAAGTACAGCCTATAATATCAACAGTCGCAACAACAGTTCGCTTTGGGAGTCGTACCGAAATGTTGATATGCTCGAAACATTTCTCATTCGTCGTCACGAAGTAGAAGGAGACAACAATCCCGATTTGGTTGGCTGGCTCGATTACTTTAAACGTGACCGACGAACAGCTGCTATTGATTATTGGTACGAAATTCATAAAGGTATCAGTGAAGCTCTTAATGAGTTTTAAAAAGACAAATTATTCTGAGACGCGATTATTCGCGTCTTTTTTTATATTAAGAAGATTTAAGTAACTGTTTAAATTTGTATTGAGAACATTGTTCTTTTTCCCAACCGCAAAGGTCGCAGAGTTTTTGCGCAGAGAATTCGCAGAGGAATTGGCTTTTCAAAAGCCGTGAACTTTGTAGCCGCAACAACTGTTGCAACTGAGTTGAAGCATCGAAACGAAGTTTGAAAACAAACTTTCAAACTTCGTTTCAACACTTCAACCACGGCTTTTGTTCTTCTGAAAACTAGAAAATCTCTCAATAAAGTAAAGAACAAAACACAAAAGCTTTGGATTGTGATTCACAACCTGAGTTGTGAATGATTTGTCGAGATGAAATGTTCTTCAAGCTTGCTTGGCATAATCATTTTGTCTCGACAAATTTAGCTTTTGTGTTCATCGGTAATCCTCTGCGGCCCTTTGCGAAAGGCGTGAAGAGGAGTTTTCTCAGTGCTCTCTGCGGTTGATAAATTAATTCTATATAATGATTGCAGATAAGATATATCCTTTTGTTGACAATTTCTAAGAAAAAATCGAATTTTCGTTGTACAATAAAAAATTGCTCTATGCAAGTACAGCAAACAAAATAGGGCATATTTATCATGTATTATTCCTCGCTGAGATTTCAATATTTGATTTCTCATGCAATATGATCTGCAAATATTCAAATTTCAGAAATCCAATTGTGAGAAAAAACAGAGTAGGGAAGTTGCGTAGAAATTTTTTGTTGAAAACACTTTTTTCTGTTGAAATTTAGAATAACAAAAAACTAAAAGCAAATTCACTCAAGATAATCAAACTACAAGTTACAAATGTATACGCATGAAAACGAAAAATATTACAAATTAAAATGGTTACATTTGTAATATATTCGAATTGTTTTGTAGCCGAATTGTAAAAAATAGCGTCCAATATTAAAATGTAATTTTTATAATTCAAAATATCTGTATAACAGTTGATTATTGGTTTTATATAAACTAATAAATTATATAAAGGGGGGTGTTTATTACTGTGTTAATTCAATAATCATCAATATGTTTTATATTCCTGATATACTGCGATATACAATTTTTATTCCAATACTATTCTATGTATATCACTTGCTTTGTAATGTGTGACAAATGTAATCCTGTTGACGTGACGCTTGTAAAATAAAATATGTTATCTTTGTAAACAAAAAGACAGCAAAGCCATGATAGAGAAAATTCAGTTGTTGATGAAAATACACCAGATGTCGGCGGCCGATTTGGCCGAAAAGCTGGGTACCGAGCGTTCGGGGATTTCGCATTTCTTATCTGGACGCAATAAGCCTAGTTTGGCATTTGTTCAAAAATTGCTCGAAAATTTCCCTGAGCTTAACCCCGATTGGTTGTTACTCGATAAGGGCAGCATGCTTCGAAACGAAGAAGTTGAAGCAACTCGTAATAAATCAGTTTCAAATACAGTAACGGAGCTTCAATTTCCAGTTGAAGAGCCTGTTTTGGATGTAAAAGACGAATCACCTATAGAATATGGCGATGTAGATAAACGGATAGAAAAGCATACACCCGATACAATCCGGACTCAAACACCAACCGACGAATCTATAGAAAAAATTGTAATATTTTATACCGATGGCACATTCAGTGCCCACAAAAGTCGATAAGACTATAGGCTAGCTACGCTTCCAGTCAAACAATTCTTCGGGCGAAAACAACAACTCGGTTTCGCGCAGCGCATTTTCGTCGCTATCAGAACCATGAATGGCATTCATTTGCATCGACACTCCAAACTTTGCTCTGATGGTGTCAGAGGCTGCCATTTTAGGATCGGTAGCACCAATGGTATTGCGAAAATTGGCCACGGCATTTTCTGCAGTGATACTAATAACCACTATAGGTCCGGATGTCATGAAGGTAACTAAATCGTTAAAAAATTCTCTTTTTTTATGAACTGCATAAAACTCTTCGGCCAATTCGCGTGTCATTTGCATCATCTTCAATCCTCTGATACAGAACCCTGCTGCATTGATGGTGTGAAGTATTGCGCCAGTGTGCCCGCTTTCTACTGCTTTGGGCTTAATAATCGCTACTGAAATTGATCCGGCCATAGTTATCAGTTTTTAATGAAACAATTGCTGCAATTTATTATTTTTGCAAGTTCGAAATGTAAAAATACAAATTTTTGGAATCTACAAACAAAAAAGAAATTTTTGATGCATTGAGTGGCAGTCCACGCAATGTTGTTGTTGTATCGCATACCAGTCCCGATGGCGATGCATTGGGGTCGGCACTGGCTATGCAAAGCCTGCTAATTGGTTTGGGGCATTGCGCCACAGTTATTCTTCCCGACTCATTTCCCGATTATTATGCATGGCTACCGGGGATAGACGAAGCTATCATTGCCGAAGAGTATCCCGAAAAGGTAAAAACAGTAATTGATGCAGCCGATCTGCAAATAATTGTTGATATGAATGCGCTTAAACGGGCTCAACAGCTCGAATCACTTTTGAAGGCTGTTGATGTGCAACGAATACTGATCGACCATCATATCTTTCCTGAAGACATTTTCGATTTGACGTTTTCCGATATTACTGCCTCTTCAACCAGCGAACTGGTTTATGAATTTATTGATGAATTTCGCCCCGACTTAATGAATTTATCGATGGCCGAGTGCATTTATACTGGGATTGTAACCGATACAGGCAATTTTTTTCATGGAAATCTGACAGCACGAACATTCAATATTACAGCCAAACTCATTGAAAAAGGTGTAGATGTTATTCGCATCAACCAGTTGGTATATAACACGTTTTCCGAAAACAGATTGCGTTTGCTTGGTTACAGTATTAGCGAGCGAATGCGTGTTTTGCCCGATAAAAAATCGGCCTACATTTTTTTGACAGCCGACGATTTGAAACGTTTTGGCCATACCGAAGGCGATACCGAAGGCATTGTGAATTATGGACTTTCGCTTAAAGGTATTCATATCAGTGTTTTGTTTCTCGAAAAGCCTGAATTTATCAAACTGAGTTTGCGTTCGGAAGGCGATATTAATGTAAATCTGATAGCCTCGAAGTATTTTAATGGAGGCGGACACAAAAATGCATCGGGCGCTCATTTTTATGGAAGCATGGAAGAAGCAATAAACGTGTTACTTAAAGCGTTGGATGAGTTATGAAATACAGATTTTTCTTCGCTTTACCTGTTATAGCACTTTTGTTTTCCTGTGGCGGCAACCAAAAAGAGGTCGACAAAAAAATCAATAACCCCGAACAATATTCCGAGAATCTTGAGGGAGCCAACAAGTATTACAATCAAAACGAAGACGATCAGATTGAAGATTTTATTTTGCGACAGGGTTGGGAAATGACCAAAACCGGTTCGGGTTTGCGTTGCATGATTTATAAGAACGGAAATGGAATTCCGGTTGCCGATAAAAAGATTGTTCGTTACCATTATAAAGTAAATTTACTCAATGGGCGATTGTGTTACGATACCTCCAAAGAAGGACCCAAAGAAATTTGGATTGGTCATTCTGATGTTGTGAGTGGAGTAGAAGAGGGCTTGATGATGCTTCGCGAAGGCGATAAAGCTAAATTTATTATACCGTCGTATCTGGCCTATGGCTGGATCGGCGATTCGAAAGAAATTCCAACCCGCGCTGTGCTGATATACGATGTTGAAGTTGTTCAGGTTCGCAATTATAATGCCCAATAATATGAAGTTTTTTCTTTTGTTTTTTCTTGCAGCTATTTTAGCTGTTTCGTGTTCCAATTCCAAATATCCAGACTATAAAGAGTCCGATAATGGATTGTATTTCAAATTGGTAACTGACGAAGATGGCGTTTTGCCCAATGTTGGAGATTATATGAAAGTCGATATTCAGTATATTACCTGGACCGACAGTGTATTTTTCGACAGCAAGAGCGAAATATTGCCTGTTTGGATCCCCGTTGAAAAACCAACCTTCAGGGGAGACATAATGGAAGGTCTGGCTATGCTTTCAGTTGGCGATAGTGCTTCGTTTATTTTGCGAACCGATTCTTTTTTTATTCGCACAATTGGTGCTGCTCGTATTCCCGATTTTGCAGCCAAAGATTCGATGATGTATGTGAATGTGAAAGTTCTCGATATCAAATCGCAAGACGAATTTGCCCAGGAACGTCAGCTTATCGATCAGGATCTCGAAGTTCAATATGAGCAACTTCGGGTGAAAGAAGAAGTTGAAATGGTCGATTATCTCAAAGTAAATAACATCAACCAGAAACCAACTGAATCGGGGCTCATCTTTATACCTGTCAAAAATGTTACAGGCCCGCGACTTCAAATAGGACAGAAGGTAAAATGTCATTATACTGGTTCATTTATTGATGGTCAGATTTTTGATTCATCAATAGGCATGGAACCGCTCGAAGTTGTTGTTGGATCGCCTGATTTGATTGACGGATTTAACGAAGCTTTGTTGCTTATGAATGTTGGTTCCGAAGCCAAGGCTATAATTCCCAGCTCGATAGGATTTGGAAAATCCGAGATCAATTCGCCTATTCCACCTTATGCAACATTGGTGTTCGAAATTACTGTTTTGAGTGCCGAGTAGCTGAAATAAGAAAAAAAAATTATATTTGCACCAAACTCAAAACCTATGAAAAAGAACTTTATTTACGTCGTATTTCTTGGCCTTTTGGCTGTATTTACTCTTTCTCTAAATTCTTGTGGAAATCAGAAAGCCGATTCGGACGATACTGAAGTAACCGACGACAGCAATAACGACTCAGACGATGCCAGAGCTGAAGACGAAGATTATTATGTATCGAAAGATGGAAAATTCAAAGTGAAATTTCCCGGGACTCCTGAAGTGAGTTCACAGATGGTACCAACTGATGCCGGTGAAATTGAAATGTTTACCTACATTTACGAAAAAAGTGCTACCGAAGCCTATATGGTTGCCTATGGTGACTACCCATCATCGTTAATAGATGGAAGCGATCCAAAAGAATTACTCGAAGCTTCGCGCGATGGAGCACTCGAAACCAGTAAAATAGATGGAAATGAAGATTTGAAGGTTAATGGTTTTCCTGCAATCCGTACCAGGGCTATTGATGTAGAACAAAATTTCTACTACATCTACGAAGTTATTCTTGCCAAAAATCGCCTTTATCAGGTTATGATTGTTCGCGATGGCGATTATCCTTCCGATTCAGTTGTTGCCGACTTCATCGATGACTTTGTTATCACCATGAAAAAGAAATAACAATCACTTTTTCGGTAACGGTGCTTTTTCAGGCACCGTTTTTTTTGCCTAGAAAAAATGAAAAAGTATATTTGCAAAAAATATGAGAAAAAAAATATCTATAATCGCATTGTTGGGTGTGGCAATATTGATTACAATTGTTACAGTTTCGTGTGGTAGTAATACCGATTCGGGTACAAAGGATACAACGAGTAAAAAAAAGGAACCTAAATTATATGTTTCTGAAGAGGGGCGATTTAAAATCGATTTTCCGGATAAACCCAAAAAGAAGGAAAGGGGTGATGGCGATTTTAAAATGACATCTTTTACAACCCATAAAAACAAAATAGAATACAATGTTTCTTATTCTGACCATCCTGCAAAATATATTGATGGAGTAGATCCATACAAATTTGTCGAGAATTCATCGAAAGCAGGTTTAAGCCAATTCGATACAGAAACAAGTGAACGCATCGAGGTTGATGGATATACAGCCATCAGATCGTATGCCGTTGATAAAAAACACAACGATTACTATGTTCACGAGGCCGTTTTAGCCGGAAACCGCGAATATATCATTATGATGATAAAAAGTGGGGAATACCCGGCCAAGAAGAAAATAAGCAACTTTTTCGATTCATTCACGATTATTAAATAGCAATGAATCGAAAGATTTCAATATTTTTCTATGGGTTATTAGTGGCAATCCCGCTGCTCTTTTTGTCATTTACTTTTCAGCCTGTTGGTTTTATCATTCAAGTTGCTAAAAACACACATGCGACTCCTAGATGGCTTCCATATTCATCAAAAAAGGGAAAGTTTAGTATTGAATTTCCAGGAAAACCAGTGCTAAACGAAACACGGCTTTACAATAGAGATTTTGGAAATATTATTTTGTATACGGCCAGTTGTGATCCGGATATAAATCACTCATTTGCGGTTAGTTATAGTGATTACCCCAAATCATATATTCGTAAATTCGATCCTATTGAATTGATGGAAACTGCTCGCTTGAATGCATTAGCTAATTGCGATATTCAAAACGATACCACAGTGGAATTCAACAATTATAAAGGCATGCGTTGTACGGCCTACAATTTGTCAGGAAAAACCACCAATTACTACCTTATAGTATTGGTTGGCAACAGATTGTATCAGGTATTGGCTGTAGCCGACTACGAGGAAACCGAAATGTATGACTACAATCGGTTTATCAAATCATTTTCTATCAACAAATAGTATTCATTCAAAACTGAATGTTTGCTTGTAGTCGCGCAAAAGAAGAATAAACTCTGGATTCGAAGCCTTTAATGGAGTTATATCGAAACTCATGGTCTGTTTTATTTTTTTGTTTCCAGCTGAAGGGCTGGATAAGATAGGCTCAAGAAACACCATGGCTTTAGGGGGATAAGATTTAAGCCAGGCGCCGTTCCAGACGAGTTTAAAATCGATCCCCTTTTTTTTACCGGTATAACTAACAACAACATTAAGTATCAAATGATCCATCCAAGCCGTATCTATCGTAAAAGTCAACGGGAGAACACTCAATTCGTTCATATTGTTTACAACTTCTACCGGTTTTTGTTCCTGATTTCGAAGTACCTCTTTCCCTGTTTTACAGCTTGTTGTAACCAGAATTGTGATTGCTATAAAAATAACAGCAGAGAAGATTTTCATGATCATTGTTTTGTTGTTGCAACAAATATACAACCTTTCCGTTAAAATTTGAATCGGCACAATTTTATTATTTTTGTGGCAAATAAACAATGAATAAACCTCATATTCTTTTTCTGCCAGCCTGGTTTCCCGACGATCACGACCCTATGTTTGGTTTGTTTGTAAAAAAGCATGCCGAGACTCTTCTTCAGCATTACCAAGTGTCGGTGCTACACGTTACTTATCATGCCGACACACCCAATAGGATAGTTACACGTGTAACCAATGGTATTTACGTTACAAATGTAAATATCAGGACAAACATTAAATTACTCAAGTGGATTTCATTCTTTGTAGCTACTTATAAAGCGTACAAAATCATTAAGCAAAATCAAGGAAAACCATCTGTAAATCATGTACATATACTTACGCGCATGGGGGTTCTGGCTGCCTTTATCCGTTTGCGATTCGGAGTTCCTTACGTAATCACAGAACATTGGTCCAGATACTTCCCGGTGCCAGGAACGTACCGGAATATTATTCGAAAAACCTTAACGCGTTACATTTGTAAACGTGCGGAAAAATTATCTACTGTTAGCCGGGGTTTGGCTGAGGCAATGCAAAAACATAATATTGGAAATAATCGTCCCTATTCTATTATCAATAATGTGGTTGATGAGCTTGTTTTTTCACCACCCAATCTGCGGGTTCCTACTTATGAAACTATTCGCTTTATAAATGTGAGTTGCTTCGAGGATCGTTCAAAGAATCTTACAGGCCTGGTTGATATTGCAGCGGTTCTTGTGACAAAGGGAATTAAGTTTGAATGTGTTTTGGCCGGTACTGGTCAGGATTTTTTGAACATAAAAGAGTACATTAAGCATAAGGGGCTCGAAAAGTACTGTATTTTACCAGGTTTGCTCAATGAATATCAGGTAGCCGAGCTTATGAGAAGTTGTCATTTTTATATTCAACCCAGTCATTTCGAAAATGTTCCGGTAGTGATTTCCGAAGCGCTTATGTGTGGTTTGCCTGTAGTTGCTACTCGTGTAGGAAGTGTTGAGGAACTTATCAATACATCGAATGGTTATCTTGTCGATGCCGCCAATCCGACTGCTTTACAATCGGCTGTTGAATTGATGATCGACAATTTTGCGTCGTTCGATAGTGCACTTATTCGAAAAAATGCAATGGCTCGTTTTTCGAAGGCTGCTGTTTTGAAACAATTCAACGAATTATATTCTGACTTGATTTAATGAACGATAGTAAGCACAATATTGTATTTGCGGTTATGGTAAACGAAAGTTTGCTCAAACAATGGCAATTGGCTTGTATCGAAAAGCTGATAGATAATGGTTGCCATTGTGCTTTATTCATTAGCAATCCGGGTGAAAATGAGCGTAAATCGGGGTTTTTCCATAAATTAGTCAAGCGCGATTCGCTTTATCGGTTTTTGCTCAATCGTTTGTTTCAGGTCGATGCCGAAAAAGAAGTTAGATTGCCTCAAAATATTCCGGTACTTACGATTAAAGCACAAGCCGGTAAACATTCGCATCGCTTTAGTGTCTCGGATATCGAATCTATTCAGGATTTTCAGCCCGATTTTATTTTGCGTTTTGGTTACAATATTCTGAAAGGTGATATTCTCAATTGTTGTCCTTATGGTGTTTGGTCGTTTCATCATGGCGATGAACAAAAATACCGTGGTGGTCCGTTTGGTTTTTGGGAGATTTTGCGTCGCGATTATTGCAGCGGTGTTATTTTACAACGCTTAACCGAACGTCTCGATGCTGGTCATGTTTTGCTTAAACGCAATTACATTACTATTTTTCACAGCTGGAAAGAGATGCGGCAGCGGTTGCTCTTAGAAAATACAGATATGCCATTATTGGCTGCGCGTAAGTTTATATCAAATAAGGAGCCTATTCCCGAACCAGCCGATACAACGGCTAAGTTGTACAAAACTCCTTCGTTATTTGTCATGTTGTTTTTTGTTTTTCGATTGATGTTGAGTCGTGCGATCTTTCATTTCCGTCGTTTATTCATTTATGAGCGATGGCATGTTGAAAGTGGCCTTGTGTCGAATTCTCCGTTTGATTTAATGAAGCCCGATTTCGAATGGAATCCAAAAAATCGTCGTGAGTTTTTAGCCGATTCGTTTGTGTGTGTAACCTCTCAAAGCTTTCATATTTATGCCGAAAGTTTTAGCTATAAGTTGGGTAAGGGAAGCATTTCCGTTGCCTCTAGCGATGGAACGGTTAAACAGTTGATTGAACGACCTACTCATTTGGCTTATCCTTATATTTTTGAATATGATAATAATCGATGGCTTATTCCTGAAAATGCGGATTCGGGTTCTTGTATTGCTTACCAATTGAGTGAATGTGGTGATATTATTCGGGAGCATGTATTGCTTAATCTTCCTGTGGTTGACCCATCGGTTGTTTTTTTTGAAGACAGATTTTATCTTTTCTGTGGTTTGAAAAACGATTATCCGAACGAAAAACTATATGTTTTCTGGGCCAATGAGTTTTATGGTGAATGGACTCCGCACTTTTTAAATCCGGTTAAGGTTTCTCCGGTGGGGTCGCGCTCGGGTGGAACTATCTTCGAATGGCAGAACAACTATTACCGACCAGCTCAGGTATCACAACGATTTTATGGTGAAAAAGTACAAATATACAATATATTACAGCTTTCACCTCATGAATTTAGTGAAGTTATTGAATGTGAAATTTTACCCGAATCGATTAATAAAAAGGCTTCGGGTTTACATACTTTTTCGTTGAGCGATAAAAGATATGTTGTCGATTTAAAATTCCATCGTTTGGGTTTGGCCGCTTTCGGGTTTAGATGGAATTTGGGTAAAAAAGGGAGGTCGCATGTTTAACAATATGCTTAGGACGTTAGGAATTAGGGTTGCTGCAGCTTTAATTAGTTTGTTTATTATCGTGGTTGCAGGTAGAGAGCTTGGAGCTGAGGTACTCGGACAAATAAGTTTGCTGGTTGTTGCTATTACTATTATTAATTTGGTTGGTGGTTTTGCTGGTGGTTCAGCTCTTGTGTATTTGATACCGCGTAACGAAGGGCGTTCACTTTTGTATTTATCGCAACTTTGGGCTATTGTATCGGGACTTGCTACCGGAGTGTTGTTGTATTATCTTGGTGCTTTTCCTGTCGAATACAGTTGGCATGTGTTTGTTTTAGGAATATTGGGGTCGATCAATCAAAATTATATGTCTGCTTTGCTGGCCCAACAACGTATCAGGGCTCACAATTTCATTACCTTGCTGCAATCGGTTGGAATGATAGTGGTGCTTATTCTTATGATTAGTGTTTTCGATACGCGTAGTATCGAATCGTATATCATGGCTTTGTATGTTTCTTATATCTCGGTTTTAATTGTTTGTGTTTTGCTGATTCGTAATACAGGTCACAAAAATGGTGAAAAGACAGGTGAAAGCCTTTCTATTCTTTTTAGCTACGGAAGTTTGGTTCAGTTGAGTTCTATTTTGGCTTTACTTACGTATCGGCTAACATACTATTACACCGAAGCATGGCTTGGACTTGCCGCTTTGGGCATTTTATCGGTTGCGGTTCAAATAAGCGAAGCTGTTTGGATTTTACCCAAAAGCATAGCATTGGTACAGTATTCCAAAATATCGAATCTGAAAGACGATACAGAATCAGCTCAACTCACTGTATTCTTGATGTTTGTAACAACTATTCTCACTGCCGTTGGATTATTGGTTCTTGTATTTTTACCCGACAGTGTTTACATAGGCATTTTTGGTTCTGATTTTGTTGGCCTTAGTTCGGTAATCCGATTTATTATTCCTGGTATTTTTTCCATTTCGCTGAATATTATTCTTAGTCATTTTTTCAGTGGTACTGGTAGAATACTATTTAATCTGATTGGATCTGCCATAGGTTTATTTGTTGTTGCAACCGCGGGCTATATCCTTATCAATGGTGGTAAACTCGCCGATGCCGCTTTGGTATCATCAATAGGCTATTTCTCCAATTTTGTATTTGCAGCGATAAGTTTTTTCGTTATAAATGGAGGTATCAAGCTATCGGTCAAGAAGGGGAAAGCTATTTTCACCAGGAAATAGATATCATTACGGCAATTTGACCACATGACCAAAATACAGTTTGTCTTTACCGCTCGAAGTTTTGAAAGAGATGTGGTAGCTGTAAACCCCCTGAGATACCTTGTCGATATCATCACTTTCCCAATACTGTCCATCCCATTGCTTATTGATATCAGTTGAGCGGAACACCAATC
>PHDB01000056.1 GCA_002842495.1 Bacteroidetes bacterium HGW-Bacteroidetes-6
TTTGTTAAAGTTGCATAGGGTTCAGTTGCACCATCGCTGAATGGTTTGATAAGCAGGTCGCCATAGTCGGAGACACCGGTGCCACTCAGATGTGTGTGCGAAAATCCATACAAAACGGAATCGCTGTAATGATATCCGCCGCAACCATCCCAGCCTTCGAGTCGTGTGTCGGGACTCAACTGCATCATCCCAAACGGATAAACAGCTCCGGGGTATGTGTGTCCGTGACCACCGGTGCCAATAAAAGGATTCACAAAACGGGTGTAGTCTTGTTGAGCCATAACAGCGGAGAAAAACAGAATCAATAAAGATGTTGTGATTATTCGCATAGAGACTATTTGTTTAATTATTATAATTGAAAAGAATATGCATCCTTCGATACATCCGCCAGTAGGCGGATACTCAGGATGACATTCTTTTTTATTTCGTTTTTGATTATGAATAATTGGTGAAAGCTGTTAAAAACATCGTCATGTTGAGCTTGTCGAAACACGGCGATGTTTTTAACTCTATTTTCGAAATTCCTGAAATTTCCCCAAAAGAATTGTCTCATTTTTAATTGAATTATTGCTGCACAAGCGCGGCAGCTCCGAGAATAGCAGCATCGTTGTCAGGAAGCGATGAAAGACGTAATTCGACTTTGTTTTTGTAGATTTGAAGAAGAAAATCGTTGAAATATTTCCGCAAAGGCAGCATCAGCAAGTCGCCGGCTTTAACCACACCCCCAAAAATGTATATTGTTGATGGACTTGTGTGAGCAACGGCATCGGCAAGTTTCCAGGCCAGATAATATGCAGTCTTGTCGAAAACGTCAAGAGCAATTGTATCGCCTTGCAGAGCAGCTTTGGCGATGAGTTCCGAACTGAGCTTATCGCGCGAAATATTGTCGAGAATCGAAGGCATTTTGCGCCCTTCCATAAGCTCAACAGCTGTTTTTACTATTCCGGAGGCAGACGTGTAGGTTTCGAGGCAACCTTTCCGACCGCAGCCACAGCTGCGCCCGTTCGGGTCCACAATAGTATGTCCGATTTCTCCGGCAAAACCATCGTGGCCATACACCATTTTCCCTGCAACCACAATGCCGCTACCAACGCCAGTCCCCAGCGTAATCATGATAAAATCGTTCTCGTTTTTGGCAGAGCCATATATTTTTTCGCCCCATGCGGCAGCGTTGGCATCGTTGGTAAGAACGACTTCGGTATCCGGAAAATGCGAAATCATAAGCTCAACAAACGGAATTACCCCTTTCCAGGGCAAATTGGGAGCAAACTCAATAGTCCCATTGTAAAAATTCCCGTTGGGTGCACCAATACCAATTCCGGCAATGGAATAACCCGATTCCGCAATCAGTTCTCGGATAATCTCGGCCAGAGCCGATACATATTCAATTGCAGTGAGATGGCCGGTTGTCGGAATATTCTTTTTCAAAACAATTTGTCCATCGGCTCTTACAAGCCCTGCGGTTGTGTTGGTTCCACCAATGTCGATTCCGCAAACAGCTTCTTTATTGTTCATATTGCGCGTTGTTTATATCCTTTAAATCCGTAAAATGCCAGATAAGCATAGGGTAAAATCAAAATCAAGTACGACATCTGTAATCCGATTTCATCAGCAATAAGTCCTTGAAAAGGTGGAATGAGAGCACCACCTAAAATTGCCATCACCAGCAACGATGAGCCTTGACTGGTGTGTTTTCCAAGACCGGCAATGGCCAGTGTGAAAATATTGGACCACATGATGGAGTTGAAAAGCCCGATACCAATAATGGCCCATAAAGCAAACTCGCCTGAGCTAAAGATGGTTGTGCAAAGAAGACCAATGACAAAAATGCTGAAAATACCCAAAGTGCGTGCTGGTTTTGAACGCCCCAGGAGGAATGCCCCGAAGTTAATGACAATAAGAGCTACAAACCACAGTACGCGGTTTATATCAAGTCCGCTTTCTATATATCCTGCCGTGTAGATAATCAGATATCCGGCAATAGCGGCAACAGCCATCCATAAATATTTTTTGATGCCTGCGGGCGTATCGTTGAGCGAAATGGCGCCGATAAAACGTCCAATCATAGCACCACCCCAATAAAATGCAAGAAACAGCTTGGCTTCCATTTCGGCATATCCCAGCAGTTCGTTCATATAATTGATCAGTGTTGAGCCAATGGCTACTTCGCTCCCGACATACATGAAGATAGCAATAATGCCCAAAACCAGATGCGGATAACGGAGTGCGCCGGCACCTTTTTCGGGTTTTTCAATGTTTTCGATGCGCGGAAGTTTCGTAAATGTAAATATGAGTGCCATGAGTACAAATACGCCGGCAAAAATCAGATAAGGAATTTGTACGCTCGAAGCCGACACGGTTGTGCCGCCTTCCGTGAGAACAGGTTTGCCCTGCAAATTGAGCAGAGGTGTTCCCCAGCCTGCAAAAAGATGAAAGACCAGATAGCCGCCAATGATAGGCGCAATGGTGGTGCCAAACGAATTGAAACCCTGCGATAAGTTTAGACGGCTCGATGCTGTTTCGGGTTTTCCAAGAATAGCAACAAATGGGTTGGCTGCGATTTGCAAAACAGTGAATCCCAGCCCAAGAACAAAAAGTGCCGTTAAGAAAAAGCCATACGATTGAATGTTGGCTGCAGGGAAAAACATGACACACGCAACTGCCGATATTAGCAGGCCAAGCACAATCCCATTGCGGTATCCCATACGGTTAATCGGGTCGCCAAATATTGATGAAATAAGAAAATAGAGCACCGAGCCCACAAAATAGGCTCCGAAAAATGCAAGTTGAACCAGCATGGCCTGAGCATAATTGAGTTCAAATACCTTCTTGAGGTAAGGGATCAGAATATCGTTCATACATGTGATAAAACCCCACAGGAAAAATAGCATTGTTACGAGGGCAAAAATCACTTTTTGATTTACCGGTTTTGTATTGCTCATACTTTTTATTCTTTTTTCTTTTTTGTTGACAAAAATAGGATAATAAGCTATTGGAAGCAATCTATTTTTATCAAATGCACCAAATTTGATGAACGACAGTATTTTTTCTTCCTGTAGGGTTGACCAAACGACTGTTGTGATGACAAAATCCTTTGCTTCGGATGCAAAAAGATTGTCGAAGCTTCGATCTTTCGGCATTGTCTGAGAGACAATCCGGAAGCATCGGAAATGAAAGTATTAGCATGAAGAGGTTATTTAGTTTTTTCTGCCAAAATATTCAAAATTACTAACTTTACAAAAAATCCAAGATGACTGAGAAGCTTGTTTTCGGACAATACTACCATATTTACAACAGGGGTAATAATAGCGAAACATTGTTTTTTGATGAATCAGATTATGAGCACTTTATTTACTTATATAAGACTTTTGTATTAAGTGTTGCAGAAACAATTGCTTGGGCTTTGATGAAGAATCACTTTCATTTGTTGGTGAAAATTAAGGAGAAAGTAGATATTGGGTTTTTGAATCCAGCTAAGTCTAAAAGAAATAATCTTGAGGAAAAATGGAAAGTTTATTTTGGAGATGATGTAAAAAGTGAGATATTTATTCAACCTGAGCCAACTAGCCAGTTTCGAAATTTGCTTAGTACATATGCAAAGTATGTTAATAAGAAGCAATCGAGAACAGGTTCATTGTTTGAAACTCCGTTTGAGAGAAAATTGGTTTCAGATGAAGATTATTTGAGAAGGTTATTAATGTATATCAATAATAATCCAGTGAAGCATAAGGTCGTTTCTGATTCAGCTGAATACAAATGGTCTTCTTTTTATGAGATTTCGAAAAACGAATTCATAAATTCTGATAAACAATTTTATGTTGACCGTTTTGGAAGCATTGAAAATTTTACGAAATTATTTAGGGATAATGATGATCAGGATGAATTTGAATTTAGAGATGAGGATGATTGTAAATAATGTCAACTTGCTGTGGAGAACGACAATGCTTTCAGATCCTCCGCTACGCTGCAGATGCTAAAAGATTGTCGGAGCTTCGATCTTTCGGCATTGTCTGAAAGACAATCCGGAAGCATCGGAAATGAATAGCAGACGATTTAACCTAAGCTTTAAAAAGCTGCTACGAAAGACAATACTTTCATATCCTTCGCTATGCTACGGATGCTAAAAGATTGCCGGAGCACCGATCTTTCAGCATTGCAAAAAAATGTTGCTTAAGAAAAAGTTATACCTTTATCAACCCTTAATACTAAACCTGAATCAATATGAAAAAGATTCTGATTGTTTTGTTTGTGGCCATGATGGCCGCATCGTGCAACACCTCGAAAAAAGCATCCCATAATTCAACTACCGGAAATGCAACCACGGTAAGCGAAGCCGACCGCGATGGGACTTCGTACGAAAAAGCAATTGTGATTCAGGAAAAAACAGAATCGACAGGTGTTGATGCTGAATACGCCTGGTTGAAGGAGCATTATCCCGGATATAAAATGAAACAACAATCGTTGACCAATCAGAATGGCAAACCGTACGATTTGATTGAGATTGTTACGGCTCAGGGAAAAGAGATGACAATCTACTTCGATATTTCCAACTTTTTTGGGAAATGGTAGTCCGAAATTGAATCAGAGATACTTTCCCAACTCAATCCATGGTTGTTCGTTGGGCAGTGGAGCCGTGAAACTGAGCAGTTCTTTGGTTACAGGGTGCGGAAAGCTGAGTTTCCATGCCAGTAACGACAGACTGCCATCGGGATTTGAACGCTTGGCTCCATATTTCAAGTCACCTTTAATAATACAACCCATATGAGCGAGTTGTACCCGTATTTGGTGATGACGACCAGTAAGCAGTTCAATTTCAATAAGCGAATACCTGTCCGAACCGCCTTTCCACTGGTAATTTAAAATGGCTTCTTTTGTGAAGGCCGAGGGAGCATCGGCTATGAACGATTTGTTGAGCTTTTCATTTCTGGTAAGCAGGTTACGCAGTTCACCGCTTTCGGGTGATGGCTTTCCTGTGGTAACAGCCAAATAGGTTTTGCGGGATTTTCCTTCGCGAAAAGCTTCGTTGAGCCTTTCGAGCGCTTTCGATGTACGTGCAAAAACCATCACTCCACCCACAGGTCGGTCGAGCCGATGCACAACACCCAAAAAAACCGCTCCGGGCTTGTTGTATTTTTCTTTCAGATACAATTTCAGCAAATCGGGCAGGGGAGTATCACCGGTTTTATCGCCTTGCGACATCTCGCCCGGTAATTTCTGAACCACCAGAATATGGTTGTCTTCGAATAATATGCGCGATTTGAGATCGGGTTTATTTTCCATATTAGTCTTCTGGAGTGAAATGATAGGTTTTGATGAAATTGTCGTTGATAAGAATGCACTTGAAATTGCTGTTGAAAGAGTCCCATTCAGAATAGTTGCAGAATAATAACTGAGTTTCTCCAAAGTTATGGATGAAATAGTAGACCGGTTTTTTAAATTGATAAAACCTGCTTTCAAAAACAGTATCCATATTAGATGAATTCAATTTGCATAAGTACAGATACTCGTAGTCGTCAAATAGACAATATCGTTTGTTTCTATATGGAATCACTGCTTTGCAAAACAAGCCAGAGCGATTTGTAGAAAATTTATTGTCAAGTATATACACGGCTTTTTCAGTATATCTCAATAATGAATCAAAAATCCCAAAGAAACTAAGACTAATCAAGGTTGTGCTATCATCAATACGTGTTTCATCAAACTTGTGTTTTTCTGTTTCTCTGATAAGTTCCTGAAAACTGTCAGGCAATGCTAGTAATATTTGAAACTCCAAATATTGATCAAGATACAAAAGCTTTGGATATTTTTCCTTTTTCTGAGGGCTATATTGTATTAGGCTATCTGGAATTACTGGGAGTAAGTCTGGGTTTGCAAATTCAATAACTTCAGAACCATTTGTATAGTCGAAAAACCCAGTTACTATATAATTGTTATTTTCTTTGAAGGCTTGCACAGGTTGAGGCATGGGATAACCATGAGGTATTTCGGTTTTCTTATTGAGGAATATCACAGCGCTTCCAAATTCGCCTTGATTAAATGAATAAATATAATATAGAGGATCTTCAAAAATGAGATGACAATCTTTTCTTAGTAAAGAACTATTAAATTTAATGCGTCCGAGGATATCATTGGTTTCTATCCATTCGCCATTATTCCAGAATGCCCAATTGTTTTTATTTCTATCAGAGCTTTTGAAATTCCCAAATAAAGTGTCATTCTTCACGTATAGCCAAAAAAGGTTGTCAGTGCTCATTTGCCTGAAGGCTGAATTGTCAATTTTATTTGAGTAAAGGTCAATTGCAATAATTTTCGTTTTTTTACTGTATTCTAATGAATCCCTTATTTCTCTTGAAGTTAAGCCAGAAACAATGTTTTTTCCAAGAATAATTAAATAGTTTTTGTAAATAAAAGCTCCTTTTGGATAAATACATTCATCAAAAGTATTTACAGAGCTCTCAATGTTTTTGTTTTTTAGAGGATTGCAGGAAATAATAATTGCTAATATACAGAAAATAAATGATTTAAAAATAATATTTGTTGACGATTGCATTAAAGGTGTATTCGAAAACCTGAAATTGCTCCACGATTTCTTCATTGAATTATTATGGTTTCTTTCAAGCAATATGCGTTCCTTTAATTCAATCATTTGGATGATGAAATCGTTCTTTTGTTTCTTTTTTAGACGCGATAAATCGCGTGTCTACATTGAAAACTGTCCACTGACTACTAAATACTCCTTACCCCTTATTACTTACTCCTCTTTAAGGCGCGATAAATCGCGCCTCTACAACTCACCACTGAATACTGACCACTGTCAACTGACCACTGTCAACTGACTACTCACAACTGACCACTGTTAACTCCTAATACTGCTCTCTGTCGTTCGGGAAATCTTCGTTCTTCACATCGTGGATGTAGTTGGTGACTGCACCTGTGATCTCGGCAAACAAATTGTGGTAGCGACGCAAAAAACGAGGCGAAAATTCCTGATTGATTCCAAGCATATCGTGAAGCACAAGCACTTGTCCGTCGGTGTGACGACCAGCTCCGATGCCAATTGTTGGAATTTTCAGGCTTTTACTCACTTCGCCGGCCAAAACTGCAGGAATCTTTTCGAGTACAATGGCAAAGCATCCGGCTTCTTCGAGAAGCAAAGCATCTTCGCGCAAACGCTGGGCTTCGGTACTTTCTGTAGCGCGTACAGTATATGTTCCGAATTTGTAAATTGACTGCGGAGTGAGACCAAGGTGCCCCATGACCGGAATACCAGCAGTAAGAATACGTTTCACGCTGTCAATAATTTCGCGGCCACCTTCCATTTTAACAGCGCTGGCTCCCGATTCTTTCATAATGCGAATTGCCGATTGCAATGCTTCTTTCGAGTCGCCCTGATAGGTTCCGAAAGGCAAATCGACTACAACCAAAGCTCTCACCTTTCCGCGTACCACCGACGAAGCATGATAAATCATGTGGTCGAGTGTGATGGGTAAAGTGGTGTCAAATCCAGCCATCACATTCGAAGCCGAATCGCCAACCAGAATAATATCGATACCAGCTTTGTCGATAATTTTGGCCATCGAAAAATCGTAGGCGGTAAGCATGGTTATTTTTTCCCCCTTGAGCTTCATTTCCTGAAGAACGTGGGTTGTTATTTTTCTCAGATTTTTGAAATCGGTCATGATCTTTTGTTTGAGACTGCAAAGATAGGGATTATGGAGGAATGGATTTGTTTTAAAAAAAAAGACCATCGCAAAAAGCGACAGTCTTTTTCAAAGTCGTCTGAAACAACCTAAAACTTGTAAACAGCACTCAGCAATAAGCGAATATTGGTAACATTGCTTGCGTTGCTCACGGTTCCGTCAACTTGGGTAGTTCCATAGGCAGCAGTAGTCATTTCCATTTCTGCACCAAAGGTCATTTTTTCGCGTGTAAAAAGAACCCGTGGCGAAATACGCATCAGTTGGTCAATATTTGCCCCACGGCTATAAACTGCCCCGGCAATATTGGCATCGGCTCCCATATTTTTGCTGAAACCACCAAAAAGACCAAATTTTACTTTGGGGCCATTGGTTGTAACGTCGAGCCATACTGCAGCGGTAGAGATATTGGTGTAAGTAACAAAGTTTTTGGCAGTGTCGCTGATGCCCGAAACAGCATAGCCGCCAATCATCATCAGATCGGTTGCATTCTGAGCATAGATTCCCATCAGGCTGAAAGTGACAGGTTTGGTTTTGCCTTTGAGCCACAAAAATCCGCCATAGCTACCAAGGGTAGTTGCATCGATATAGCTGCTGTCGGAAACCAAACGAGGACGAAGTGTTTTGTAATCGCCACCAAGTCCGACCTGAAATTTTTCGCCGGCAGGTATCACAAAGCGAAGGCTGGCACCCGGAATGCTGCTGTTGCGCAAATAATTGCTACTGCTTCCGGCAGGACCTGTACTGGTGAAATCGCGCTGTGAATAAAGAATAACCGATGATTTTATTTTTCCAAAATCGCGGGTTACTTTAATCTGCGGATTGCGACTAAACGGACAGAAAGGAACTCCGGTGTTAAAGCTCAATGTGCCGGGAAAAGCTTCGGCAGGAAACATGGCATGCCATGTTTGTCCAACCAATAACTCGGTTTTAGCCCAATTAAGTTTTGTGTATGCGTGACGAAGACGAAAACCATTAACATCGGCATTGCTGGTGCCAAAAAATTCGGCTTCGATCACTCCTGATGTTTTGGCTCCGAATGCGTCGGGACCAGTAATATCGCCTTTCAGGCGGGTTTGAATACCAAGAATGTTGAATGATGGAATAGCATTCACATCGTTCGAATCGGCATCGTAAACTACATTGTCAGGATAGAGATAAAAATGGCCTTCGCGAATTCCAAGTCCGGCACTCGATTGGCGGGTGTCGTAAAACGCGTCGGTTTTTACAAATCCGGAGAATTTAATCCCGAAACCACTACCATCTTGAGCAATTGAGGCGAACATCGACATGACAAGAATGGCAAAAACAAATATTTTTTTCATTATGGTTAAAGTTTTTTTACAAAATTACTTAATCATTAGAAACAACATCCACCTTTAATTTTTTCTTTTTAAAAGTGAAAAGCGACACCAATACAAGGGTTAGGAATCCCATTGGAATTGAAACAATCCCCGGGTTGCGTATTGGAATGGGGGCTGTATCGGCTGGTAAACCATATATTTCATACATGGTAGGCGAAAGGAGGATTAGCCCTAAAGCACCAATCATGCCCACGACAATTGCCCAGGAGATACCTTTTGCAGTTGTTCGTTTCCAAAACAAGAGCATAATGATTGCGGGTAAATTAGCCGATGCCGCAATGGCAAAGGCAAGACCCACAAGAAAGTTTACATTTTGTTTTTGGAAGATTATACCAAGTAAAATGGCAATAAGCCCTACTACCACTGCCGAAATACGGCCAGCCCTCACTTTTGCCTGTTCCGACATTTGACGATTCATGTATTTGTCCATAAGATCGTGCGCTACAGCTCCTGATGCGGCAACAATAAGTCCGGAAACAGTTCCTAAAATTGTTGCAAAAGCAATTGCGGAGATGATAGAAAAGATGACGATCCCGAATGTTTTAGCCAGCAATGGTGCCGACATGTTTGAGCTTTCTACATCAAGACCACCATTGACCATGGCTCCGGTTCCAAGGTAAAGAGTCAGCATGTAAAAGAAGCCGATAGCCGCAATAGCAACAATAGTTGATTTACGGGCAGCTTTTTGGCTCGAAACGGTATAATATCTGATTAAAATATGTGGGAGAGCAGAGGTTCCAAGAAACAGAGCGAGCATAAGTGATAGAAAATCAAGACGCGACCAGAAAGAACCCTCTTCATTCATCTTATAGTAAAGACCTGGTTTCATGATGTCTTTTCCAGATGTAACCGATTGATAATAAACAGTTACTTTGTCGTCGGCATCAACGAAGCTTTTCTTTGGGAAACGAACTATCTGACTTTCCTCAAGAGTTTTTATATAGGCCAATGGACCAACTGGACCAGTTTCAGAAACTTCTTCGCCTTTATAAATCAACTTTTTAATATGACCAACCTGATAGAATTTACGATCGCTCTGAGGAGCTCCATTGTAAAGTTTTTTCCCATCTTTTGTATTAACTACCGAAAGAGCCTCTTCAAGAATTGTTATGTTTTCTATGGTGCTTACTTTCCACCAACTAAACATGCCATCCTTTTCGAGTTTTACAAAACTCATATCTTTTTCGTCGTGTTGCGAAACCAACGTATAGGTCGAATCGGCAAATCCTGTCACTTTTCCATCCTGAACAACAGCCGGCATCGACTTGAAGTCGTGGTAATCGGCACCAGGTTTAACAGATAAACCTTTGTTGAGCACAAATAAAACTACAATTAAAGAGAATACAATAAGAAGGCCACCCTTGATAAACTGTACGTAGGTAGTAGATGCCATACCTGCAGTTGCCACTATAAAAATTACAATTGAACCAACAAGCACAACTCCAACCCAATGCGGAAATCCAAGCAGGGGTGTTACCAAAGCTCCAGCTCCAACCATCTGCGGAATTAGGTAGAAAAGTGAGACAATGAGAGTACTTATAGCTGCTGTAAGTTTAATTCCCGGTGAGTTGAATTTTGCATCGAGTGCATCGGCAAAAGTATATTTGCCAAGTCTTTTAAGAGGTTCTGCAACAAGAAATAGAGCAACAACCCAACCAGCTAAATATCCAATTGAGTATAGAAATCCATCGTACCCATAGAATGCAATCATTCCGCAAATACCCAAAAACGAGGCGGCCGATAAATAATCGCCGGCAAAGGCAATGCCGTTTATAGCCCAATGGATATTTCCGCCTGCTGCATAATAACCGCTGGCCGATTTTGCTTTACGACCGAAATAGAACGAAAGCCCTAATACAGCAGCAACAAATACAATGAAAATTACAATGGCAATGGTAGAAACTTCGTATATCATTTTTGATTCTCCTTATTCATTTGGTTTTCGTATTTCGTGCAAATTGCATTGTAGATTAATCCCATTACAACTGCAAGGATAATCAGTCCCATGCCGTAAATTACAGCTATGTTCTGACCTCCGATTAATTCCATTCCCATAGCATGTGGAAAAACCATTCCGATGGTTACAAAACCCGCATAAACTATCAGGTAAACGAAAAACAAAATCACGCCTAGCCGTGTTTTTTTTGCTATGGCTTTGTCCTCTTTGAGTTCTACTGCTGGTCCATGATGCATTAATGCCTCCTTTTTTTGATTAATAGAACCCCAAAAATAAGCAGTATTGTGTATGAAATTACCCTAATAATATTGCATGTTGACATTGCTGTAAAACAACTATATAAAACAGGAAAATGTTTATCTTTGCCGAGTTGATCTTTTATGTAGACCAATTGGAAACTATGAAACTTTGTAAAAAACTCAAGTGTGACCGCTGTCAGTATAAGTGCGAAATTTTTGAATCGCTAAATCGGAGAAACCAAACTCCGGTAGATATTGATACCATAAACATTACCTACAAGCGTCACGAGCAAATTTGCAAACAAGGCAGCCCGGTTACGCATGCAATTTACCTGATAAGTGGTTCTGCTAAACTTTATATTGAGGGTTTAAACAATAGAAATATAATTCTCAATATAATGCGACCAGGCGACTATATAGGCTTGCTTTCGTTTTTTGAATCACCGCACTATTTTTACTCAATAATGGCTTTAGAAGAAAGTAATATTTGTATGATCGATTTAGCGCTGGTCAAAGAATTGTATCTCGACGACCATCAGTTGCTGGTATCGTTGAATGCTGCTTTTGGTCATTCGGTCGCAAATATAATGACCAAACTTATTTCGCTTAACCAAAAGCAAATCAGGGGTCGAATTGCCGAAAGTTTGCTCTATTTATCCGACTTAAATGGTTGCGACGAATTCCCAATGGGCCTTACACGCCGCGAATTGGGCGAATTGTCGGGGATTTCCGAAGAAAATGCTGTTCGTTTGCTTACCGAACTTCGGAAAGAAAAAATAATTGACGTTGATGGCCGGAATATTTCTATTCTCGACCGTCGGATTCTTCAAAAAATCTGTGAAGTAGGTTAACCCCTATTGCCCGTAAACTCGTATCCAATCTTTGATTGATAAGCACTGTATTGGCTGAAAATACGCTTGATAAGCACACGCTCGGTTTCGCTCAATTGACGCGAATTGATGTAGTTGTCGGGGGTTTTCCCATTGTCTATTTGTTCAAGTTGATGCTGCAATCTTAAATCCATTAAGTGCAGATAGTTGAAATTGAATTCCTGAGCAAACGATTTGTTGAAAATATTGTTCGCTTCGAGCTTCCTCAAACGGTCGATGGTATTTGTTTCGGAGAGCCCCGATTGAATAGCGTAGAGCCTTATCATCATTACCAGTGGCGCTATGGCATTTTTTATATCGAGACTGTCCTGATGGCTGGTACTGTCCGAAACTATGTTTCCAAGCAAATTCAACGGTGGTTTGAATTGCATAATGCTTTGCGCCAGATTGAAATAGAATGCTCCTTTGTTTTTGGATTCATTGTCAATGAAATTGCGCAATTCAATTGCTATTTCGTTGTTGCCATACACCGGATTGAAATCGAAAAATACAGAAATTTCGAGCAAATTTTTCGGTTCTGAGTTGTTGAGCCATTCTTTGAAATACGATTTCCATTCAAGCAACGATGTACACCAGCGGGGATTGCTGGCCATCATATTCCCTTTGCAAAGCTCGTATCCAATACGGTTCAACCAGTTGCTTATTCGAAGTCCCAGTTCGCTGAAGTACTTTTTGTTTTCTTCGTTATGTTCGGTATCGGCAAAAATGATGGCATTGTCCTGGTCGGTGGCCAAGGTCTGTTCGCCTCTGCCAACACTGCCCAGGGTTATGTAAACATAATCGCAGGGAGCTTTTCCCAATTGTTCAATTGCCATCGTGTTCAAACGTGCAATAACGGCATTCGAGAAACGCGAAAGCATTTGTGTAGCTCTGAACGATGATAGTCCACTTCTGATAAGCAATCCCACAATACTTCTGTATTTATTATAGATTTCAGCAATTTGAGCAATGTTGGTTTCTGTTTCAATACTCTTAATTAGATTTTCGCTGTAAATGGCATCCAACAACGGAATATCGGCAATATTGAGTAGTTTGTTCAATTCGTTCTTGCCTTGCTTGACAATAAAGTACTTTTGTTTGGTTTTCGATGATAAAATCAATGCATCCAGCAACGAAATGTCGTTTTTAATTGTTGGAAGTGGTGCATGCATAACACTATGTACGGGTTTGCTGTTCAAGTCCTCTCCTTCAACAATCTGGTTCATAATATCGCTCAAATACACAAGTCCAATCATTTCGCCATCGGGGCTTTTTACAACAAGCATATCAATATTGTCGGAACACATCTGTTTTATAGCTACATCTAAGCTGTCCGATTGATTGCACCATTTTGGTGATTGAGCAAACACATCGACAGCCTGATGCAATAGAATTTGTGAGGCTTGCGATTCGATGAGTATTTTTTCGGTGAGTTCGAGTTTGTCTTTTACATGGCCTGTTGGAGTAATAATTCCTGTGCAAATGGTATCGCCACTTAATTCGTCGGTGCTGAGTGTCGCTGAAATTGATGCTGAAAAAGCACTGCGGTCGGGGCGCAGAATTTTGACTGAATAATCGTTGATTCTATGCTGATTGACCAGGGTTTTAAGAAAATGCTGACGCTCGAAGTTGTCCGCAAATAAGCTATCGATGTTGCTGTTCAGAATTTCTTCGCGCGAGTCGGCTCCGAGAATCTGAACCAGATAGCTGTTGAAGTCGATAAACCGCGATCGGCGCGAAAAAGTAGCCACAAAGGTTCCGATTTTTAGCATCGGAAGTATTCCTTCAAGTGTATTGCTGCTTTGTTTCTGATTTTGATTTATCGATCGGGCAATCACAATAATAGCTTCTTTACCCATGAGGGTAGCAAGCGAACAATTCAGAAGAACATTTATTTTATCGCCGTTGCCTTGTGTGATAATGGTTTCAGCTTTTTGAGGAGAGGAAAAAGCCGAAGCACAACGGTCGAAATCGTTTCGTTCGCATGCAAACAGTGTGTCGAAATGGAGTAAATCGAAAATTCCATCAAAACTCAACTTGCTTTCTTCGATGCCGGTCATGTTCAAAAACGATTTATTGGCATAAACATAGTCGGCAAGCAACATTACCGTGCCTTCAGTCGATGCTTCAACAAGCGCTTTGTATCTATCGCGCGAATTTTGCAGATTTTTTTCGGCTTGTTTTCGTTTTCGGTCTGCTTTTAGGCTCAGACGCATCACAAATGTGAGCAGCAAAACAATCAAAACCGTGATAATTACCGAAACAATAAATAAGCGTTGCTCGAGACGTGCAATTTCTGTTTTCACGTCTTCGATATAAATTCCGGTGCCAACAATCCAACCCCATGGTTTAAAACCTCTTACATACGATAACTTGGGGACAATTCTGGTGGAGTCGTCTTTCCATTGCCACATATAATCGACGTAGCCTTCGTTGCTTTGCTCAACGGTTTTTACAAATTCAACAAAAAGTTTTTTCCCCTGAGGGTCTTCGAAATTGCTTAAATCGTGGTCATTTAAATCGGTTCGATATGGATGCCTGATCATGTTGGGGTGCATGTCGGTAATCCAGAAATAATCTTTATTTTCGGCACCATAACGCAATTCTCCAATTTCGTCGGCTGCTTTTTGTTGAGCTTCGGGGAGCTCGAGATTGCCTGCAATAACTTCGCGGTTGTATTTGTCTAGAATACTGCAAGCGGTTTGAGTGAGTTCATAAATTGTTTCGCGCTTCCGATCCATCATGTTTTTTTCAAACGAAGGAATCACAATCCAAAAAAACGAAATAATGAAGAGCACCACCGTTAGAATGGCAGGAAGGAAAATTTTTATGGCGAATGCATATCGGTTCTCTTTTTTCATAAAGTGGGTTTTAGGATAAAGAACACGAAAAAACTTCTCTGGTAGTGGTATCATAAACGGCAAATCCCGACTTTCGGTTTCCAGACGCAATTGCCGGAATAGAGAAAAATGTAGTTTGCTCGGCTATGATTTTTTTGTCGAATGGAACAAGATTGATGGGCGTTCGCAAGAAATCGAATCGGCTTTTTTTAGAAATACTTGCAAGCCATAAGCCTTCGGTATGGGTGTGTCCACAAAAAGCGGTTTGGCAATTCTGCGATGCAATATGCGAAATATGAGCCTGTATGGCCTTGTGCGTGCATGGCTTCAGCGTTTCGGAGCCCGTGATATCGGGAAACATGAAGTGCGAAAAGAAGATAGACTCCAATTCGGTGCTTATTATCCGGAATTCTGCAGTTTCGCGAAGAAATGCTGTATTGGTTTCATTTAATTCAGCTGGAATTTCGTTATCGTAAAGCCATATTTTTTTTTCAGCAATTTCCTTTTTCTCAGAAGCAGAAAGGCTGTACCAGTTTTCAGGAAACATGAAATTGCCACAATGTTCCGGAATGCGTTTGATTGCAAAAATATCGTGGTTGCCGGCAATAACAATTTTGCACGATTCGCGAATCAACTCAACGCATCGGTTGGCATTGGGCCGGAACGGATAAAAGTCGGGGGTGAATCCAACAATATCGCCCAGACAAACAACTTCGTCGCACAAGCTTTCGAGTTTTCTTAGCGCCAATTCCAGGTTTGCCGCGTCTTCGTGAATATCCGAAATGAGGCCAATACGCATAAAGAGTTTTTAATTCAAGTGTATAAAAGTAAGAATTATTGAAATAACATTAATTGGTAATAAATTTAAGTTCAATTCGAAACAAAAAGTCCCTCCGCTTGAGAAAATAGAAAATAATGATGGATTGTGGCTTTCATTTGTCCACTGATTACACCGATTTCACGAAACAATTTCTTTGTAAAGTTACCAAATTTCACCGATTGTGATTTGCATGCAAATCACAATCGGTGAAATTACAGAGGTGTCAAGGTCAGTGTAATTCGCGATATCCGTGGGTAATTGAATGTGAATCATTGCAGAAAACAGTCCTTTTGGGAGCATATTCGTCTGCAATGAAGATGAAATTGAAATAAATATTATTTCACATGTTTACGGTCAATTGGGACAATACCGGCCATTTCGCCAATAATGTTCACCAAATCGCTTCCCGTAGGGACAACAATTTTTGCGTTGTGTTCGAGCGAAGTTTCAAGTGCTTCGAGTTTACGAAGCAACTGAGCATTGCCAATAAAATATTTGTCGGCAGCTTCGTTTACCAACTTAATAGCTTCGGCTTCGCCTTCGGCATGTAGAATTTTAGACTGTTTGTAGCCTTCGGCTTCTTTGATTTTGGCTCGTTTAACTCCATCGGCAACGGTTTCAGCTGCTGTGGCCGAATCGATGGCAGCAATTTTTTCGTTTTCGGCTTTCACCACTTTATTCATAGTTTCCTGCACATCTTTGGGAGGATCAATTTCTTTGAGCTCGGTACGCACAATTTCAATTCCCCAGCTTTGTGTTTCGATATGAAGCGTTTTGTAAAGGTCGGCGTTTATTTTGCCACGTTCGCTGTTGGCCGATTTCAGAGTGAGAGTCCCAATGATGTTACGCAACGTTGTGCGAGCCAGATTCACAATCTGCCACTTGTATTCGTTTACGTTGTATATCGAGCCTTTTACGCTTTCTTCGTCGGCTTTTACGCGAAAATAGACCTGCGCATCAACACTTGCATTTAAGTTGTCGTTGGTGATAATCTCCTGAGGTTCAGCATCTATCATTTGTTCGGTTACATTCACCAAAAACATGCGATCGATGATGGGAATAATCCAGTGAAAGCCCGGAGATGCAAAATTGTGGTATTTCCCCAGACGTTCAATCAGTCCGCGTTGGGTGGGTCTGATGACTCTGATTCCTGCCAGAAGCAATAGTACAGCTGGTATAATCAAATAATAATAGTAGTTCATGATGTTTTTGTTTTATGGTGAGTGAGTTAGAATTTCGACAGCAACTTGTTGAATACAAGTCGGATGGCGATGAGAACTGTTGCTGCAATCGGTAGTAAATAGTAGCCTGTTCCTTCAGTAAAATAGAGCAGAAAAAGCCAAGTAAACATCAGTAATCCAGCAAAAACAAGTATTGAGTTTTTCATGTTGATTTCGTTTTTAATCTTGCAAATTTACGTCTGCAGCATTCATTAGGAATTATACAATTCCTGCAAAATGTTATACAATTCCCACATTTAGTTAATGCTACATGCCAATCAATGGAATGGCTTTGGCTTTGTATTCCTGAGTTGATTTATTGGCAATAGTTGCTGTATTGCGCATACATAAATGATGTGGCAAACTTGCATTTTGGTGTTTCTCGATTATGAGCCGCGATATGAGATAACTAAGTGTCGATTCAGCTCCCTGATTCAAATTAATTTGTGTTTCTTCGAGTCCGTCGTAGCAACCACCTGTGCAAGGGTTGTACATGATTTGACTTAGGTGGTTCTTTCCTAAAAACCATTGAAACGACGATCGTGCAATATTCAAAAATGTCTCATCGTTGAAAACACTATAAAATGTTTGCAATGCAATGATAGTGTAGGCAACATCGATGGGCTGTTCGCCATATTCTTCGCTTTCACCATTCTTTTGCAGCCAGCTTTTGTTCGAAATTGCTTTGATTCCGCTCTTGCTAAACGTTTTGGAGAGCAAAAATTCAAACGACTCGATAGCGATGTGTTTATACCTGTCGTCTTTAATGTTTTGCCATGCCATAAGCATTGCTTCTGGAATAATGCTGTTGGCATAAGTAAGATAACTTTCGAACCATTTCCAGTCTTTGTCTGATTCATGATTGTACATGGCAGCTAACCTGTCTGCGAGAATGCTCATTGTGGCTTTTATAGAAATGGCATTGTATTTTAGATTGTAGTAGTACAAACCCTTAATGTTGAATGCCATGGCACGTGTAGAATACATGTCTGCTGCGTGCTGTATAGCGCGGGTGAAAATGCTCTCGGCTTTCTCGGTTAGTTCGTGGGGTAGAATATGATAATTCGAGATTAAATATCCCAATGCCCAATTGGCTCTGCCATTCGAGTCTTCGAGATTCGAGGTTGCGTTTTGCTCGGTAAACAGCATGTTGCTGTCAACATAATTGAGATATTTTCCGTTTGGTTGCTGGCAGAAGCTTATGAAATTCAGGTAAGTATGCATGAGCTTGATATCGGTACTGTCGCGGGTTTGTTCGAAGTGCATGCAAATGGAAATGAGTGCTCGGGCATTGTCGTCGAGTGTGTAGCCTGTACCGATGTCGGGTTGATTGGTGTTGGCGAATTGAACCATCCCAAAATTGGTAGTCATATGTCGCACGTGGTCGAGATTGATTTCGGGATTGCTGTACTGTAGCGACAAAGATTGTTTCATCACGTTTGCGAAAACTTTAACATGAGCCAAAGCCGAATTTTCCCATGCTGTGGGAGCTATTTTCTGCAAAGTATTCCTACTAATACGTTGTCTGAGTTTATCATCTTTCAGTAGATGTAGAATACCTGCAGCCAATTCGGATGATTGATTAAACCCGAAGATTATTCCGGTTTCAGCATCGAGCAATTCGCGTGCTTGAGGAATTGGTGTAGAAATAATGGGGCAACCGCAACTCATGGCATACGAAAATGTGCCACTAACAGCCTGGTTTGGGTCTTTCGATGTGAATAAATAAATGTCGGTGAGGCGCAAATATTCGAGCAATATTTCCAGTTCGAGATATTCGTTAATAAACTGAACATTGTTTTCGAGTTGCAATTCGCCGATTTTCTGATTCAGCATTTCGCGGTATTTTTCACCTTCCGATTTTACAACCACCGGATGGGTTTTCCCAATAATGAGAAACAGAATATCGGGATATTTCTTTACTATTTCCGGAAGTGCGTCAAGCGTGGTTTCTATTCCCTTTCCCGAACTTAGAAGTCCGAATGTGGAAAGTATGCGCCTACCTGTCAATCCGTATTTTTTTTTCAAAAACGATTTGTTGTTGTTATACACCAGGTGGGTGCCATGAGCAATCACCTCAATTTTCGATGACTCAATTTGATAGTCGCTGTCAAGAATGCTTTTCGACGTATTGGTCATTACAATGATGGTATGGCAGGCTTTGGCCATGGTTTTTATCATGTTTCTGAGCCTCTCGTCGGGATTGGGCAATACCGTATGAAACACAATTACAACGGGTGCTTCGATGCTTTGAATGAATTTCAGAAAGTTGCTACCACCATTGAGGGTGTAGAACCCAAATTCGTGTTGAATTACAACTGCTTTTATTTTTTCGTTTTGGTTGATATGGTTTGCAGTTGCTACGTAGCTCGAAGGATCGGAAGTGTCGAAAATTTCTTGTATAATGGTATCGTACTCGTGCTTTTCGTCGGTTGTTTCGAGTGCACAAACCGAAATTTTTATCGATTTTCCGAACTTGGTGTCGATAGCATTAATCAAATCTTGCGAGTAGGTTGCAATTCCACATTCGCGGGGAGGATATGAAGTTATAAACATAATTTCGGCCCGATGAAGGCTTTCGAAATGATGCGTGAAAGGCATGGTGTGAATCGAAATTTTATTATCGGCCGGTATTACATCGGTGAGTGAGCGAAATGGAATCGAAATTGGAGTATTATAATCGCTGCTATTTTTCATGGTGTTTTGAGTTAAGTAATAATTCTTCTATGAGCGATTTCAGGCTGAGCGAAGCGCAGGCAATTCTTTCGTCGGCGGCTCCGTAATAAATAAAGAGCTTGTCGCCGAACAAAGCAGTTCCGGTAGGAAACACAACATTGTTGATGGTTCCGGTCAGTTCCCAATCGCGCTCGGGCGATAACAAAGGATAGGGGAGACGAGCCAATTCAATTGACGGGTCTTCGAGATCGAGCAAAGCTGCACAAGCCGAATAAACGAAGCCTTTATCTGTTCGCTCTACTCCGTGATAAATGAGCAACCAACCTTCGTCGGTTTCGATGGGAGGGCAACCACCACCGATATACTGCGATTCGTGTTTATACTTCGGATCCATGACAATATGGTCGGGAAGGCTCATGTAATATTTTCGCCACCATTCGTGAGTGAGTTCACTCAATTCTTCAACGCAAACAAGCTGAATGCCTGGCCTAACACGGTGTAGAAAGTAAAGTTTATTGTTTATTCTGCGTGGGAAAAATATCACATTCTTGTCCCACAGCAGAATTTTTGTTTTGATGTTGTCGGCCTGATAATAGAAAAGGTGGTTGCGGTAATATTTTTTCTTTACCCGAGGAGCCGATTCCAATAAGAATACAAACTCGACATACGAAACCGGAGCAACAATAATTCCCCGCTTTTCGAAATGAACAAGATCGGTCGATATAGCCAATGCCCCTTGAGCATTTACACCATCGTATGCCGTGTAGGTGAGATAGTATAAATCATCAATTTTAACTATTCTGGCATCTTCGACTCCATGCGATTCGTAATCGAATTCGGGTACCAGTATAGGTTTGTTGCTTCGCTCGCGAATGGTTGTAGGTCCGTCTAACTGGCAATAGCCGATGGTGGAGAAATTTCCTTCCTTCACTGCACGGTAAAACAGATGAATGGTATCGCCATCCTGATATACTGCGGGATTTAAAACACCGTCGTTTTCGAATTCCAGCCTTGTTTTTTCGAGAAGAATACATTCTCTTTTTACTTCAATCATTTGGTTGTTTTGTGTTGTTTGATGTGCATTTTAGTGAAGCTTTTCAGCTTTCTTGTTGCTCATAACTCTAATTCAATCTGAGAATCGGACTTGCTTTTTATTGTAGTCACAATCAGTTTGAACCTGCCATTTGCAATAATTTTATTTGGCTTATTTGCAGGTATTACAATTGATTCTCCTGTTTTCAATTCGTTAGAATTGCCATTGATGACAATTTCTGCTTTCCCTTCAACCACTTGAATAAAGTTGTCGAACGGATTACTCTTCTCATTCAAGCTTGTGCCATAATCGAACGACAAAACACAGATATTGCCTGCAGGTTTTCGTAATATTGTTTTCATTACAACGGAGTTCGAAATATATTCGATGATTTTCGTTGTTCTATGAATTTCCATTTTTTTAAGTTCCTCTAAAAGTTTAATTTCCATCTGTATTGAGATTAGAGAATCTGAAAAATGACAAGAGCTTTTCCTGCCGTTGGTCAACGAGGTATTTATTGTAGTTTTGGCTGCAATGCCATTCAAAGTCTTGCCTTGGCTTCTATTGATTTATTAAAGGCCTCTCTCAACCGATTTTTTCTGAATTCTACAATAACATAGCTTAAATTGCATCGATATTTATAGCATGCAATGATCTTATTGCTTTTAAGATGCAAAGTTGCGTTATTTACTGTTAAAAGGTATTATACAATTCTTCGGATTTGTTACATTATTCACACATTTCAAAAAAACGCTAGCCAGAATAAATTCAGGCTAGCAATGGTTTATGAAAAATAGCAATGGTGTTGAAACAAGTTTCAGGATACTATTCAAAAGGTTTGCGTCCTTGAATAACCCGCAATATGATGGCAATAAGCGCAATCACAAGTAGAACATGAATAATGCCTCCGAAGCTATACCCGATAAAGCCAATGGCCCAGGCAATGATTAATATCACTGCAACGACGTAGAGTAGATTTCCCATAGGTTTGAGTTTTTTGAAAAATGAATAATTGTCTGTAATTTGTTATAGGCGTCTCGAAAAACCCATTTTTGTCATATTGAGACCACCAACAAAACACGTTTTGCAACCTGAACAAATTGACAAAAAACACAGTCACATTGAGCCTGTCCTGAGCGCAGACGAAGGGAAATGCGGCTGTGTTTTTTATCTGACTGTATTTCTGCTTCTTGCAAATGTTTGTCATTGGCAGCGGCGTCGAAATATCGATACAATCAATATGCATACAGGTAGATATGGCGTTAATTGAAATTGTTGATTGCATACAAAGTGAGGTTTTTAGAGATGTCTTTAAGTTACGACCAGTCGAAAAAATCTTTGTGACGCATTTTAAGGAGCATCACAAAGAATTGTAGCTCAGATTTATACCGACGAGAATTATATTTTAGTCCAAATAATTCTGTCGGCATTTACCAATTGATGAAATATATGTCATTGCGATTGGATATCATATATTTCAAATCATCATTGTCCGACAAAAAGAAAGTTAGTCCCTTTCAACCTCAATTATAACGGTCGATTCAGGCATAAACACGCTTGGGGGGGTGGATTTCAACAGACCTCCCTCGAAAGCATACATCCGCAGATTAAACAGATTGCGCGGATTCTTAAATTGCCCCAGCAGGGCCAACAATTCACGCAGACAAATTACTTGCTTTACTGCGTAATCCCTAAAATCTGCGGACGAGATATTGTGGCTTTTTATTTTATCGGACAATAGTGATTTCAAATTGGTATTAGAATCTAAATCCAACGGTGAGCTGATACCAAACGTTTTTGTATCGTGGGGTAGTAGAAGTACCGTCGCCATTGTTGGTGAGCAAATCCCAGCCAACACGTGCACCTACAACCACATGCGATACGTTCACATCAACACCGCCTGTGAAGCAGAATGTGTTTTTGCGAATATTATCGTTTTCGAATTCCTGTTCCTGATCGATGGTGATTCCACCACCAGTGAAAACATCTTTTCTGCTAAGGAGATACGAATACTGCGGTCCGGCAACAATTGAAAAGAATTCGCTTGGTTTGAGCGTAACCAGAATCGGAATGTCGAGATAGTTTGTTGTACGGGTAAAGCTGTAATCGCTGCCCAAAATACTTCCGCTTGCTTTAAAACCCTTTTGCGAATACAGTATTTCGGGTTGAATGCCCAAATAGGTTCCGATGGGAATGGAAACAAACGCTCCCACAGCCAGTCCGAGTTTTGCATCTGCATCGAATTCTTCGCCTTTCGAGTCGTAAACATTCGATAAATTGACTCCACCTTTTGCACCAAACGAGATTTTATCGCGCATATCGGTGTCTGCATCCTGAGCCTTACTAAAAGTAGTTGTGAGTACAAATAAAGCACTCAAGAGAATGATTTTTTTCATGTTAATCTGATTTCGTTTGTGAATAAATTTTCACAGTGCAAAGGTGACTCTTTGAAGATCGGAAAGCGTTGTACAACTTTGATTATAAGTTGTATTATTCACGTATTTGGGGATGAAAAATATTAACTCGAATGCTCACTGCCAGAAGATGAAATATTTATTTTCATCCATACAAATATCACTTTTGTGTTAAAAAAGGTGATTTATTTTTTTACCTTTACCGCATATAATTAAACTCAATATGAAAAAACCCCTACTTTCTCTATTTGTTCTTCTTATTGGATTAGGCATCGGATTTGACCTTTCGGCTCAGTCAACATATATAATGCCTATCGAAATAACGGAACAAACGGGATTAACTCAAACTGACTTTCAAATTCACTTAACGGTGAATACGCAAGCACTTGTGTCGCAAAACAAAATGAATGCGAGCGGCTCCGATATTCGATTCTTTGAAGATTCATGCATGTCAACTGCGCTCAATCATTGGGTAGAAATGGCCATGAACACCGACACAACGGAAATCTGGGTGATGATACCCAGCCTACCAGCTTCGTCTGCAACCACAATCTACATGGCATATGGCGATACTTCGGCTACCGATGTATCGAGTTTTTCGACGACTTTCCCAAATGCAGTTGTGTCTGGTGGAACGAATGTGACTTTAAGTGGTTCACCAAATGTAGACTGGCTTCAAATTGATTCGGGCGATACCTTGTTTGTAACAGCAGGAAGTGTTTTAGATATCAACGCACGTGAAATTCGAATTGATGGAGTCGTTTTCGGCAAAGGAGCAGGAAATGCTGGAGGTGTTGTTTCTGAGATTGGATATGGTTTTGGTGGTGGAGGAACATCGACCAATAGTGGTTCTGGCGGTGGAAGCTATGGTGGAGTTGGCGGTACTGGAGGCTTCGATACTGGCGATACCCCTGGCACTGGAGGACCCATTTACGGAACTGATACTGGAATGGACATCGATATGGGCTCTGGAGGAGGTGCAAGTGCATCGTGTTTCGGTGGAAATGGAGGCGCTGGAATTCTATTTACAGCAGATTACCTAACTATCAACGGCGCTATAAACGTTAGTGGCACCGATGCTTTCCAACCTGGTGGTGGCCAAGGTGGTGGTGGTGGTTCTGGCGGTGGATTCTTGGGTGCGGGTTTCGAAGTTATCTTTACAGGAGCAATTTCATCCGATGGCGGAAATGGATCGGTTGGTACAAGCACTGCAAACGACGATGGCGGTGGAGGTGCCGGTGGACGAATTAAGTTGTTCTCCGACCAAACTCTCATTAATACTGGGACGGTTTCTGTAATTGGAGGTCTTGGTGGACCAAATGGGTCCGTCTCACCTGGTTTACCCGGAGCTACAGGCGTCTTTCATGTTGGTTCTGCTACGTACGAAATTCCTTTGGTGCTATTTGGAATCGAAGATACAATTCAGCTGTCTTCGCCGAATATAGTGGCTACAGGTACAAATTGTGCGGGCGACACTATTACACTTTCTGCAGAAAACACCTTTGCAAGTTATTTGTGGAATACTGGTGATACAACGAATTCAATTGCTGTCGTAAGCGGCGGTGAATATACACTAGCCACAACAATTATTTACTGTGGATTTATTGGCTACGACACAATAGCAGTTTCTTATAACGCATTGCCAATAGTTGATTTGGGTGCAGCTTTGACACTTTGTCTTGACTCTTCAACAACACTCGATGCAGGAGGTGGTTTAACTAACTATTTATGGTCGACTGGCGACACTACGCAAACTGTTTTGCTTGACGGTTCCATTCTTGGTGTTGGGGTATTTCCATACACTGTTACAGTAACTGACGGAAATGGATGTCAAAATTCTTCTTCTGTCAATGTAAGCGTTGTTGATTGCCCCAATGGACTTGACGAATCTTCTGTTGCAACTGTATTCGATGTCTATCCAAATCCTGCAACAAACAATTTAGTTGTTAACGCAATCGTGCAAGATGCTTCCATTACAACGGTCTCTATTCTCGATATAACCGGTAGGCTATTGTATGCGAGCACATTTAATTCTTCTGAAATTCTCACAACAATTGATGTATCGATGCTTCAATCGGGAACTTATTTTGTTGAAATTTCCAATTCAAAAGGAACTATAGCTAAAATGATTGTGAAGAATTAATACAATCGATTCAGATATTATGAAAGAGGTGTTTGAAAACACCTCTTTTTTTTGTTTTAATTTTTTTGTTGTCAGACACTTTTATAGCAAGCCTTTGTAGTGTCTGACAACCAATATATTAATTGGGTTGCAAAGCGCGTTTTGCTGGTGGTCTGCTAATGATATGAATGCTTATTGCGCTGAAATACTACTGGTTACAAATGCCGCACTTCCCTTCGTCTGCGCTCAGGGCAGGCTCACTCAGTGTGACATTTGGGGTTTGTCATTTTTTTTAGGTTGTAAAATACTTTTTGGGGGGTGGTTTGTTAATGATAACATTTTACAACTCACACTTATTCATGCGATTAAAAAATACAGTCACATTGAGCTTGTCGAAATGTGACTGCGCTTTTTGTCAATTTTTTTAAGGTTGCAAAACAGGTCTTGTTTCAGTTTTCAATACTTTCAGATCGACCTATGGTCGATCTGAAAGATTGGACAGTGAGCACTCACTCACATTCGCTCCATGTACCATTTGAGTTCTTTTTCCATTTTTTTATATTGAAAAATGGTGGATAGAATTTTCTGCAGGCGCATGAATGCGGTT
>PHDB01000057.1 GCA_002842495.1 Bacteroidetes bacterium HGW-Bacteroidetes-6
TGTTTCGCCGACGTCGGGTTCGCGCTATGCTCTTATTAATGCCGGAAATATCGAAAATAAGGGCGTTGAGATGATGTTAAATGTTAAATTGATTGACCGGAAATTTTTTTCATGGCGATCGTCAATTGCATACGCCAGAAATCGATCAATGGTTGTCGAGCTCGCCGAAGGTGTCGATAATCTTCAACTCATGGAGCACTGGGGATTGAGTATCGAAGCTCGTCCCGGTCATCCTTACGGAGATATTGTTGGTTATGCAATTGCACGAGATGCCGAGGGACGCAAGTTGGTTGATGAAAACGGAATGTATATCCGCTCGGCATCGACACAAGTATTGGGAAATATCAACCCTAAATTCAAGCTTTCGTGGTCGAATACGATTAACTGGAAAAAACTTTCAATTTCATTTCTTGTTGATGCACGGGTTGGAGGTCAGATATTTGCCGGCACAAACATGTATGGATATGGTTATGCTGGTAATTTCGAAGAAACGCTTGAGGGGCGCGAAGAGTGGTATGCTTCCGAGCAAGCCCGTATAGATGCCGGAGTAGCATCTGCCGATTGGGTTGCTACAGGTGGCTATCTGGCCGAAGGTGTTTTTGCCGATGGTACGCCCAATAATGTATATGTAAATCCCGAAAAATATTGGAGCCAGTTTTCGAACTGGACCAACGAAATACATGAGCCGTTTGTTTATGATGCAGGTTATGTGAAATTGCGCGAAGTTATTTTTACATGGGAGTTGCCCGCCAAATGGTTTTCGACACTTAAAATTGATAAGTTTTATTTATCGGCCTACAGCCGAAATGTATGGTTGCTTTTTAGTCAGGTTCCAAATATCGATCCGGAAGCCTATCACAACAGCGAAAGCGGACAGGGGTATGAGCTCTATTCGTATCCGGGACAGCGAAGCGTTGGAATTAATCTGAAAATAAACTTTTAAATGGGATGAAAAATAAACTGATTCGCATATTGTTTGTTTGTTTGTTTCTTCCTTTATTGATGGCAGAATCGTGTAGCGACGAATTTGCTGATATGAATGTGAATCCTAACGAACCCGTGACTGTAAATGTTGATTACTTGTTTTTGTATTCTGTTCGTCAGGGTATTTGCAGTTACAATTCCGATGTAAACCTTAAACAGTGGGGTCTTATGACCTGGATGATGTACTTTGCTCCACGAGGAGGGGTGGAGCCTGGGAAAGAATATGTTGTGCCAACCGGAAAGGACGCATTTTGGCAGGAACAATATGCCGATGCATTGGCAAACATCAATGAAGTTATTGAACTTACATCGACCGATCAGGAAATGGTAAATAAAAATGCTGCTGCACGAATTTGGCGTGTATGGCTTTTTCATCGTATAACGGACCTTTGGGGCGAAATCCCATATTCCGAAGCACTACAGGGTATGTCGAACCTGAATTATTCTCCTGTTTATGATGCTCAGGAATCCATTTATCTTGATATGATCAATGAACTCGAGCAAGCCGAAGAAAGTATTTCCGATTCAAAGCCTTTTTTCAGTGCTGCTTATGATGTTATTGGCAAAGGCGATGCAAATTCATGGCGTATTTTCGCCAATTCGCTGCGCTTACGTTTGGCAACAAGAATTCGTTTTCGTTTGCCTTCGGTGTATGCCGATCAGGTTCTTGATTTATCGGGGAAAGTAAGTATGACTTCAAATTCTGCGTCGGTGCTGTTTCCGTTCAACAGCGAAAAAAAGAATCCGGTGTACGAAGCTGTTTTTACAGGACAGTCCATTGTTCAAAGTAATCCGTCGAAGTTCTTTGTCGATATGCTTCTCAATACAAACGATCCTAGGATTTCAATTTTTCTGGACAAAGCCCCTATGTCGGTTCTTCCATGGATTGAGCCTTACAATGGAATTCCAAATCTGATGCTTACCACCGATCCAGCCTGGAGCAATTACAATCTGGATGGCAATTGGGGCGATATTTCAACAATAGGTTCGTGGTTTCTGCGAAACAATACACCCGGCGTTATTATTAGTTACCCCGAGGTATGCTTTCTAAAGTCGGAGGCTGCATTGCTGAGCCTTTGGCCCGGAAGTGCCCAACAATACTACGAAGATGGTATTGAAGCCGCTATCAATTTTTACCATGTTGATGGCGACACCACCTGGGATGTTTCGCAAACCGAAATAGACAATTATATTTCTTCGGCTCCACCAGTGTCGCTCGAAGAGATTATTACGCAGAAATGGATTTTGTTTGCTTTTGAAAATGGCTACGAAGCCTATGCCGAATACCGTCGAACAGGTTTCCCTCAGCTGAAAGCCTACGATGGGTCTCCTGCCGATGCTGGCCTGATTCCAAAACGAATGATTTATCCAAACTTTGAAATGACACTCAATAGCGAGCATTACTTCGAAGCCATCGGACGACAAGGTCCTGACAACGAATTAACTCCCATATGGTGGGATAACAACTAAGCATTAATCGTTAATAAGAAAATATGAAAAAGGTATTTGCAGCAATATTGTTTATTTGGGTTATTAAGGTTGGGTATTCCCAATCTTCTTCGGCCGGCAAATGTTTCTATGTCGACTATGTTGAATGGTGCAACCTGAATTATCCGGGAATTTTCATCAATTGTGGAAACGATCCATCTTTCAATACAGGTTCGGAACTCACACTTGAAGTATGGGTAAGGGCTTATATTTTTGGAGAGAATCGGAAATTAATGGGTAAAATGAGCGCATCATTGAATAATGGCTATGTGATGGGTTTTGAAAATCTGAATATTTATTCCGAAATATTTAATCCTGATTTACAGGTGGTTGCACATGGATCAACTGGTCCTATTCCAGCTGATTCGGCATGGGTTCATCTTGTGACAACCTACAATGCAAATGGGCAGATGGTTAATTACCTGAACGGGGTCAATGTAGGTGAAGTTACTGTTTTTCCGCAGACTCCTATTGCATCGAACAGTGAACCATTTATCATTGGACTTGCTCCTTGGGATCAATTGTCGTTTGAATTTACCGGAGGGCTTGATGAAATTCGTGTTTGGAATGTTGCACTTACCGAGTCTCAGATTCAGGAAAATATGTTTCGTACGCTGACTGGGAATGAAGCAGGTCTTGTTGCATACTACAATTTCAGTAACGATATTGATTCGGTTGTTCACGACCTTGCGCCCAATGCATTGAATGGAATACTTAAAAACTCGGAGGCAACTTGTTTCTCATGGGCTGTTTCCGATGCTCCGGTTGGCGATTCTGTCATGAGCACACAGTACGACTTGAATGCTTCATGGTATGGAAAAAATCCGACTCAGTATACCTATGCAATTACCACTAATGGATTTTCGCTTATCACTTCTATTAGTAGTAAACAATATTGGAACAATGTATTGTTTGGGCATAACAATTTACAGGGGAAAACAAACAACGATGCACCCGCTGGTGCACCTGTCGACTTTGAACGTCTTTCGCGTGTTTGGTATGTCAATCAAAAAGGGACATTTGTCTCACAGGTGATTTTTAATATTCAGGATGCAGCCGCAGGTGGTTCCGCCATAACCAGTGGTGGGCAGGACTCGCTTTACACTCTTCTGGCCCGAAACGATACCTCCGGATCTTTTGAGGCTGTTTGTAGTGCCAGTGCCGTCATGGGAAACACTGTCCTTTTTGATGGTGTGGTTTTGGAAAATAAGTACTACACGCTTGGATATTCTTCGGAAGTATTGGCAGGACCAGCATCGATCGAAGATGCCGCAGTAAAACATGTTTTACCAGCATATCCCAATCCTGCAACAGGCAATTTTTATCTCGACTTGCCTTCTGCTTCTTTTGTTTCCGTTATTAACATAGAGGGACTGCCTGTTTTTAATGCAAATTTTGGAGAAGGACAGCAGGCTATTCAACTCGGAAATTGTCCCAACGGTGTTTATTTGATACGAATAATGAATTCGGAATACACCGAGAATCAAAGAATTATCATTCGTTAATTTGAAAAGCTATTTGTTTATGAAGAAAATTGCAAAGTGTTCAATTGTTGTTTTTTGCATGCTGATGCATGGAAGTTTGTCTTCACAGAATTTTGCTCTTGATCTCGATGGGGTCAACGACAAAATTGGGGTAACAAACTCTGCTTCACTTAATCCAACGACTGCTCTTACTGTCGAAGCATGGATTAATGCCGATGTATGGAAAAGCAGTGTTTACGGAGGAGTGATTGTTGGTAAGCAGGCAACCAGTCCAGACAGGGGGTATTGTCTTACTGCAGGCGAAAACGGTAAAGCCGAGTTTACGGTTGCTATAGCTAATATCTGGATTAGTGTTGCTTCTCCTGCAATTATGGGACTTAATTCGTGGTATCATATTGCTGGCGTATTCGATGGGTCTGTGATAAAAATATATATCAATGGCCAGCTGCAAGCAACTAATACTGCTTCAGGAACTATCAGTGCCGCAACCACAACCACCATGTATCTCGGCGAAAATCCCACTTGGTCGGGTCGCTATTTTGAAGGAACTATCGATGAGGTAAGAATATGGAATACTGCGCGTAGTCAATCCGAAATCCAGAGCGAGATGGACAATGAACTTACAGGTAACGAAACGGGTCTGGTCGCGTATTACAATATGAATGAAGGAGCCGGAACCAGTGTGGGAGATGCAACAAGCAATAGCAATGCGGGTACAATGCTGAATATGGATCCTTTTACCGACTGGGTAAATGGTTTTGTTGTTTCTGCTGCCGACGTGGGTGTAACTGGCATAGCCAGTCCAAGCGTTATGGGTGGTCCCATGACAGGAAGCGAAAAAATAAGTGTTGAAATAAAAAACTTTGCTACAACACCTGTTTCAGGATTTGATGTTCATTACTCATTGAATGGTGGAGCGGTGGTTACAGAAACAGTAAGTTCAACTATCTTGCCTTTCGAATCGCTTATCTATACTTTTTCTGCACCGGAAAACATGAATGGTCAATCAATATGTACCATAAAAGCGTATACATCGTATGCTCCCGACGTGAACCTTGTGAATGATACAGTTGAATCGGTTATTACACGAACATTACAGTTCAATATTTTTGATAATGTTCAGCATAATTTTGGTTCAGCAGGTCAAACACAGAATACAACACTATATATGCCCGATTCGTTGACAGAATACAGCCAGATTCTGATTCATGTCGATCTGAATTGTCCGGGAGGAGGATGCGATCCTTGGGATCAGTTGGGATGTGTCAATATGATAAAAGACAACGAGAAATTTGAATTGCTACGCTATATCACTCCGTTTGGTGTTGCCTGTGGCGGATGGGTTTTCGATGTGACAGATTTCAGGAATTATCTCACAGGGAAAGTAAACTTCGAGTCGTATATTCAGGTTTGGGGAGCTTCGGGATGGCTTTTACTTGCCTCGCTGGAATTGGTTCCAGGGACTCCAGCCTACAAGTATATCAATGTTCAGAAGTTGTGGGATAAAGACAATCAGGTTTATGGCGACCCTTCTGTTTCGTACGATTTGACCGATACCTTAATGATGATTCCTTCCAATACCGAAGCTGCCAAGATCAGACTTACTACAACCGGACATGGACAAGGGAATACAAACAATGCAGCTGAATTTTTTGATGCGACACACAGTATCGAAGTAGATGGAAGTGCCGAGTTTTCACAACATTTGTGGAACAGCAACTGTGGTTCCAATACCTGCTCTCCGCAAAGCGGAACATATACCTATTCCAGAGCGGGATGGTGCCCGGGACAGGATGTTCAGCCTTGGTTTTTCAACCTTTCGGGTTTGTACACTGCCGGCTCAACCGCTTCGTTCGATTATGTTCTGCAAACTTATACCAATTTGCTTAATACCGGCTACAATAGTGGCTCGCATACCGAACCTTATTTCAGAATTAAAGGTTATTTGGTTTCGTACAGCAATTCTCTCTCAACATCATTATCCGAAATGATGCAAAATAGTGATGATTTGCTTGTTTTCCCGAATCCTGTATGTAATGTTTTGAACATTGAGTCTTTATCCGATCTTGAAGGCAATTTTTCTATTGCTTTGATTGATGAATTGGGTGTTTGTTGCTATGCAACGATTGCCGAATTTATGGATGGCGATAGAAAAAATACAATCGATTTATCGGACATTGCTGATGGAATATATCTTTTGAAAATCACGAGCGATGAAACTGTTGTAATTAAAAAAATAATTATTCGGCATTGATTGAGAGTGAAAACTAAATTGTAAGAAACTCTGGTATATTTTATTGTTGTTTACGTGGATGATTTTTTTGTCGCTATAAAAAATTGTGTAAATTTGTCCTCACAGAACGATTTACTATGGCTGCAAACAGTACCGGAAAAATTGCCCAGATCATCGGACCGGTGATTGATGTTGTTTTTGAACGCGAAGAAGATCTTCCGAACATTTATGACGCTCTTGTTGTAGAACGCGAAAATGGCGAAAAAGTAGTGTTGGAGTGTCAGCAAGATATTGGAGAAAACACGATTCGCTCAGTTGCAATGGATTCAACCGATGGTCTTGCAAGGGGAATCAAAGTAGTGAATACAGGAAAACCAATTTCGATGCCGGTTGGCGATCAAATTAATGGTCGCTTGTTCAATGTAATTGGAGATCCCATTGATGGCTTGCCACAGGTTAATCGCGATAAAACTTACGAAATTCACCGTGAGCCGCCCAAGTTTGAAAATTTGTCAACGGCCTCCGAAGTGCTTTTTACGGGTATTAAGGTTATCGACCTCATTGAACCATACTCCAAAGGAGGAAAAATTGGTTTATTCGGTGGAGCCGGAGTAGGTAAAACAGTTATTATTCAGGAGTTGATTAACAATATAGCCAAGCAGTACAGCGGTTTTTCAGTATTTGCCGGGGTGGGAGAGCGCACTCGTGAAGGAAACGACCTGCTTCGCGAAATGATAGAAGCAGGTTTGGTTAACTACGGCGACGATTTCAAACATAGTATGGAGGAAGGCGGTTGGGATTTATCGAAAGTGAATGTAGAAGAGCTTAAGACGAGTCTCCTTTCGATGGTCTTTGGTCAAATGAACGAACCTCCCGGAGCTCGTGCCCGCGTAGCATTAAGCGGACTTACTGTTGCGGAGTATTTCCGTGATGGTGACGAACAGTCAGGCGGACGCGACATTTTGTTTTTTATCGACAATATTTTCCGTTTTACGCAGGCGGGTTCTGAAGTTTCGGCTCTTTTGGGGCGTATGCCTTCGGCTGTAGGCTATCAACCAACACTGGCAACCGAGATGGGAACGATGCAGGAGCGTATTACTTCTACCAAGCGCGGTTCAATCACTTCGGTACAGGCAGTGTATGTGCCTGCCGATGACCTTACCGATCCGGCACCTGCTACAACTTTTGCTCACCTCGATGCAACCACCGTGCTCAACCGAAAGATTTCTGAGCTTGGAATTTACCCGGCTGTTGATCCACTGGATTCAACTTCGCGTATTCTTTCACCCGATATTGTTGGAGAAGATCATTACAATACAGCTCAACGTGTGAAAAATATTTTGCAACGTCTCAAAGAGTTGCAGGATATTATTGCTATTCTTGGGATGGATGAGCTTTCGGAAGAAGACAAGCTGGTTGTTCACCGTGCGCGCCGCGTCCAGAGGTTTCTTTCACAGCCATTTTATGTTGCAACGCAGTTTACCGGAATCCCCGGTGTGTTTGTAAGTATCGAAGACACTATTAAGGGCTTCAAAATGATTCTCGACGGCGAAGTTGACCAATATCCCGAGTCGGCATTCAACCTGGTTGGGACTATTGAAGAAGCTATCGAAAAAGGTCGTAAAATGCTTGAACAATCTTAATTCCACTCTACGATGCAACTCGAAATTGTTAGTCCTGAAAAACAACTCTACGCTGGTGAAGTATCGATGGCGCAGTTTCCCGGAACCGAAGGATCGTTTCAGGTACTCAACAATCATGCTCCTATGATTGCAACCATTTCAGCCGGTAGTATTCGAATCCGTAATGCTTCCGGAACCGATGAGATTATTGATGTTCGGGGAGGAATTGTTGAAGTGCAGAAAAATAAAATTCTGGTTCTGGCCGAATAATTTTCAGATATTTTCCGGAATCCTTAACCGATATTTTTTCAGGTTAAGGATTCTTTTTTTTTGTTTCACGGAATAAATGTTGGAAAATTTGTATCTTTGCCTGAGAAAAACTGAATACTATGATACGCAATCTCGTTTTTATTGCATTTCTTTTTGTAGCAGGGGGATCTTTTGCACAGGAAGTTGTTGATGATATCATTATTACTTCCGATGGTAAAACACTTACCATTAAAATTGATGATCCCAGAGCCGTTAAATACGACCTGCTCATTTATAAAACATATGAAGAGATTATGATTAATGAATACGGAATTACCAAAAACCCGATAACTGTCGATATCAGCAAATGGGATCCGGCCATCTATCATATTAAAGTCGATTATGACCTTATTACCCAGTTTCGTCACTACGAAGTAATGGATGAATAAATCCTTTTGGTTTTATCCAATCAATGTTTCATTATTCTCTTTTTTAATAAAACTATCTATCGAACAATCATGAATTTGATTGTTGATATAGTCTCTTCGTTGTTGATTTGCAAGAAGTACATTCCCTCGGGTAAGTCGCCGACAAACAATTGACCATTTGCCGGAATTTCTTCTTTCACCAATGAGCCGTTGGTGGAAATCACTTTTACCAGATTGTTGAGATTGAACCCGAAATTTATAAAGTCCGATGTGGGGTTGGGGAATATAGTTATTTCTGCGTTTTGGTTGTCGGCAAGACCTGTGGTACTGGTAAGCATAATGTTAGCAAAAGGATTGCCGGCGCTTAGAGTTGCATAACCAAGTAATGATAAAAACCCAAATTTTTCAGAAAATAATATGTAACTACCGAAAGGTAAACCGTCGAATTGAAAATCACCATTATTGTTGGCGGAAACAAAACTAATGGGTTCCATAGCCGAAGAATACAGAATCACATCGTATCCATCCGATGGTGTCATGGCAATTTGCCCCGTAATCTGCCCCGTTCCGGATAAAGTTTCACCTTCTATAAGGTTGATGTTGCCTGAAAAAACGTCAGCAGATATTTGCTGAAAAGTAGCTGAAGTCCAGTGGGCAACATTACCCAAGTATGTTGGAATCATCGGTTCCGATAATCCGGGATCGCTTTCGGTCACTTTTACCGAATAGCGGCATTGAGGGATGTGATTGAAGTAAAAATACCCGTACTGCTGGTAATCCATTGTGTCGGTCGTGAAATAATTATTTCCTGCATTGGCCAGCAGAATGGCAGTACCGGTAACGGTTGGATAATTATCGAACATGACATTACCTCCAAAAATATGAAACATGGTTTCGGGGAAGGAGATATTTTTGGTAAAAGAAACACTGTCATAAAAAAATCCGGTTAGCGAATCGGTGAAAATCCGGCTAAGCATTAAGTTGTTATTTTCTTCATTCAATAGTATCGGGAATTCTGATTCTGTACTGATAACAGCACCATTCAGTTTCCATTGATAGTTTTCGGTCAGGTACTTTTTGTTTAGACTATCGTTGGCTTGCAGCAAAGTGTACGTTGGACAATTGTTGTCGGTAGCCGATGCAATTATCGGACTTTGTAACGGTGGTGTTGTGCTGTTGCATATGCTGATATTCACATCTCCTGCAAATACATCGTTTTCGTTGTATGTAACCAGAAATCCTTTACGGTGATATTCGCAATCGAACGTGTAAACCATTACATTGAGTGGGATGATTGTGTCGGGAATATTGGGTTCGTAGATGGAATACGATCCGTCGGGTTGTGTCACGAGTTCCCGGTTAAGATTGGTAACATAAGGAGCCGCTGATGCGTCAAAAACAATAAAGACTTTTTTGCCTGCAATGGGAAATGATCCCGGATCGGTAACAACTTTTCCGGATAACCCGACTCCTTTTTGTCCCATCGTTTGAGATGTAACAATAAGAAAGGCGAATATCACGAATAATACTTGTTTCATAATTAAAACTTGTAAAGAATGCGTGCGCGCAGGCCATAACTTACAGGTGCTTTACCATTTCCGTTTTCACTTTCGAAAAACGGATCGAGGTAGTAGCGATAAGTAGGTTCGAGGCCAAATGCAAAATGTGTATTGGTATTGTAATATGCTCCGGCAGCAAGCGTGAATGACCAGAAATTGCTTTGTCGGGCCGATGATTGTGGCTGCCAGCTAAGCGGATAAACGTGTGTGTATGAGGAAAAATCGGCAGAACTTAATTCTTTGCTGTTCAGGAGAAAAGAATAGGTGAAGCCTGATTGTACGTATAATGTAATGCGTCGGATGTCTTTTTGTAACCCGAGAACAAACGGAATTTCGAGAAATCTGTATTTATCGGTCGATGCGGCTGTGTAACTTGCCTGAACCGAATCGTAATACGGATGCATGCTTGTATAGTATTGCGGAATCAGAATTGATTGTCCGCTGGTATCAGTACCTTGAATAAACGAAATGGAATCAACCAGGGTGTATTCACCTGCTTGCTGATATTCGTTTGCTGTGTAATCATATAAGTTTTGCTGTTTCAGATTCATCAGATTCACGCCTGTGCGGAGGTAGAAATCGGAGAAGTGAAACGATACACTCAATCCGTTATTAAAGGCCATTGAATTGAGGTTTGGATTCATGTGATCGTTGAAAGCGAATGCATCGTGGCCGCTTTCGTAGCTGAAGTCAAACCAGGCTGGTTCAACAGTGTGTTGCTCCGAAAGGGCTGGATTGGGATAAAGCGTCGGATTCCAACTGTTTTGTGGTGTTTTGAGCAACGATGCTTGCAAAACAGGAATGGGGAAAACCGGCGAAATGTCTTTGCTTTGTTCAGCAACAACCGGAACTTCAATAATTGTCTTTTTTAAGTTGTTGTCAACGGGAACGTTGTCAACAGAATTGTTGTACGGAGTCAGTTGCCCGCTGCCTAAAATACTGTAGTTGTTGTTTAACGGTGTAAGAGTAGTTTCTGTCTGTGTTTCCGGAATGCTGTTCATGGCAATCAGTGGAATCTGATTGATGTAATCGGCAGGAATGTCGGGAACATCCTGAACGATAATTTTGTTATGGTTTGTTTGAGAAGGTGTGTCGGAACTGGTGTTTGATACGGTTAGCAGAAAAACAGCTGAAATAGATGTGAGCGACCACAAAATTGGCCTGATAAGATTGGAAAGGGCTGTAGCCGAAAAAGGAGCCAGTACAGTGATGCCAATGGCTACTTTGCGCCAAACCCGTTCAGGTGGTTCTACCCTGAAATCGTCGAGCTTATCAGCGAAAAGCTTGTCTAAGTCATTGTCATGCAGTCTGCTCATAACATACAGCATTAATGGTTTTTAATTTTTCCTGCAGCACTTTGCGTGCACGAGAGAGTTGCGATTTCGAGGTGTTTTCGCTCACTCCGAGAGTTTCAGCAATTTCGCGATGACTGTATCCTTCAATAACATACATGTTGAATACCATTCGATAGCCTTCGGGAAGTTTCTGAATAAGATTGAGTAAAGTTTTAAGGCTGATATTGTCGGTTGCTGCAACCGAAACACTTTCGTGGTTGGTGCAATCATCGATATCGAGCGTTTGCAGATATTTCAGATTCGACTTGTAATAGTTGATGGACGTATTCACCATAATCCGCCTCACCCAGCCCTCGAGCGAGCCTTCGTTGCGGAAATGCTTCAGATTCTGATATACTTTGATGAACCCTTCCTGCATGATGTCTTCGGCCTCCATTTTATTTTTTGCGTAGCGCAAACAAACTCCGAACATACGCGAAGCAAAGCGCCGGTAAAGCAATTCCTGAGAATCAGCTTTTCCCGCAAGGCAATTTTTAACTAATTGTGCCTCGCTGAGCATTCGTTCGTTTTTTGTTTCCTGTGTATCAGACATCAGAATCTTGCTTCGGGTTGCATGAGGTTTTGACTAATCTCAGTATGTAAAGGTAAAAAATTATTCGTTATTAAGTAGTTACACTGTTTTAATTTAGGTGTATTATTTCGGCAATGATTGAACTGTGTTCAGTGAATTATGGATAAATGTCGGCAGAAGGAATGGTCTTTTATCAGATTGATAAAACAGAATTGATGACCTATTACACATATTGATATCAAATATTTTTCAACGGAATCAATCAAAAAAATCATTCGTATCTTTACCGGAGAAAAACCGTTGTTTACCGATTGTGTGTTTCGGGCTTGGCGTGGCGGCTCTACATTTGCTTCATCAAACTTTAAAAACACACAATTATGGAAACTCACTGTATGCACAATCGCAGCAATAAAATGAAAAGAGTAGTTTTTGGTCTTCTTGTTATTACAACCGGCGTTCTGTGGATGCTTCGCAATATGCAGATTCTCGACGAACAAACAGCAGAGGTCGTTTTCTCGTGGCCAATGTTATTGCTTGGAATTGGTTTTATGAATCTTTTTGGTCATGGTCGTTTGTTTGGTATTATTCTCATGGCAGTTGGTGGTTTTTATCTTGCAAGCAATTTCTACAATATTCCACTCGAATTTCGTCAGATATTCTGGCCCGGATTGTTTATTGTTGTTGGCTTGTTCATCGTTTTCAAAGCTGGTCATGTTTTTCGCTATCGCAAATTCAAAGACAACGAACCACGTTCGAACGATTTGCTGGACGAAGTAAATGTGTTTGGTGGCAGCGAATTCAGGGTGTATTCGCAACAGTTTCAGGGGGGTAAAATCACAGCTGTTTTTGGCGGCTCGAAAATCATTCTGTCCGATTGCGAATTGGCGGAAGGCGATAATATTCTGGAAATTTCGGCTGTTTTTGGTGGCTTCAAACTCATTGTTCCTGCACACTGGAATGTAAAAGTAGAAATGGCCAATGTTTTAGGGGGCGTTGCCGACAAACGTATGCCTCAGGGTGCAATTGATACATCGCGTACACTTGTAATAAAAGGTAGTGCCGTGTTTGGCGGTGGCGAAATAACCAGCATTATCTGATAAACGATGAAAATCAGTAGTCGGATTTCCCTTACCTACATTTTTGCATGGATACTGATTTCGGTATTCCATGCACTTTTGCTGATAGTCGTTTATAATATTCCTTTCACCTGGTCGGTGGTCGATAGTCTTGTGAGCAATGGATTATTATTTGTTATCGGAGTTGGCTTTTTGCTGATGTTGCACTACGAGGACAGACATGTGAGTTCGAAGCTGCGTTCGGTTTTTCAACTTGTGTTTTCGTATCTGGTTGCTTTGTCGTTGTTTTTTGTTGTTAACGATTCGTTGCTGCTTTACTTTTCGGAATCCGATGCCACGTATCGCGCGTTTTTTCTGATTGCCCGTATTCCACGAGTGATTTTGGCAGCCATGCTCTTGCTTCTGATGCTTATTTTTTTTCGCTTTTATCTCAATTTGTTGGCTTTGCGCGAAAAAACGGAACAAAGCCTCAAGCTGGGAACCATGTTGCGCGAAAGCGAACTCACAGCTCTTCGCTGGCAAATCAATCCGCATTTTTTGTTCAATAGTCTCAATTCAATCAGTTCGCTCACCATCAGCAACCCGATGCAGGCGCAAGAAATGATTATTAAATTGAGCGATTTGCTTCGCTATTCGTTGCGACGAACCGAGATTCAGTCTTCTACTTTGGCGATGGAAATACAGCATATTCGTCTTTATACCGATATTGAACTGGTTCGTTTTGGCGACCGTCTGCATGTTGAAATTGAAGCGCCCAAAGAATGTTTGCAGCTCGAAATGCCATTTCTGATTATGCAACCGGTTATTGAAAATGCAGTGAAGCATGGTATTTATTCAACCGAAAAATCGGGAACCATTCTTGTGGTTTGTAGCTGTGATCCGAATTATCTGATTGTGAGTGTTGAAAACACTTTTGACCCCGAAGGACGCATGCGGTCGGGTACAGGAACTGGTTTGCGCAATATTTCGGAACGAATGAAACTGATGTACAACAACGACTCTTTGATTCGCATCAGCGAAGAAAACAATGTGTTTAGGGTCGTGCTTAAATTCCCCCGAAAATGAAACTGAAAGCCATTATCATCGACGACGAAAAGCCTGCACGCGATATAGTTGCTGCTTATGCCAGCGAGCGTAGCGATATAGAAATTGTAGGTGAATGTCAGAATGGTTTCGAAGCCATTAAAATGATTCAGGAAATTAAACCCGATCTGATCTTTCTCGATATTCAAATGCCCAAAATTGATGGCTTCGAACTACTCGAGGTGCTGGAATACCGTCCGGCAGTGATTTTTTGTACAGCCTATGACCATTATGCTGTTCAGGCATTCGAGAAAAGCGCTGTCGATTATCTGATGAAGCCTTTCTCGCGCGAGCGGTTCAACGAAGCCATTCTCAAAGTTGCTCAGTCCATCGGAAACAAAGATTTGGAAAGGATAAAGGTGCTCGAAAGTGTCGAATCGGTCAAAGAATCGGGTGACGAAAAACTAACGCGTGTTGTTGCGAGGCAGGGGAGTAAACTGCATGTAGTTCAGGTAGCCGAAATTTCGCATATCGAGTCCGAAGACGACTATGTGAGGGGTTGTTCGGAAAAAGGCGATTTTCTGAAAGAGAAAACCATGCAGTATTTCGAAAAAATGCTGCCAGCCGACATGTTTATTCGCATTCACCGAAGCTATATTGTGAATATCAATTGCATCGATAAGGTGGAACTTTACGAAAAAGATACACATCTTGTGTTACTGAAAAACGGTGCAAAACTTCGCGCCAGCCGCGAAGGCTATAAGCGGCTGAGAGCTATTTTGTAAGAAGTTTGTTAATTAAAAAGCACTATCTCCGCCCGTCGATTAGGGGCATACCAGGTGTCGTCGAGAAAAATTGCGGTACGAAACAATGGAGGGAAAGTAATATCATTAAGGATATTTGAACGGTTTCCCGATGTAAAAGCTTATACCCTACGCATTTTGGGAAAGAACTATAATATTCCAAAGACCTTCCCGCAAAGCAAATTGTTGATTCGATTCATGCAAAACAAGATTTGCCGAGACTTTTTAATTCGTGGATGGAAAAACAGTTCAATCAATAAAAAATCTGCAGACGAAATATTGTCCGTGGAAATTTTTCATCAATCAATAGTAATTTCAGATTTTCTATTCAACCACAAAAGGCTTCGATATTCGTCCCAGGCTGTTTTGAAGGGTGCAAAAATAATTGCCGGGAGCCGGCATGGCCATGTTGAGATCGATGTGATTAGCGCCCGCCTCTATATTCATTTCGCTGTAGTGAAGCAACGAGCCGTTTGCATCGAAAATGCTTATGATGGTGTTTCCGCTTCCTGTAGCAACAAACTCAACGGCAAATTTTCCGGAATTTGGATTTGGGTACAAGTTCACCGAGGTAAAGGGTTCTTCGGCATCGGGAGTAATTCCCGGATTTTCTTTGAGTATTGCCGTTGAGTCTTGCTCTTCAATTATATTTGTAGGATCGGGTTCTTTTTGTGGTTCCTCTTTGAGAGTGTCGATTGTATTGCCGCAATTCGATCCCGAAACAAACTCTACCAGGTAAATATCGGGTGGTATGGTGTCGTTGGCTTCGTTGAAGCGATAACCTCTTTGTGACGTTAATGGAGCTTTTGATTCAAAAGTTTTAAATTGGCCGTTGGCTTTGCCATCCGCATCTTCAATTTTCAATAAGAACTCGGGGCTGTAAAAATCCGATTCTTCGATAAATGTGAAATTTCCTAAACTATCGGTTCGGGCCTCGTATTCTGTATTCGTCTGGCGATTGACGAGCTTTACTTTTGCGTTTTTTACCGGATTCCGACATTCAATGTCTTTAACATTTCCTTTCACTGTGAAGAAGTAAACCGGTGCGCCATATTGCGCCAGCACTTCCGATGTGAAGCCAAGAAACATACCAATAAGCGATAAAAACCGGGCGGTAAAACGGGTAATCATAGCGCAGTGTTTTAATTTACAGAAGGGCCCTTTGCTCCAAAAATCGTTCCGTATTTTTGTGTGTTTGTTGCGGATTTAAAAAACACTGACGGGATTAAATGAAGCCAGTTTTTCGGCATAGGAATGGCTTGTGCAACTTCAAATTTACTCCTCAACAAAAAAGCAGCACCTTTGTAAAATGCTGCTTTTGCTTTTCTGTGACTCCGGCGGGACTCGAACCCACAACCAACAGAACCGGAATCTGCCATTCTATCCATTGAACTACGGAGCCGTTTTGCAGTGCAAAGATAGAATATTTTGATTACAACTCGGTTATTCCAAACTCCAGTATCGCATATGGCTTTGAGACTGAAATTTGCTGCATTTTCAAGTATGCATTTTGCAGCAACTCATTGGGTGAAATATAGTCATCGCCTCTTTGCTGTGGTCCATATGTACTAACTCCAATCCAATCGATATAGCTGTCGCCTGGATAGTAATACACTGCATCGTTCCAATCTTCCTCCGGTTCTCCGGAAACATCGAAGTGGAAAAACCATGTTATGTTGACCGCATTGCACTGATTGCAAATATCAATAATGTGTCTGTATGCATCTCTGAAACGCTCGGGACCATCCGGATAGGTGGGATCGCCATAGCCATTTGTCGTTCCCCCTCCATTGAACTGACCATTCCACGAAAACCAGTTGCCATTCACCTCGGTGCCGAATTCTGCCAGAAGGTCGTAACCACAATCTCGCGCACAATTTGCCCATTCTTTAAGTTGTAAGTCATACATCCCATCAATAATATTCTGAAGCTTGAGATATGGATCCGGAACTGTTTCGAAATCGCTTCGGAACATAATTCTGATAAAAGGCGTACAACCATATTGTCCGATGATATCAACCGAATTTTTTGGAAAAATCAGACTGTCGTACCAATTGTTCGAAAAATAAGACCAGGCAATACGTTTTTGAGAGAGTACTTCGAAGTTCTCAATACTGTTTTGGCTAACCTCATCTTCGGTACCTCCAAAACCAGGGAAGGCTCCGTGGTAAACTTTGCCGGCTACAGGCTGCAATTTGTGATTCAGAAAATAACTTTCCGAAATATACCGCTCATCCGAGACCCCTTCTCTGTACGATTTCAACGATCGTTTCGATGAGTTGATTGTCAGATATGTTCGGTCAAAATCTTCGTTCCACCACGATATTGCGTAAATATCGGGGTAATTGCCCGATTGAAGTTTTTCGAAGTATTCCCGGATCCATTTTGGCTTTCCGTGAAATGGATCATAATGCTTACGACACGACAGTATAAGTGTAAGCGGTATCAACAGAAGGGGAAATATTTTTATACGTTTGTGCATACACGTTTTTCAATGTTCAAATTTACGTATTTATCCGAAAACCCCAATCTCAACCTTTTCCACGTTTCAAAACAATATTCTACCTTTGTATTCAGAATTTGAATAATGGAACATCCTCTGAAAGTATTTAATTCGCTCTCGCGTAAAAAGGAAGATTTTATTCCTATTAATCCGCCCTTTGCGGGAATGTATGTTTGCGGCCCTACTGTTTATGGCGATCCGCATTTGGGTCATGCCCGACCTGCAATCACATTCGATATTGTGTTTCGCTATTTGCAGCATTTGGGCTATAAAGTGCGCTATATTCGTAATATCACTGACGTTGGTCATCTGGAGAACGATGCCGACGAAGGTGAAGACAAAATTGCAAAGAAAGCATTGCTCGAGCAGCTCGAACCTATGGAGGTTGCGCAATATTACACGAATCGCTACCATAAATACATGGACATGCTCAATGTGCTTAATCCGTCAATCGAGCCGCATGCCTCGGGCCATATTCCGGAGCAGATAGAACTTGTGCAGACTCTTCTCGAAAAAGGAATGGCCTACGAATCGGAAGGATCGGTTTATTTTGATGTTGAAAAATACAACAAAACCAATCAGTACGGTATTCTTTCGGGTCGTAATATCGAAGAAATGTATTCCAATACACGTGAACTTGATGGACAATCCGATAAACGAAACTCGTTTGATTTTGCTATCTGGAAAAATGCCACTCCTTCGCATATTATGCGCTGGAAATCGCCATGGGGTGATGGATTTCCTGGTTGGCATCTTGAATGTTCAGCCATGGGGGCCAAATATTTGGGCGAAACATTCGATATCCACGGAGGAGGGATGGATTTACTTTTTCCACACCACGAATCCGAAATTGCACAGTCAGTTGCAGCCAACGGTAAACCACCTGTGAAATATTGGCTTCACAATAATATGATTACCATCAACGGTCAAAAAATGGGCAAGTCGCTGGGCAATTTTATTACCCTCGAAGAGTTTATAAATGGTAGTCACAAATTGCTTGAGCAAGCTTATTCGCCTATGACGATTCGCTTTTTTATACTTCAGGCACACTATCGCGGCACCGTCGATTTTTCTAATCAGGCATTGCAGGCTTCCGGAAAAGCATATGAGCGACTGATGAAGGCTTTTGCCCGCCTCGATGCTATTGTTCCGGCCGAAGTATCGGATTTCAATGTCGCCGATCTCGAAAAAGACTGCTACGACGCTATGAACGACGATTTCAATACACCTATGGTGATTGCACGATTGTTCGACGCCGTAAAATTTATCAACGCGGTTGCCGATAAGCAAACAACCATGTCGGAATCGCAAAAACTTGGTCTTCAGAAAATTCAGAAGAACTTTGTTCAGGAAATTCTGGGGGTAAAACCCGAAGTGCAGATTGATTCTTCGGACTCCAGCCTCGGCAACGATCTGATGAAACTTATCATTGAATTACGTCTCAAAATGCGTCAGGAGAAGAATTTTGCCATGTCCGATTTTATTCGCGACGAGCTTAAAAAGGCTGGTATAGAGCTTAAAGATACCAAAGAAGGAACCGACTGGTCGAAAACAAATTAATTTACCTGTAGAGACGCGATTAATCGCGTTTCTACAATATTTTGTAATATGAAAACTAACATTCTGATTTTTGCACTTGCTGCCATCATCTTATCATCATGCGGAAGCAGCGATAAAAAAGAAAACAGTAGCAAAGACACCACAGTTGTTCAAAATATAACAGTTCCCGAATTTAACTCTGATAGTGCCTACGCATACGTGGCAAAACAAGTTGCTTTTGGATCGCGTGTTTCGGGTAGTAAAACTCAACTTGCCTGTCGCGATTGGCTGGTTTCGGAATTGAAGCGTCATGGAGCCGACGTTACTGTTCAGGAAGCTTCGGTTCGCGCTTACAACAACACTATTCTACCCTGCTACAACATTATTGGCAGTATCAATCCGGATGCGAAGGCGCGCATTATGCTTTCGTCGCATTGGGATTCGCGTCCGTATGCTGATTGGGATCCCGATCCTGCCAATCATCGCAAACCCATTCCGGGTGCCAACGATGGAGCTTCGGGAGTTGGAATTCTGCTTGAAATTGCCCGTGTTCTGGGACAGCATGCGCCCTCTATTGGTGTCGATATTTTTTTCTGGGATGCGGAAGATTTTGGAGAGCCCAAAGACAATCAGGGGCAGGAAAAAGAAGATACCTGGGGGCTGGGGTCGCAGTATTGGAGCAAAAATCCGCATAAAACAGGCTACAATGCCCGCTATGGAATTTTGCTCGATATGACAGGCGCTGCAAATGCAACTTTTTATCAGGAGGGTTTTTCGATGCGTTTTGCTCCCGGAATTATGCGTAAAGTTTGGGATCATGCACAAGCACTTGGCTACGGCAACTATTTTATCAACGAAGAAGCCAATCCAATTATGGACGACCATTATTATGTGAACAAATATGCCAATATCCCCACCATCGATATAATTCATCAGGACAAAAATTCAGACACTGGTTTTTATCCCTACTGGCACACTTTACAAGACGATATCGATAAGATTGACAAAACCACCCTCAAGGTTGTGGGTCAAACATTACTTCGTACTATTTTTTACGAGAAGTAGAAAGTTGTATGTCATTGTTTGATGATTCTTTGTTTTTGGTTTGCTGTGATATTTAGGTAATTTTACAGTATTAATTTTAAAATCAATGAAACAGTCTTGTTATGCATTTTTAATTGCCATATTGGCTGTTGTAATGCTTTTTAGTAGTTGTAGGAAAGAAGAAGATTCAGATATAAATGTAGCGACAGTATTAACGGCAAAAATGGATGGAGTTTTATTTACTCCGGCATGGGCATTGGCTTCTTTACATGAAGATGAGTTGCTGCTCGGTGGTTCCAGTACTTCAGGCGATTTAAATATTCGGCTTGGGAGTCCTATTGTAGTTGGTACATATACAGTGCAAAGTGGAACAGAAGATTATCTTTATTGGTACAATAACCAATATAACTTCTCGTATGTAGCCAACCCAGGTACAATAATTATTACAAAGTACGATACAATAAACAATCGGATTGAAGGGACATTTACAGGAACAATGATGGCAACAGGAGCAACGGTGATGAATCTTACCAATGGCATTTTTAAAATCACATATCAAGAGATAAATTAATAGTGCGCCATCCTATTGAGAAAGCTGTTTCGGGTGTTTTTACGAAAAACATATATTTATCGGCATTTTTACTTCCAAAAATATTTTAGTCAAGATACTCTTATTTGTAAATATATTTTTAAATTTGTATCGAATACCAATACATTATTGTGATGAAAACGACTTTCAGAGTTCTTGCAATGTTAGCAATTTCCTCAGCGATAGTATTCGCTGGATGCAAAAAAGATGACAATAACGATGACGACATTATTCCAACAAACACATCGGAGTTTTCTGCAGTAATTGATGGAGTACAGTTTACCGAAACTACACCTGGCGGATTGTTGGACATTGATGCCAATGAACTCAATATCATGGGCGATAATAGTACTGGCACATTGATGGTCGATTTGAATGGAGATATTGCTGTTGGCAATTATACAGTCGGAAGTGGAACTACACAGTCGATTAGTTGGAATCCCGAGAGTGGCTTTTCCTATTTTGCTCGCCCAGGAACCATTGTTGTAACAAAACACGATGTTGTTAACAATAGAATCGAAGGAACATTTACTGCAACTCTTGAAAGCACACTTCCGCCAACTATTTCATTAACGAATGGTGTGTTTAAAATCTCGTACACGGAGTTATAATTGTTAATTGTGCTATTGCATTTTGATTGTCGTCAATTAAAATGCATTTCTGCTATTATTATTCGGAATATTTACATCTGTTTTTTCAACTCAATGTGTTAAAATGTTGAGTTTGATATTTTTATTTTATATTTTTACTGTGAATTTTAGTTAGGGCAGAATAATTATTTTCATTAAGACAGTAAATATGGCTGTAATTGAGGGGAAAATTAGGGGGAATAGTGCATTTAATTTATTGGTTCCAACGCGCTGGGAGTTTGCCGATTTTGGGAACAATGCTATTCAGGTTTGCAATATAATGGGATCTTTTATGGTAAGCCTTAAAAAGAATGGTTTGAATACGACAGAGCAAGACGAAGCAGCACTTATTGCATTGATGTCGGAAAAGTATAATGGAACACAGGTTGAAAGGGTTGAATTCAAGGGAATCAATTGGTTTAAAATCGTTTTCGATGCTTCCGGTTTTCATCAGAGTCTTTTTACGGCAATCAAAGACGGGCGAAAGATTTCAATTCAGCTTGCGGGCCCCGACCACGAATCCAACGAAATAATTCAAGCTATTTTCAATTCAATTGAGATATTGTAAAAAGCTTATGGTCTCCTACTGCAAGCTTTTTCAAGTAACCGGAAAAGTCTGCTGACATTGATTGTTGCAATTTTAATGGGAAATGCGGTTCTGCTGAATGGTTTATTGTTTGAAAATATAGTCAGGTATTGCATTTTTATTCATCATCACAGCAACTGTTTTTAGTAAAAAATAATCGCAGCTCATGAGGATATAGCCCTTGTATTTTCCATACAGCCCCCATGAATTCTTCACAAGATAATACTCATCCCCGTTGTATTTGCGAAGTTTTCCAACAATATGCATCACGTGGTCAACGGTTGTTTCGTGGTTGTTGAACATTATTTGCCGTAATGTTTCAATGTTTGCTTTCTGTGTTAATGATAGGCTGGCAACTCCTGTCTCTGGTCTGAATCCAACTTCGCTCACATCGCCGTCCCACACAAAACTGTATCCTTTCAAAAGTGCTGAATCGCACAACTGCACGAAAACATCGGGCGGAACATTGTAATACAGTCCATTGCTCCAATTATAGCGGTCTTCTAGCACAAACCACGAGTAATATGGATGGTGGCTATAGGATGTCAATGTGATATATTCGTCTGGATTAAACCCAGCTGAGTCACAAAATTCTTTACTGTTCCATTTTTTGCCATGGAAGTTGAAATTTTGTGGAGGTATTCCCAGATACAACGAAATAATGGAATCGACAATTGTATTTCTGTTTGCAGGTAATTCTGGAAATTTGAGTCTGGAAATCTGATTCATGTAATGCGCTAATGCCGTATCAAGTAGTGCATGGTTGTGCCCGTTCTCTTCTGTAGTATAACCCCCATATGCCTCTTCGGGCATTAAGCCATGTTGTTGTACAACATTCATTATATCGTGCATTTGTCCGCCAGGGGTGAAAAAATTATTTCCTTGCATTCTTACATGCATTTCGGCTTTTGCCACAAGCGAATAATACACAAAAAACATCTCTGAAAGATCAAGTGAAATGTGGTTTGTTCGAATCAATTCGCTTTCAATAAACGAAGTGGTGGCAAAGCTCCAGCATGTGCCACTGCTTTGCTGATCTTTCACGGTTGTGTGTGGAACCAACGCCAGTGTGTCGAACAAACCTTGTCCTGAAACTTGAATGATGATGGTGAAAAATATCACAAATAATGCTATTGTTTTCATAGAAGAAGATGATCGATGACTCAAAAGTACAAAATTCAATAATTTGATTATTTCTGGATGGTTGCTTGGTGCTCGAAATATTATTTAAATATTATTAATATGGAGGATATATTTTTATATTTTTGTTGAAATTATTGCCAAGTATGCGTGTCACATTTTTTATCTTTTTGTTATTAATCCTTTTTCTGCCGTCTTTTGCGCAGGATTTCAATCATTATCAGCCTCTTGCTAATTCTGGTGATATTCCAATTGAATATATCAGCGAAGCTGCATTGATTGGCTACGATGATTTAACCCCTGCAACAAACAGCGATACATATGCCGAGCAGAAGAGTAAGCTCGATTTTATCCGGTTTTCCGATTTTTATATTCGCTATTTGTTGCGTTCCGGCGATTTGATGTTTGGTGATCCACTAACTGCTTATGTGAACAGGGTTGCCGATATTTTACTTAAGGATTTTCCCGAATTGCGTGAAAAGTTCAGATTTTATGTTGCCCGTTACCCTGAAGTAAATGCTGCATGCCTGCCCAATGGAATCGTAATTGTCAATATCGGGCTGATTGCTCAACTCGAAAACGAAGCGCAATTGGGCTTTGCTCTTGCACACGAAATTGTTCATTATGTCAGAAAACATGGCGTCGATGCTTTTATTGAAGCAAACAGAATAAAACGTAATTCGTCCGATTTACGTTCCTATTCGAAAGATGAGCGCATTTTTGCCATGCTTCAATATCAGAAAGATCAGGAGTTCGAGGCTGATGAACTTGGATTTTTGGACTATTACCTCAATAGTGGTTACAAACTTTCCGAAGCTGAATCGATGAGTGATGTTTTGTTGTACAGCGATTTTCCGATCGATGAGGTTCGTTTTGCCAACGAAAATATTGAAGATGAGTGGTTCGTTTTACCGCAGAAATACTGGAAAGATACAGTTGATGTCATTACAGCTATCGAGGATTTCGATGATTCCAAAATGACTCACCCCAATATTAAAAAACGTCGTGAGAATATTCAAGGATTATTGAAGTCTTACCCAAACAAAGGCGCTGAATTTATACAGCCCAAAGAAGATTTTGTGAATTTACGTGATATAGCTCGCTTTGAGTTATGCAACCTGTTGCTGGTTCAGCAGCAATATGTTGATGTTATTTATTTGGTGAATGTGTTAGAGCAAAAATATCCCGGCAGTGAGTATCTGCAGAAATCGAAAGCCAAAGCTTGGTATGGATTAGCGAAACTTGTTCATGAGAAACAAACACGCAAAGCTATCAGATCGGCGAACAAATTGAAAGGCGAAAGTCAACGTTTGTTTTTTATGATGAAAAGCCTTAGTAACAACGAACTTACTATTGTTGCATGTCGCGAATTGTGGAAAGTTCACCAGTCATTGCCAACCGATACTATTGTGTTCGAAATGACCGAGCAGGCTTTCTCTTTCTTGCTGTCCAATGCAAAATACAGAAACACATATTTCACATTTGTAATCCCAGAATCTGATACTACTGTTGAAAAAATCCCTATTGATTCTGCCGTGGAATTATCGAAATACGATAAAATAAAACAAACCCAAAATAAAGTTGAGAACATAGAATTATTTCAGATGGCATTCCTCCAGTTTGCACAACAGGACGATTTTCTTAAATTTTTTACCAGAGTTCGATCCGAAGCGACAAGTCCGGTGTCAGGTGATACTAAATACACATCTTCAAGGATGCGAAAACATGAGATTTTCAAAGATCCGGATTTTACGAGTCCGGAACGGATTCTTGTTCTTGATCCGCTTTATTTCAGAGTTTCATCTTCGCGAAAAGCGGGAGATCGTTTCCTTTCGACATTAAAATATGAGCAACTATTTATTGAAGCTGTCGATAAGCAGGCAAACACAAATGGCATAAAATGCACAGTTCTCGATGCAGGTTGTTTCAATGAAGCTGATGCAGATAAATACAACGATA